>NZ_JAJJPA010000069.1 GCF_020907985.1 Kitasatospora humi | reverse complement strand
GGACGCGACACCACCCGATCCGCCGGTGCCGGCGTAGCCCTCGACGGTCTCGGACGCTGCGCCGAACGGCAGGTAGTCGTGGTAGATCAGCCCCGCGAACACACCCGTCGCGCTGCCCCGCAACGCCGTCGGATCGATTCCCGCGTCCTCCAACGCCTCCCACGACGTCTCCAGCAGCAACCGCTGCTGCGGATCCATCGCGACCGCCTCACGCGGACTGATCCCGAAGAACTCCGCGTCGAACTCCCCCGCGTCGTAGAGGAATCCGCCCTCGCCCGACAGGCTCTTGCCCACTGCCTCCGGGTCCGGATCGTGGACGTCCGCGGGCCAGCCGCGGTCCGTGGGGAACGGTCCGACCGCGTCCCCGCGCGCCGCGACCAGCTCCCAGAACTCCTCCGGTGAGGACACGCCGCCGGGGAACCGGCAGCCCATGCCCACGATGACCACGCGGTCCTCGTCGGCGGCGACGCCGCCGCCGGCCGCCGGAAGACCGGCCCCCGCGGTTGCCGCCTCACCCTCACCGATCAGCCCGCTCAGCACGAACCCGGCCAGGGCCGCCGGCGTCGGGTAGTCGAAGACCGCCGTGGCCGGCAGGCGCAGACCCGTCACGGTGTTCATCCGGTTGCGCAGCTCGACGGACGTCAGCGAGTCGAAGCCGGCGTCGCGGAACGCCCGGCCGGCCTCGACACTCTCGGGGCCGGCCATGCCCAGCACCAGGGCGGCCTGAGCCGCCACCAGGTCGAGGACGGTCTCCATCCGCTCGGCTGGGCCGAGCGCGAGCAGCCGGGCGCCCAGCGCGTTCCGGGCGTCGGCGGCCGGAGCGCCGGCCGTGCGACGGGCGGGTGAGCCCGCCTGGCCGCCACGGACCAGGCCGGACAGGAATGACGGGACCTTGTCGGAGCGCCGCAGCGCGGCAAGGTCCAGCTTGGCCGTGACCACCATGGGGTCGGCGGCCCGGGCGGCCGCGTCCAGCATGGCAAGGCCGTCGGAGGCGGGCAGCGGCTTCAGGCCCTGGCGGGACATCCGCTGCCAGTCCGCCCGGTCGAGCTTCGCGGTCATGCCGTGTTCCCACGGACCCCACACCAGGGACGCCGCGGGCAGACCGGCCCGGCGGCGGGACGCGGCCAGTGCGTCCAGGAAGGTGTTACCGGCCGCGTAGTTGGCCTGTCCGGGGTTGCCCCAGACGCCGGCGATCGAGGAGAACAGGACGAAGGTGTCCAGGTCGAGGTCGCGGGTCAACTCGTGCAGGTGCCACGCCGCGTCGACCTTCGGCCGCATCACCGCCGCCACCCGCTCCGGCGAGAGCGCCGTGGCCAGCCCGTCGTCCACGGCCCCGGCCGCGTGGACGACACCCGTCAGCGGCACGCCGGCCAGCACACCGGCCAGCTCGCCACGGTCGGCGACGTCACAGGCCGCCACCGTGACCTCGACACCCAACCCCTCCAGGTCGGCCACGAGTTCGGGCATCCCCGACGCCTCGATGCCCCGACGTGAGACGAGAACCAGCCGGCCGGCCTTGCCCGTCTCGGCCAGGTGGCGGGCCACCAGCCCGCCCAGCGCGCCGGACGCGCCCGTCACCAGCACGGTGCCCGCGCGGTCGGCCACCACGGGCAGGGTGAGGACGGCCTTGCCGATGTGACGTGCCTGGCTCAGGAACCGGAACGCGTCCACCGCACGGCGCACGTCCCAGCACGCCACCGGCAGCGGGCGCAACGCACCGGCCGCGAACAGTCGGCTCAGCTCCCGCAGCATCCGGCCGATCGCGTCCGGGTCCAGGTCCAGCAGGTCGAACGCCTGGTAGGTGACCCCGTGGTCACGCCGAACCTGCTCCGGCTCGCGCACGTCGGTCTTGCCCATCTCGACGAACCGGCCACCGGCACGGGTCAGCCGGAGCGAGGCGTCCACGAACTCCCCGGCCAGGGAGTCCAGCACCACGTCCACCCCGTGGCCACCGGATTCGGCGCGGAAGGCCGCCTCGAAGTCCGTGGTGCGGGAGGACGCGATGTGCGACGCCCCGACGCCCAGTTCGCGCACCGCCGCCCACTTGGCCGGCGACGCGGTCGCGAAGACCTCCGCACCCAGGTGCCGGGCCAACTGCACCGCCGCGATGCCCACGCCACCGGCGGCCGCGTGGATCAGCACGCGCTCGTCCCGCTGCAGGCCGGCCAGCTCCACCAGCGCGTACCAGGCGGTCAGGTACACCAGCGACGCACCGGCCGCCTCCGCCACCGTCCACCCGGACGGCACCGGCGCCAGCAGCCGCTGGTCGGTCACGGCCTCCGTGGTGAACGCGCCCGTGAACAGGCCCATCACCGCATCGCCCGGCCGGAACCCGGTCACGCCCGGACCGACCTCCAGCACCACGCCGGCGCCCTCCAGGCCCAGCCGGCCCGCGTCGCCGGGATACATGTCCAGCACGTTCAGCACGTCGCGGAAGTTCACGCCGGCCGCGCGCAGCGCGACCCGCACCTGGCCGGCGCCCAGCGCACCCGTCTCGTCGGCGCCCACCAGGGTGAGGTTCTCCAGCGTGCCGCGCTCGTGGAAGTCCAGGCCCCACACCCGCTCCGCGGGAACCGGCAGCCCCTGCGCGACGCGTGCCAGGCGCGGCACCCGCAGCTGGCCGGCCCGCACGGCGAACTGCGGCTCGCCGGTGGCCACGCCTGCCCGCAGCCACTGCACGACCTCGGCGGCGGACGCGTCGTCCACGTCGGCCAGCACCAGCGCGCCCGGGTTCTCCGACTGCGCCACCCGGACGAGACCCCAGACGGGCGCCGCCGTGACCTCGATCGGCGCCTCGGGGCCGGCGTCCACGGCGCGCTCGGTCACCACCACCAGCCGAGAGCCGGACAGCGCGTCCGCGGCCAGCCACTCCTGCACCAGCCCCAGCGCGCCGGCCGTGACACCGCGCGCCGCGCCCGGGACACCGTCGGCATCCGGCTCGGGCACGGCCCGCGCCACCACGACCTCGGGGACGGTCCCACCCTCGCCGACGGCCGTCAGCAGGGCCGCCAGGTCGGCGTACGAGTCGGCGCCGGCCAATTCACCCCCGAGCACGGCCCACCGGCCGGTCGGCTCGTCGGAGCCCGCCGCGGCCGGGACCCACTCCACCCCGAACAGTTCGTCACGGGCCGGTGCCGCCGAGGCCGCGAAGGGCCGCAGGACGAGCGAGCCGATGGAGGCGACCAACGCACCGGTGGCGTCGGCCAGGGTCAGTGCCACGGCGTCGCCGGTCCGCTCCGGGGCCACCCGGACGCGGGCCACAGCGGCCCCCGTGGCGTGCAGCTCGACGTTCCCCCAGGAGAACGGGACCTCCAGCCGGTCGCGGCGGTCGCCCGTGCCCACGATCACGTGCAGGGCGGCGTCCAGCAGGGCGGGGTGCAGGCCGAACTCGGTGGCACTCACGCCGTCCGGCAGCGCCACCTCGGCGAAGAGCTCCTCGCCGCGCTGCCAGGCCGCGCGCAGGCCTTGGAAGACGGGGCCGTAGGAGAGCCCGCTCCCGGCCAGCGCCGGGTAGAAGTCGTCCAGGTCCACGGCCTCGGCACCGGCCGGGGGCCACTGCGTGAAGTCGGTGTCCGCATCGCCGTCGGCCGCCGTGCCGGCCGAGGCCAGCGCGCCGACCGCATGACGGGTCCACTCCCCCTGGGGTTCGGCCTCCTCGGCCCGGGCGTACACCGCCACTTCCCGGCGGCCGGACGCGTCCGGCCCGTCCACCGTGACCTGCACCCGGACGCCGCCCTGGGCCGGGAGCACCAGGGGCGCCTCGATGACCAGTTCCTCGACCCGGCCGCAACCGGCCTCGTCACCGGCCCGCACCGCCATCTCGACCAACGCGGCCCCGGGTACCACCACCTGGCCGGCGACCACGTGATCGGCCAGCCACGGCTGCCGGGCCAGCAACAACCGCCCGGTCAGCACCAGGCCGTCACTGGCGGGCAGCGTCACCGCCGCGCCCAGCAACGGGTGGCCGGGGGTCTCCAGGCCGAGGTCCTCGGCACGGCTGCCGAGAGCGGGGGTCAGCCAGTAGTGCTGCCGTTGGAAGGCGTAGGTGGGCAGGTCGACGCGCTGGGCACCGGTGCCTGCGAATACCTTCTCCCACTCAACGGCCAGACCGCGTACGAACACCTTGGCGAGCGCGGTGAGCAGCGCGCGGGGTTCGTCCCGGCCCCGGCGCAGTAGCGGGAGCCAGAGTTCGTCGGCCGTTTCGGCGTCGGTGTCGGGGCGGGTTTGGGGGCCCATGCCGGACAGGACGCCGTCGGGGCCGATCTCGATGAATGTGCGAACACCGCTGGTGCGTAGAGCGTTCGCGGCGTCGCTGAAGCGGACGGCCTCGCGGACGTGCTTCACCCAGTACGCCGGGTCCGTGACCTCGTCCGTCACCGGCTCACCGGTCAACGCGGACACGACAGTGAGCTTGGGTGTCCGGTAGGCGACCGAGGCCACGACCCGCGCGAACTCCTCCAACATCGGTTCCATCAACGGCGAATGGAACGCGTGCGAAACCTGCAACCGCTTGGTCCGCGCCCCACCCGCAGCCAACTCCGCGACAGCCGCGAGGACTTCCTCCTCGACACCGGAAACCACCACAGCCCTCGGACCGTTCACCGCCGCAACACCCACACCCGGACGGCCCCCGATCGCCGCGACAACCTCCGCCTCCGTCGCCTCCACCGCCACCATCGCCCCACCAGACGGCAACTGCTGCATCAACCGACCCCGCGCGGCAACCACCGCACACGCGTCCTCCAACGACCACACCCCAGCCACATGCGCAGCCGCCAACTCACCGATCGAATGCCCCGCCACCACCTGCGGCGACACACCCCACGACTCCAACAACCGGAACAACGCCACCTCAATGGCGAACAGGGCCGGCTGCGCCCACCCCGTGTCATCAATCCGACCCCCACCCTCAACCTCACCGCGCACCACCGCCGCCAGCGAACCGTCCAGATGCTCGGCCAGCCCCGCACACACCGCGTCGAAGGCCTGCGCGAACACCGGGAACGCCGCGTACAACCCCTGGCCCATCCCCACCCGCTGGGCACCCTGCCCGGTGAACACGAACCCGACCTTGCCCACGCCCCCCACAACGCCGGAGACCACACCCGGCACCTCACGCCCCTCGGCCAACGCCCCCAACCCGGCCGCCAGTTCGTCGCGATCCGCACCCATCACCACAGCCCGGTGCTCCAACGCCGCCCGCGACGTCGCCAACGACCAACCCACACCGGCAGCGTCCACATCCCGGCCCTGCACGAAACCCGCCAACCGCTCCGCCTGCCCCGCGAGACCCGCCGCCGAACGCCCCGACACCACCCACGGCACCACCGGCAGCACCACACCACCACCACCGGAGACCGGAGCCTCCTGCTCGGGCGCCTGCTCGATGATCACGTGCGCGTTGGTGCCACTGATGCCGAACGACGACACCCCCGCACGCCGCGGACGCTCGTCCGAGTGCGGCCACGACACCGCCGACGTCGCCAGTCGCACCGCACCCGCGTCCCAGTCCACGTGCGTGGAGGGCTGCTCGGCGTGCAGCGTCTTCGGCAGCTGCTCGTGCTGCAACGCCAGCACCATCTTGATGACGCCTGCGACACCCGAGGACCACTGGGTGTGCCCGATGTTGGACTTCAGCGAACCGAGCAGCAACGGCCGGTCCGCCGGCCGCCCCTGGCCGTAGGTCGCCAGCAGTGCCTGCGCCTCGATCGGATCACCCAGCCGGGTGCCCGTGCCATGGCCCTCGACCACATCCACGTCGCTCGCGGACAGGCGCGCGTTCGCCAGCGCCGCCCGGATCACCCGCTGCTGCGACGGCCCGTTCGGCGCCGTCAAACCATTCGACGCACCGTCCTGGTTCACCGCCGAGCCGCGCATCACCGCCAGCACCTTGTGGCCGAGCCGCCGCGCGTCCGACAGCCGCTCCAGCACGACCAGGCCGGCACCCTCGGCCATGCCCATGCCGTCGGCCTGCTCCGAGTACGCCTTGCAGCGGCCGTCCGCCGCGAGCCCCTGCTGGCGGCTGAACCAGGCGAGCCACGACGTGGTGGCGTGCACGGTGACGCCGCCCGCCAGGGCCAGCGAGCACTCGCCCGACCGCAGGGCCTGGCCCGCGAGGTGCAGGGCGACCAGCGACGAGGAGCACGCGGTGTCGACCGTCAGGGCGGGGCCTTCGAGGCCGAGCGCGTAGGCCACCCGGCCCGAGATCACGCTGGGGGCGATGCCCGACTGCAGATGGCCCTCGAGGTCCTCGGGCGCGTTGGCGCCGTATCCGGACGAGGACGCGCCCACGAAGACGCCGGTCGCCGAGCCGCGCAGCTGCCTAGGGTCGATGCCGGCCCGCTCGAACGCCTCCCAGGAGAGTTCGAGGAGCAGGCGCTGCTGGGGGTCCATCGCCAGCGCCTCACGCGGGCTGATCCCGAAGAAGGCGGCGTCGAACTCCCCCGCCCCCGTGATGAATCCGCCGCCGCGCGTGTAGAAGGTGCCAGCCCGCTCCGCGTCCAGGTCGAAGAGCTGGGACAGGTCCCAGCCGCGGTCGGTGGGGAGCGCGCCGACGGCGTCGCCACCGGCGGCCAGCAGCTCCCACAGCTGCTCCGGGGCGCTGACGTCGCCGGGGAGGCGGCAGCTCATCGCCACGATCGCGATCGGCTCGTCGGCCCCCGCGCCCACCGGCCCCTGGGCCGCGGGCTCGTCCGCGTGCCCCAGCGCTTCCGCCCGCACGAAGGCGCACAGTGCCATGGGGGTCGGGTAGTCGTAGATCAGGGTGGTGGGCAGCCGCATGGCGAGCGCGGTGCTCAGCCGGTTGCGCAGATCGACGCCGGTCACCGAGTCGAACCCGAAGTCCTTGAAGGTGTGTGCGGGGTCGAGCGCCTGTGGGGAGGCGTGGCCGAGGACGGCCGCGGCGTGCGTGGTGATCAGGTCGAGTAGCATCTGGTCCTGCTCGGGCTCCGGTCGACCCACGAGCTGCCGCAGCAATCCGGTGGCGGAGTCCGGCGGGGCCGCCTCGGCCGTGCCGCCGACCGACTGCGGCAGCTCCATCACCTGCGACGACACGCCGCTGTCGAGCCAGAAGCGGTCATGCTGGAAGGCGTAGGTCGGCAGGTCGACCCGCTCGCCGGCCGGGAGCACGGCCGTCCAGTCGACGGCGGCACCGGCGACGAACGCCTCGGCCAGCGAGGTGGTCAGCCGGATCGCGCCGCCGTCGTCGCGGCGCAGCGTGCCGCAGACGGCGGCGGGCACGGCGCCCGGGCCGGCCGCCTGGGTGGCCTCCTCCAGCGACTCGGTCATCGCACCCAGCAACACCGGGTGCGGGGAGACCTCGACGAACACCCGGTGGCCCTGACCGGCCAAGGTGCGCACCGCGCGGTCGAAGTGGACGGTGGCCCGCAGACTGGCGTACCAGTAGGCGGCGTCCAACTCCTCACCGGTCAGCGTCTGGCCGGTCATCGCCGACACCATCGGCACCCGTCCCTGGCGCGGCGTCACATCCGCCAGTACGGAGGTGATCTCCTGCTCCAGGCGCTCGACCTGGGCGGAGTGCGAGGCGTAGTCCACCGCGACCATCCGGGCGCGCACGCCCTCGGCCTCGAACTCGGCCTTCAACTCCTCCAGCGCGTCCGGCTCGCCCGAAACCACCACCGCGGCCGGGCCGTTGACCGCCGCCAAGGCGAGCCGCTCGCCGAACCGGGCGATCCGCTCCTCCACCACGGCGGCCGACCGGCTCACCGACAGCATGCCGCCCAGTCCCGCGAGGACCTTCAGCGACTGCGAGCGCAGCGCCACCACCCGCGCGCCGTCCTCCAGGGACAGCATCCCGGCCACCGTCGCCGCCGCGATCTCCCCCTGCGAGTGACCGATCACCGCCTCGGGGGCCACACCGGCGGCCTCCCACACCGCCGCCAAAGACACCATCACCGCCCACAACGCCGGCTGCACCACATCCGCCGCCTCCAGCGCGGGCGCACCCTCCGCCCCCGCCAGCACATCACCCAACGACCAGTCCAGGTACGGCTCCAGGGCCTGCGCACACTCCGCCAGCCGGGCCGCGAACACCGGGCTCACCGCAGCCAACTCCCGGCCCATACCCAGCCACTGCGAACCCTGGCCCGGGAAGACGAACACCGGGCGCGCATCGGACCGGGCCACGCCCGACACCACCGACCCGGCGGAGGCACCCGCCGCCAGGCTCTCCAGCCCGGCCACCAGCGCCGCGCGGTCACCACCCACCACCACGGCCCGGTGCTCGAACACCGACCGCGTGGCCGCCAGCGACCATGCCACGTCCGCCGGTTCCAGCTCCGGCCGCGCGCAGACCCACGCGCCCAGTCGGTCCGCCTGTCCCGCCAGCGCCTCCGCCGACCGGCCCGACACCGCCCACGCACCGGCACCCGACAGCACCGGAACCGTCTCCCGGGCCCCGGCGGACTCACCGGCCGGCGCTTCCTCCAGGATGACGTGGACGTTGGTCCCGCTGAGTCCGAACGCCGACACACCGGCACGTCGCGCATGCTCCCCGGCCGGCCAGGGCTTCGGCTCCGCCAGCAGCCGCACCTCGCCCGACGCCCAGTCCACGTGCGGTGACGGGTCGTCCGCGTGCAGCATCGCGGGCAGCTCGCCGTGCTGCAGGGCCAGCACCATCTTGATCACACCGGCCACACCGGCGGCGGCCTGGGTGTGCCCGATGTTGGACTTGACCGACCCCAGCCACAGCGGCCGGTCCGCGGGCCGGTCCTGGCCGTAGGTGGCGAGCAGCGCCTGCGCCTCGATCGGGTCGCCGAGTCGGGTCCCCGTGCCGTGCGCCTCCACCGCGTCCACGTCGGCGGCCGTCAGGCGCGCGTTCGCCAGTGCGCGGCGGATGACGGCCTGCTGCGCCCGGCCGTTGGGGGCGGTCAGGCCGTCGCTGGTCCCGTCGGAGTTGATCGCCGAGCCGCGCAGCACGGCCAGCACGGAGTGGCCGTTGCGCACGGCGTCGGACAGGCGCTCCAGGACGATCAGACCGACGCCCTCCGACCACACGGTCCCGTTGGCGTCGGCCGAGAAGGGGCGGCACACGCCGTCCGAGGACAGCGCCCGGAGCCCGCTGAACGCCACGAAGTTGCCCGGGGTGGCCATCACGGACACGCCGCCGGCGAGCGCCAGCGAGCACTCGCCGGACCGCAGGGCCTGCACGGCGAGGTGGATGGCGACCAGGGAGCTGGAGGCGGAGGTGTCGACCGTGAGCGACGGCCCGTGCAGCCCGAGCAGGTACGAGATGCGGCCGGACATCACGCTGGTCGTCGTGCCGGTGAGCAGGTAGCCCTTCAGGCCTTGCGGCGCCTCCTGCAGCCGGGGGCCGTACTCCCTGGGCTCGGCGCCCACGAAGACGCCGGTCCGGGTGCCCCGGATCGCGGACGGGGTGATGCCGGCGCGCTCCAGGGCCTCCCAGGAGGTCTCCAGCAGCAGCCGCTGCTGCGGGTCCATCGCCACGGCCTCACGCGGTGGGATGCCGAAGAAGCCGGCGTCGAATCCGGCGGCGTCGTCGAGGAAGCCGCCCCGGGTGAGGTAGGTCTTCCCGGCGCTCTCCGGGTCTGCGCCGTACAGGGATTCGAGGTTCCAGTTCCGGTCCGCGGGGAAGTCGGAGAGGGCGTTCCGCCGCTCGGCCAGCAGGCTCCACAGGTCCTCGGGCGAACGGACCCCGCCGGGGTAGCGGCAGCTCATGCCGACGATCGCCAACGGCTCCGCACCGGCTGCGCCGAATTCCGTCAGGGCCGGCCCATCAGTCTCGTTCACAAATCCCTCGGCATTCGGGAGGTCGGGAGTTCGATACCTGGTCGAAGGTCTTTCAGCCAAGGCGGAACAGCAACGCGAAAGGGCTGAACAGAGGGGCTGAACGGAAGGGCGGCACAAGGAGGATGGAACAAACGGCCCACCGGAGCCCCGACGGTCAGGATATGAGTCGCCCCACCCGGAAAAACACGTGTTCAACCGTGAAAGGCGCGCCGGTTGAGCGGCGCGCCTTTCCGAACAGCCGGGCACCCGGCGTTCCCGACCGTCAGGCGACGGCGTCCTCCACGGCCGCGGCCGCGGCCAGTTCGGGCGAGGTGAGCCGCATCGTCGTGGGCCCCTCGCGCCGGTCGGCGAGCAGGTGCAGGCGCTGGACGCCGTCCCCGACGGGCTCGCCGAGCACGGCCAGGCAGGCGCACGGCTCGTTGGCGAAGCCCGCGAACCGGTACGCGATGTCCATCATGCGGTTGCGCTCGGTCTGCTTGAAGTCGGCCACGAGGTGCACGCCGGCCTGGGCCGCCTGGTCGATCAGCCAGTTGAGGATGACCGCACCGGCACCGAAGGTCACCACGCGGCACGAGGTCGCGAGGAGCTTGAGGTGCCACAGCTCCGGGTGGCGCTCCAGCAGGAGCACGCCCACGGCGCCGTGCGGACCGAACCGGTCGGTGAGGGTGACGGTGAGGACCTCGTGGTCCGGGTCGGCCAGCAGGGCGCGCAGCGCGGCGTCGGAGTAGTGGACGCCGGTCGCGTTCATCTGGCTGGTGCGCAGGGTCAGTTCTTCGACCCGGGAGATGTCCTCCTCGTCGGCTCGCTTGATCGTCATCACGAGGTCGAGGGTGCGGAGGAACTCCTCGTCGGGGCCGTTGAAGGTGTCCTTCTCGGCGTCCCGGCGGAAGCCGGCCTGGTACATCTCGCGGCGGCGCCGGGAGTCGACGGTGATGATCTCGGGGCTGAACTCGGGCAGGCCGGTCAACTCGCCCGCCCGGTCGGCCGGGTAGCAGCGGACGTCGGGCGCGTGGTAGTTCACCTCGGCGCGCTCGGTGGGCAGGTCGTCGATGAACGCGATGGTCTTCTCGGCGAAGTTCAGCCGTTCGGCGATCAGCTTGACCGCGTCGGACTTGCGCCCCCACCCGATCTGGGGGTGCACGAAGTACTCGGCGAGGCCCAGCTCTTCGAGGCGCTTCCAGGCGAGGTCGTGGTCGTTCTTGCTGGAGACCGAGTGCAGGACTCCCCGGGAGTCCAGCTCGACGATGGTGTCACGGATGCCGGGGAACAGTTCGACGTTCGGGTCCTCCAGCAAAGTACCGTCCCAGACGGTGTTGTCCAGGTCCCAGACCAGGCACTTCACGAGGGTTGGCTTCTCAGCCACGGGGTTTCTCCTACCAGCTTCGGTCGGACTTCGGTTCGGACTTCGGTCGGACGGACGTCAGTCGGAAAGCGACAGGGCGTGGTCCGCCAGGATCAACTGGCAGATCTCGTTGCTGCCTTCGATCAGCTCCATGAGCTTCGCGTCCCGGAACGCACGGGCCACCACGTGCCCGTCCGCGGAGCCGGCCGACCCGAGGAGCTGGACCGCGGTGGCGGCGCCCCGGGCGGCGTGGCCCGCGCTGACGTGCTTGGCGAGGACCGCCATCAGGCCCATGTCCGGTGCGGCGCAGTCCCATTGGTCACTGGCGTGTTCGCAGGCGCGGAGCGAGACCTGCTCGGCGATGAGCAGTTCCGCGAGGTGCCCGCGGACGAGCTGGTGCTCGGCGAGCGCCACGCCGCCCTGGTGCCGGTGCTTCGCGTGCCGGGTGGCGGCGCTCAGGCAGGCCTGGAGGATGCCGACGCAGCCCCAGGCGATGGACACGCGCCCGTAGGAGAGCGCGGTCGTGAACAGCATCGACAGCGGCTGCCCGCCGCCGCCCAGCACGTGGGTCGCCGGCAGTCGGACGTTGTCGAGGCGGATGTTGGCGTGGCCGGCGGCCCGGCAGCCCATCGGATGGGGCACCAACTCGATCTGCACGCCCGGTGCGTCCACGGGGACGATCGCGGCGGCGGCGCCCTCGCCGTCCCCGTGCCGGCCGATGATCAGGACGAAGTCGGCGTAGCGGGTGCCGGTGACCCACTTCTTCTCGCCGTCGATGACGAAGCCGTCCCCGTCGACCTTGATCCGGGTCTGCATGGCCGCCAGGTCGCTGCCGGCGCCCGGCTCGCTGAAGCCCACCGCGGTGAGCTTCCCGCTGGTCAGCTCCCCGAGGAAGGCCTTCCGTTGGTCCCGGTCACCGAAGCGCTGGATGGTCCAGGCGGCGATGCCCTGCGAGGTCATGATGGACCGCAGGGAGCTGCACAGGCTCCCGACGTACGCGGTGAGTTCGCCGTTCTCCCGGCTGCTGAGCCCGGGACCGCCGTAGGACGCCGGGACCTGCGCGCACAGCAGGCCCTTGGCCCCCAGGGTGCGCAGCAGGTCGGTGGGCAGTTCGCCCGTGACGTCCCAGGCGGCCGCCTGGGCGCCGACGAGCCCGCCGATGAAGGCGCGCTCGTCGGCGAGTCGGTCAGGCATTCCCGGCCGCTTCCGGGTCGCCCTTCAGGCGCAGCACGAGGTTGGACATGCCGACCACGGTGCGGAAGTTGTCGAGCTTGAGGTCGGCGCCGACGATGGCGATGTCGTACGCGTCCTCGAGGTGGACGACGAGCTGCATCGCGAACATGGAGGAGACGACACCGGACGCGAAGAGGTCCTGGTCGAGCTCGACGTCGGTCTTGATGCGCTCGGTGAGGAAGGCGAGGATCTCCTTCTGCAGGGTCTCAGCGGTCAGCGGGGTGTTGTCCGCGTGGACGGTCATGACGCGACCTTTCCGTAGTCGTAGAAGCCCCGGCCGGTCTTCCGGCCGAGGTGGCCGTCCCGCACCTTGGCGAGCAGCAGGTCACAGGGGCGGCAGCTTTCGTCGCCCCGGCGCTCGTAGAGCACGTTGAGCGAGTCGACGAGGTTCTCCAGGCCGATGAGGTCGCCGGTGCGCAGCGGGCCGGTGGAGTGTCCGAGGCAGCCCTCCAGCAGGCCGTCGACGACCTCCACGGAGGCGACGCCTTCCTGGACGAGCATGGCCGCGGTGTTGATCAACGGGTGCAGCAGGCGGTTGATCACGAAGCCGGCCGAGTCGTCGACCACCAGGGCCTCGCGGCCGAGGACGGCGAGCAGCTCCAGGGCCTGCTCCAGGACGGCGGGCTCGGTGCGCGGGCCGCGGATGACCTCGACCATCTTGATCATGTAGGAGGGGTTCATGAAGTGCACGCCGACGAGGTCCTCGGGGCGCACGGTCCAGTCGGCCATCTCGTCGATCGGGATGCACGAGGTGTTGGAGATCAGGGTCGTGCCGGGCGACACGAGGCGGGAGGCCGCGGCGAGCACCTCCTGCTTGACCTTGTCGATCTCGGTGACGGCCTCGATGACGGTGGTGGCGTCGGCGATGTCCTCGAGGGCGACGCTGGTGGTCAGCGTGCCCTGCGGGCGGTCCGCCGGCAGCACGCCCATGAGCTGGGCGTGTCGCAGCTTCTGCGCGATGGTCTGCCGCGCCGTTTCCAGCACGGTCTCGTCGACGTCGACCAGGACGACGGAGACGCCGTGGCCGAGGGCGAGCGCCGAGATGTTGGTGCCCATCACGCCGGCGCCGACGATGGCGAGGCGGTGCTCCTCAAAAGCAGTCATGGATTCTTCCCTGCGGTGTCGTGAGCCGGTTCCTGAGGACCGGTCAGGTCATGGCGGCGCGGCGTGCCGTGATCCGCTCGTCAGGCGCGCAGCCGCGCGGCGAGAGCGGTGGGCGTCGGGTGCTTGAACACCTCGCCGAGCTCAAGGGACGTGCCGGTGAGTTCTTCGATCTTCTGCGCCAGGACGGCCGCGAGCAGTGAGTGGCCGCCGGAGGCGAAGAAGTCCGTCTGTGCCGTCGCCTCGACGGTGAGCAGCTGCCCCCAGATCTCGACGAGGTCGCGGACGAGTGCGTCGTCCGCCGCTTGGTCCTGCTGGTCGGTGCCCTGGTCGAGTGCCTTCCGGGCGATCGCCAGGAGGGCGTCGCGGTCGGGACGGCCGTCGGGTGTCCTGGGCAGCTCGGCCAGGCGGACGACCTGCCCGGGGACGCCGGGTGCGGCGGGGCCGTCGGCGGCCGCATCCGCATCCGTGGACGTGGGCGTGGGCATGGGCGTCTCGGCGAAGGCGACGACGGTGTCCCCGCCGCCGGGCTGCGGCACGGCCAGAGCCGCGGCCGCGGTCACCCCGGGGTGGCCGAGCAGGACGGCCTCGACGTGGCCGAGGTCGACCGGGCCGTCACCGGTGGCGACCTGGCGGTCCATCCGGCCGAGCCATTCGACCGTTCCGTCGGGCCGCCGGCGGGCGAGCTCCCCGGTGCGGTGGTGACGCCCGTACCGGGGGTCGGTCGGGAACGCCGGGTCGTCCGGGTCGCTCAGCGCCAACCCGGTCCCGGCTAGGCGGAGTTCACCGCGCAGGCCGATGGGCAGTTCGCGCCCGTCGGGGGCGGCGACGTAGGCCCGGGTGTTGGCGACCGGCCGACCCCGGGGCGGTTCGTCGGGGTCGTCCAGCCGCCCGGACAGTGCCCAGCCGGTGGTCTGCGGGGTGCCGTAGCCGCAGTGCAGCCGGCAGCCGGCCGCGAGCAGCCGGCCCGCCGTCCCGGCGGACAGCTCGTCGCCGTCGGCCAGCACGGTCAGGCCCGGCAGCTGGTCGGCCAGGTCCGCCAGGATGCGGGCCGGGGTGCCCGGCGGGACCACGGCGACGGTCACGTCGTGCCGGCCGGCGGCACTGCGCAGCGCGGCTGCGTCGGTCCGGGCCGCGTCGGGCACGACGACGCAGTGGCCGCCCGCGCTCAGCGCCAGGAAGACGTCGAAGAGCGCGTCGAACGTGGCGGGCGCGGCGAGGGCCGGCACGCCGCTGCCGGGCCCGACGCCGAGCTCGGCCGCGAAGTGGCCGACCGTGTCCGCGATGCCCGCGTGGCTCAGCACGGTGGCGACCGGCTGCCCGGCCTCCCCGCAGGTGTGGATCAGGCAGGCGGGCGCGGTCGGTTCACCGGCCTCCTCCGGTGCGGCGGGGCCGGGCGCGGGGGCGTCGGCCAGCGGCAGGGCGGGGGGCAGGTCGTCGTCGGCGGGCAGCTGGACTCCGGTCCCGGTGAGGACGGCCTTCACCCGCGCGTGGGTGAGCTGCCGGGTCAGCCAGGACGGGTCGTGCCCGGGGTCGAGCGGCAGACAGACGGCGCCGGCCCGCCAGACGCCGAGGACGGCGGCGATGGCCTCGCCCCGGGGGGCGGCGACCGCCACGGTGTCGCCCGCGCGGACGCCGGCATCGGCCAGCAGCGCCCGGACGGCGGCCGCTGTCGCGTCCAACTGCCGGTAGCTGACGGTTCGTTCACCGTCGATCACGGCCGGGGCGGCAGGGGTGCGCGCCACCCAGGACCGGAACGCCGCGAGCACCGTCGGGTGCGCGGTCGGGGCCGCGGTCCCGTGGGCCCGACCGGTGATCCGGCGGTCGGCGTCGCTCCAGCCCGCCGTCTCGCCGAGCGGCCGGTCCGGATCCTGCGCGGCCGCGACCAGCAGCGCGTCGAACCGGTCCAGCATCGCCTCGACGTCGGCGCGGGCCAGCGTCTCGGAGTACCGGAACACGACCTCCGCCCGGGACGGCGACCCGACCAGCTCCAGGTCGAACTTGCTGTGCGGGTTCTCGACCGTCAGCACCCGGGCCGCCATGCCGTCGACCGACAGCTCGACGGCCGGCGCCTGCGGCAGGAAGTTGAACAGGTGCCGGAAGAGCTGGGTCTGCCAGGACGTGCCGATCCCCGCGAGCTCCCCGGTCAGCTCGTCGACCGGGGTGTCGGCGTGCGCCATCGCCCCGAGGAAGGCGTCCCGGGCCTGGCGCGCGAGGGCACGGAACCCCTCCGCGAGGTCCACCCGGATCCGGATCGGCACGACGTTGACGTGGTAGCCGATGGCGGCGGTGTTCGCCCCGCGGACGTTGACCGGCGAGCCGACGACGAGGTCGGGACCGGCGCCGTGCGAGGCGAGCAGGGCGGCGTACGCGGCCAGCATGACCGCGCCGAGCGGCGCCCTGACCGCGCGCTGCAGCTGCACCACGGCCTGCTGCGCCCCGGCGGACAGGGCACGGCTCGCACTCTCACCCGCCAGCTTCGGCTGCCGACCGCGCGGGGTTCCGCACCACAGGTCGAGACCGCCCGGCTGGAAGCCCTCCAGGACCTCCCGCCAGTAGGCCAGGTCCGCGGGCCGCGGCTCGGGCTCGGCGAGGGCCGGGGCCGGCACGGTGGCCTGCGCCGGCACCGGCCGCCCGGCCGCGACCGCGTCGTAGACCGGGATGAACGCCTGGAGGAAGAGGCCGACGGAGACCATGTCGAACACCAGGTGGTGCACCGCCACGCACAGGACGTCGCCGTCCGGGTGAGTGGCGAATCCGACTCTGACCAGGGGCCGCCCGTCGAACCGGAAGGGGCGGTCGGCGAACGCCGTCAAGTCCCCCTCCAGCGAGCCGCCCGACAGGTCGAGCGGCTCGATCTCCACGGCGAACTCGCCCGCGGGGACGACCTCCTTGACCAGGTCGGCCCCGGCCGTGCGGTAGACGGTCCGCAGCACCTCGAACCGGCCGGCCACGATGGCCAGGGCCGCCCTGAGCGCGTCCGGCCGGAGCCGGCCGCTGACCTGGAGGCCGAGCCCCAGGTTGTTGACCCCGGTCCCCGGGACCAGCTGCTCCAGCAGCCAGAGGGCCTTCTCTTTGCTCGAGGTCTTCATCTCACTCAGAATTCGGCGCTGTCGAGCAGGGCGCGCACCGTGGAGTCGTCGCGCAGGAGGTCGACGTGGCCGATCTCCAGTTCGATCCGCCGGCCGAGCACCTTGGTCGCGTTGACGACCGTGGCCGCCCCGCTCCTCTCCAGTTCGGCGTAGTCGGACGAGGTGATCGAGAGCGAACCGCCCCAGGCCCGGCTCGGATCGATCTGGGAGGCGGCGGAGAGCCACGTCATGTACGACTCGAAGAGCCGGACGACCTCGTCCCGGCGGCTGTCGGAGAGACCGATCCGCTGGAACGCGATGGACGCCATCTCGCGGTACAGGTCCACGATGTCGACGGCGGCTTCGATCAGGCCGATCGACGGCGTCCCGACGATCTCGGCGGCCCGCTTGCGGGCGTGCTCCGCCTCGTCCGCGGAGAAGACCGGGCCGGCCAGCCCGATCATCTTGTGGATCTCCGATTCGAGCAGCTGCAGGTCGGTGACCTGCGCGTCGAAGAGGATCACCTTGGGCGCCTTGCCCTGCCGCTGCGCCAGGCGCTCCGCGATCTCCCCCGCGTAGACGCCGCCGACGCAGTAGCCGAGCACGGCCACCACCTCGTACTCGTCCCACGCGCCGTCCCGCAGCCAGAAGTCGGTGTAGTAGTCACCGGCCGGCCGGTCGGCCAGGCGGACGGGCGGGGGCGTGGTCTGCAGGAAGCCGTGACCGGCCCAGGCCGCGCCCATCTTCCCGGCGAGGTCCTCGAACCCGGCCTCACGGCGTCCGGCCGCCGGGAAATCGATTCCGAGAATCAGGGACTTCGACGGGGGGGCGGTTATGACGCTCCAAGCGTTCTCGTTCGGCACTTTCTCATCCCATCTTCGGAGTCGGATGGCTGGTGTTCCGGCGGTGCGGCCCGCGGAACTGTTCTTCGAAAAACCGGTCGGCCGCTCGCACGGCGCCGGATCGCCGGGAAACCCTCACTGGCCCCCGGTGCCTTCCCGGAGCGCCGCCGTCAGCTCGCCGAGCAGGAACTCCGCGATCGCTTCCGGCAGATAGAGGTCATAGACGAAGCCCTCAGGCAGCTTAAGGCCGGTCAGCTCACTGATGCTTTCCCGCAGTTGAACGGCCGTCATGGAGTTCATGCCCATCTCGAAGACATCGCCGTTCGGGCGCACCGAGTCGACCGATGCGTAGCCGAGCAACGAGGCGATCTCCTGGCGCACCAGGTCGAGGATCAGCTCCTGCCGCTCGGCCGAGGAGAGGCCGGCCAACTGCCGCACCCAGGCGAGCTGCCGGGCCCCGGGCTGGGCTCCGTCGTCACCCTGCGGAGCGTCCAGCGGCGCGAGTTCGCGCTCCCGCCGACGCCACGACGACAGCTGCCCCAGCACCGTGCCCAGCGGCATGTCCGCGCGCAACGGCTCGGCCAGGCCCATGAGTTCGGCCAAGGCGGCCATGTCCCCGCCCTCCAGTGCCGCCCAGAACCGCTGCTCGACCGGTGCGGCGGGGCCGGCCGCGGCCGGTTCCGGGTCGGGCCTGCGGGTCGGCGGCTGCGGCCAGTAGTGCTGCCGCTGGAAGGCGTACGTCGGCAGCTCGACGCGGCTGCCGCGGCCCAGGACCGCGGCCCAGTCCACGGTGACCCCGTGGACGTGGAGGGCGGCCAGGCCGGCCGTCCACGACCGCAGCCCCGGCTCCCCGTTCCGCAGCGTCCCGGTGACGGTGGTGGCGGCCCGCAAGCCCTTGTCGTCCAGGGCACCGGCCATGGCCCCGGTGAGCACCGGGTCGGGGCTGACCTCGACGAAGGCGGTGCAGCCGCCGTCGACCAGGGCGTCCACCAACTCCGCCACCGGCACGACGTCCTGCGGGCCTTCCCACCAGTGGTCGGCGCCCAGCTCCGCGCCCTCGACCCAGGCCATCGCCCGGGTGGAGAACAGCGGCACCGCACCCGCCCGTGGGCGGACGGCGGCGAGTTCCCGCCGGTCCCGCTCTGCCCCGGCCGGGGAACGTCCGGTCAGCGCCGCGATCCTGGCCGCGTCCGCCAGCGACAGCACGCCCGCCACCTGCGCGGCCGCGACCTCGCCCACGGCGTGACCGGCCACGGCGGCCGGGTCCACGCCCGCCGAGCGCCACAACGCGGCCAGCGACACCATCACCGCCCAGAGCGCGGGCCGGTGGACGTCGGGGCGGTCGAGCGCCGGACCGGCCGGCCCCTCGCGCAGCACCTCGGTCAACTTCCAGTCCACGTAAGGGGCCAGGGCCTGCTCGCAGTCGGCGATCCGGGCCGCGAAGACCGGTGCCTCGTCCAGCAGGGCGGCGGCCGAACCGAGCCACCCGGACCCGCTGCCGGGGAAGACGAACACCGGCTTGCGGCCCGCCGCCGCGGTGCCGGTCAGGACGTCCCTGGTCGGCACGCCCGCGGCGACCACGGCGAGACCCGCGAGCAGCCCGTCCCGGTCCTCGCCCAGCACGACCGCCCGCTGGTCGAAGACCGTGCGTGTGGTGGCCAGGGAGAACCCGACGTCCACCGGGTCCGCCTCCGGCCGGTCGACCAGGAACTCGCGCAGTCGCCCGGCCTGTGCCCGCAGCGCCTCCGCGGTCCGCCCGGACAGCACCCACGGCACCACCGCCCGCGGTGCCGACGGCGCCACGGGACCGGTGGCCCCGGTCGGCGCGGGCGCCTCTTCGAGGATCACGTGCGCGTTGGTACCGCTGATCCCGAACGAGGACACGCCCGCCCGGCGCACCCGGCCGTTGGCCTGCCACGGCACCGGCTCGGTCAGCAGCCGCACCTGGCCCTCCGACCAGTCGACGTGCGGCGTGGGCTCGTCCACGTGCAGCGTGGCGGGAAGGCGGCCGTGACGGAGGGCCAGCACCATCTTGATCACACCGGCGATGCCGGCGGCGGCCTGGGTGTGCCCGATGTTGGACTTCACCGAGCCCAGCCAGAGCGGCCGGTCCTGCCCGCGGTCCTGCCCGTAGGTGGCCAGCAGCGCCTGGGCCTCGATCGGGTCGCCCAGCCTGGTGCCCGTGCCGTGCGCCTCCACCGCGTCGACCTCGTCCGCCCGCAGGCCGGCATTGGCCAGCGCGGCCCGGATCACCCGCTGCTGCGAGGGACCGTTGGGCGCGGTCAGGCCGTTCGACGCGCCGTCCTGGTTGGTGGCGCTGCCCCGCAGCACGGCGAGCACCTGGTGGCCGTTGCGCTGCGCGTCCGACAGCCGCTCGACCACCAGCACGCCCGCGCCCTCGGCGAAGCCGGTGCCGTCCGCCGCCGCGGCGAACGCCTTGCAGCGGCCGTCCGGAGCGAGCCCGCGCTGACGGGAGAACTCGACGAAGGTCCCCGGCGTGGCCATGATCGTCACGCCCGCGGCCAACGCCATCGAGCACTCGCCGGACCGCAGCGCCTGCGCGGCCAGGTGCAGTGCCACCAGCGCCGACGAGCACGCCGTGTCGACCGTCACCGCCGGCCCCTCCAGGCCGAACGTGTAGGCCAGCCGACCGGACAGGATGCTGGTCGCGATGCCCGTCATCAGGTGACCCTCGGCCTCGGCACCGCCGTGCGCCAGCACGCTCATCTCGTAGCCGGACGTGTACCCGCCCACGAACGTGCCGGTCTGACTGCCGCGCAGGGACGCGGGGTCGATCCCGGCCCGCTCGAAGGCCTCCCAGGACAGCTCCAGCAGCAGCCGCTGCTGCGGGTCCATGGCCAGCGCCTCACGCGGGCTGATCTCGAAGAACCCGGCGTCGAAGGCACTCGCGTCCTCCACGAACCCGCCCGCCTGGGTGTACGAGGTGCCGGTGTGCGCGGCGTCCGGGTCGTACAGGGCCTCCAGGTCCCAGCCACGGTCGGCGGGGAACGCCGAGATCGCGTCCTGCCCGTCGGCCATCATGCGCCAGAGGTCCTCGGGGCCGGTCACCCCGCCCGGGAACCGGCAGCTCATCCCGACGATCGCGATCGGCTCGTCGTGAGCCGCCGCCCCGACCGGGACCGCGGCCTGCGCGCCCTCGGTCGGCCCGCCGCCGAGCCGTCCGCGCAGGTGCCCCGCGAGGGCGGCCGGGTTCGGGTAGTCGAAGACCAGCGTGGCGGGCAGCCGCAGGCCGGTCGCCGTGGTGAGACGGTTGCGCAACTGGACGGCGGTGAGCGAGTCGAAGCCCAGGTCGGTGAACGCCCGGCCCGGCTCCACCGCGTCGCCGGAGGCGTGGCCCAGCACGGCGGCGACGTGCGCGCGCACCAGGCTCAGCAGCAACTGGTCACCGTCCGCGGTCGACAGCGCGGCGAGCTGCTGCCGCAGCGAGTCCGCGCCCACCCCGCCGGAGGCGGCACTGCGCCGAGCCGGACGGCCCGCCAACGCCCGCCACAGCGGCGGGACTTCACCAGTGCGGGCGGCCTGCGCCCGCAGCCCGGCCAAGTCCAGCTTGGCCGGCACCAGCACCGCCTCGTCCCGGGCGATGGCCAGGTCCATCAGCGCCAGTCCCTCGGCCGCGCTCAGTGCGGCGCTCCCGCTCCGGGTCATCCGGGAGCGCTCGGCGTCGGTCAACTGCCCGGTCAGACCGCTGACGTCCGCCCACAGGCCCCACGCGAGGGACGTCCCGGGCAGCCCCGCCGCCCGGCGGTCGGCCGCCAGTGCATCCAGGAACGCGTTGGCCGCGACGTAGTTGCCCTGCCCGGGCACGCCGAACGTCGCGGCGGCCGAGGAGAACAGGACGAAGTGCTCCAGGTCCAGGTCCCGGGTGAGCTCGTGCAGGTGCCAGGCGCCGTCGGCCTTGGGCCGCATCACGGTCGCCACCCGCTCCGGGTCCAACGACGCGATCGTGCCGTCGTCCAGGACACCGGCGGTGTGGACCACGGTCCGCAGCGGACGCTCGGCCGGGATGCCCGCGAGCAGCGCGGCCAGCGCCTCGCGTTCCGCCGTGTCACAGGCGACGACATCGACCGACGCACCCGACTGCGCCAACTCGGCGGCCAGCACCGCGACTTCGGCTGCGGCCGGACCCGAACGGCTGGTCAGCACCAGCCCGTCGGCCCGCCCGGTGGCCACCAGATGCCTGGCCACCAGAGAACCCAGCGTGCCCGTACCACCCGTCACCAGCGCCGTCCGCCCGCCGAACGAGTCCGACAGCTGTTCAACTGCCGTCAGGGAGCGGGATGGACGCGTCAGTCGGCGTGCGTGGGCCGCGTTGCCGCGGATGGCGACCTCCGGTTCGCCGGCGGCCAGCGCCGTCGGCAGCACGGCCGTGGCCTGGTCACCGGTGGCAGGCAGGTCGACGAGGACCAACCGGCCGGGGTTCTCCGACTGCGCCGAACGCAGCAACCCCCACACCGCGGCAGCCGGCAGATCGGCCACACGCTCACCCGCCGAAGCCGCCACACCGCCACGGGTGACGACCACCAACTGCGCTGCCTCCAGGCGCTCTTCGGCCAACCAGTCCTGCACCAGGACCAGAGCCTCACCGGTCGCCCGGCGAGCACCCTCGGCCGGATCAGCACCCTCCTGACCGCCGGCACAGACCAACACCAGGGCAGGCTCCAACTCCCCCGCCCCGACCGCGGCCGCAACCTCACCCAGAGCGGCGAAGGAACGCACCGACACACCAGCCGCGCCCAGCGCATCCACCAGCCCGAACCGGTCACCACCCACCAACGCCCACTCACCGACCGGGGCCTCGCCCCCGGCAATCGCAGCCCACTCCACGGTGAACAGCGCATCCGCCAAACCAGCACCCTGCGCCCCGAGTTGGTCGGCCGCCACCGCCCGGGTGATCAGCGAGGCCACCGACACCACCGGCTGACCCGCCGCATCCGCCGCCGTCAACGCCAGAGCGCCCTGCGCATCACGACGCAACCGCGCCCGCAGAACAGAAGCACCCGCCGCATGCAGCTCCACACCCGTCCAGGCGAACGGCAACCGCACCTGACCCGGCTCGCCCTCCTCACCCCCACCGACCAGGGCACTGGCGTGCAACACCCCGTCCAGCAACGCCGGATGCAGACCGAACGCCCCCGCCTCCTGCGCCACCGACTCCGGCAGCACCACCTCGGCGAACACCTCACCACCACGGCGCCACACCGCCCGCAACCCCTGGAACGCCGGACCGTACCCGTACGCCGCACCCGCACCCGCCTCGTACATCCCGGCGACGTCCACCGCCACGGCACCCTGCGGAGGCCACACCGCGAAGTCGTCCTCCGCCACCGCCACCTCACCGGCGGGAGCCACGAAACCACTCGCATGCTGCACCCACGCCTGCTGCGCATCAACGCGGGAGAACACCTCGACCGTCCGGCGCCCATCCGCATCGGCATCCGCGACAACCACCTGCACCTGAACCCCGGAGCCGTCGGCGGGCAGCACCAGCGGCGCCTGGAGCGTCAGCTCCTCCAGCAGGCCGCAGCCCACCTGGTCACCAGCACGCACCGCCATCTCGACGAACCCGGTACCCGGCAACAGCACCACACCACCCACCGCGTGATCGGCCAGCCAGGGATGCGTCCGCAGCGACAACCGACCCGTGCACACCAGCCCCGTACCACCGGCCAGTTCAACCGCCGCCCCCAGCAGCGGATGACCAACCGCACCCAGACCCAGCGACACCGCATCCCCACCAAGAGCCGGCGCAGCCGCACGCGGCCAGAACCGCTCATGCTGGAAGGCATAGGTCGGCAACTCGACCCGCTCGCCGGCGGGCAGCACGGCCGTCCAGTCGACGGCAGCACCGGCGACGAACGCCTCGGCCAGCGAGGTGACCAGCCGGTCCGTACCGCCCTCATCACGGCGTAGCGTGCCGCAGACGGCGGCCGCGAGCGCGCCCGGGCCGGCCGCCTGGGCGACTTCCTCGACGGTGTCGTTCATCGCGCCCAGCAGCACCGGGTGGGGGGTGACCTCCACGAAGAGCTGGTAGTTCTGGCTCGCCAAGGTGCGGACCGCGCGGTCGAAGTGGACGGTGGCCCGCAGGCTGGCGTACCAGTAGGCGGCGTCCAACTCCTCACCGGTCAGCGTCTGGCCGGTCATCGCGGACACCATCGGCACCCGACCACGACGCGGAACGATCCCCGACAGGACCGAGGTGATCTCGTCCTCCAACCGGTCCACCTGGGCGGAGTGCGAGGCGTAGTCCACCGCGACCATCCGGGCGCGCACGCCCTCGGCCTCGAACTCGGCCTTCAGCTCCTCCAGCGCGTCCGGCTCACCCGAAACCACCACCGCCGCCGGCCCGTTGACCGCCGCCAAGGCGAGCCGCTCGCCGAACCGGGCGATCCGCTCCTCCACCACAGCGGCCGACCGGCTCACCGACAACATCCCGCCCAGCCCCGCAAGCACCTTCAACGACTGCGAACGCAGCGCCACCACCCGCGCGCCGTCATCCAGGGACAGCATCCCGGCCACCGTCGCCGCCGCGATCTCCCCCTGCGAGTGGCCGACGACCGCATCCGGCACCACACCGGCGGCCTCCCACACCGCCGCCAGCGACACCATCACCGCCCACAGCGCCGGCTGCACCACATCCGCCGCCTCCAGCGCGGGCGCACCCTCCGCCCCCGCCAGCACATCGTCCAACGACCAGTCCACATACGGCGCCAGCGCCGCCTCGCACTCCGCCAGCCGGGCCGCGAACACCGGGCTCACCCCAGCCAACTCCCGGCCCATACCCAGCCACTGCGACCCCTGGCCCGCGAACGCGAACACCACCCGCGCACCCGGCCGTGCCACCCCCGACACCACCGAACCCGACGGCGCCCCAGCCGCCAAGCTCCGCAGCCCGGACACCAATTCCCCGCGCTCACCGCCGACCACCACCGCCCGGTGCTCGAACACCGACCGCGTCGACGCCAACGACCACCCCACATCCACCGGCGCCAACTCCGGCCGCGCCGACACCCAGTCGTACAGCCGACCCGCCTGCGCGGTCAGCCCCTCGGCCGACCGACCCGACACCAACCAGGCCCCGACCGCACCGGTCTCGACCAGCGGTTGCGCAGCGGCCGGCTCGACCACGTCGGCGCCGTCCTCGGCTGGGGCCGCAACGGGAGCCTCTTCCAGCAGCACGTGGGCATTGGTGCCGCTGATGCCGAACGAGGACACACCCGCCCGGCGCACCCGGCCGTTGGCCGGCCACGGCACCGCCTCCGTCAGCAGCTCCACCTCACCGGCGGACCAGTCCACGTGCGGCGACGGCACCTCGGCGTGCAGGGTGCGCGGCAACTGCTCGTGCTGCAGCGCCAACACCATCTTGATCACACCGGCCACACCGGCCGCCGCCTGGGTGTGCCCGATGTTGGACTTCACCGACCCCAGCCACAACGGCCGTCCCTCCGGCCGCTCCTGACCGTAGGTGGCGAGCAGCGCCTGCGCCTCGATCGGGTCACCCAGCTTGGTGCCCGTCCCGTGCGCCTCCACCACGTCCACATCGGCTGCTGACAGCCGCGCGTTCGCCAGCGCCGCCCGGATCACCCGCTGCTGCGAGGGACCGTTCGGCGCCGTCAGCCCGTTGGACGCGCCGTCCTGGTTCACCGCCGAGCCGCGCACCACCGCAAGCACCTTGTGCCCGTTGCGCCGGGCGTCCGACAGGCGCTCCAGGACCACCATGCCGGCGCCCTCGGCGAAGCCCATCCCGTCCGCCTGCGCGGAGAACGCCTTGCAGCGCCCGTCCACCGCGAGGCCTCGCTGCTGGCTGAACCCGACGATCCCGTCCGGGGTGGCCATGACGGTGGCCCCGCCCGCGAGCGCCATCGAGCACTCGCCGGAGCGCAGGGCCTGGGCAGCCAGGTGCAGTGCCACCAACGACGAGGAGCAGGCCGTGTCCACCGTCACCGCGGGCCCTTCGAGCCCCAGCGTGTACGACACTCGGCCGGACATCACACTCGTGGCGAAGCCGGTCGTCAGGTGGCCTTCGGCCCCCTCGCTGCCGGTCGCCAGGCCGAGCCCGTAGGCCGACGCGAATCCCCCGACGAAGACGCCGGTCTGGCTGCCGCGCAGCGCACCCGGATCGATGCCGGCCCGCTCCAGCGCCTCCCAGGACGTCTCCAGCAGCTGCCGCTGCTGCGGGTCCATCGCCAGCGCCTCGCGTGGACTGATCCCGAAGAACCCGGCGTCGAAGCCGCCGGCGTCCGCGACGAATCCGCCCTCCTGGGTGTAGGAGGTTCCGACGCTCTCGGGGTCCGGGTCGTAGAGCTCGTCCACGGCCCACCCGCGGTCGTCCGGGAAGCGGGAGATCGCGTCCGTCCCGGTGGCGAGCACCTGCCAGAACCCGTCGGGGTCGTTCACGTTCCCGGGGAACCGGCAGGCCATGCCGACGATCGCGATCGGATCGTCGGTTCCCGCCTCTGCCGGCCGGACCGGCAGCAGGTTCACCGGCTGCTCGTCGTCACCGATGAGCCGTCCCCGGAGGTGACCGGCGAGCGCGACCGGGCTGGGGTAGTCGAAGACGAGCGTGGCCGGCAGTCGCAGCCCGGTCGCGGTGCCGAGGCGGTTGCGCAGTTCCACCGCGGTGAGCGAGTCGAAGCCCAGGTCAGTGAACGCCCGGCCCGGCTCCACCGCGTCGGTGGAGGAGTGCCCCAGCACGGCGGCCACATGGGTGCGGACCAGGTCGGTGAGCAGCCGGGTCCGGTCCTGCTCGGACAGTCCGGCCAACTGCTGGTGCAGCGAGTCCGCGCCGACGCCGCCCGAGGCGGCGGTCCGCCGACCGGCCCCGGCGGTGACCAGGGTCCGCCACAGCGGCGGGACTTCACCGGCGCGGGCGGCCTGCGACCGCAGCCCGGCCAGGTCCAGCCGGGTCGCCACCAGCATCGCCTCGTCCCGGGCGAGGCCGTGGTCCAGCAGGGCCAGGCCCTCGGCCGCGCTCAGGGCCACGGCGCCGCCACGGGTCAGGCGGGCCCGGTCGGAGTCGGTCAGCTGCCCGGTCAGGCCGCTGGCGTCCGCCCACAGGCCCCAGGCCAGGGACGTTCCGCTGAGCCCCGCCGCCCGGCGGTCGGCCGCCAGTGCGTCCAGGAACGCGTTGGCCGCGACGTAATTGCCCTGCCCGGGGACGCCGAACGTCGCGGCGGCCGAGGAGAACAGGACGAAGTGCTCCAGGTCGAGGTCCTGGGTGAGCTCGTGCAGGTGCCAGGCGCCGTCGGCCTTGGGCCGCATCACGGTCGCCACCCGCTCCGGGTCCAACGACGCGATCGTGCCGTCGTCCAGGACGCCGGCGGTGTGGACCACGGTCCGCAGCGGACGCTCGGCCGGGATGCCCGCGAGCAGCGCGGCCAGCGCCTCGCGTTCCGCCGTGTCACAGGCGACGACATCGACCGACGCACCCGACTGCGCCAACTCTGCGGCCAGCACCGCGACTTCGGTGGCGGCCGGGCCCGAACGGCTGGTCAGCACCAGCCCCTCGGCCCGCCCGGTGGCCACCAGATGCCTGGCTACCAGACCACCCAGCGTGCCCGTACCACCCGTCACCAGCGCCGAGCTACCGCCCGCGCGCGGTGCGTGCGGACCGGCGGGAATCGTCAGCACCAGCTTGCCGGTGTGGCGGGCCTGCTGCATGAAGCGGAACGCCTCCCGCGCCCGCCGCACGTCCCAGGCCCGCACCGGAAGCTTGGCCAACTCCCCGGCGGCCATCAGCTCCACGATCCGGCCGAGCATCGCACCCAGCCGCTCAGGGCCGGCCTCACCCAAGTCGAACGGCCGGTACACCACCCCCGGATGCTCGACCGCCAGCGCATCGGCGTCCCGCAGATCGGTGCGGCCCATCTCGACGAACGCCCCACCACGCGGCAGCAGCCGCAGGGACGCGTCGATCAGCTCACCCGCCAGCGAGTTGACCACGATGTCGACACCCGCCCCGCCGGTGGCGGCGAGGAAGTCAGCCTCGAAACCGGCACTGCGGGACGAGGAGATGTGCGACTCGTCCAGGCCCATTGCGGCCAGCACCGGCCACTTCGCCGGACTCGCCGTCGCGAACACCTCCAGACCAAGGTGCCGGGCGATCTGCACCGCCGCCATACCGACACCACCCGCGCCGGCGTGCACCAGCACCCGCTGTCCGGCCTTCGCCCCGGCCAGGTCCACCAAGGCGTACCAGGCCGTCATGAACGCCACGGGCACCGACGCGGCGTCGGCGTAGGACCAGCCGGCCGGGATCCGGACCAGCTGCCGTGCGTCGGTGACGGCGACCGGGCCGAACCCGCCGGCGGCGACACCCATCACGCGGTCGCCGACCGCCAGTCCGGTCACCTCCGGGCCCAGTTCCAGCACCATGCCGGCGACCTCACTGCCCATCACGCCGCCACCCGGGTACATCCCCAGAGCGATCAGCACGTCCCGGAAGTTCAGCCCCGCCGTCCGGACCGCCAGCCGGACCTGCCCCGCCTCCAGCGGCTCCGCCGCCTGCGGCGCCGGTACCGGCGTCAGGCCGTCCAGCGAGCCACCGGCGTCCGGCGCCAGCCGCCACGGGCCCTCCGGCATCACCAACTCGCCTGCCGGGCGGGTCAATCGCCGCCCATAGACCGTCTCACTACGGACGACCAACTCCGACTCGCCACTGCCCACGGCAGACGGCAGTGCAGTGGCGTGACTGCCGGGCTCACCGGCGGGCAGGTCGACGAGGACCAGTCGGCCGGGGTTCTCCGACTGCGCCGATCGCAGCAACCCCCACACCGCGGCAGCCGGCAGATCGGCCACACGCTCACCCGCCGAGGCCGCCACACCGCCACGGGTGACGACCACCAGCTGCGCTGCCTCCAGGTGCTCTTCGGCCAACCAGTCCTGCACCAGGACCAGGGCCTCACCGGTCGCCCGGCGAGCACCCTCGGCCGGATCAGCACCCTCCGGGCCGCCGGCACAGACCAACACCAGAGCGGGCTCCAACTCCCCCGCCCCGACCGCGGCCGCAACCTCACCCAGACCGGCGAAGGAACGCACCGACACACCAGCCGCGCCCAACGCATCCACCAGCCCGAACCGGTCAACACCCACCAACGCCCACTCACCGACCGGGGCCTCGCCCCCGGCAATCGCAGACCACTCCACGGTGAACAGCGCATCCGCCAAACCAGCATCCCGCGCCCCGAGCTGGTCGGCCGCCACGGCCCGGGTGATCAACGAGGCCACCGACACCACCGGCTGACCCGCCGCATCCGCCGCCGTCAACGCCAGAGCGCCCTGCGCATCACGGCGCAACCGCGCCCGCAGAACAGAAGCCCCCGCCGCATGCAGCTCCACACCCGTCCAGGCGAACGGCAACCGCACCTGACCCGGCTCGCCCTCCTCACCCCCACCGACCAGGGCACTGGCGTGCAACACCCCGTCCAGCAACGCCGGATGCAGACCGAACGCCCCCGCCTCCTGCGCCACCGACTCCGGCAGCACCACCTCGGCGAACACCTCACCACCACGGCGCCACACCGCCCGCAACCCCTGGAACGCCGGACCGTACCCGTACGGCGTGTCGGCCAGGGACTCGTACATGCCGGTGACGTCCACCGCCACGGCACCCTGCGGAGGCCACGCCGCGAAGTCGTCCTCCGCCGACACAGTTCCCTGGGCCGGGGCCACCACGCCGCTCGCGTGCTGAACCCATGCCTGCCGCAGGTCGGACGCGTCGGGGCGGGAGAACACCTCGACCGTCCGGCGCCCGTCCGCATCAGCGTCGGCCAGCACCACCTGCACCTGAACCCCGGAGCCGTCGGCGGGCAGCACCAGCGGCGCCTGGAGCGTCAGCTCCTCCAGCAGGCCGCAGCCCACCTGGTCACCCGCGCGCACCGCCATCTCGACGAACCCGGTGCCCGGCAGCAGCACCACACCACCCACCGCGTGATCGGCCAGCCAGGGATGCGTCCGCAGCGACAACCGACCCGTGCACACCAGCCCCGTACCACCGGCCAGTTCAACCGCCGCCCCCAGCAGCGGATGACCAACCGCACCCAGACCCAGCGACACCGCATCCCCACCAAGAGCCGGCGCAGCCGCACGCGGCCAGAACCGCTCATGCTGGAACGCATACGTCGGCAACTCGACCCGCTCGCCGGCGGGCAGCACGGCCGTCCAGTCGACGGCAGCACCGGCGACGAACGCCTCAGCCAGCGAGGTGACCAGCCGGTCCGTACCGCCCTCATCACGGCGTAGCGTGCCGCAGACGGCGGCCGCGAGCACGCCCGGGCCGGCCGCCTGGGCGACTTCCTCGACGGTGTCGTTCATCGCGCCCAGCAGCACCGGGTGCGGGGTGACCTCCACGAAGAGCTGGTAGTTCTGGCTCGCCAAC
>NZ_JAJJPA010000068.1 GCF_020907985.1 Kitasatospora humi | reverse complement strand
CCACTGAACCCGGTCCCGGTCAAGGTGACCGTTCTCCCCACCGGACCCGACGGCGGAGAAACCGCAGCAAGCACCGGCGCCACCGCCGCGTAGGTGAAAGCGACACTGTTGAGCGACGGACCCAGCAGCCCTCTCACGGTCACCTGCACCGTGCCGGATCCGGGCGGCACGGTGGCCGTGATCTCCGACGGCGACACGACATCAAAGGTGGGCGCGCGGACGGTACCGAAGTACACCGCCGTCACACCAAAGAAGCCAGTCCCTGTCAACGTCACCGTTGACCCGGCCGGGCCCGACGCCGGACTGACCGAGAAGATCAGGGAAGTGTTGAGCTCGTCCATGGACCAATCCCGTGCGTTGGAGCAGCCCCGGAGAGCTGCGACTGATGGGATGCGGCTGCGCAGTGGCGGGATGACCCACTACCGGTGCGGGGGCGCTCGGCATGGGCGGGGTAGGAAGACGGGCCGCCCATGTCGAGCGCGAGGTGAGCCCCGGTCGGCGGAAGCTGGGGCGCCGACCGGGGCTCGTCACGTCCGTGCGGGACCCGCAGCCCGCCCGGACGGATCGGTATCGGCTCGCGGTCACCTGACCCCGGTGTCCCAGCGCGAGCCGCTGTGGCTCAGATACCGGGCGTGCCAATGTAGGTGAAGGCACCCACCGCCGTGCTGCTCCCGCCAGTGGTGGTCACCACGATGTCCGCCGCGCCCGCGGTGCCGGGCGGGGTGACGATTGCCAGCTCGGTGGCGGAAACGACCACGAACGGCGCAAGCGTGCCGCCGACCGTCACCGACTGGGTGGACGTCAGGTTCGTCCCCGTCAGCGTGACCGGCGTACCTCCCGAGATCGGGCCCGAATTCGGCACCACACTGGTGATGGTGGGGGCGTCGACGTAGGTGTACGTCAGACCGTTGTTGGTACCGCCCGCAGTGGTGACACTGACGCTGACAGCGCCGGCTGCCGTACCGGCCGGCACGACGACGCTCAGCCGGCCGTCGTTGAGCACGGTCGGCGTGACGCTGTTGGCACCGAAGTTCACGGCGGTCGCCGTGGACAGGCCGGTCCCGTTGATCGTCACGGTGTTGCCGCCCGCCGTGGGGCCGGACGTGTCACTGATCGAGGACTTGAACGGAGGACCGATGTAGTAGAACGGCAGCGGGTTGCTTGTGCCTCCTCCAGTGGTGACCGTAACCCCCACCGTGCCGGTACCCGCCGGGGAGATCGCAGTGACCATCGTGGGCGTGTTGCTGGTGATCGTGGCGGCGCTGGAGCCGAAGCGCACGGCAGTGGCACCGGCGAGGTTGACACCGGTGATGGTCACCAGCGTCCCACCTGCGGTGGAACCCTGGTTCGGGCTGATGGGCATGGTGCTTTCCCTTCGACTGGAGGGTGGCTGTGATGCAAGAGAGCCCGGCGCCTTGACGCCCGACGGGCCCGCGGCCGGCCGATCCCGTGACTGCGGAGGCGAAGCCCAGCCGGCTTCCTTCGAGGCGAAGCCGGCTGCTCCCGGGCCCGTCGGCCACGGTTTTCCGTGTGACTCAGCCGCCTGCCGAATTGCAGCGCCACCCCCGGCCGATCCGCTTGCGGCGCCTCCTGTGCCGGCCCCGCACGGTCTCTGAGGAGCCCAGCACACAGCGCGCACGCTGCGGCGGCGGAACGGAAGGCTCAACAGGTGCCGCAGTAGCCAGGGGTTGCGTCGAAGGTCCACTCGGGTGCTGCCCGTTCGCTCGCAACCGCGGCACGTACCACGTCAGGGGGAACGCCCAGAGCAACACCGCGCTGCTTATCTGGGAGCGTGGTGGAGTGTGCCAGGTGGACCAGGCGGTCATCGCACGGCTCAACGCGTGGCGTACCTTCTGGATTGCTCGCATGACGCCTCCTGGCGTATGTGAGCCGCCGCACTGGGTGGCGCAGCCAAAGCGGCACCACCCAGTGAATCCAACTCCTCCGCGGGGGCGCCCATCGCAAGTCCGTGCCCGACCGCCACCTGGGACCGGCGGACACGGCCTGCGCATTCCCCCGGGAGGGATGGGCGGCCCACCGGTTGGATACATAGAAGTAACCCAGACGGTCGAAATCGATGACAAGGTCCTCAGCAGGCTTTCACCCGCTTGGCGGAATGCCGTGCCGGGCTCCGAAATCGCTCAAAACGGCCAGCACGGCGAAAGCAGACCGGCACCAGCCTGCGGACACCCATCCGCCTGTGAGGAATTTGCTCGCAAATTTCCCCATCATCGGGATACAGAATTCCCCACCCCAGCCTGCCCTGCCTGGCCGGCCGTTGTAAGGAGGGGCGGTGCCGTGCCACGCGGCCTGCCGACCTGCTCAGGAGGCGCTCCGCAGCGGTCCTGCCACTCCCCCCCACGCTGCGGACGGGGCGCTCCTCCTCGCGCGCCTCGTGCCCGCCGGAACCGCGATGGCACCGGGACTCGGCGTGAGGAGGAGGCCTCCCTCGTGGGCTGCCGCACCCAGTGCGATGCTGTGCCGGCAACCCCGAACCAATAATCCACCGGAGCCGTTCAAAGACACGGGGCACCACCCGCATGGCCTAACGCCAGGAGTCTCGAATACAGCTGCTCGGGTGCTTCTCTCGAAGTCCCGCCCCTGGGAGCGCTCTGCGAGATTCCCCACCCACTCACTGCAATATTACTTTCTGCGCTCACCTCATTTCCCCATGAAGATCTCCCCGCGAATTCCTGACCACCCTGGGGAACCGAGCGGAGCGCACATGGTCCGCCATGGATTCCATACGGTCACGGACAAGAGTCGACCACTCTGCGCACCCCGATCCGATCATCCCGGCCACCGCTCGCGTTCATGTCGCTCGAGTCGGTGCATCGTGCGACCTGACATCGAGGGACGGACCAGCGGCAGGGGACCCGGCCCAGAGGCAGTGCGAGCCGCCAGAGGGGCCGTCAGGAGCGCTCTAGAACCGGGCCATGGACGACAGGCGGGCCATGTGCCCCTGGAACGCCAGCGGCACGACCCGGCCGCTGGGGCCGGACCGGTTCTTGCTGATGATCGCCTCGACCGTACCGGCGTTGGGCCCCGTGTCGGAACCGTCCTCGGCGAGCTCGCGGTGAAGCAGGATGATCAAATTGCTGTCCTGCTCGATCGCGGAGGACTCCTTGAAATCGCTGACGACCGGACGCCTGCCCACCGCGCCGCGGTTGAACTGCGCCAGTGCTACCACCGGGATCCCGAACTCTCCCGCGAGCCTCTTCAACCCGCGGCTGATCTCGCCGACCTCCTGGGCGCGGTTGGCGTTGGCCTTGGTGTTCTCCGGGGTCACCAGCTGCAGGTAGTCACACAGGAGCATCGCGGGAGGGTGACCGCGCGACGCCATGTAGCGCAACCGGGCCCGCAGCCTGGACAGCGTCTGGGTGGCGGAGTCGTCCAGGTAGAAGTTGTGGGCGTTGCGCATCACGTCGGAGACGCGGGCGATCTTCTGCCAGTCGTTGTCGTCGAGCTTGTGCTTGACCAGGCGTTCCAGGTGCACCCCGGATTCGGCAGCGGTCAGACGGGCCATCAGCTCCTTTCCGCCCATCTCCATGCTGGCCACGAGAACCGGCCGGTTGCGGTGCAGGGCGACGTGGGCGGCCAGGTTCATGCCGAACAGCGACTTGCCGCCGGCGGTCGCCGCGCCGACGGTCACCAAGTGGCCGGGCAGCAGCTGGACCACCTCGTTGATGTCCGGCCACGGGGTGTCCAGGGCGCGTGGGTCGATGCCGTGCTCCTGGTCGTCGATGAACTCCTGCCACCGGTCGGCGACGGACAGCTTCGGCGCGACCTCCGCGGTGCCGGCCACCAGCGCCTGCAACTGCGCCATGGCGGCTTGGACGACCTCGCGGGCCTCACCCATCGCGGCGTAGCCCCCGGTGGTGAGCCTGATACCGGTCTCGATCACCTTGCGGAACGCCGCGAGGTTGCGGACCTTCTCGGCGTAGTACTCGGCGTTGGCGGCCGTGGGCACCGTGTTGAGGCAGGTGTGCAGGTAGCTGGGCCCGCCGACCCGCCGGAGCTCGCCGCGGGCGGTCAGCTCGCCGGCCACCAGAATCGGGTCGGGGGTGCTCTCGCCGCCGGAGCGGTCGTGCAGCTCGAGGATCGCCCGGTAGATCGTCTGGTGTGCCGGGCGGTAGAAGTCACCGGGTCCGTTCAGCGCGGTGACCACGTCGCTGATAGCCGAGGCCGACAGCATCATCGCGCCCAGAACGGCCTGCTCGGCTTCCAGGTCGTTGGGCTGTTCCCGCTCCAGGGCGTGGCGGGCGGCGTGCACGGGCGGGCGGGCATCATCGGTCGGTGGGCTGTACTCGGCGGCAACGCCGGTGTCTGCGGTGTTCAAGGACGGAACTCCGGGTCGCTCACTGGATGAGGCGGTTCCGCAAGGTTGGCCCCGGCAAGGTCCGGTGGTCCGCTTCGCTGTCGAGACAGCCGGCAACCGTTCTTGATGCGCGCCGCCAAGGGGCTGCATTGCGAGCACGGCTGAAGCCGCAGAAAGCCCGCAGCGTCCCGTCCCTCGCGCATCCGCGAGATCGGGTCGCAGTCCGCGTCGCCGCAGTGCGGAACCTGGGCGAGCACGTCCGGTGCGGTGCGCGGGTCGGCCACGCGCGGCATGTCACGATCGCGCAGCACGATGTGCCTCGGCCGCAACCTGTCGATCCGGGCGCCGATCGCGGCTGCCGGATCGTTGAGGCCGCTGGCCGGACGGTGCGTCAGGTCGTACACCAGCACCTCGTCCGGCGTCGCGTAGCCCAGTAGCGGCAACGCCTCCAGCAGCTTCGGCGCGAACCTGCGTGCGTCCCGCAGCCCGCACGCATAAGGCGCCGGCAGCTCCATCAGGAACTGCAGCACCGCCCGAAGGTCCTGCGGCAACTCCGAGGGGTTGGTCTTCCCGGCGAAGCCGGTCCCCCTGCCTTCCATCCCGACATCGGCCGTGGCCGCCGGAAGTGGGGGGGTAGGGGGGGTTCCTACCACCGGGGGGTGTGGGGGGGACGGGGCCGACGTGTTGGAAACCGCTCCATCGGCCTGACCTGAACACATGTTGGTTTCCGACGTGTCGGAAACCGCACCATCGAAACCCGACGTGTTGAAAACCGCACCATCGGCCTGACTTGCACAGATGTTGGAAATCGCACCCTCGGAACCGACCTGCGCACCCCGACGTGTTGGATTTCGCACCGTCGGGCTGACCTGCGACGCAGCTACGGTGCCCCGGCTGACATAGGCGCTGTTGTTGGCGGGGTTCCGGTAGACCCGGAACCGCCACTTCGGGCGGCTGGTCTCCTGGTCGTAGCCGTCCCGTTCATGGCTGACGTGGCCGGCCTTCTGCAATCGCCCCAGGACTCCCCGGAGGCGGCTGGCGCCCATCCTCCAACCGGACGCCTGGAACTCCCGTGCCAGGGCGAGGACGCCGGACGGCTGCTCCGGATCTCGCAGCAGCAGCCGGATCAGCACTCCGTAGTCCTCGGGCTGAAGGTGAGGGGAGTACGCCAAGGCGTAGGGAACCACCACTTCCTCCGGGCGCTCCCAGGCCCGCTCGATCGAGGAGCTTTCGAACTCGGCGTCGGTCAGGTGCTTCACGAGTTCACCTCCGACCCGGCGCCGGGCAGCGTCGCCGATAACAGTGGCGACCACGGTGGTGCAGACCACCCTCCGGGCCTGGACGCGGGGCAGTGCCCCATGAGGACGGTCGGTCCGGGGACCGAGGCTGCCGGCAACGGCATCGGGGAAGAGAACTGATCGGACCTGCGGCGTCCGCAGCGGGTTGACCGGGCAGGATGCTGATGGCGCGCAACGCGAAGGTGCCTTTCTCGGTCCCAGCCGCGTCAGGGTGATCACTCAGGTAGAGCGACGGGCGTGTGTCCTTCGCCCGCACCGGGTACGCCTGGTACCTTCAGGGAAGCAGTGTGCGTAGCGAGCGGCCCAAGTTTGGCGACTGGGGGCCGCTTCGCTGTTTTCTGGGTTTCTCTGCAGCCCATACGGGCGACCGGCTCAGCTTATTGGCCTCCCCGAGTTCTCGCTTCATTCGGTTCCAGCGTGTCGGCTGGACGTTTCAGCGGGCGCTTGTAATCGGTCGATGACCTGATAGGCGCGCCTGGGCTTCGTCGGGCCGTTGAGGACCTTTCAGGCGCACCGTGCAGGTTTGCCCTCCGGAGCCATGAGCCCAGTTGTTCGGTAAGCCCGTCGCACACGGCGTCAGCTGCCCTCCGCATCCGGTCGAGCTGATGGTAAGCAAAACCCAGGTGCCCTTGCTGACGCCGGAGTGGAACACGGTTTGCTACAGCTGCCACTCCAGCAGCCACTGGGCACAGCACTGCTCCTACGCCCCAGCCCGGTCCGGCGGAATCGCATGCGAGACGGGCCACGCGGTGGGTGCCCGACCACGGTCAGACACCTTTCCGCGTGGTCCTGTACCGGACTCGACCTCCCCTTTCAACGTCTCTCCAATCCGTCCGATTCGCAATAGCATGCTGCTCTTCCTCCTCAGATAGTTTGATATTTGAGTAAATGAGGAAACTCGGTGAGCAAGATTCGCGAGGCGTGACATACGTTCAAGGCGTCGCCCTCGATTTCCTTCGGCCGCCGAGACGGCAGGACGGGCGCGCAAATCTGAAGCAGGATTCAGCAGGTTTGGGGCGTCGGCGTACTGGAGTTACTGGCCTGTCAGCTGATGGCAGGACGGATGCACTTCTCGACCCGCTCCTCCGCGCTTCGCGCCATTATGGGGGCGCAGAATATGCATACGCTCCGGCGCGTACAGACTATCTGATGAGTTGTCATATGCAATATGACATTCGCCTTTGGCTCTTGTGCGCCATTTACGTCCACCCGGATTCTCTGTCCACTGGGTGAGAAGGCTTGCCGCTACCCCGACGGGGCCCAGCCAAGGCTCGCGACCGGTAAGGCGCCCTCGACCTACCCGACGACCTCGGATCGCTTGGAGCGGTGGCATGAACATCTGCTTTCTCACGAAGTACCCACCGATCCAGGGCGGGGTCAGCATGCACTGCTACTGGGCCGCCCGCGGCCTGGCCGAGCGGGGGCACCGCGTCTTCGTGGTCACCAACGCCGACGAGGTGGAGGAGACCTTCCGGATCCGGATACCCGAGGCCGACCGGGTCGAGGGCGGTGCCTACGCGCCGGCCTTCCCCGACAGCGGGGGGCGCGTGACCGTCACCAGTACGCAGCCTCCCGACCGGCGTGAGCTCTACTACATCCCGCTCGGCAACCCGACCGTCAGCCGGCTGGCAGGCCTGGCAACCGATGTGATCCGCGCGCACGACTGTGAAGTGATCTTCTCGTACTACCTGGAGCCGTACGGAGTCGCGGCCCACCTGGCAAGCCGGTTCACCGGGGTGCCGTACGTCTTCAAGCACGCGGGCAGCGACCTTCACAGGCTCATGCGGCTACCCGACTTGCGGACCACCTACACCGAGGTGCTGCGCGGCGCGAACCGTCTGATCTCCCGGGGGCCCTCGCGCGCCCGGCTGCTGGAGGCGGGGGTGGACGAGCGGGTGATCACTCCATGTGCGGCCTTCGGGCTGCCCGCTGACCCGTTCACCCCGGCCGGCCCGTCCCGTCCGCTGTCGCAGTGGCTCGCCACCGGTTCGGGGTCGACCCGGCCGGTCGACAGCGACCTGCCCGTCCTCGGGACCTACGGCAAACTCGGCGAGTTCAAAGGGTCGTTCGACCTGCTGCACGCCATGCGGCGGTTGTTCTCGGACGGCTTCAGATTCAACCTGCTGGCTGCCGCGCAAGGATGGCAGCAGGACGCCTTCACCCGGCTGGCGGACCGGCTCGGACTCACCGACCACGTCCACCTCATCCCGTTCATGCCGCACTGGTCCATCCCCGAGTTCGTTCGCAGCTGCACCGCCCTCGCCTTCCTGGAACGTGACTTCCCGATCGCAGCGCACACCCCGACCATCCCCTCGGAGATCATCGCCTGCGGCGGTTGCCTGGTCCTGTCCACCGAGGTCGCGCGAAAGCAGCTCTTCCGGGCCGCGATCCGGGACCGCCGCAATGTCGTGGCCACCGATCCGCTCCGCCACGACGACCTCGCGGCAGCCCTTCGCTACGCGCTTGAGGACAGCGTGCGGGCACAGGACATCGGCTACCGGGGACACCTGGAACTGAGGTACGAGCCGACCTACGAGTCCTTATGTCGGGGAACTCGAGCAACTCCTCACCGGCGTCGCCGCGGATCCGACCGACTCGTCCTCCCCTAACGGACGGGGCGGCACCGCCGATGCGGAACCGGCCGAGGTAACGCAAGCCGTGCCGCGCCTCTACCCACGCACCCATGCCCTGTTGACGGCCGCCGACCAGCGGCGCTTGCGCTGGGTGGCACAGGCCGACGCCAGCCACCGCGACCTAGCGAACCGGCGCGCCCTCGCGCTGAGGCTCGGCCAGCTGCTCCTCGGGATTCTGCCGCGGCACGCCGTGGTGACCCGCGAGGTGTGCTGGTACGAGTACAAGATCCATGAGTTCACGCGCGACGCGATCGATGCCAAGCCGACCGCTCCGGCAGGAGCGGAACTCGGCTGGCGCGCACGGTCCGACCAGGCTCGGCCGCGGCTCGTCGGCCAGGCGGAGATCGTCGAGTTCAGCTGCGACGTGGAGCCGGTCCTCGAAGCGCTGGCCGAAGGACGCCGGGCGCCGGCCGGCAAGGGACCGCTCAAGGTCCTGTTCCACGAGGCGGCGGCACCCCTGCGGCTGAGCGAACCGACCGCCTGGCTCGTCGAGTTGCTTCGCACCGGTGAACTGACGGCTGCTCAGCTGGCGGACCTGGCGCGCGAGCGGTACGACACGACCGGCCCGCACTCCAGCCGGACGTCGGCGGCACAGTGCTTCGACGTCCTCGAAGGACTCTGCTGGGAGGGGGTGGTCACCTTCAACTGACACCGTGCCGCACTCCGGCCATGCCCGGCGTGCGCCGGAGGGAGCGGCAGAACCCGTCCGTGCACCGGACGATCGCAAACCACGAAAGGGGAATGTTCATGAGCGACCAGAGCAAAGGTCAGAAGATCGAGGTGCGAGGGAGCGTCGACGCCGCGAAGTACCACGCGGCCAAGGCGCTCGGCGGCGAGAACACGATGTTCGAGCTGCGCGCGATGAAGCCGAACCGCGGATCCAACGCGGCGGCGATCACCTGCGTCGTGTGCCTGATCTGCATCGTCTGCTCGGCTGCGTCCACCGCGGCATGAGTCGCCCCTCACACGACGACCTGGTCGTCGTGTGAGGGAACACCGGCGACAAAAAGGCGGGCGAAGGCGGTCCGCTGTTCCACGGCGTGTCCGGGAGCGCCTCCCGGACCGAGAGCGCGCCCGACCGGGCGCCTCGAGGAACGCGCGGGCGCCTTCGCCGGCTCGACAGGGCGGCCCGGCGGCCACTACTACGTCACTTGACGACCACCAACCGGCAGGAGTGATGCGCCCATGCGCGAACCGTCCGTTCTCGGAGTCGGGCTCGGCTACCGACAGGAGCTGCGTGAGGCCATCCTCGATGCGGCCGACTCGATCGACTTCCTTGAGCTGATCACCGACCAGTACATCGACATGCCACCGCACAAGGCGGTGGAGGCCCGTGAACTGGCCGACCGGTTCCCGATCCTGCTGCACGGCGTGGACCTGTCGCTGGGGACGGATCAGCCTCCCGATACGGAGTACGTCAAGAAGATCCAACGGCTGGCCGAGCGGATCGAGCCCGAGTGGGTCAGCGACCACCTGTGCTTCACCCAGGTCCCCGGCCTCAACCTCGGGCAGCTGACCCCGCTGGCCTTCACCCCGGAGACCGCCGAGATCGCCGCCCGTAACATACGCCTCGTAGCCCAGGAACTCGAGCAGCCCTTCGCAGTGGAGAACATCTCGTACTACTTCCGTGTGCCGTGGTCCACCATGAGCGAGGCGGAGTTCATCACCGAGGTGGTCACCCGAGCCGACTGCCACCTGCTGCTCGACCTGACCAACGTGCTCAACAACGCGACCAATCTGGGATTCGACGCCGCCGACTTCCTCGACCGCATCCCGCTGGAGCGCGTCCTGCAGGTCCACCTCGCCGGCGGGTACTGGCAGGACGGCGTGCTCCTTGACACTCACAGCCACCCCGTCCCGGCGCAGGTCCTCAAGCTGCTCCTCGACTTCGTCCCGCGCATGCCCGCCCTCAAGGCCGTGATGGTCGAACGCGACCAGAACTTCCCGCCGCCCGCGGAACTGCTCGCCGAGCTCGACGGCATACGCCAGGCTCTGGCGCCCGCCTGGCCGCCGGCATTGCCGTGCGGAGACGATCGATGAGCGAGCGCGTGAGCGAACTTCGGCGTCAACAGGCGCTGGCGCGCTTCCTGACCGACCCCCTGGCCCGACAGGCCGTACTGGCCGAGCAACCGGATCCGCTCCCTTGGGCCGGCCGTGAGCTGAGGGACCAGCTGCGCGAACTCGACCGGAAGCGCACCTCGATGTACTCCCGTCTGCTCCTGCTCAACCGCATGACGAAGGTCACCGATGCACTGCCGCTGGTGAGTTGGGCACTCGGACAGCGCCTGTGGGAACTGGCGCCGGAGTACAACCGGTGCTGCCCGCCACGCCGGCCGAAGAAGCAGCACGAGGCCCTGGCCTTCGCCGGCTTCCTCCGCACGAAGCTGGGCCCCGAGCTCGACGAACCGGCATGGCTCGCCGACGTGCTGCACTATGAGGTGGCGGTCCTTCGGATCCGCTTCTTCCCCGACGGTCCGCCCCTCCCCGCTCTACCGGCGGCACCGACGCTCTCGCGGGAGGACCTCCATCGGGTACGGCCCCGACTCAGCCCCGCCAACTGTCTGCTGGCGCTCGATCACGACCTGGAGGAGATCGGCGCCTGCTTCGAGCGCGGCGAGCCACCATCCCGAGTGCAGCAGCGCCAGATGTTCCTTCTGCTGCAGGCCACACTCGAGGGCAACATCCGGCAGGACGAGGTGAACCCGGCGGTCGCCGTCTTCCTGGGTGCCTGCTCTCCGGAGCGCACACTGGCCGAGGTGATCGGGCAGGTGGCTCGGGAGCTCGAGCCGGGCTCGCCCCCGAAGACGCTCCATGAAGAGTGCCTGGCGCTCTGCGTCCTCCTTGCACAGCGCGGGGTGCTCACCCTGGAGGCGGTCGGGAGGTGATGCCGGGTTCTCGAACGGGAACCTCACTCGGCCGGTGCCGGAGCTTGGAGGTGCCGTGCACGGGGTCGGCTCGCACCAGCGTTCCCCAGTGACGGCAGCACCGGTGGGCCAACGCGGGATGGCGCCGGCACACCGACACGACGGCTCGCCGGCGAGGTCCGACTAACAGGTCGGGCATGGCTTGCCTGCCCGCACCCGGACACCGTGCAGAACCGGCCCGGCGGCGGGCGCGGTGCTGGTGAATCGGCACCGGCACAGTAGGCAGGCGGCCGATGGAGCCGACGGGACGTCACCGTTGCGCACGGACAGCGTGCGATGGACGCACGCCCCGGCCAAACGGATGAGATGCGACCGTTCTACTGGCCACCCGTCGCCACCGGTGCGCTACTTGGAGCAAGAACATCCCGGTGGGCCGCCCATCCCTTGCCGGGGGACTCGGCCGAACCGTCCGAAGACATCGGTGTTCCCGGTTCGGTGGCTGTGGGCGCCCCCGGTGAGGTTTCCGGTCTGTTGTCGGCTGCCGCGTCCGCGGCGGCCGTCGACGGTCGGCGGCCCCATGAACGAAGGGGAACGTCATGACGATCATGCTTCCGGCCATTGCCCCGGCGGTACCAGCAAGCGAGCGCAGCGCCACTGCGTTGCCCTGAGACGATATCGGCCGTCAGCCGGGTCTCCGGGCCCAGCGCCGGTGGCACCAGCGTGACCACCTCCGGCGTCGTCCTGCTGACCGCCCGTTCGGTCATCTTCGGGGAGGCCCGGCGGGCGGCCCTTGTTCTCCGACACCAGCTGACCGTCGCCGGCCCTAGTCGGCACTACCACAGGGGCCGGTCCGGTCAGCGGCGCCACTGCCGACGGGCGGGCGCACCTCACCTACCGCCCATCTGGGCGCCCCATCGTGACAGCCGTCAGCCCGGCTCAGGACCGGTCGCCGACGGCGTACTGATCACCCTCATCGGCACCGGCCTCACCACCACCGACCGGGCGACCTGGACTCTGGCCCGTGGCGTTCGACGTCATCTCGGACACCACCACCCTCACGTTCCAGGCCCCGTCCGGGGACCGCAGGTGCCGCGAACTGCCGTCACCTCACCTCCGTCGGCGCCACCACGGCCACCTCCACGTGCCTGCCCACGCCCAGTCCTTAGGCGGTGACACCGCCTCACCTGTCTCGAAGGAGCAATCATGCGACTCAACCGCCTGGCCGTCCGCGCCGTGGGAACCGCTGCCGGATCCGCCCTCCTGGTCGTCGGTCTGGCCGCCAAGCCCGCGGCCGCCCAGAGCTTCGTCCCTTGTGCTCCGACCGCGCTCGCAAACGCCATCACGACCGCGAACGTCGCGGGCGGCATGCTGGTCCTGGCGCCCGGCTGTGTCTACTCGCTGCCGACCGCGCTGCCGCACATCGAGAACAGGATCACCATCGAGGGCGGCGGTGCCACCATCACCCGAGCGCTCGCGGCGCCCTCCTTCCGAATCTTCACCGTCGACAACACCGGAGACCTGTCGCTGCACCGAGCGATCATCAGCAACGGCCAAGTGAGCGGGGACTTCGGCGGCGCGATCCGCAATGACGGCATGCTCACCGTCACACGCTCCGTCATCCGGGACAACCAGGCCGACTACGGCGGCGGCATCGGGGGCAACACCGGCTCCACCGCCCGGATCAGCCGTAGCTACATCAGCGGCAACACGGCGCTCCAGGAGGGCGGCGGTCTGGCCAACGAGGGCACCATGACCGTCAACGAGAGCTTCATCACCGGCAACGACGCGGTGGAGAAGGGCGGCGGGGTGACCAACGACGGGACGCTGAAGGTGAGTCGCACCGCCATCGAATCAAATACCGCCTCCGGACCGTCCGGCGTCGGCGGCGGGATCGTGAACTCCGTGGCCGGGGGGCTGGCGAAGCTCAGCGAGAGCATCGTCATCAACAACACGGCAACCGATGCGCCCGGGGGCATCTACGACGACACCGCCACCATCCTGCTCCACCGCACCACCGTCGTCGCCAACCAGCCGACCAACTGCGCGGGCAGCCCCACCCCTGTCCTCCACTGCGTGAACTGACTCCCCTTCCGGCCTACACGGCCTCGGCGAGCCGGTCACTGGCTCGCCGAGGCCGGCTTGAGACCTGCCGCGCGTGCTCAAGCATCCCAAGTGCTTTTATGTGTTCAACCCTCCGGAGCTGCGCGGCCAGGGACAACGGGCCGGAGCCGGGGCTTCCCGTACGGGCCATCGTGCTCTCTCTTCATTGAACCGTCGTTCAATAGTGGAGTTGCACGGTGGCTTCGGCATGCGCAGGGAACAGAAGCCATCACGGACGTGCGCTCCCGTGCCAAGCCCGCCGCCCACCGGCTCGATCTGCCACCCACCTAGCGGGCGTCAACCTTTCCTGAGTCCGCCTCGCATGCCCGGTGCCGGACGCTTCGTCTCAGGGCGTTGTTCGAGGGCTGGCAGCGCTCGCGGTAGGCGCAGACGGTTCATGAGCGCTGAGCCGTTCGGGTGATCGGCTGTCAATCAAATTGCCTCATATCCATCCTGTCGGGTTAATGGTCATGTCTGAACCGGCGGGCCGCCCATCCCCGTGTCGGTGAGCTCAGCTGGCGGCCGGTCCGTTGCTCCAGCCCCCTCTCGGACGTCCGGGGCTGATTTCGCTCCAGTCGTCCTGGCGCCGGCTCACCGGTACTCGCCGCTGCTCCTGGCGCAGACATGTCGGCATCTACAGCCCGGCTCCTCTCGCCCCGCCCTGCGGCCGTTGACCGGCCCTGCGCACGGCTGGCCGGGAGACGGCCGCAGAGGTTCTAGGACCGGCTCCGGGCGGCGCGGCCGAAGGGCCGTCCGGCTTCCCCTCACTGTTCCCCCACACAGGAGACAGACCATGAACGCAACCGTGCACGCGCCGTCCTCGGCGAACTTCACCCTGCCCTGGCCTCTGCCGCCCGTGCTGCTGGCGGCCATCCCCAACGCGGGGCCGGCGGCCGGCGGCAACACCGTCACCCTCAGCGGACTGGGACTGAACGGCGCCACCCAGGTCCTCTTCGGGACCACCCCGGCCACCATCGTGTCCGGTGACTTCCTCGGCGTCAGCCTTGTCGTGGTGGCCCCGCCCGGAACCGGCACCGTGGCGGTGACCGTCACCACTCCGAACGGCACCAGCAACCCGGTGGCCTACACCTACCTGGTGACCTCTCCCTCGCCGGCGCCCAACCCCACGGCCGTGATCCCCGCCGAGGGCCCGACCTCCGGAAACACCGTGTTCCTCATCACCGGCACCGGCCTCTCCGGGGGATCCGTGACCTTCGGAGGTACACCTGCCGCCGTACTGGCCAGCACCGCGAACCTGATCTTCGGCCTGACCCCGGCGCACGCCGCAGGCAACGTCCCCGTCGTGGTGACCACCGTCGGTGGATCGGCGAGCGTTCCGGGCGGCTTCACCTACCTCGCAGCCGTGCCGGTCGTGACCGCCACCGTCACCCCGTCTATCAGCGCTGCGGCGGGTGGCGGCGTGTTCACCATCGCGGGCACCAACCTGACCGGCGCGACCGTGACCTTCGGGGCCACCCCGGCGACGATCACCACCAACACCGGCACCGTCATCACCGGCATCATCCCGGCCGGCATCGCGGGCACCACCGTCAACGTCACCGTCACCACCCCGGGCGGCACGGTCTCCGCCGGAACCGAGACCTACACCGCCTGATCCACCAGCCTGCCTTCGGAGAGGACTCCGAAGGCAGGCTGCCTCCTCCTGACGTCCCGCATATCGGAGGTGCCGCACTCGGAGCTGGCCCCACCGCGAGCGGGCGACCGTGCGGCTGGACCCGAAGGTGGACGGCGGCCCGGCGAAGGGCTCTCACTGGTGCGGCCGAGATCCTGGTCCGCGGACTACCGCGTAAAGTCGGCACCAATTCGGATGAAAGTTCGACGACTAACTCATTCGAGTGGAATTGCACACGATCGAGTGATATGAGGTTTAGTCGGGGCAGTTAACTGGGCGGGGCTTACGTGGGCTGCAGACCGCGACTTCCCTCACTGGCCGGGCGTACCCCGACCAGACCGTGGACCACCCTCGTACGACTGAAAGGAGAATCAGATGATCCTCAATCTACTCGCCGGCATCGTCGCCGTTCTCGGCTGGCTGCTCTAGCCAGGTCCATTCTCCTGCGCTGGTCGTCGAAGCCTGACCGGCAGGATGGAAGTGCCTTCTGAACTGGGATGATAAGGCTGTCTGGATTTGTGTCAGTCCGGTAGGAAGGCACTTTCACCTACACAGGCCCGGGTTCCCTCACGGCCATGCTGGTCACCGCCGCGAGCACCGAGGAGTGCACCACCGGCCGGCAGTTGCCGACCACGATCGCCGCCGAATACGCGACCACCCGCAAGGCCTGGCCGACATCGCGACCACGCTGCTGAGATGCCGGGCCAAGACCCGCGTTCGACATAATTCGCCTCTCCTGGAGGCGTGAAGTGCCCGCTGACCTGCAGACTCTCCGCTTGCGGCCCGAATCGCCCGTTTCTCTAGGCATAGAGAAACGGGCAGGTCAGCGGCCTGGCCGATCGAGCCAATGGGCCAACAATGGGCCGAAGAACGGTAGAGACAAACCCCTCTGAACCGGGGCAAGTTGGCGATCGCGGGGCGAGGTCCGTGATCGACGCTCTATCGTCGATCATGCGGCGGCTGCGAGACGGCCTTCGGCCGGGTCCTCGAAGACCGCACCGGAGAGCCTCGCCACCTGCGGAAACGCGAGCGCCTAGAGAAACGACCTGCGGCAGCCGAGAAGGTGAAGCCGCAGGCCAGCGGGCATGCCGTTGCTCCAGAGGCTTCGAATTACGTCGAACCCGGGCAAGAACCGGACCGTGCCGTAGGCCTCGGGCTGCTGCTCGGCCCCGCCGCAGGCTAGGAATGGGCGGCCTGTCCTGGATCATCAACAGCTGCCCGTCAGGGAGGCGTCGGCGCCCGGGCACGCGGCCGGCGTAGCCGTCGCAGCGGTGGGCTGCCAGCCCGGCGTGGAACGGGGTGAAGTAGGCGGCCCGGGGTCAGCTCTTGGGAAGCGTTATCCCCATCTCGCGCATCGCATCCGATGCCGGTCCACCTTCGGACCGTTCCGTCTTGTAGCCCTTGACCCGCGGGGCCAGAGTCCGGGGATCGACCGCTTCCGACGGGGCAGCCGAGGCGTAGAGGCCGTCGGGCTCCAGGTCGCGGTCATGAGGGAGGAGGAAAAACACCCGGCGCAGAAAGGTCCCTGACGCCCGGGATGCCTTTGCGGCCGTTCCGAGGACGGCGTAACCGACCATGCGGCCGTCGCGGTGGTAGGCAGGGCGGCCGGCGCGGGTGGGCAGCCGGTCCAGGGTCTGGCGGACGTATTCGAGGGCGTCGGTGGACTCCAGCCACACGAGATCGGCTTCGTGAGCGATCTGGTGGGGTTCGATGAGGGCGCTCACAGGGACTCTCCGGTGGTGAAGTCGACGATCAGCCCGATGCCCGGGTAGTACTTGCGCTGGTTGGAGGTGACCATCTGCTTGGGCGAGGCCAGGCCGAGTACGTCGCGGATTCGGGACGCGAAGGCGCGGGCCGACACCGGCCCGGTGCCCTCGAACTGGCACCACTGCTTGTAGGCGGCGTAGAGACCGGCTTGCTCGGCGCGCATGGTGGCGTCCAACTTGCAGGCCTCGGCGATGAAGCGGGACATGTGGTCCTCGGTCTCGGCGTAGGCCGTGGTGGCCAGTTGGACGCGTTCGGGGCCATCGAGGTTCTTGTCGCCGGCCAGGTAGCGGCGGGCGCCTTCGATGAGCCAAGCCAGGATGCCCGGTCCTTCTTCGGTGACCAGGACGTCGGCGAGGTTGTCGACCTTGCGGTCGTCGGGCACGGTGCGTTCGAAAGGGATCAGGCGCATGCGGCGCCAGAACGCGTAGCCGCCGGTACCGACCTCGGGTCGGTGGTTGCCGAGCAACCAGAGCTTGTGGGTGGGGTCGAAGCTGAAGAAGTCCTGCCGCATGCGCCGGGCCTTGATGCGGTCGCCACCGGTGAGGAGTTTGACGCGGGCCTCGTCGAAGCGGTCTCCCGCCTTCAGTTCCGAGCAGACGATGACACGGCGGCCGTGGAGTTCGGCCAGGTCGGTGGGGTGGGTGTCGAAGGCCTTGGCCATGAGGAAACCGGGCGGGGCGGCGTCGGCGTAGTCCCCCAGCAGTTTGATCATGACGTCGAGGAGTACCGACTTTCCGTTCTTGCCTTGCCCGTACAGGAACGGCATCACCTGGGCTCCGACGTCACCGGTGATGGAGTAGCCGAGCAGGAGGTGCAGGAAGTCGATCATTGCGCGGCCGTCGGCATCGGCGCCGAATGTGTCGTCCAGGAACCGGTGCCAGCGCGGCGTCGCGATGGCCTGCGGGGCGAGCAGTGCGGAGCGGGAGTGGTGGTGCTTGGTCGGGTCCGGCGCGGACAGCAGGCCGGTGCGGAGGTCGACCACGCCGCCGGGGGTGCACAGGGCGTAGGGGTCGGCGTCGAGCAGGGCCGCGTTGAGCGCCATGCCGGGTGCCGACTTCGCTTGGAGGAGTAGCGCGTTCACGCCGGCGGTGGAGAGGGCGCGTCGGCGGTGGCGGCGCAGGTCGGCGGCGCTGTGGACGCCGCGCGGGTCGGTCCAGGCGATGGCTTCTGCCATCTCGCCGGCGGCCCACACCACGGTGTCGTCCTCGTCGATCTGCCAGCGGTAGCCCGCCCATCGGTACCAGCCGATGCCGGGGACGAAGCGATAGTCGCGCCCGTAGAGGGCGACGAAGAGCTTGGCGTTGCCGCGGTCGCTGAGGGTGTCGGGCAGCAGGCCTTGCCTGGTCGCCTCAGGGTGGGGTTGGGCCTGGGCGGGGACCGGCACGGGGGGCTGCTCGAGGATCTGGCGAGCGGCGGCGACCGGGTCGAATTCGGGCATGGGCAGGGTCATCGCCGGCCTCCCGGGTGGAGGGGGCGGGCCAAGCCGGCGCTCATGCCTGCCCGGATGATCTGTTCGCAGCGCCGGACCTGGCCGGGGCGGGCATGCACCGCCGTCTCCAAGAGCCGCTGCCGGGCCTGGTCGGCGTCCAGGTAGCCGCCGGCGACCAGACCGCCGACGGTGAAGGCGGCGCGGTTGAGAGTGTCTGTGAAGGCTGCGCCTTGCGGGACGCGGCCGCAGTCGGCCACGGCGGCCAGAACTGTGGCCAGCGCACGCTCGGCAGGGCGGTCAGTGCCACCGGCGGCGAGGACGGCCTGGCGGGCCCGGGACGGGACGGCAGGTGTCGGGGCGGGCGGCTGGGAGGAGGGGAGGTGGCCGGTGCGGGCCAGCTCTGCGGCCAGCCACTGCGGGAGGGGCGCGGGGGTACGGCAGGCGCCGACCGGCTGGTAGATGCCTGTGTCGGTGATGGTTCCAGGGGCGACGATGTAGCCGCCGTGGGCCCGGATGTCGACCTGCCAGGCCAGGGCCCGACCGGTGCTGGATCCGGCGGAGGACAGCCAGCCTGTACCTGGGGAGCGGTACCAGATGTGTAGGCCTCCGGAGGGGGTGCGCACGCGCAGGGTCTGCTCGTCGAGGGCGGGATCGGGTGCTCCGCGCAGGGCTGCCAGCAGCGCCAAGGTGTGGAAGCCGTTCGCCAAGCCCTCAAGGTTCACGGTGTCGGCGATCGTGATGCCGGGCAGAAGACGAGCTCGGACGGGCACCGGCTTGGGGTGCGCGTCAACGTCGATGACGACCAGGCCTGCGGGGCCACAAGAGACTCCGACGCCGAAGTCCGGCCGGGAGCCCCACCAGGCATCGATGAGCGCCGGGTCCAGCGTGGCGGCGTGGAACCCGTGGCACCAGCGGCCCCGGGCCGGGCACTGGCAGTCCGCAGACGTGTGTGCTTCGTCCTTACATGCTGGACAGTTCCCGGCGGGGGTCTTGCGACCGGCCGCCAGCGGATGGACCGGCCAGCCGAGGCGGGCACACCATCGGGCGATCTCCAGCGGGGGCGGGCTGGCGAGGGCGGCGCTGCTGGCGCGACTAGGCACCACCACGTGCACCCCTCCCGATTCACCGACTCACGCGCCCTGGGCACGGCCGGGTAGCTCTTCGTCGCTTCGGTCGCTGGGCACATTACCGCAGGTCACAGACTTGCAGCGGCGAGTACAGCGACTGAAGCGACTCAAGTCCATACAAGCCGGAGAAAGCCTAGCCCAGAGAAGGAGGCGTGCTTCGGAAGCCGACCACTTCCCGGAGGGAAACGGGTGTCGCCCCCGAAGGCCGGAGTCAGCGACTGAATGAAGTTCACAGGTCACAGCCTGTTTTTCAGGGGCAGAGGGACCGAAGCACCCACCGGTGGAAACGACACGCCGAAGTGGGCCGCAAGAGCTACCCAACGGCTGGGAAAGCGACTGATGGCCTTCGGTCGCTGATTCTTGGTCACCAACAAAAGACCAGGTCAGAGGCCTCGCCATGACCCATACAGCGACTGAAGCGACTGAAGCTCGGTATCTATCACGCGCACACGCGCGCGCGCGAATGTCGTCATAATGCCGAATCTCGGTCGCTTCAGTCGCTGCCCACGGTGCTAACCCCCTCTGACCTGGCCTTTTGCCATAGAGAACGGACAGCGACCGAACAGTCTTGAGTCGCTAGTCGCCGTCCGGGTGCCCGACTGCCCGTGATCGAGGCCTCCAGGCTCTCCCCGGCGTCTCCATTCCCTCAAAGTGAGTCCCGACGTGTCGCGGGCGCATCGCTCGGCCTTCCCTGGAGGAGCAAGCAACCCGCAGGCCACACTCCGATTCCTGCTTCCGTGCTGCGCATGTGCTCCACCGCAGAGCAGACCTCTATCAGGCAGAGGCCGGACTCTTCTCCGGGATGGGCGCTGGCTCCACGACGGCCGATGATGGCAGCACTCCCCGCTCCTTGCAGGAAGACCATGATCACGAAGGAGGCAGTCCAGAGGCAGCAGCTCTTGACGGGCTTACCTCAGCCTTCCCGGCCGCCGGTAACCTGGCTGGCCGCCGTTACGGCTGTACAGGCCATGGCGGGCAGACCGGGGCCCGGCTTCTGCGGCTGCTTGAGACGGACCATGCGCTCACGCGGGGTCGGCCGACCGGGTCAGCGGCCGGCGGCGAGCCGGTCGCGCTCCTGGTACCAGCGCTCGATCAGCTGCGGCATCTCGCGGCGGAGGAAGGTGAACAGGGCCCGGGAGGCGCTCAGGCGCGCGCCGGCGGGGGAGTCCTCGCCGAGCAGTTCCACACCTTCGGCGAGGCTGCTCTCCCACAGTGTCAGGGTCCGGTCCCGGTTGATCAGGGCCTCCTGCCAGACGTCGTCCAGCAGGCGGTAGCGGTCGCGGCGCGAGCCGGGCTCGCGCTCCCGCACCACCAGGTGGATCTGGGCGAGGTAGCGGACCGCACCGGAGACGGCAGCGGGGCTGATCTCCAGTAGCTGGGCGAGCTCGGCGGAGGTCAGCCGGCCGGAGTCGGTGGCGAGCAGGGCGGCGAAGACCCGGGCGGGCATCCTCGGCACCCCACTGTCGGTCATCACGCCGGCGAAGCGCTCGATGAAGTCCCGCAGCGCTCGGCGGTCGACGGCGTCCCCGACGCTCGCGTCCGCAGCCTCGATGCTTGCTTCGAGCCCCGCGCCGACCGCTGCCTCGCCGGCAGCATCTCCGACTTCCGCGTCCTCGCCCGTTCCCATGGACTCAGCGTATCGCGATCATACTGATGTTCATAGTATTCAGAAAATTGTGAATTCCGTGTACCGTGACGCCATGGCAACCGCAATCTCGGTCTCCGGCCTGGTGAAGACCTTTGGTCGGACACGTGCCCTCGACGGGCTGAATCTGACCGTCGAGGAAGGCGAGGTCCACGGCTTCCTCGGCCCCAACGGTGCCGGCAAGTCCACCACCATCCGGGTTCTGCTCGGGCTGATCCGGGCCAACGGCGGAACCGTCCGGCTGCTCGACGGCGATCCCTGGCGTGACGCGGTCGCCCTGCACCGCCGCCTCGCCTACGTGCCCGGCGACGTCATCCTGTGGCGCAACCTCAGCGGCGGCGAGGTGATCGACCTGCTCGGCCGGCTGCGCGGCGGCATCTCAGCCGCCCGGCGCGGCGAACTGCTCGACCGGTTCGAACTAGACCCCACCCAGAGGGGCAACGCCTACTCCAAGGGCAACCGCCAGAAGGTCGCCCTGGTCGCCGCCTTCGCCTCCGACGCGGAACTGCTCATTCTGGACGAGCCCACCTCCGGCCTCGACCCGCTGATGGAAGAGGTCTTCCGGCAGTGCGTGGCCGAGGAACGCGACCGCGGGCGCACCGTGCTGCTCTCCAGCCACATCCTGTCCGAGGTCGAAGCCCTCTGCGACCGGGTCAGCATTATCAGGGCCGGCCGCACCGTCGAAACCGGCACCCTTGCCGAGCTGCGGCACCTCGCCAGAACCTCGGTGGAAGCCGAACTCGTGGCCTCGGTGCCGGGATTGGCCGACCTGCCCGGCCTGCACGATGTCCAGCAGAACGGCACCCTGCTGCGCTGCCAGGTCGACGCGCAGCGCCTGGACGCCCTAGTGGCCGTACTGACCCGCGCCGGTGTGCGCTCGCTGATCTGCCGACCGCCCACCCTGGAGGAGCTGTTCCTGCGCCACTACGGAGGCGCCGCGAGCGAGTTGGAGCCACAGCCGTGATCGCGGGACTGTCCGTACTGCTACGCCTCGCGCTGCGCCGGGACCGGATCATGCTGCCGGTCTGGCTCTACGCGCTGGTCGCCTCGGTGGCCAGCGCCGCCGTGTCGCTCCGCCACCTCTACCCCTCGCAGGGGTCACGTGACAGGCTGGCTCTGAGCATCAATTCCAACGCCTCGCTGCGCGCCCTCTACGGCCCGCTCTACGAGACCCACTCGCTGGGTGCCCTGACGGCCTGGCGGATGCTGGCCATCGGCCCGGTGATGATCGCCCTGCTTTGCCAGTTGCTGATCACCCGGCACACCCGAGCCGAGGAGGAGTCCGGCCGACTGGAACTCCTCTCCGCCGGTGCGCTGGACCGCCGGGCGCCGCTGACCGCCGCCCTGATCACCGCAGGGTCGATCGGACTGGTGTTTGCGAGCGTGGTGCTGGCGGTGATGCTCGGCTTCGGCCAGGACGTGGCGGGCTCGCTCGCCTTCGGGCTGGCCTTCCCCGCCGTGGGGTTGCTGTTCGCCGGCCTGACCGCGGTGACCGCACAGCTCGCCCCGACCGGCCGCACGGCCAACGGACTCGCCGGCGGCGCCCTGGGCACGGCCTTCCTGCTGCGGTCCATCGGCGACGCGGCCGGCAGCAGCGGTGCGTCCTGGGTCGGCTGGCTCTCGCCGCTCGGCTGGGCCGAACGCGTCCACCCCTACGGCGGCAACCAGTGGTGGCTGCTCGGCCTGCTGGTCGGCGCGGCCGCCGTGGAGATCGCCATGGCCTACCTGCTGCTGGCCCGCCGAGACCTCGGCGGCGGCTTGCTGCCGCAGCGCCCCGGGGCCACGACTGCCGGGGCGGGGCTCGGCCGGCCGCTGGGCCTGGCCTGGCGTTTGCAGCGCGGCACCCTGTGGGCCTGGGCGGTCAGCCTGATCGTGTTCGGCTTCGTGCTGGGCGGCATCACCAAGGGGCTGCAGCAGCTCGTCAACGACACACCCGAGGCGGCGCAGACCATCGAGCGGCTGGGCGGGACCACGGGAGTCGTCAACTCCTACCTGTCCACCTGCACGACATTCGTCGCGATGGCCGTCGCCGTCTACGCCGTGCAGACCGCGCTGCGCCTACGCGAGGAGGAGACCGGCGGCCGGGCCGAACCGGTGCTGGCCACCGCTGTCGGCCGGCTGACCTGGGCGGGCAGCCACCTGCTCTACCCGCTGCTCGGCACCTTCGTGCTGCTGGAGGCCGGCGGGCTCGCCATGGGCCTGGGCACCGGGGCCGTGCTTGGCGACACCGGCGGCTGGATCGGCCGACTGCTGGCCGCCGGGCTGGTCCAGGTGCCGGCGGTGTGGCTGTTCGCGGCGGCGGGCACCGCGCTGTACGGCCTGCAACCGCAGTGGACCACCGGGGTGTGGGGGCTGCTCGGGCTGCTGCTGCTCATCACCTACCTCGGACCAGCGATGAACGCCGACCACTGGCTGCTCGACCTTTCGCCGTTCACGCATGTGCCACGGCTCCCGGGTGGCGCGGTGCATGCCGCTCCGCTGCTCTGGCTGACCCTGCTGAGCGGGGCGCTCGCGGCGGCGGGACTGCTCGGGCTGGGGCGGCGCGACCTCGGATGAGGCGTGATGAGGGTCTCGGGGCCGGCGCCTCGCCCTCGGCGAGTTCGCTCCACGGACGCCACGGCTCGCTGAAGGGCTCGGGGTCGATGGCATAGGTCCCGGCTGCCATCAGGGATGGCAGCCACCGGGCCAGGTTGCCGCTGCGCTGGCGCCCAGCACCGGGAGCGCGACCCGCGGACCGGTCAGCGGGGCGTACCAGCCCTTAATGGCCCTACGGTCTGTAGCGTCGAGCACCCACAGGTCCTGAAGGTCAGCCGATCGCACGCAGCCGGGAGCGGCCGGACTAGGGCGGGGCGGCCTGGTAGTCGGGGATCAGGATCGGTGGGACGCCTTCACGTGCGGCGCGGGCCATGGCGGCTTGCATCTCGAGTTCGGAGCTGTAGCCGGCGACGGCGGGGTGCAGGCGGTAGCGGTACCCCTTGCGCAGGACGAGGCCTCGCTCGACGAGAAGGGTCATCCCGCGACTGACCACGGATGGGAGGATCTGTCGGTGATGTCCTGCTGGGTGATCGGTACTGCGCTGCCAGGGTTCTGCCGCTCGACCATGACGGACAGGACGTTCGTCGCTGTGGGGAAGTTCGAGGCGCCGCAGCACGGCATCCGCAGCGTCGCCAGCGGGGTCGGCCACAGCCTGGCACTGCTGAACAACGGTACCGCCAAGGCATGGGGGCAGGACTTCGATGGGCAGCTCGGCGACGGCACCACGATCCCCGGCACGGACCACCTCAACCCCGGCAACGTGGTCGGCCTCACCAACGCCATCGCCATCCTCGCGGGTGGCTTCCACAGCGTGGCGCTGCTGAACGACCGCACCCTCAAGATCTGGGGTGCCGACACCAACGGTCAGCAGGGCCAAGGCACTAACGGCGTCGACAACTCCACCCCCGTCCCCGTGCCCGGCGTCACCGGCGTACACGCATTCGCGGCAGGCCAGCAGCACAACCTGGCGCTGTTGTCCGACGGCACCCTGAAAGTCTGGGGCGCCAACAACTTCGGGCAACTAGGTAATGGCACCCTGACCCTCCGGAACTCGCCGATCACTACCACGATCGGACTCAGTCACCCCACCACGGTCGCCGCCGGCAGGTTCCACAGCCTCGCCGCTACTCCACGATCAGCACTCCCGCGCACCGGGGGAAGCTCAATTTCCGTGGGCGCGATCAGCGCGCGGTGGCGTCTACCGGTGCGACGGCGTCGGTGGGTTCGAGCACCTGGCGCTGGCCTTCGTTGTTGTGGCCCCAGGCGCGGGCGGGGCCGCCCGGCGTTCGCCGGGCGGCCCCTGGGAGTGGTTGCGAATAGCAGCGGTTTAGCAGTTGCCGATGTCGCTGCTGGACGAGCCGATCACGACGTTCAGCAGGCCGAGTGCGTTGATGTGGACGGCGTTGACGGTCAGGCCCTGGTCGGCTCCGGTCACCGGCGTCTGCTCGTTGAAGGTCAGGGTGACTCCGAGCACGGTGACGGTCGTGTTTGCGCCCGGGTGCAGGTTCACGTTCACCGGGATGCCGCCGACGGTGACCGACCCGATGGTGACGCTGCCGGTCGATCCGCTGCAGTTCGTCGTGGACGAGGACTGCACCAGGCCGATCTTGATCACCGGCACGCCCGGCACGCCGATGGTGGCGTCCTGCACCCCGGAGGTCGCGGTCGAGGTGCCGGGGTTGACGGATGTGACCACCTGCGCGCACAGCGTGTGGGCGCTGATCAGTCCGCCGATGCTGGCCACGCACGGCGGGCCGAAGGTTCCGGCGGACGCCGTCTGGATGGGACCGGTGTCGGGAATCGCGGCGATCGTGGCCAGGCCGCTCGCGGAGAGGCCGAACGCCTCGCCGGTCATGTACTGGAACTTCAGGGTCGCGCTGGCGGAGGCCGGCAGGTAGTAGGCGTCACCGGCGAAGAGCGCGGTGACCGGGACGGAGGTGCTGGACGCGGGCTGGTTGACGGAGGAGATGGTGCAGGAGGCGTTTCCGTTGCCGTCGGTCGTACCGGTGCAGGACTGGGCCGAGGCCCCGGTGCCGAGGGTGAAGGTGACCGTGCGGCCGGCGATCGCCGAGGTGCCGTCCTCGAGCAGCACGCCGGAGAGTGTGAGCGGCACACCGTTGGCGGCCTTGGACGGGCCGGTGTACCTCAGCGTGGTCTCTTCAAGGTGGACGGTGTAGGTGGCGGTCGACGACGAGCCCAGGTCGGTCGCGCTGCCCGAGAAGGTTGCGGTCAGCGGATAGGAGCCGGCGGCTTCCCGCGGGGTGATCTGGCAGGACGCCGTTCCGCTCGCGTCGGTGACCGCCGAGCAGGACTCGGATCCGTTCAGCGTGAACACGATCGTCTGGCCGGCCGCCGGCCCGCCGTTGTCGGTCAGCACCGCGGACACGGTGCCCGGGTCGTTGTAGTCGCTGGTCGACGTTCCGGTGATGGTCAGCGACGATGGCCGTTTCTGCCAGATCACGGTCACGGTGTTCGAGGTGATCGTGCCCGCCGGGTTGGCGGTCGTCTCGATGGCGATGTCGGTACCGGGGCTCGCACCGGTGTAGGAGAATGTCGCCACGCCGTTCACGTCGGTCGTCGCGGTCTCTGTCAGGCCCGCGTTGGGTCCTGACTGCACGGTGAAGGAGACGGTGGCGCCCTGCAGGGGGTCGCCGCAGGAGTTGGTGAGCGTGGCCCGGAATGAGGCCGTGGTTCCGACGTCGTCGGTCTGGGTCGACGGTCCGAGGGTGAGAGACGCGCTCGGGCAGCGCGTGCCGATCAGCGACCACTGCGCCGACTCGTTGGTGCCGGCCGGGCAGGCTGCCAGGTCGATCCCGCCGGTGTTGAGCACCTGCTTCGTGTCGAACAGCGCGTTCGTCACACCGCCGATCGTCACGTCGACCTCAGGGATCACTCCGTCCGGTGTGCAGTTCGTCGCCGCGCCGTTGACCCCGATGTCGGAGGTGTCGAATGCTCCACTGGTACCGCCGCATACCGCGGCAGCGGTGGGGTTGGTCTGAGTGACGATCAATTGCTGCCCCGGCTGCAATACGGTGCCATGCGGCCAGATGTCGAAGGTACACGTGCTGACCTTCACGATCACCGAGTCGACGGTTTGCGCGATCGAGGTGTTGTTGACGACGCGCACCGCGCCCGCGTCGTACGTGCAGCCGACGCAGCCGTCGAACGTCACCCCGGGCGAGCCCGCCCATGGTGTCGGGAAGTTGTTCGGGTTGGCGCGCGCGTTGTCGGCGTAGCCGACCTGCACCACGACGCCGGACGCGGCGGCGGCCGGCGCCGCGGAGACCGCCGCTACCCCGGTGAGTGCGAGCGCGGCCGTCATGAGCACGGCCAGCCACCTGGGCATGGCCGTGCGGAATGCTCGGAGGTTGTGCATGAACACCCCCTGTGCTGCGGCCCGAGCCGGCCCAAAGGGCCTAAGGGGCCTGATAGTCCAGCCCCGAGGCCGGAGCTGGCGCTTCATGACGTTAAAGAAACGACCGTGAAACAAACAGGTGGGAAAGGGGCGCATAAGAGCCTTGGGGTGGTGGACCGCTGAACAGAATGCGCCCGAACGCGTTTTTCCCATGCACCCCGGCCGGGTCCGCCCCCAGGGCGGTGGGCACGGCGAGCAGGCCGAGGCGGGCGAACTCGGCGAGGTCGACCTCATGCTCGTGCTCGTGGACGATCCGCCACCAAAGCAGAGTGGCCAGCGATCCGGCGTAGGTGAGGTTGGGGCCGATGTTCACCCCGAGTAGCACTGCCAACACCGCGGCCGGACCCGTCGGAGTCGCCAGCGGCAGCAGGACGAGGGTGCTCTGGGCAGGTTGTTGATCACGTTCGCGAGGACGGCGGCCAGCGCGGGCCAGGCCAAGCAGCGCGGCCAGGGACGCACCGCCGGGGATCACGTGTCCGAGGGCGGTGGCCAGACTGTTGTCGACGACGGCGCGTACCACGATGCCGAGCGCGAGCAGAAGGCGAGGAAGGGCAGGGCGGCCGCTCAGGGACTTCTTCGGGGCGGCCATGGCCACGGGTCCTCTCATGAGACCCATCTGAACCTCTGTCACCATCCTCCGCATCCCGGGGGAACCTCAATTACCGGGTAATAGCCCGGGGTAGCGGCCAACGCTGTCTGGAGGGGCAGGTCCGTCGGCAGTCCGGTAGGGCCTCAGCTCATTGAGCGGGGCAGCGCGCTCACTGGTCCGGTATTACCCAGTAATAGCACCTGCCCCCGCCAGACTCCCCAACGCGACGAGGGCCCGACCGGAGCTCTCGCTCAGGCCAGGCCCTCCTGCAGTCGGTATTACCCGGTAATAGCCTGTCGGCCGTAGGTCAGCCGAGGTTGTTGATCAGCGTCTCCGCCAGTGCACCTATCTCCTCTGCAGACAGCACTTGGCTGATGGCCACGGCGAATTCGGGGATGTCATGCCAGTCGACGTCCCGAACATCATCCGCAGCCGTCCGCGCGCCCTGGGCGGCCCGCTGTTCGGGGACAGCCGACACAGGAGACACGGCGGCGTCGCCGGTGAGGACTGGTGCTGCCTTCTCCGTAGTAGCGGTTCCAGTCGCTGCTCCACTCGCAGGGGCAGCGGCCCTGGCCCCTATTACCGGGTAATGGCCGGTGGCGGGCGGCGCGGCGAGGGCAGGTTCCGCCAGGGCCTGGTCATCGGCCGGTTGGGCGAGGCTGGCCTGCGGCGCCGGCTGTGGTGACGGGCCCGCATCCATTACCGGGTAATGGTCAGAGGACGGTGCCCCGGAGGTCTGCTTCTCGTAGGCGGCCATCTGCTGGTCGGGGGGAAGGGAGACGAAAGCGCGTGCCGCCTTGAGGCCGAGCTCGCCGGAGGCGACCTTCTCCTGCAGTTCCGGGATGAGGTTGAGCAGGGCGATGCGCTGGGACACGAAGCCCTGCGTCTTTCCGATTCCGCGTGCGGCCTTGCTCTGTGCCATGCCCCGTCCAGCCGGCGGGGGATCGGTGAGGACCCTGAGAGCCTGGGCCTCCTGGATAGGTGTCAGGCCTACCCGGAGGAGGTTTTCCGCGACGGCCCACACCAGCGGGTCCTCGGCGGCAGCGTCGTTCACATAAGCCGGAACCTCCTTCATGTAGGCGTCGTAGGCAGCGGCCAGTCGGCGGTGGCCGGCGACTACGACATACTCGTAGCCGCTGAGAGCCTTGGCGTGGGCAGGGTTGTGCCGGATGAAGGCCTCAGTAGTGCACACGGTCAGTGGGCTGATGATGCCCACCTCTCGGACGCTTGCGACGAGGTCGTAGAACTCCTCGTCTTCCTGATCGATTTCCCCACGCGGGTTGTCGGGGTTGGGCGCGATCTGGGCAATGCTCAAGACCGGCGGGCGTGGTGACGCCTTCGTGGGCTCGTCCAGCGGCTCGCCGTCGAGCATGTCAGCGAGGTTGACACGGCGGCTCATCGGCTCGCCCCGCTCAGGTTCAGCTCGAGAGCAAGACGGAAGAAGTCCTCACGAGCCTCGAACGCGGCCCGATTGGGCTTGTACTGGGTGACGACGAGGCCCTCCGCCGCAGCGCGGGCGTGGATCTTGTAGTGGCGTACCACCGTCTTGGCGAGTGGGAAGCCGTTCTTTTCCACGAACTCCTGAGTCTGCTTCAAGTCGACGTCGCCGTCCCGCGGATCCCAGTTGTTGATGACAACGGTGTAGGGCAGGCCGCGCGGTTCGACGATCTGCTTCACCGTGCGCACAGTCGGCTTGAAGCCGAGCGGCTCCGGCTCGATCGGAAGGATCACACTGTCGGCGTTGTCGAGAACGGCTCGCAGGATGTCCGCCGCCTTCCCGTCACCCAAGGGATCGGCTGTGGTGTCGTCGTCGGACAGGTCCAGCCAACCGGGGGTGTCGACGAAGATGTGACGTACCGACTGGATGGCGCGCAGTTTCCGCAGCGAACCCAGGTCGTTGTGGGCCTGAGTGAACAGGAACGGCAGCTCGTCGCCCACCCGGTTCGACCACCAGGCTGTCGAGCCCTGCGGGTCGACGGATACTGCCAGGACCGGGGGCTGCTCGCCAGCCTTACGCCCGATCACCTCAGCAGTCACTGCGGCGAGGTTGACGGTCAGCGTCGACTTCCCGACGCCGCCCTTCTGATTCAGCAGAACATGCACGTGTGCCATGAAAGCTCCGTATGCTTCCCAAAGGTTCTGGTACTTCGGACTGGCACAGGATGTCAGAAACCGCAGCCAAAGCGGGCATCGCCCACGGCGTGGCGTGGCCTTCCTCCCCACGGCGGCGGCCAACACAAGGGGCAGGCAGAGGCAGGACGCCACGTCGGCAGTCCGCGGAATGCACAGGCCAATTCCTACTCCGCCCCGAGTGGCGGCCCCGGAAGCCGACCGGGAACGGGGGGTATGGCCATCATCGTTTGGAAGATCCCCGGCGGATGATGGGTTCGGACTTCGGTCCAGGCCGGCCTGAGCCTCGGATGGGAGTCATGCGCGCGGCCCGGCTGACCCGTCCATCCCGGGCGACCCGCCCGACCAGACGTTCTGCGGCAAGGACATCGGCGGCATGGAGAAGGTTCCGTACAGCGCGTTCCGACCGGGTACCTCGTGGTACCCGCAGAACCTGAGCCGGTGGGTGGGTCCGCGATGCGCTACCGCCCTGCGGTCGGCCTGACCGTTTCTCTATGCCCGAGGTAGAACTCCTGCTAATACCGCGCAACCGGCTTGGTACGGGAGGGCATCATGACGCTACGGTTCCGGCGCCGCGAGCCCGCCTCGCGGCGCCGGAACCATCGCCGACCACCGTCCGCCCCGGCGGACGCACGCGCGAAGGGACAGCGCAGGACCGCCGGCCAACTCAGCGGCGCTTGCGGCCGCGGCCGCGCCCCGAGTCCACCGAACCCCTCCCCGCAGGCTGCGACCTGAGCGATCCTCACCGTCGCCTCCGTTCCGCCCTTCGAGGCAGGGTCGGCCGGCATGCACGAGCGCACGACCGTGCCGTAGTAGCGGGCGATCGGCACCAGCTCGGGGTTGCGGACCGCGATCCGGGCCACGTGCTCGACCGTGACGGTCTTCTCGTTGTCGGTCAGGCAGTAGGTCGGGACATGCCGCACGGCACCGGGGTAGAGTCGGTGATCCACACTGTCTCCGCCCAGAAGTCGCTGTCCATGGCCAGCGCTCGGATCATGGGCTTGATTAGAGGCAGTGCCGCCGTAGGCGCTTGTAGCCCGCGCGCTGGGGCAGGTACGGGAACTTGTCGCACAGATACTTGCAGGCGACGCGCAGCCAGCGGGCCTCAGAGTGGTAGCCCAGGAGCGCCTGAGCCACCGCCCTCCTTCCTCCGGTTTCGTCGTCGACCTTCACATAGAGTGCGGTCAAGAGTGGCTCAAGGTTCGCCGTCACACACGGATCTCCGGGGCCCTCGCTCTTCTCGCGGGCCCGAATGCGGGACCTGCTCCTCCAGGTGGCCGCCGATCACACCACCTGACGAGCCCGATTCGATCCGGCCGCGGCGGCAAGTGAAACGCGCAGG
>NZ_JAJJPA010000067.1 GCF_020907985.1 Kitasatospora humi | reverse complement strand
CCGTCGATCGTGTTCTCCCCCACGCTGGGGGCCGCGATGTTCTCGACCCAGTGCGTGAGCCAGGTCTCCACCGTCCACTTCTGGCCGGCCTTGGGGACCTTGCCGTTGTCGCGCTTGGCCTCCAGATCGCGGACCGCCTTGGTCACCTCAGGCCGGGTCTTGCGGGAAACGTGCCGACGGTCGGGGTTGCCGTCGTCCTTGATGCCGACGGTGACGTAGCCGTGCCACCGCCCGTCCTTGGCCTGGTAGATGGTCGAGTCGCCGTTGGGCTTGCGGGACTTGGTCATGGAGTCCCCCTCAGGCCACGAGAGCGACGGTGACGCTGGCCCGGTCGGCGATGTACTCGCTCAGCGCCTGGGCGGGGATCCGGCGCAGGCGGCCGATCATCACGGACGGCACCTCGCCCGAAGCGACGAGGGCGTACATCGTGGTGCGACCGACACCGAGGCGGCGGGCGGCTTCCTCGACGGTGAGGGCGACCAGGGTGGGATCCGGAACGGACTCGCAGCTCGCGACGAGGGCGAGCAGGCCCTGCTCGGTCAAGCCGAGCGCCTCCGAGAGGCGGGCAAGGGACAGGACGGACTGAGGCATGGGACTCCTCGTCGACCGCGCGGGGCTGGCACCCCGAGCGGCCTGATCGTGTGATGGGTGGTCATGGCGGCGCGATTCCTCGCCCAGGCGCGCTAACACCTAGAGCGAGACGCGGACGGGTCTGGCGATCCGTCACGCGTGCCGCGTGGTTCGTGGGGAGTCGGGTCGGACGGGGCTCCCGTGCGCTTACTGCTTGCTGAACGACCTCATGGGACAGGGTGCTTGTGCAGCCCCTCGGCCCTAGATTTCCTCATCCGCAGCAGGACGACTGCCGGACGCGTCGGGGGTCTCCTCGGAGACGTGCCCCCAGTCGTCGTGGTCGCTGAGTTCGAGGTAGGCAAGTTCTGATGACAGGGCCGGCGGAGTGATGCCCTTCTTGCGCATCATTCCTCTTCGGGCCCGGAGTTCATCTGAGTAGTCGCCGATGATCTCGTCGAACTGGTTGACCAGCTTGACGTTGGCCTCGCGGGTCGCCGCGTCGCGAGCCGTGGCAACCTTGCGGCGGTACTCCTCCGAGCTGCTGATCGTCTTCTGCAGGCCGTAGACCGTCTGGTTGTAATAGCGGATCTCGTCGAACCGCAGCTCAAGGTCGTTGGTCGGCTCGTGGTCTAGCGGCTGCTCCCCGCAGACCCACTGGAGCGCCTCACCGGTGGAGTACATCAAGCCCGGGAGAAGCTCGATCTCCCCGACCTCGCCCAGGGGAACGAGGAGGGCGACTGGAGGAACATCGAGCACTTTGGCGAGAACCAGCACCTCGGCCACGTCGACGCTGGAACGCCGGCCGTTCTCAAGGTTGGCGATGACGTTCCGTGCGATCGGGTAGCCCAGCTTCGCACAGGCTGCGGCGACGTCCTGCGCGCTCATCCCCCGTTCTTCGCGGAACCGCCGGACCGCCTCGGCAACACGGCCGGTCACGCCAGCCTGCCAGTCCTTGGGGTTCGTCATAGCAACAAGATAGCGAGCCAACACAGGCGGAGTCAACATTCAGCACAAGGCTCGTGTCGCTATGACACAAGCCTTGCCTTGACGGAGCACAGCTGCTGTGTGTTTACTCTGCGTACGTTGACGGACTCGGGCCAGCACGATCGGCCTCGCCAGCCCGGAAACGCATGCGGCCCCCGGTGTTAGCGCACCGAGGGCCGTGAAGGCTCCCTTATGTGACCACCCATCAAGACGATCAACCGCTGTGCGGCCTGCCAGGGCCTGATGCACAGCGGGAGGGAATCCATGTCCCAGCCTACGGGCCCGGCATACGGACCGTCGAGTCTCGACGCTGCCGGTGCCGCCTTCGACGACGACCACGCGGTGTTCCCGACGGGCACACCGCCGAACGACCTGGACGCCGAGCGGGCGGTCCTCGGTGCCTGCATGGCGCTGGGCAAGCCAGCCGTCGATGCGACGTGCGCCGTCCTCGACGCCGGCGACTTCTACCGGCCCGCCCACGAGACCATCTGGCGCGCCGTCCTCGACCTCGCCTTCGAAGGGGCCCCGACAGCAGCGGTGGCCGTCGCCGACCGGCTCCGGGCCAACGGTGCCCTTGATCGCGTCGGCGGCGTGAACTACCTGGTTCGGATCGCCGCCGAGGCGCCCCCGGCAGCAGACAACGCCGACTACTACGCGGCCATCGTGCGGCGCGAGTCGGAGCTGCGGAAGCTGCATGTGACCGGCATCCGGACCATCCAGCAGGCCCTGACGCCCGGCGCCCAGCCGGACGAGATCCGCACCGCTCTCGATGCCGAGGTCCGCGAAGGACGCGAGCGCGCGCTGGCCTCCGGAAGCAGCCGCCTGTCGCGCTTCATGGTGGACGGCTGGGACTTCGTCACCAAGACCGGCGCGGACAAGGAGCCGCTGTGGGGCACCCGCGGGGAAACCGCGTGGGCAGCCGGGGAGAGCCTGATGATCGTCGGCGCACCCGGCGTCGGCAAGACCACCATCGCCCACCAGGTGATCTTCGCCCGGATCGGCCTGGGCGACTCGGCGCTCGGCATGCCCATCGCCGAGAGCAAGCGCGTCCTGTACCTGGCCATGGACCGGCCGCAGCAGATCGCCCGGGCCATGGCCCGACTGGTCCGGCCCGAGCACGAGAAGCTGGTCCGTGAGCGGCTCCTCATCTGGGAGGGCCCGCTGCCGAGCAGCCTCGACAAGGAGCCGGGGCTCCTCGCCGAGCTGGCCACCGCACACGGCGCCGACACCATCGTCATCGACAGCCTCAAGGACGCCGTCAGCACTCTCGTCGACGACAGCCTCGCCATCGCCTACAACAGCGCCCGCAACCGGGCACTGCGCGAGGGCATCCAGGTCATGGAGCTGCACCACCAGCGCAAGGCCACCGCGGACGCCCCGCGCGGCCAGCGCCCCACCCTCGACCGTGTGTACGGCTCGACCTGGCTGACCTCCGGCGCGGGGAGCGTGCTGTTCATCGCCGGCGAGGCTGGCGACCCTGTCGTCAACCTCCACCACCTCAAGACGGTCACCGGCGAGATCGGCCCGCTCACCATCGTCCACGACCACGAGGCGGGCACCAGCGCCGTCGAGGAGACCATCGACATCGCCGAACTCCTACGGGCGACGCAGGACGGCGTGACCGCCAAGCAGCTGGCCACTGCCATGACCGGCGACAAGAAGCCCGACGCCGCAGCCATCGGACGGGCCCGCCGGCGGTTGAACACCCAGGTCAAGTCCGGGCTCGCCGAGGTGGAGAAGGGCTCCGCTGGCGGTATCGGCGGCGGCAAGGAGGACCGCTACTTCACCTCCGCCCGCCACATCAGCGCCAGCGCGCCGCTGGCCGCTGTCGAACAGCCCGCGATCCCGCTGACCGTCGCGGCCGCACGGCCCACCGGCGCTGCGCAGGCGTCCTCCGAGCCTCCACTGACCGATACCGAGAACCACCGAGTCACGGCGGCGACGGCTGCGTCACCAGGAACAGGGCGTTTTCGCGAGCGTTCACGCACCTCCACCACCGCGACCGTTGTACAACCCGTTGTCGCGCCGGACGCTCCCCGGAAAAACCGCAGGTAGAAGCGTTTTCGCGACCGTTTACGCCGTTGTAGCACCCGAGCGTTTTCGCGCGCGGCCCCCTTTAGAAGGGGCCTCGCGTAAACGCCCCCGAGCGGAGCCCGCCTTCAGGCAAGCCTGCCACTGAACCCTGTGTCACCAACCCCGAGCCCGGACACAGCACGTCCAGCCCGCCACCGGCCGAGTCCGACCCGGCCTACGTCAACGACGACAGACGGTAATCCCCCGACCACACCTTGACTGCAAGGACCCCTCCCGCATGCCCAGCACCCAGCCGGCCACCCGCCCGACCGGCTTCGGCGCCTTCGCTCGCGTCACCATCACCCTCGTGATGGCCGTGACTGCAGGCCTCGCCTTCAGCTTCTCCTTCGGCAACGTCTGGGCCCTTGCCCTGCGACTCGGTATCCCGCGCAGCGTCGCCCCGTTGATCGCACCGATGGTCGATCTGTCCGTCGTCGGTCTCCTGGTCGCCCTGCACCACCTCGCCGCCACCGGCACCGAGCCCACCCAACTGCGCTCCGCCACTCGCCTGATGCACCTGTGCGGCCTTCTCACCCTCACCCTCAACACCGCGGAACCCGTCCTCGCCCAGCACTACGGACGCGCCCTCCTCGACGCTGTTGCCCCCGCTCTCCTCCTCGGCTGGGGCTCCGTAGGCCCGAACCTCCTGCGCCTGATCCACGCACCTGCCACCAGCGGCGCAGAACACGGCCACGACCGGTGTCACGAGAGTGAACGCTCCGCCCAGAGCGCTGACGACCGGGCGAGTGCCCCGCTGCCACCCTCCGGGTCCAGCTCAGCAGACACCGAGCAGGGCCAGCCGACCAACAGCGAGGCGACCACCGAGCCTGCCGAGGACGCCCCGCTCGTCCATAGGAAGCCGGTAGTTGGCACCAAGCGCCTCGGACGCAGGCCAGCGGCCACCATGGAGGAACTCGCTGAGATCGCTCGGCCCGTCGTGGCCGAGCAGGGCGCCACCCACGCCGTGGTCAAGCAGGCCATCCGTGATGCCGGAAAGCCGATCTCCAACGATCGTCTCGGCGAGCTGGTGCAGCTCCTCAAGGACGAGCAGACCGAGGCGGCGGCCTGAGCCGAACCACCGACTTCCGGAACTCCCGCACCCCGTCAGCGGGAGTTCCGGAAGTCTCCGAACGCCCGCCTCCTACACCGCATCTCCGGCACCGCCCAACCGCGCCCCGGCCGGAACATCACCCCCATCACCACCGCCCTCGGCACCCCATCGCGACAGCAGATCCGGAGAACCCCGTGCCCGACCCGCAAGACCGACACACTCCCACCCGCACCGCGCCCAAGGAAGGCGGTAAGGGCGGTAGGCTGACCGGCCTGTGGCATCGTGCCTTCGGTAACTCTGCTCCTGGCGGAGCCAGTTGTACCCAGTCTCCGACACTTCGCGCGGGTCTGGGGTCCTCCGCCCCGGGGGTGGCGGAGAAGGCCCGGCGCGAGGGCGCGCCAGACCAGGCAAAGGCCCTCGGCCCGGACGAACTCACCACGCTGCAGCTCGACATCCTCGCTCGCGTACGCGCCGACCAGCCGAGCACCGAGCCGCTCACCATCGTCGATGACGAGAGCATCCGCGTCGCCCGTGCCGCGTTCCTGCACGAGAACACCGCCGCCCTCGACGTCCCGAAACTGAACGCTCCCGAAGGCGCCCAGCCGATGCCCAAGGGCAAGATCCGGCCGCACACCGGAACCCGCCGCAAGGAGCGGGTCGGACCGGTCAGCTACACCCCACCGGAGCACGCCGAGCTGCTCGATGCCGCCGACCGCCACGGCTACGGGAACACGATCTCCGGATACCTCGGCGACATCTCGCTGGCCTTCATCCGGGGCGAGTTCACCGTCGACCTGCCCCTGCACACCGACCGCCTCGCCCTCCAGATGTTCCGCGCCGAGGTCCTCCACCAGATCGGCCGCATCGGCAACAACATCAACCAACTCGTCCACGTGCTCCACCGCGACGACCGCGTCGAACCCGACATCAGCGAACGCCTGGAACGCCTCGACCACCTGCTGACCGACATCGCCGAAGCCCTGCTCATCCCCACCACCAGCCCCGAAGGAGGCGCCAGCACGTGATCCCCTCCATCAAGGCCCCGGGCAGCAACACCCGCGGCCTGCTCGCCTACCTCTACGGCCCCGGCCGCAACGACGAGCACATCGACCCGCACATCGTCGCCTCCTTCAGCCCGCGCGGCCTGCACGACCCCGGACGCGACCCGCACGCCACCCTCACCCAGCTCGCCCGGATCCTCGACGAGCCGGTCAACCAGCGCAACAGCGGCTTCGGCAAGAAGGTCACCGACCACGTCTGGCACTGCCCCGTCCGCGCCGCCAAGACCGACCGCTACCTCTCCGACGCCGAGTGGGGCGAGATCGCCCGCCGCATCGTCCACGCCGCCGGCATCGCCCCCGACCGCGACCCGCACGGCTGCCGCTGGATCGCCGTCCGGCACGCCGACGACCACATCCACATCCTCGCCACCACCGTCCGCCAGGACGGCCGCCGCCCCAAGCGCCACAACAGCGGCAAGAACGCCCAGGCCGAAGCCCGCCTGATCGAGAAGGAGCTCGGCCTCTACCAGGTCCCTGCCGGCGACCGGACCGGCGAGCGCCGTCCCACCCAGGCCGAGATGCACAAGGCCGACCGTCTCGGCTGGCAGCAGACCAGCCGTGCCTGGCTGCAGGACCGCATCCGCGACGCCATCCCCCACGCCGCCACCGTGGAGGAGTTCTTCGCCTACCTCCAGGCGGACGGCGTCGAGGTCAAGATCCGCCGCCTCCCCTCGGGTGACCTCCAGGGCTACTCCGTCGGACGGCCCGGCGACCTCAACGCCAAGGGCGAGCAGATCTACATCCCCGGCGGCAAGATCGCCCCCGACCTCTCCCTACCCAGGTTCCAGACCCTCCTCGCCGCAACCGCACCCGAGGAACACCCCACCGCCCGACGCAACCGCCCGACCAGCAGCTGGCAGCGCACCACCGACGCCCTCGACCACGCCCACCAGCACCTCACCGACGACACCGCCAGCGGCGGGGACGGGGACGGCTCACTCGCGCAGGCGCAGATCACCGCGCTGGGCGACATCATCAACGCCACCACCCAGGCCACACCCACCGAGCTGCGAGCAGAGCTGCGAGCCGCCACACGGGCGTTCGCCCGTGCCCAGCGCTCCCAGATCCGCGCCGACCACCAGGCCGCCGCCGACCTGCGCCGTGCCGCCCGCGACATCATCCACGCGGGCGACGGACCCGACGGCAACGCCCTCACCGTGATGATCGCGGCCCTCGTGTGGGCAGCGATCCTCACCAGCCGCTGGCATCAGGCCCGAGGCCACCAGCAGCAGGCCCATGCCGCCCAGCAGGCCGTCCAGCACCTCCAGGCCGCCTACGACCACGCCGCTGCCGGCCAACTCGCCGCCCTCGCCCACCGTCAACCGAAACCAGATATCACCAACACCCTGGCCGGGGACATCCGTTCTGCCGTCCCCGACCACGCCACCCGGATCCTCGCCGACCCCAACTGGCCCGCCCTGGCCACCGTCCTCGCCGACGCCAAGGCCCTCGGCCACCAGCCCCGACAACTCCTCCAGGAGGCCGCCGCCCGCCGCGAACTCACCACCGCCCGTATGCCCGCCAAGGTCCTCCTCGGCCGCATCCAGCACACCAGCCGTAACCCCAACTACAACCCCGCTGCCGAAGCCGCCCGCCTGCGCTCACCTGTCGCCAAACCCCTCGGCCAGCAGCCCACCCTCACCGACACGACCACCACACCCCGCGCACCGGCCGGCACCCCGCCCCGCCGCACCCGCTAACCCGCGGCCGCCCCTTCACGCCAGGCCGCCCCATGCCGGGGCACCGACCCGGTGCCCCGGCACCCCCACCCAGTACGGAGACCAACCCTGAAGATCCACCCGGACGCCGCCCAGTACCCGATGCTTCCCGAGCACGAGCTGTACGACCTCGCCCAGGACATCAAGACCGGCGGTCTGCTGATGCCGATCGTCGTCGACCCCGACGGCGTTCTCCTCGACGGCCGCAACCGTCTCGCCGCCTGCGAACTCGCAGGCGTCGAACCCCGCTTCACCACCTACACCGGCACCGACCAAAGGGCGTTCATCTACCTGTCCAACGTCGTGCGCCGTCACCTCAGCGAAGGGCAGCGCGCCATGGTCCACGCCATGTTCCTTTCACTTTCGGGACACTCCCTGCGCACCCACGCCAAGCTCCACGACATCAGCCGCACCCGCCTCTCCCTCGCCAACACCGTCCTCAAGTACGCCCGCGATCTCGCAGAGCAGGTCCGCGACGGCAAGCTCGGACTCGATGCCGCTGCCGACGTCGCACGCCAGCGCAAGGCCGAGGCCGAAGCCATCCAGGCCAAGCACGACAACCTCCGCCGCCACGCCCCCGACCTCGCCGTCCAGGTCACCGAAGGCCACCTCGCCCTCGACGCCGCCACCCAACTGCTCAGCCAGCGGCAGGAGGAAGTCCGCAACGACCAGCAGTACCTGACCGCCATCGCCGAACGCTGGGACGCCCTCCAGAACCTCGCCATCCCGGCCGCCGCACCTCGGTTCACTCCCAAGAAGGCTCTGCCAACAGCCGACCAACCACTCGGACAATCACCTCGGGGTCTCCGTCGTAGAGGACGGCGTCCTCGCTCTCGATCGGATCCTCAAACCGCGCGAAGAAGTCGTCCAACGCTTCGGGCGTGACGGTGAGCGCATTGGCGTCCACACGCTGGTTGCGCTGCTCCAGGCGCCGCAGCAGCTCGTCCCTCTCGACGGGAAGGTAGACCAGCAGCCAACGACCGCCAGCGGTCTCCACTGCCTTCTTCCACGCCTCCCGGTCGGAGCGGCGCCACAGGCCGTGGTCGAGGACGACATCCTGTCCGGCAGCCAGGTGCTCGGTCAGCCGCCTGCGGACGGAATCGAGCACCGGGCGTTCACGCTCGAAGTACTCGCTCTCAGGGGAGTCGACGCCGTAGCGACCGTGGAGGCGGTGGACTTCCTCGTCCACGGACAAGCGAACCAGGCCGTAGTCGGCGAGAGTCTGGGCGAGCACGGTCTTGCCCGAGCCAGTTATGCCGGCCAGCAGGACGGCGAGCGGTGCAGTCTTCAAGCGCCAGCTTCCTTCCCAGCGGGCTGTCGGGTAGCCGACTTGGCTGTTCCAGCAGAGACCAGAGACACCCTCGTCATGCCACTCAGGGCACCAACTGGCAAAACTGTCAACACGCTTGGCGCCCCAACCGCCGGATCCGCAGACCGAGGGTGGCGAATCAGCTCAAGTAGACCTTCTGCCATTCCACCGAGGTCATCGTCAGCGCCGCCTCTGCCAATGTCCGTGCGGACTCCGTCTTCAGGCTGCCGAGGCTGCTGTCGATCCACGGCTGGACGTTCTGGTAACCCTGCTCGCGGTACTCGACCGCCTGGATCAGGCATTCGAGCTTGTCGGCGTCGTGGGCCACGGTCACTTCGAGGCTCTCGGCGTTCTCGTACTCTTCCACGATCGCCTGGACGCCGGCGAGCACAGCCGGGTGGGCCGCACTGACCTGATCTGCCGTCACCTTCTCGTTGGACGAGGCGGTGAGGTAGCGCCGGCCGATGTGCGGGATGTCGCCGATCCGCGTCTCCTGGGTGTCGTGGAAGGTGCAGAGCAGCGCCACCTTGGCCGGGTCCGCGCCCTCCATCATCGCCAGTACAGCGCCGACGACCGCCGTACGGAAGCTGTGCTCGGCGATGGTCTCCGGGTCCTTGACTCCGGCGATCCACCAGCCGGACCGCTTGGCCCGCTTGAGCATCCCCATCTCCAGCAGGAAGCTCGCCGTGCCCTGCGACTGCTTGTCGTCCGTCATCGCCGTCCTTCAGGTGCGTTGGATCAGTTGCGGGTGGTGCCGAATCCGCCTATCCGAAGACCGTAGTACACGGCTTCCAGTTCGCGGCGGGACTGCGAGGAAAGTCTGTCCCCATCCAGAAGGATCCGAACACGCGCGCCGAGATCTTCGGCTACGTGCGGGTCGGCATCGAGCAGGCCTCGCCTGGCGATCAGCAGGGCCCAGATCGAGTGAACGTACAAGTCCGTATATTCGGCTGCTCGATCGAGCCGGACCGCGAGCTGCCGTAACAGCGCGGAGGCGTCCCAGACCGGACGGCCGCGTTCGGCCATGAAGCTGTCGTCTATCTGCGGGCGGGAGTCCAGGCCCAGCCAGTGGGCCCAGTAGTTCAGGTTCGCGTTCTCGGCCGCGTCGTTCTCGGTCAGGGATCGGGCGATGAAGTCGCGCAGCAACTCGGGGTCGCCCTGCCGTGCGAGGGCAGCGGCAACCGACCGGGCCTCCGCCCACCGAGGCGACCAGCCCGAAACCGAGGCAGTCAGCCGGCCGCTGCGGCGCATCCCATCGAACCAGTCTGCAGCGTCCCAGCCGCGCTCGTAGGAGGAGAGGTAGAACACCTGCCGCCGCAGCAGCGCGACGTCCTCGCCCTCCCGGCCGGCTCTCTCGGCGTTCTGGCGGAGGGTGTTGAAGAACGTGGAGCGGTCTGCCGCGCCGAGGATCGGGGCAGAAGCTACCGGGCCGCGCCGGGCTGCCGGGAGGTTCATCTGGGCTGCGACCACGCCAGGAAGGACGCCACTGACGGCCCATCCGATCATGTGAGTGGTGTCGCGCGTCAAAACCCAGCTGGCGAGCGGATGTTCGCCCGTTGGCTGGTCGCCAGCGCTGATCAGGATCTCGCCCAGGATGAAGTCGGCATCCATCGCCAGGTTCAGCGCTTCCACCAATGGGGGTGGCGCCCCAAGGCGGATGAGCTTGCGACGCACGGCGACGAGGTTGCCGACTTTCGTCGCAGACAGCGGACGACGGCCCGACTCCCACCCTTGCAGCGTGCTCTTGTCCACGCCGAGGTCGGCGGCCAACTCCTCCTGTGTGCGCGGGATCTGCTCACGGATGACCTTGAACAGGAAGCCGGTCACCAGGCCGTCCGGCCCGCGTTCGGACACACTGCGACTGCCAGTCAGTGTTTCCCCACGCCGTGATGGCGTACGAGCGGACATTCCGGCGCCCCCTGGGCCTCGATCGTCTGGGCAACTCGTACCCGCAGTCCGTCGAACCTCAGCGTCACTAGCCGTAGTTTCATCGCTACGGCATCGCCACGCGATGGAGGAAGCCTAGTTCCTGCTCGGCGCCTCTGGTCACGATCCGCGGGATGCCTGCCGCCCCGAAGTAAGGAAAGGCGGAACATCCGCTTCCTTGGATCTTCGGAGTGGCCCTCAGTCGGCGGCCCCTCCCCGTGAATTCCCCCGCCAGGGAGGGGCCGCCTCCAGGCCGAAAGGAGGAGGGCCGATGTCCCGTCAGTTGCCGCTCCCGGACGAGTTCCACGTGAAAGACGAAGTCAACGCCGTACACCATGCCCGCAACCGCATCACCACCGTGGTGGGTAGCTGGGACGTGCCCCTCTCCCGAGCCGCCCTGGCCGACGTGAAGCTCTGTGCCAGCGAGGTGATCACCAACGCACTGCTGCACGGCGGTGGCGAGTGCAGTGTCCGCGTCCAGTGGACCGGCACACACCTCAAGATCGACGTCACCGACCTGTCGTTGCGACCGCCGCAGCCGGCCGCCCAGAACACCGAAGCTCTCGGGGGCCGTGGGCTCACGCTGGTCGAGGAGTTCTCGCACTCGTGGGGCTGGGAACCGCACGGAGCCGGCAAGAAGGTGTTCTTCCTGGTGGCCGCGGATGCCGCACTCATCGGCGACAGGCGCCTCACCTCGCTCGTTCGGGCCGCCAACGACCAGCTCCAGCAGGTACCCGCCTAACCAGGGACGGGGCATCGCCTGCACCAGCTCCCCGTCCCGACCCCGCAGGAGTGAAAGGACTGACGACATGAGGTTCAACCTCCGCGCCAACATGCTCGACGAGTTCTTCCGAGCCCGGATCGGCCCCAAGGTGACAGCCCCGCTCTGGGTGGCCCACCAGCTGGAGAACACCGCGAAGGTCTACCTTCCGGCGTACCGGCAGACCGCCGGGCGCAAGCCGATCTCCCGTACCGTCTTCGAGCTGGCCGCGCTCACCGCCCGCTGGCGCTGTCTGCCGTTCCACTACTTCCGGTACGAGCTCTACCGGGCTGGCGTGGATCTGGCCGATGCGGCGGCGTACGTGCCGGACACCGTCTTCTACAGCCGCCTGCTGCCCCTTGTGAACCGCTCCGTCCTCCTGTTGGACGACAAGGTCGCGTGCAAGCGCATCCTGGGCGACGCGGGCGTTCCCCAGCCGCTGCTCCTGATGACCGGGGAGCGGGACTCATCCTTCGACCGGGCCGGCCGGCAAGTGCCGGCGAAATCGCCCGGCGCACTGGACACCGCCCTCCGTGGCATCGCCGAGGTGGTGATCAAACCTGCCCGGCACACCAGCGGCGGTGTGGGCGTCCTGGTCCTGACCAACGAAGGCGGCAAACTGCTCCACCAGGACGGCCGCCCGTTCTCCCTCGCCGGGTACGGCGCGCAGTGGGGAGGCTGGCTGATCGAAGCGTTCGTCCAGCAGCACGACGAGTTGGCCGCGTTCAACCCGCACTCGCTGAACACCTTCCGGGTCATCACCCACGTCCACCCGGTCCACGGCCCACAGGTCCTCTACTGCCTGTTCAAGAGCAGCACCAGCAACGAGGCCGTCGACAACGCCTGCAACGGCGGTCTCTACGTCCGGGTGGACACCGCTACCGGCGCCCTCGACGAAACCGCCCACACCACCGCGCTCACCCGCTACACCCAGCACCCCGTCTCCGGCCTCACGTTCGCCGGCCAGAAGATCAGCGCCATCCGCCAGGTCGTCGAAGTGGCCGAACGCGCCGCCGTCCACTTCCCCCGTACCCCGGTCATCGGCTGGGACATCGCCGTGGACCACGACGCCGAGGCACTCGTCATCGAGGGCAACAGCGGCCCGAGCCTGATGAACCTCCAGCGCACCCACGGCGGCCTGGCCGACGCCCTCGGAACGTCCTTGATCACCAACCACAGGAGGTCGTGAACATGCCCCGGACTCCGAACACCGCCCTCGGACTCGCCCGAGAGGCGATGTCCCCGCTGCTGACCGATTGGATGACCAAGCCCGAAGTCCAGGCCCTGTACATCCTGTCCTCCAGCGCCGACTGCCCCGACAACCCGACCTGCTTCGACGAGGAATCCGACTTCGACGTCGCCGTCGTCCTCGACATCCCCCTGCAAGCCAGCGAGTGGCGCCCCCACTTCCCGGACACCTGCCAACTGATCGCTGACCGCATCCCCAACTGGGTGCCCAAGTTCCTCTTCCACGTCCCCATGCCGTGGGGCTCCATGGAGGTCAACGTCCACCAGCTGATCTACCAGTACGAGTGCGACCCCAGGACTGCCTGGCCCGGCGAGAAGTGCGACACCTACCTCCACAAGAGCCAGGTCCTCCACGACCGCGGTGGCTCGTTCCAGGAGCTCATCCACCACAAGGCCCAGGCCGCCCGCACCCAGCTCGGCCTGGAACGCGAGCGGCTGGCCAACCGGATCACCTGGGACGTGCGGGAGATGTCCCTGCGCCAGTCCCGCCGCCTGGGCCCGGAGGCCGGCCATTACCTGCTCAACCTCGCGGTGGACGAGGTGATCGACTGCATCTACGCCACGGCCGGCCAGTTCATCCCCAACAGGAAGTGGAAGCTGAGCCAGCTCGTCAGCCGGGGGTTCATCACCGAGGAGCAGGCCGGAATCCTCCGTGACGCCATCCGCTGCGACCCCACCTGCCGGAGCGACCTCGAACGCCGCGTCGAGGCCCTGGAGATGTTCTGCGCGACCATCGACGGGTTCGTCACCGACGGCCCCGAGGCCCAGCAGATCCGGAGCCGCTACCAGCACCGACTGCAGCTGAGGGGATCGCGATGCGCGGATCCGGACGGAGCGGCCTGGTAGGCCCTGCGCGATAGGCTTCTCAACCCTGCTGAACCCGGCCTGACGGTCAGCCAAATCTGTTCATAGGACTGACCGTTAGGCCCGTTTCAGCTCATCACACAGCACCGACCCGGGAGAGGTCCGAGAGATGGCGATCAGGCTGCACAACACACTGACCAAGGCCAAAGAGGAATTCGTCACCATGACGCCCGGCGTGGTCAAGATGTTCGTCTGCGGTCCGACCGTCTACGGGCTGAGCCACGTCGGCCACGCGAAGACGTACACCCAGTTCGACTTCGTCGCCCGCTACCTCAAGAAGCGCGGCTACCAGGTCACTTACGCACAGAACCTCACCGACGTCGACGACAAGATCATCCGCAGGGCCAACGAGCTGGGCATCGACCCCCGCGACCTCGCCGCCGAGTACGAGAAGCACTACCTCGACGACATGGCCGCCCTGCGCAACACCAACGTCGACATCTTCGGCCGCGCTCACGACCACATCGACGAGATCGTCGCCCAGGTCCAACAACTCATCGAGCGCGGCCACGCATACCGGCTCGACGACGGCTGGTACTACGACCTGAGCACCTTCCCCGGGTACGGGAAACTGTCCGGCCGCACCGAGGTCAAGGCTGAAGACTCGGTCGCCCGGGTGGACGAGAACGAGCACAAGCGCAACCCCGGCGACTTCGCCCTCTGGAAGGCCCGCAAGCCCGGTGAGCCGTACTGGGCCACCGCCCTCGGCGAGGGCCGGCCAGGCTGGCACATCGAGGACACGGCCATCACCGACACCATCTTCGGCCCCCAGTACGACCTCCACGGCGGCGCCGTCGACCTCATCTTCCCGCACCACGAAGCCGAGATCGCCCAGATGGAGGCCGCCTCCGGACTCGACCCGCTGGCCCGCTACTGGATGCACGCCGGGCTGCTCCGTGTCGACGGCGCCAAGATGTCCAAGAGCACCGGCAACTTCCTGACCATCCGCGACATCCTCAAGACCGCTGACTTCCGCACCCTCCGGTACGCCTTCCTCAGCCAGCACTACCGCTCCTCCATGGAGCTGAACGACACGACGCTCGACCAGGCCCGAGCCGCCCGCCGACGCGTGGAGAACTTCGCCCGCCTGATCGACCGCAACCACGCGGAGAGCCCCGCGAGCATCGCCCTGGCTCGCAGTGCCCGCGATGCGATCTTCGAGCGGTTGGATGACGACCTCGACACCCCTGGTGCGCTCGCCGCCCTCTTCGACTACATCCGCGAGCAGAACCGGCGCGAGGAGCCTCCGGGCGCCGCCGCTCTGGCCCTGCTCCAGGATTTCGACGAACTCTTCGACGCCTTCGACCTCGACGACCGCACGACGGACGACGCCGAGATCGAATCCCTGCTCGCCCGCCGGCGCGAACTGCGCCAGGCCCGCAGGTTCGAGGAAGCCGACGAGATCCGCAAGGCCCTGCAACAGCGGGGGATCGTCATCGAGGACACCCCCGACACGACCCGATGGTGGTTCACAGAACAGGTGACATCCGCATGACCTCAACCTCCTGGAACACGCTCGGCCCCCTCACCGTCGACAACGCCCTGCCCGCAGTCCTGTGCGAGGAGCTGCTGCGGCACTTCGAGCACAGCGCCCAGCGCCCCCGCAGCTACCAGGGCATGGTCGACCAGAGCATGCGCAATTGCGAGTACGGCGAGGTGCCCGAGGCCCTCGCCAACCTCGTCACCGCGGCCGTCACGCCGCACGTCGATGCCTTCTTCGGTGTCGCGACCTACCCCGTCCCCGGCCAGCCGACCCTGATCTACCGCTACGGCCCTGGGGTCGGCTTCGTCACCCACCACGACGAAGTCACCGCGCAGGAACTCGAACGGGCCGCCACCAACGGCCAGCCCGTCATCGGCGGCGATCTCACCACCGTGCTCTTCCTCAGTGGCCCCTACGAGTACGCCGGCGGCGCCCTCTACTTCGAGGAGCCTCCGCTCGACCTCCGCCCGGCCAAGGGAGCGCTCGTCGCCTTCCCCGCCACACGCGCCTTCATGCACGGCGTCCGCCCCATCACAGCAGGTGCCCGCTACACCGTCCTGGCCCGCCGGTTCGTGAAGAGCTCGATCCCGAGCGCCGCCTGACTCCGCCCCATACGGCGCGGAGAAGGACACGCCCGGTAGCTCAACCTGTTGTCCCCCGCCCCGCCATGGCGGGGCGGGGGACTCGGTCACTCGGAGGGAAGCTCCCCGATGACGCCGGTCCCGGAGGAAGCTCACCTGGTGATACCAAGGCTGGTGGGACCAGCGCGAAGGCGTTGGTCCCACCAGAGCGGAACTTCACAGGGCTTACGCCGGGGAGGTCGACCTCCACAGACGGCGGATCTGCGCCTCAGCGAGCCTTACTGATTCGGTTGGAACGACGAACTGTGTGTGCTCGATGCCATGATCCGGCCACACGAGCGAGAGGGTAGATTCGCCCGCTGTGGGCAAGGATCGGATCCAGTAGCCGAGTCGCCAACTGGGGCCGCTGGAGGACGCGTACCGAACGATCGCGCTCCGATGGGGCCCTTGTGCGCTTACGGCATTCTGGTTCCCCGCCGCGAGGTGGATGGCTATCCCGTCGGGATACCGAAGGGCGAGGTGGAGGTGGCCACTTCCTACGCCCGGCTCGTTACGCATGAGCCGCCTCAGCTCGGTCAATGCCCCTGAAGGGGTGTCGCGCTTGTTGAAGCGGATCTCGAGGTCCACGGCGAGGCCCGTTGAGAACGCCAGGAGTTGGGTGATGATCACGGCGGTAGCCATACCTTCGGCGACGAACGGCGGACCAAGGATCTGTCCACCCACCTCGTTCTCAGGCGGTCTCACGTTAGGTGGACCGTCACCGCGATGACTGACAGTTGCGATCATTCCCGTCATACTTCTTCCCCTGCACTGATGTTCTCGCCTACAGACAGGTGACGTTGCCCCCATCCAGCCGGGTCCAGCCGCCGCCCAGCGGTTCGCTCCGCCGCAGGTCAGGACGCCCGCGAACCCCGGCGGACACCGTTCGGGGAACGGTTGAGAAGGTCCTTCGAGCGTGTCTACTCGGCCGGCGGAGATGATTCGTTGACTGCGCGCTCGAGAAGACCGTTGAAGAGGATCTCTGCGAGCCGCCGCGCCTTCCACGCCGGCCACTCTTCGACCTCGAAGTGGACCTCAGTCTCGCTGTTCTTCCAGCAGTTGTACTGGCCTACGGACGTCCCCTGAGGATGGTCGCACCCGGCGGGTTCCTTCGTCATGCCTGGAGCATCGCACAGCCCAGATCTCGGGATGCGAGGCTCAACTGAACCGGCGGGAGGGTTGGTCCGGAGGAGCCCCCGCCGGGGTTCCCGCGCGACCGCCGACACCCAGCGCGACCGGCGGAAGGGCACTCCACCCGCCGTCCGACCGGAGAGAGCGAAGCGGGCGCGGCACCTCCGGATCGGCCGAAGGCCGATGCCTCTCCGACCTGGCTGCTAGACACATCGTCGACCTACTGCTGCACCTGTTGGCCGACACCAGCTCCGATGCGTCGGTCATGGAGTACCTGCGACCCATCCGGCAATACGCCGAAGAATTCCTAGCAGGATGGATCCCCTGGATCCTCTAGGCCAAGCCCGATGGGCGGTGGTTGGAAGTCGGGCTGGCTGCCTTCCCGTTTCCGAGGTCAGCGGGGCGCAGCAGCCGGGGACCGGGGAGACTGCCGGGATGGGCTCGTTTCCGCGGAGCCAGTCGGTGAGCCACTCCGCCAGGGTGAGGTTCTGCGGCACCATCCAGTGCTGCTCGCAGGCCCACCAGTGGTGGCCGAACATCGTGCCTTCGGGGGTGCTGAGGTCGACGCACCACCAAACGATGCCGCCGGTGGTCACCAGCGGCAGCATGGAGCGCGGGTAGGTGTTCGGCGGCTCTCCGGAGGCCTGGGCTGTGTAACCGTCGTAAACGCTCAGCAGGGACACCTCGCCGCTGAAGCATGTACCGGCCCATGTGAGTGACACCGCACCGCCCGTGACCCGGTGGCGCTCGCGGGGGCGGCCCCCGAAGGTACCGAAGCCGCCGTTGGCGCCCTCGCAGTAGAGCCGCCGCAGCAGTGGGGGCAGCGGATACCCGGTGAAGGCTTCGAGCTCGTCCGCGGCTGCCACCGGTGCGGGGCCGGGGAGGCCGTTGGCCTCAGCGAATTCGCGGATCGCGGCGACAAGCTCGTCGTCCGTCCAGGCGGGAGGAGTCATGAGGAGAACCTAGACGAGCAGATCCGATGTGATGAGTGGTCGTAGGCAATCAGCCAGCAGGTGACCGGTGCGCCAATCAGGTTGTTGTGTGACAGCGGCCAGTCTCAACTGGCCGCCAACGGCATGTCTGCCATACCGGGGAACACCCGCCGAGGCCGCCCCCAAACGCACGGCATCGGGTAAGCGTCGGCTCCAGCGCCGGATCCGGCACGCTCGGCGTCAGCTGGCCCTTGAAGATGACCTTGCAAAGCGACCTGCTGCCCCACCTGTCCGTGCGACGGGCTACCGTCTGGGCAGCAAGGCCAGGCTGATGTTCAAGGGATCAATCCTGTTGAGGCACCGACCGGCCAGCCATCCGTTCTCCTACTACAAGGTTGAGCCCCAATGCCGCTTGCTGCCCCTGATGTGGTGCGCCTGTTCACAGCCGGCAGTTCGTACGACTGCGGACAAGGCATGACGGCCACAGTGACTGTACTGCCCGAGACCGCGCTCGCTCTGCCCTCGGGCAAGGTCGCAGCCTGCGATCCGTTCATCGGCCTCGGCGACGACCTGGATCCCTTCACCGCTGAAGTGGATCCGGGCACCTACCCGGTCGTTCTCTCGGTCGTCGAGATCACCCGAGGCGAAGTCCGCGAGGTCGTGGATGAGCGTGTCGCCGCCGCCTGGCTGCAGGTGAGCGACAAGCCGACCGTGGAGTGGACCCTGGCCCTGAGTGACGGCCAAGCCCTCGATGACCTCGGCGACACGGAGTTCTTCGGCTACGGCGTCGACGCCGGGACCGGCTGTTTCGTCGATGCCACCGCCAGCGCCCCGCTCGGCGACCTGCTCGCTGAGGACTACGAGCTCCTGGAGGCGGCCCTGTTCGGCGAGGAGAACTCCATGGTGCGCGCCCCGGCTGTTCTCACCGACCCCGAGAGCGGCCACAGCCTCATCGCTTTCTCTTCGGGTTGGGGCGACGGCCACTACCCGACGTGGGTCGGCCGAAGCATCGACGGCACGATCACCGGCTTCGTAACGGAGTTCTTCGTGGTACCGCAGCCGGGCCGCGACCCCGTCGACGAGTAGAACCGACAGCGCCAACGCCAGATCGTGGTCTCAGTTCTGGTCTCATTCACCCCCGTTCGGCCAGGTTCAAGCTCTGCCTAGCCGTCCGCTCCGGCGCAGGTCAGGACGGGTGTGAACCCCGGCGGACAGTGCCGAGGAGAATTGGAAAGCGTGTTGGGGGTAACCCCTCACGAGTTCGAATCTCGTATCCTCCGCCTTCACGAAGGCCCGGACCCCTCAGCTTGGGTTCCGGTCGGGGCCTTCTTCGTTCCGTGGTCTCAGTTTTGGTCTCAGTCGCGAATCCGGGCCTCGGCGGCGGCCTCCGGGCCGCCGCCTTCAACCTCTCCTCCGCCAGCGCCAACCCGGCGGTGACCATCGGCCGAGCCTCTACCGACACATTCGCCGGCATCGCCCCGCCGTCGCGCTGGTGGCCCGTGTCGGCGACCTGCGCAGGACCTCAACGCCGCTGGTGGCCGGCGTCCGGGTTCGCGCACAGGGCGTCGTCGACCAGCTTGGTCTCGGCCTGTTCCACGTGCAGGACGTCCTGCGTGGAATTGGCGCGGACGCCCGACAGGGACACCACGACGCTGCGCCGGCCGTCAGCGGTGACCCCGGTGGCGGTGATCCAACCGGCATCACCGCCCTCATGACCCCAGTACACCCCGCCGCAGGACAGCGGGCGCGAGAAGAGCCCCAGCCCGTCGCGGGCGCCCGGCAGGAGCCGCTCGAACTCCTCGCCGACCGGCATGGTCTGCTGCATCTGCGCCAGCTGTGCCGGTCGCAGCAGCCTGCCGCCGAGCAGGGCGCGGAAGAACTGGTTGAGATCGGCGGTGGTGGAGACGAGCCCGGCCTCTCCGTTGGTGCCCTGGCCGACCTGCTCGGTGACGTCCACCAGCGGCTCGCCGGGCTTGAAGCTCTGATAGGTCTCCGCGTGCGGCCGGGGCAACGTGGGTGAAGTGCCCGGCCAGAAGGTGTGATCGAGGCCGAGCGGCCGGACGATCCGGTCCCTCACCTCCTCGTGCCAGGAGTGCCCGGTGACCCGCTCGATGATCATGCCGAGCAGGACGTAACCGGTATTGGAGTAGTTCCAGCTCCCGTCCTTGCCGGGCGGGAAGTCCGGGCGGTGGCGCATCGCACGGGCGACGGTCTGCTCGGGTGTGTAACTGTCGTACCGGTGCTGGTGGAAGTCCGCCGCCGAGGTGTAGTCCGGGTAGTCGTCGTGGATGCCGCTGGTGTGCTGCAGCAGCTGGCGAATGGTGATCGCGTGACCGTCGTTGCCGTTTCCGGACACCACGCCGGGCAGCCAGCGGTCGACCGAGTCGTCCAGGGAGAGCCTGCGCTCACCGGCGAGTTGCAGGGTCACGGTGGCCACGAACGTCTTGGTGACGCTGGCTATCCGGAAGTAGCCGTTCCGAGAGATCGGCTGTCGGTCCCTCAGGTCCGCGACACCACTGGTGGCGGTCAGGTTCCGGCCGCCGGAGGTGACCAGGCGGGCCTGCACTCCCGTGGCGCCGACTGCGGTGATCGCATCGGCGTCGCGCTGGAGCTGGGTTCGGTTGTCGTGCGGCCCGGCGGCCATCGCGCCGGGCACGCTGGTGGAGAGGATTCCGGCCACGATGGCGGCCAGCGCCAGGTTCCGTCGGATGGATCGGCCGCGCCGCCGTGGCGAAGGATTCTGTGAACTCGTCATGGGCGTTGACGCTAGGTCTGGCCGAGTGAGCAGGCAGTACCGCTCGCTGGTGAGAAGAAGGTGCAGTGGGCTGTAGTGTCAGGCCTGGTGACCATCGCTCAGACTTGTGCGAATGAATCACCATGGAGCTGGCCGGCTTTGGACGATGTGGCGCGGTCTGGGCTATCTGCTGGGAAGCCTGTTGACCGCTGCGGTCGCCGTGTTGGCGCTGCCCGTACTCGTTGTCCCGACGATCGCGCGCGCCTGGGCGTCCTGGCATCGGCGCCGCGCCGACCGGCTGCTGCTTTCCCCGCGGCCCGGTCCCGCTTCGCCGCGTTCTGGTCCCGTCCGGGTCGGTGCGTGGCGTGTTCTCGGATGGCTGTGCGTATCCATCGTGACCAGCCTGGCGCTCGGGCTCGTCGTGGTGCTGTGCGCGGGTAACGCGGTGGCCGCAGCCGTCACGGTGCCCTTGTGGTGGGCGTTGCCCGCCGGCACCCGCGCGGGCGGCTTCGCCGCCGGTGTCCAACTGTCCGGGTGGGGTACGGCGTTGACTCTGGGGACCGCGCAAACCGTGGTCTTCGCAGCCCTGACCTACTGGCTGGTTCCACCACTGGCGCGCCTGCACGCCCGGCTGTGTGTGGCGTTGCTGTCCCCCTCGGCCACCGAGCGGTTGGCGCAGCGCGTGGAGACGCTGACCGAGACGCGGGCCGGTGCCGTCGACGCGCACGGCGCGGAACTGCGCCGGATCGAGCGTGACCTGCACGACGGCACCCAGGCCCGCCTGGTGGCCATCGCGATGCGGCTGGGCCTGGCCCGCGAGTTGCTGAGCGAGGACCCCCGGGCAGTGGCCGGACTCCTGGAGGAAACGCAGGAGAGCACCGAGGAGGCCATGGCGGAGCTCCGCAGCGTGCTGCGGACGATCTACCCGCCGATCCTCGCCGATCGCGGCCTCGCCGGGGCGCTGACCGCACTGGCGACCCGATCGGCGATCGACACCACCCTGGATGTCGGTGACCTCGGCACGGTCCCCGCCGCAGTCGAGGCCGTGGCCTACTTCACGATCGCCGAGGCGCTCACCAACGCCGCCAAGCACAGCCAGGCCACCCGCAGCACCGTCCGCGTCGCACGCGACGGCGACCGGCTGTCGATCGAGGTCGCCGACGACGGGATCGGCGGCGCCGACGAGACGCTGGGTACCGGCATCGCCGGAATCCGCCATCGCGTCATGGCACTCGACGGCACCGTCCACCTCCACAGCCCCGGCGGCGGTCCGACCGCGATCACGGTGAGCGTGCCGTGCGGGTCGTGATCGCCGAGGACAACGTCCTGCTGGCCAACGGGCTGGAACTGCTGCTGACCGCCAAGGGCTTCCACGTCGCCGCGATCGCCCAGGACGCCCCCGGCTTCGCAGCCGCCGTCGCCGAACACCAGCCGGACGTCACCATCGTCGACGTACGGCTACCGCCGACCTTCCGCGACGAGGGCATCCACGCCGCCATCACCGCCCGCCGCCGGCACCCCGGCCTGCCGGTGCTCGTCCTCTCCCAGTACGTCGAGCAGCAGTACGCCGGCGAGCTGATCTCCGACGGACGCGGCGGCGTCGGCTACCTCCTCAAGGACCGCGTGAGCCGGGTGAGCGAGTTCACCGACGCGCTGCGGCGGGTCGCCGCCGGCGGCACCGTCATGGACCCCGAAGTGATCGGGCAGCTCCTCACCCGTCCCGCCCACGACCCGACCGCCGCCCTCACGCCACGCGAACGCGAAGTCCTCGCCTTGATGGCCGAGGGAAAGGACAACGCCACGATCGCGGCCCGGCTCGTCATCACCGACAACGCCGTCCACAAGCACATCGGCAACATCTTCGCCAAGCTCGGCCTCTCGCCGACCGACAGCGGCCACCGGCGCGTCCTCGCCGTCCTCACCTACCTCAGCCGCCACTGAGGAGACGCGGCCGGCGCGCTCCGGCACCACGTAACTACGCGGGCTACTGACCGACTCGATCCGAGGCGTCGCCCATGTGGCCGTCAGGCGACTGAGGGACAGTGCCGAACCGTCTCTCGTCAAGCAGATCGTGCCCTGCGCTGGTTGCAGTTTTGGTTGCGTTCACCCTCGTACAGCAACGTTCAGAGCCCGGCCGATCGGACGCTTAGCCCCAGGTCAAGCTCCCTATGAACGCCCTCGTACACCCGGACGAACAGTTGGAAAGCGTGTTGGGGGCAACCCCTCACGAGTTCGAATCTCGTATCCTCCGCCTCTGCCCAGCTGGGCAAACGATGGCCCCGACCGCGCTGCGGTCGGGGCCATCGCCGTTCCATGGCCTCAGTTCTGGTCTCACTTATTGCGGGCAAATCTGGGCAATCCGGCAAGTCCCGCTCGGAGTGCGCCTATGCCTGGTACTCCCACGGGTTCAGCGTGAGCGCGCCCGTCCGGGCCAGATGCTTGATATTCCGGCTCACCAGTGTCCAACCGTTCGCGATGGCGGTGGCAGCGATCAGTGCATCCGGCGGGTCGATACTCATTCCGGTGCTCTTGAGCTGCCGGTGGACGGCAAGGTAGGCAAGAGCCTCGCGCTCTCCGATGGCAGCGATACGGTCGCGGTACTCGTCCCGGATGCCCTCAAGCGCCTGCTCGAAGGATGCCTGCCGTAGCGGGCCATGCGTCACCGCGATACCTGCCTCGATCTCCGCGATCGTGATCACACTGAGGTAGAGGGCAGGAGCCGGGACGGAGCGGGCCCATGCGACGACCGCCGGGGCCGGCCTGGGCCGAGTGGTGATCTCGGCGACCACGTTGGTGTCGAGCAGGTAGATCACTCGTTGTCCGCTGCGTCATCGTAGGAGCGCTGCCCGAACTCCAGCCCTTCGAAAGGTGCCGACAGGAGCTGTTCGAGGAACCCGTCGCTCCCGAGGGTCGCCCAGCGATGGAGCATGGCCGGCAGAGCATCGATGTCGGCATCAGCGAGTTCGGCATCGAAATGCTCGACTTGATCCGGGGGCAGGGATTCCCTGATCTCCCGGATCGTCCGCAGGGGATGCGATTCGCCAGGACGGCTCGGCGGCCGAGGCACGTTCGGGGCGGTGCTCATGTGATCGGCTCCTCCTCGGTGCAGCCCTCAAGCCAATACGGCCACTCCAGCGTAGGGTCCGGGCACGTCCGGCGTCAGCCGGCTCTTGAAGACGGCCCAGCGCAGCGACCTGCTGCCCCCCGACGTGTCCGTGCCACGGGCTAGCGTCTGGGCAGCACGGTCCGCGACCCGGGGGGTAACCCGTGGAGGCACCGACCGGCCATCCGTTCAACTATTGCGAGAGTGAGCCCCGATGCCGCTTGCCGCCCCTGATGTGGCGCGCCTGTTCACGGCTGGCAGTTCGTACGACTGCGGCCGGGGAATGACAGCCACAGTGACCGCACTGCCCGAGGCCGCGCTCGCTCTGTCCTCGGGCAGGGTCTCGGCCTGCGATCCGTTCATCGGCCTCGGCGACGACGTGCACCCGTTCACCGCTGAGGTGGATCCGGGCACCTACTCGATCGTTCTCTCGGTCGTCGAGATCGCCCGAGGCGAAGTCCGCGAGGTCGTGGATGAGCGTGTCGCCGCCGCCTGGCTGCAGGTGAGCGACAAGCCGACCGTTGAGTGGACGCTGGCCCTGAGTGCCGGCCAAGACCTCGATGACCTCGGCGACACGGAGTTCTTCGGCTACGGCGTCGACGCCGGTACCGGCTGTTTCGTCGATGCCACCGCCGGCGCCCCGCTCGGCGACTTGCTCGCTGAGCACTACGAGCTCCTGGAGGCGGCCCTGTTCGGTGAGGAGAACTCCATGGTGCGCGCGCCGGCTGTTCTCACTGACCCCGAGAGCGGCCACAGCCTCGTCGCTTTCTCTTCGGGTTGGGGCGACGGCCACTACCCGACGTGGGTCGGCCGAAGCATCGACGGCACGATCACCGGCTTCGTAACGGAGTTCTTCGTGGTACCGCAGCCGGGCCGCGGCCCCGTCGACGAGTAGAACCGACAGCGCCAACGCCAGATCGTGGTCTCAATTCTGGTCTCATTCACCCCCGTCCGGCCAGGTTCAACCTCTGCCCAGCCGTACGCTCCGCCGCAGGTCAGGACGAGTGCGAACCTCGGCGGACAGCGTTCGGGAGAATTGGAAAGCGTGTTGGGGGCAACCCCTCGCGAGTTCGAATCTCGTATCCTCCGTCGGCAGAAGACCCGGACCGCTCAGCGGTCCGGGTCTTCGTCGTTCATCGAGCATGTCACTCGGGCTCACACGAGGCCGCAGGCTTCGAACTCGACCCGGTCGAGGATGCGCCGACCGGCCCAGGGGTCCGGATCGGCAATCGGAGCGTCCGGCGAAGCTCGCGCCAGGCGCGCACAACATCGTCGGCCCTCTCGAGGCTCATTTTCTCGAACTCCAGTTCGCCAGACAGCTTCCCGCACCCCCTTGACCTCGGTCGGCATCGCCCACGCGACGCCCCTCCCCCGTGATACATGGAGAGATATACTTACGACGCAGGTTGATATCAGGAGGTGTACCGCATGAGCCGAACCGTGATCGATCTGGACGATGAGCTGCTCGCCGACGTGGCTCAGGCTCTCGGCACCAGCACCAAGAAGGAGACGGTCAACACCGCTCTTCGCGAGGTACTGGAGAACAGACGGCGAGCCCTCGCCCTCACACGGCTGCGCGCCGCAGCCGATGGCGGGGCCTTCGACCTTGAGATCTTCGAAGACAAGAGGAACTACCGCCGGTGAACGCGGCGCAATTCCTGATCGACACCAGCGCGCTCGCGCGATTCGTGCGCGGCGACGCCGAGCAGTACGGCTGGGACCAGGCTGCAGCAGCAGGCTTGATCGCAACCTGCCCCATCACCGAACTCGAGTTCTTCTACAGCGCACGAACGGCCGCCGACCGCGCTCGAGGCATCGAGGACATGCGGTTGCTGTTCGGCTGGGTACCGGTCGACGACCGCGCCTACGACCGCGCCTGGCAGGTCCAGGACTTGCTAACCAGACGAGGCCAGCATCGCAGCGCCGGAGCCGTCGACCTGATCGTCGCCGCCACAGCCGAACTGCAGGGCCTGACCCTCCTACACCGAGACCGCGACTTCGAGTGCATCGCAAACGTCACCGGACAGGCCCTCCAGTGGTACGGGCCAGAAGCCGGCAAGTGAACGCTGCTGGACCCACTCCATGGCTGGTAGAAGGATGGGCGCCCTGCTCCTGTGATCATGCGGCCGCGGCACAGCAGAAGACGGTGCATCGTGGTTGCAGTTCTGGTTGCATTCACCCTCGTCCGGCGCCGTTCAGACCTTAGCCATCGATCTGCTCCGCCACAGGTCAGGACGCCCACGCTCAACCCTGAACGACCGGACGAACAGTTGGAAAGCGTGTTGGGGGCAACCCCTCACGAGTTCGAATCTCGTATCCTCCGCCTGATCGAAGGCCCGGACCGCTCAGCGGCCCGGGCCTTCGGCGTTTCCCGAGACGACCGGCCACCCTGCCATACGGCGAGTATGGTTACTTGTATGGCGTCCAAGAAGGTCACCGTCACCCTCCCCGAGGAACTGCTGGACGAGATCCGTGCGGACAGTGCCGATCGCGGCCTCTCCGCGTACGTCGCCGACGCCCTCCGGGCCAAGCGCGACCGTGACCGCCTGCAGGAGCTGGTCGTCTGGTTGGAGGAGGAACACGGGCCGGTCAGCAGTGACGAACGGGCCGCAGCGTACGCGGAACTGGACGACCTGGACGCGGAGCACGACCGACGCCGGGCAGCCCGCGCCAAGGGCAGCGAGGCGGCCGCGTGAAGAAGCGAGCCGAGGAAGTCCGGCGACTGCGCGTCTTCGTCCTGGACAGTGAGGCACTGTCCGTCGCGGTTCGCGGCGACCGGATGATGATCGCTCGGCTCGACCTCGCCGCGCGCGGCGAGGCGGAGATCGTCACCTCGCCCATGACTCTGGTCGAGGCGTACGACGCACGCACCACGGAGCAGCGCTGGGACTGGGTGCTGTCCCGGGTGAACGTCGCCGAACTCGGCAAGGACGAGGCACGACAGGCGCGTCGGCTCCTGGCGGATGCCGGCCTGCACGGGCACAAGTACGCGATCGACGCCGTGCTCGCGGTGGTGGCACTGCGGCAGCGCGGCCAGGTGACGGTCTTCACCTCCGACCCGGAGGACCTGGAGAGGCTGCTGCCGGACCACGTCGTGGTGGTGAAGGTCTGACCCGTCCGGCCACACTCCGTTGCGGCCCTGCGCTTCGCTCGGCTCCACGGACAGCAATCCAGTGTCGAGGCGATCACGGATCAGCGAACATCCGTCCCGAGGCCCCGGGCCGGGACTTCGATGTCGGCTACACCTGCTTCACCTCGATCCACCCCCAGGAGCGTGCCGTCCACATGGTCTCCACCCCAGTAGTCCTGACGAAGGCGTCCCCCACCGTCTCCCTGGACAAGCACGGCGTGACGTCAGGTCTCATCCGGGTCAACCTGAACTGGACATCGGCCCAGGCCGCCGCCCAACAGAAGACCGGAGAGGCGCGCGGCATCTTCCGGAGGATGCGGGCCTCGTTGCAGGCCGCAGCGGTCAAGGACGTGGATCTCGACCTCGGATGCATGATCAGGTTCAGTGACGGCCGCAAGACCGTCGTCCAGGCGCTGGGCAACTCGTTCGGCTCGGTGGACCGCTTCCCGTACGTCGCGCTCGACGCGGACGACCGGACCGGTGCGCGGGCTACCGGTGAGAACCTCGTGATCAACCTGGATCACCAGGCCGATTTCTCGAAACTCCTCCTCTTCGTCTACATCTACGAGGGATCCGAGGACTTCCGCGGCCTCGACGCGGTGGTGACCCTCACCTCCGACCGCGGTGACCGATTCGAGGTTCGCCTCGACGAGTGCCCACCGCAAGCGCACGCGTGCGCGATCGCCCTGATCAAGCGACAGAAGGGCGAGCTCGTCGTCGGACGCGAGGTCAGGTGGTTCACCCCGAAGGACGGCCCGGGAATCCAGGACGTGATTTCCCGGGCTTACCGGCTCGGCATGACGTGGACTCCGGGCCGTAAGTAGAACCGCGGGCAACAGATCGACTTCCCGTTCCGCTCGGATCGAGGCACCCCGCCGCCTCAGCTACGCCGTTCCACCCGACGTCACGGCGGACGGCGAACTGCGCCGGCGCAGAACATGCGAACACCGCCATGCGCGTGATGGTGATCCTGCAGCGGTGCATCCAGGCGGCAGTCACTTCATCGTCTGCTGTGCTGCACTGCCGTGGTCTCAGTTCTGGTCTCATTCACCCCGGTCCAACCGGGTTCAGCTTCCGCCCGACGAATCACTCCGCCGCAGGTCAGGACAGTCCTGAACGCCGGCGGACGGCGCTGATGAGAATTGGAAAGCGTATTGGGGGCAACCCGTCACGAGTTCGAATCTCGTATCCTCCGCCCGCAGAAGGCCCGCACCGACAGCGGTCCGGGCCTTCGTCGTTTACCCCTGGCCTGCTCGATGGATGTACGTTATTCTGTACGGCATGAAGACGATGAGTGCCACCGAGCTCCGCGGAAATCTCGCCGCCGCGCTCGATGCCGTCGAGAGCGACGCCGAAGAGCTCGTCATCACACGCGCCGGTCACGAGCCGCTGGTTGTCGTCTCCCTGGCTGAGTACGCCTCGCTCCGCGAGACCGACTACTTGCTGCGCTCCCCGGCCAATGCCGACCACCTCCGACACTCCCTGCAGGAGTACCGCGGGGGGCGTGCGGTGCCCCGCGAACTGATCGACCCCGAAGACCTCGCCGAGCAGAGCGCGTGAAGATCCAGTTCACCGAGCGCGGCTGGAGCGACTACCTGTCTTGGCAAGCAGACGATCGCCGCCTCCTCAAGCGCATCAACCTGCTGATCGACGACATCCGCCGAAACGGCAACGAGGGCATCGGCAAACCCGAACCCTTGCGGCACGAGCTCGCCGGGTCCTGGTCCCGCCGGATCGATCAGGAACACCGCCTGGTGTACATCCTTGATGAGCAGGCCGACAGCCTGTGCGTCATCGCATGCCGCTACCAATACGGCAAGTAGAGCCCGAGACCAGCAGAGAGACAAACGCCCTGGTCTCAGTTCTGGTCTCATTCACCTCCGTCCAGCCTGGTTCAGACTCCACTCAGTGGTGCCCTCCACCGCAGGTCAGGACGGGTGCGGATTTCAGCGGACCCTGTCCGTGGGAATTGGAACGCGTTGGGGGCAACCCCTCACGAGTTCGAACCTCGTATCCTCCGCCTCTGCCCAGTGGGCAGTTGAAGGCCCCGACCGGGTTTCCGGCCGGGGCCTTCTTCGTGTCGTGGTCTCAGTTTTGGTCTCGGTTGGGGTTCCGGGCCTCAGGCGGCCAGGGCGCTCGCCCTTCCTGCCCGCGAGGAAGCCCAAGTCGCGCCGCCGGCCCGCGACACCGCTGGGACTACGGCGCCGCACCGAAGTTGCCGCGTGGGGCTGCGGGAGAGACGGTGGCTGTGGGGGATTCTCTTCCATCGAAGGAGGCAGCCCGATGGCCCTGTCCGACACTCTCAGCACCCTCGCCGAGCGGGCCAAGGTCGCCGAAGACCACGCATCCCAGGCCGCCGCCCAGGGCCGCGAACAACTACAGGCCACGGTCGAGCAGGCTCGCAAGGCCGCCCAGGACCAAGCCGCCAAGCTGCAGGAATCGGCGCGTGGCGCCGAGACCAGGACATCGCAGTGGTGGGCCGACATGCAGCGGAACTGGCACGACCACACGGCCAAGGTGAGCAGCGACATCCAGGCCCGGAAGCAGGAGCACGACGCGGCCCGCGCGGCCCGCGTGGCCGACCGGGCCGAGGCGGACGCGGCCGCCGCGATCGCAATCGCGTTGACCGCCATCGAAGAGGCCGAGTACACGGTTCTTGACGCCCGACTGGCGCGCATGGAGGCCGACACGAAGAGCTCGGCGCGGTGACGGCCGGTCGGCTGGCGGTCGCCCGGCCCTCGCTCCGGGAGCAGAACTCGACCTGACGGCCCGGGCCGACGACGCCTGCCGACCGCCCTTCCCGGCCCGCCCACCCGCTGGCCGGACCGACCAACGGCCCGGCCAACGGGTCCGGGCCCCCGGAACCAGGACGATGTGGCGGTGGTCGCCACGGGGGATCACCGTCGCGGCTGCGCGAGCGCCTGCGCGCCGCCGAGTGCCGGCGGTACCGCGCGAGCAGACCGCCGGGGACGGTTGAGCGGACGCGGCCGGGATCGCGCCGGGCCGGCCGAGGGGCAACTCCTCACGAGTTCGAATCTCGTATCCTCCGCCTCTGCCCACCTGGGCAAACCGAAGGACCCGACCGCACTGCGGCCGGGTCCTTCGTCGTTCGCAATCTCATCCGCACTCTCAACGCCCCTGTCCAGAGCCTCCGGGTCATCCTCCGGGAAGGTGGTCTGCCCAACGGCGGCCACCCGTTCCGGAGCATCCGACGGCCCCGGCTCACGCCGAGGCGGCCGCGGCCTCGACGAAGCCGGCAACGGCGGGGTCCAGGTGTTCGGCGGTCCAGGCAAGCACCACACGGCTGGGCGGATAGTCGGTCAGCGGGACGAAGGCCACCCCCTCGGTCCGGTGATGGCGGGCGGCGCCGGCCGGCAGGATGCCGACCGCTCCCTGCCAAACCACGGCATGCAGGCACTCGGCCACCGCCCGGACCACCGGTCCCCCGCCGTCCTGTGTCCGAGGCGTTTCCGCCGTGGACTCCCCCTCCAGGAGCGCTATGGAGGCGGCGCGGCCCGCCTGGCCGAGCCAGTAGCTCCGCCAGGCCGGGTCCACCTCCTCCGGCAGCCTCATCCACGGCCGGTCCGCAAGGTCGGACACCGCCACGCTCTCCCGTCGGGCCAGCGGGTCGCCGGACGGCACGGCCGCGACCACCGGCTCGCTCACCAGTACCCGGACGGACAGTCCTGCAGTGTCGAACGGCAGTCGCGTCAGCGCGACGTCCACCGCACGGGCTCGCAACCCCGCGGTCGGATCGCTGATCCCGGTCTCCCGTAGCCGCACCAGCGTCTCCGGGTGGCTGAGCCGGAAAGCCTCGGCGGCGCGCGGACCGAGACCGCGGCCGGCCCCGGCCACGCTGCCCACCACGATGGTGCGCGGTCCGGTGGTCTGCCGGACGCGTTCACTCGCCCGCTCCGCCGTCTCCAGCAGCTTTCGCGCCTCGGCCAGCAGCACCGCCCCTGCCGCGGTCAGCCGCACGCCCTGTGCCGAGCGGTCGAACAGCCGCGTGCCCAGCGAGTCCTCCAACTCGCGGATCCGCCGGCTCAGCGGCGGCTGCGACATGTGCAGCCGAGCCGCCGCGCGACCGAAATGCAACTCCTCGGCCACTGCCACGAAATACCGCAGACGGCGTAGATCCATTGGTAGTTGGAGGCGCGGTGCCCTGTCGG
>NZ_JAJJPA010000066.1 GCF_020907985.1 Kitasatospora humi | reverse complement strand
CTCGACGGCGTCCTCGCTGAACCGGCGCCGCTGCTCCCAGTCGAACTCGGCCGTGAACGCGTCCTCCAGGGGCATGTCCACCGACCGCATCACCGCCTGCTTGATGGCCCGGACCGCCAGCGGCGCGCTGCGCAGCAGGTCGGCGACCCATTCGTCGACACAGGCGTCCAGCCGGTCGGCCGGGACGACCTGGTTGACCAGGCCGAACCCCAGCGCGACCGACGCCGTCATCCGACGGCCGGTCAACAGGTAGCCCATGGCGGCCTTCAGCGGGATCTGCCGGGCCAGCCGGAAGGCGCCGCCGGCACCGGGGACCAGGCCGAGGGTGGCCTCCGGCAGTCCGAAGACCGCCTGCTCGGAGGCGATGATCAGGTCGCAGGCCAGGGCGAGTTCGAACCCGCCGCCCAGTGCGTAGCCGTTGACCCTGGCGACCACCGGCTTGGAGAGCTCGAACCGCTCGGTCAGTCGCGGCCAGCCGGGCTGGCCGCGACTACCGAAGGTCGACCGCGGCACGCCGTCCCGGTCCAGCCGGGCCCGCTCGCGCAGGTCCTGGCCGACCGTGAAAGAGCGGTCCCCGGCGCCGGTCAACACCGCGACTCGGACCTCGTCGTCGGCCTCGACATCGTCCCACACCGCGGCCAGCTCCTCGTGCATCCGCAGGTCCATCGCGTTGAGCACGGCGGGCCGGTCGAGCGTGATCCGGGCGACGTGGTCCTTCTTCTCGTACCGGACCCGTGGTTCCCGATCGTCAGTCATCGGCCCCGGCCCGCTTGGGGGCGGAGAACCGACCGACCTTGTCGATCACGTCCGAGCTGTACAGGCGCAGTGCCTGCTGCAGCGAGAAATCCGCCATGTATACCCGGAATTCATCCACCGACTCGTCCGCGAGATTGAGCATCCGCCGGTTGGCCAGCACCGCCTGGCCGCGCAGCCGCTGGACGCTGCGCTCGGCGGCGGCGTCCAGCTGGTCGGCCTCGTGGACCTCGTCGACCAGGCCTGCGGTCTCGGGCTCGGTCGCCCACAGGCGCCGCCCGCCGAGGATCACTTGGCGGGACACCCGGGGGCCGACCGCTTTGCTCAGCCGGAAGTTGGAGGCCCCGGGGACGATCCCCTCGGCCGCCGCGGGCAGGCTGAAGAAGGCGTCCGAGGCGGCCAGCACCTCGTCGAAGACCAGGAGCAGCTGCATGCCGCCGCCGATGGCGAAGGAGTCCACCACCGCGGTCCAGGGCTTCTCCACGACCGACGGACGCCAGCCGGTGCCGTCCAGCCGGATGCCGCGCAGGATCTTGTGGATGTAGCCGAGCTCCCGCCGCAGCAGGAAGTCGGTCAGCGAGATCCCGCCGCGGTGCAGGGACTTGAGGTTGATGCCGGCGCTGAACACCCGGCGGCCGCGGTAGCGCGGGTGCGTCATCTCGCCGCCGCGCAGCAGCCCGACCTCCACCGAGGGGTCCAGCAGGGCCAGGTCGACGGCGGTCTCGATGTCGTCGATCTGCTGGTCGTCCTCCGCGTTCAGCGAGTCCACCCGGCACATGGTCAGCCGGGCCACCGCGCCTGTGCGCTCCAGGCGGACGGAGCCCAGGTCGGCGAAGCCGGTCTCGGTGAACTCCGGCAGCAGTCCAAGCGCCCGGGGGGTGGGGCGCAGCATGGCGTCCATCAGGTGCGAGCCGGACCGGGCGGAGCCGAGCACCTTGCTGAAGAAGATGCCCTGGTCGATCTCCAGGCCCTCCTTCTCGGCCTGCACGTTGGCACGCTCGACGGCCAACCGGTCGGCGCCCGGCACCAGTCCGGGGAAGGCCTTCGCGGCGGCCTCGGCCAGCTCCGCCACCCGCAGGTACCGGGTCCGCCCGTCGGTGAGCTCGTCGTAGACCTCGTCGACGTGGGCGTCCAGGAACGCGGCGCGCAGGGCTCGGACGGCGTCGAGCGCCGCCGCCGCCTCGGCCCGCTGCTCGGGCGTCCGGTCGGCGGGCACCGGCAGGATGCTCAGCAGGTCCTCGGTGTGCTCGGCGGCCTCGGTGAGCGTGGTGCGGGCGAGCCCCAACTCCGCGCGCACGGCGTGCAGGTCCCCCCGGACGTCGACCCCGGTCTCGGCCACGGTCACGAGGCCGCCCCGACCGAGGCCCGGCGCAGCGCGCGGTCACAGGCCGCGAGGTGGACGCCGAGCGCCTCCTCGAAGCTGGTGGTGGCGGCGTCGAGCATCAGCTGCCGTCGGATGGCCAGTTCGGTGCCGGGCACGGCGCCGGCGCGCAGGGACGCGTTGGCGAGGGCGCTGTCCAGGTCGTCGGCCAGTTCGTCGACCAGGTGCAGGGCCAGCGCGTCGGCCACGCCGATCGGCGTCCCGAAGAGTACCGCGCGGCGGATCGCGGCGGCGCCGGAGCCGTGCTGCGCGAGCCGGTAGAGCGCCATGCCGGGCCAGGTGGCGCCGTCGCCGACCGGCACGGTCAGGCGCACGGTACCGGTGGCGATGCGGTAGTCGGTGGCCAGCAGGGCGTCCAGGGCGATACCGCCGCAGTCGCCGTCCGCGACGGCGAGCGTGCTGGCCGGGAGTCGCTCCAGCCGGCGCAGCGCCCGCTCCCACTTGCTCACCTGCGACACCGTCAGGTCTCCCGCCCAGTTGCCGGTGGGGGCGCCGGAGACCTGGACGATCACCTTGCCGCGGCCGCCGCGGTCCTCGGCGGTGTCGCAGACCGCGTTGACCGCGGCGGCCGCCTCGAGTGACAGGGGCTGGCTGCCGTCGATCCTCAGGAGCAGGTCCTCGTCGCCCGGCTGGACGTCGGCGGTCTTCGCGGCGCTCTTGCCGTTCTTCATCTGATTCTCCGTCACCACTGCACCAGCGCAGTCTCGATCGTCGATCCGGGGCCCATGGTCATCAGCACGCCGTAGTCGCCGGCCTGGCAGACGCCCTCCTGGAGCAGCCGCTCGTAGGAGAACAGGAAGGAGCCGCTCGACAGGTTGCCGTAGTCACGCAGGACGCTGACGGTGTGCCGGACGTCGTGGCGGGTGAGACCGAGATTGACGCGGACCGCGTCGATGACCTTCTTGCCACCCGAGTGGATCAGCCACTGGCTGATGTCGCTGCGGCGCAGCCCCGCGCCGGACAGCAGGCGGTCCACCACCTGCTCCGCGTTGGCACCCACCACGTAGGGCACGTGCGGGTCGAGGTAGAAGCTGAACTTCCCCTGGCTGTCGTCCCAGTCGAAGCGCATCGCGCCGATCGCGTCGGTGATCAGGTGGCTGGCGAAGCCCAGGATCCGCGGGCTGCCGGCGGCCGGCGGCACGTCGGGCGCGGGGTAGCCGGTGTCGGGCGTGTCTGCGACCAGGGCGATCGCGGCCGCACCGTCGCCGAACAGGCTGTTGACCACGGCCGTGCGCATGCTGTCGTCGATCACGTAGGCGGCGGAACAGGCTTCGACGCACAGCAGGACGGCGACCCTGCCCGGGTTCGCCGCAGCCCAACTGGCGGTCGCGTTGAGAGCGTTGAGTCCGGCGTTGCAGCCCATCCCGACCACGTCGATCCGGCTGGTCCGGGGCAGGATCCCCATCTCCCGGATCAGGTGGGCGCTCAGGCCCGGCGTCAGGAAACCGGTGGTGGTGGTGCAGCACAGGTAGTCGATGTCCGACAGCTCGAGTCCGGCGTCCTCCAGGCACGCGCGCACCGCGCGGGCCCCCATCTCCAGAGCGAGGCGCTTGTGCTTGGCCAGCAGTTCGCCCTGCAGCTCGGTGATCACGTTGCCATCGGCGTCCCGCTCGGGGACGGTCAGGTAGCGCCGCTCGATCGCGCTGTTCAGGAACACGGAACGGACCTTGGGGTCCGTGATGCTGAAGATGTCGAGCAGTTCCGGCTGCGAATAGGAGGTGCCGCTGTTGGCGGTGCCGACGCCCACGATGCGGGCGGCGGCAGGTGCCTTCCGCTCCTGCGTCGGACGGGCCGACAGGGTGGTACTCGGCAACCTCGTGCTCGTGGTCATCGGAAGGTCCACCCCCAGGAACGGCTCTTGCTGCGAATCAGACGCACGGGTACGAACACGTCGTTCAGCCTTTCGGTGAGTCGATGTCACGCCGCAGCGAGGCCGTTTCCGCACTGGTACCCGTGCTGCGGCAGCGCCTGAGCACGACGCGCGAAAACGGCCTCCGCGCTGACCTGTCGGCAGGGCCGACCGGGTCAGTTGTTCGCCATGGCCTCGATGAGGCTCTTGGGGCGCATGTCGGTCCAGTTCTCCTCGATGTAGTCGAGGCAGTCCTGGCGCGGCGCCTCCCCGAAGACCTTGTCCCAGCCCGCGGGCACGTCCACGAAGACCGGCCACAGCGAGTGCTGGCCCTCATCGTTGACCAGGACCAGGTAGTTGGCATCGGGGTCGTCGAACGGATTGGTCACCGTAGTGTCCCTTCTCGGGTTCGGCGGTCAGGCGGTTGCCTGCGCCTTCAGGCGGATCGGCCTGAGCCTTGATGAAAAGCGCGGTCGGCCTGTCGAGTTGCCGCGGCATGGGCCCGCCTTCCTCATCGGCTGGTGATCGATGACCGTTCTGGGCTGGGCCCGCAAGAGCCGCACGGGAGACCCGACCGCCGCACCGCACACATGGAGTGCTCTCCGAGGAGGATGGCCCGCGGGCCACCGGTCGATCAATAGCTCGCCGACGCACAGCACTTGGACACATCCGAGCACCGGGCCGACCGTGTTCAACTGCGATGCCGCGTCACTTGGACGCACCGCCGGGCTCCCGGACCGCTCTGCCGCCGCGCCGCGGATCCGTCCGGCGCCGGCGTCCGACCGCCCCGGGAGTGTACCTGGATACACCCCAGTTCGGGGGCCGGGCCACCTACGCACCCCGTCGGCCGCCCGGCCAACTTGGCGGAATGACCCGGCCGAGGAGATCTCCCGCGCGCGCGCCTTCGAGGCCGGACTCGTGCCGCTGCGCCTCCTCGGGCGGCGGCGCTCGCAGGCCACCCGCGGCGCCCCCGGGACCCGCCCCTGCCGGCCCGCGCGGCGGCCGCATCAGCACCATCGTCCTACGCGACGGAACGAGGCCGCCCGCGGCCTCGGCCACGAGCCCCTGCACCGCCGCGCCTCGCTCCGGCAAAGCGGCAAGGAGGTACCGCACTGCTCCTTGAGATCGACGACCATCCCGCCGCACGTCAGCAGCCGGGGCAAGGGGCAGCGACGCATCCACGACCAATCCCGGAGACCGGCTCGGGACCGACCGCAGACCAAAACCCACCTCGAAAACCAGCAAGAGCGGGCACTCGGTTGCCCAAGTGCCCGCTCTCACAACCGACTTCGCAGTCGAGACGACAGGATCAGAACCTGGTCCCCCCTTGGTCCCCAGATCGCAGCTCGGGCTTTCCTGTTGCTCACCAGCTGGGGTTGCAGATGAGTCGGCGCGCCAGCTGCGGCACTTCCGGACCTCGCACAACTGACCGGCCGGAACGGGGTGTTCGCCCTGGAGGCGCTCGTCCCCGAAGTCCTGGTCGCCTCGGACGGCCCGGATTACCAGCCGAACGGGACGACCGGTGATCAGACCGCGCATCGGCAGACTGGACCTGACGGCCGGCCAGGCAGGCCGGGGGACTACGGGAGCGCCACGGCAGCCGGAGCGGAACGCCGGTCAGCCGGTCGCAGCCCGGTCCACCACTCGGACGCGCTGATCCAGCTGCTGCGCGAACTCCAGCCAGGTCTCGGCGAACTGCCGGGTTAAGTCCACCACCAGGGCGGTGCAGTGGGTGGGCACCACAGCGGTGAGTTCGGACCACTCCTTGAGCCCCATGGCGTTCTGCTGGAACAGGCGCAGCAGCTGGCGGCCCTCCTCCTTGTGGCGCAACGACGGGTCGCGCAGCAGCTTCTCCAGCACCATGGCCGGGTCCGACCGCACCAACCGTATCCGCCGGGTCGCGGTCGCACGGGTCCGCTGATTCGGGAACACCACGCTGACGGTGCCGTCACTCGCCGCCCCGGTGGCCGGCGCCTCACCGGCTGCCAGCCGGCGCCGGACGTCGCTGACCGTCGCCGGGGAGATGCCGGCCAGCCTGGCGACCTCGCGCAGCGAGGCGCCCGGGCGCTCGGCGATCAGCTCCGCAGCCCGACGGCGGCCCTCCAAGCGGTTCAGCGGGCGGACCTTGCCGTCCCGACCGACCCTGACCTGCGGCTGGTCCGCGGTCTCCGCCACCCGCCGGCGGATCGCCGCCACCGCCCTGGCACCGAGCCCGGCGGTCCGCGCGATCGTCCGGTCGGACAGGTTTGGGTGCGAGGTCACGATCCGCTCGGCCGCCGCCCGCCGATCGGCCAAGGAGAGCGGCAGGCCATGGGTGACGTTCGCCTCCACCGCCTTCAGGAATGCGTCGGCACTGCTGCCGTCGAAGAACTCCACCTCGATGGCCGACAGGCCCTTGGAGACCGCCGCGAGCAGCCGATGGGTCCCGTCGATCACTCTCATGGTCTGCCGCTCGACCAGGATCGGCGGGAGCGGCCCGTCCAGCTCCGCCAGTCTGGCGACGTGCTCCTCGTTCCGACCGCCGGTGCGCGGCGACTCTCCCACCTGCAGCATGGTGATCGGAACCACGACCGTTGCTATCAGGTCTCCGCCAGTCTGATTCAAAATGGCCCCCGTTGTTGTGCGACTCCAAGCTGAGTCAGGCGCACCGGTGCCGACCGCCCAGACGTCAGCGAAGCGCCTGCCACGTCCTCAGGGCGTCGTTCCCGCTCGATCGCTCCGAACCATCGCCAAGATGCGGGGCCAACCTTCAAGGACATGTCTCAGCCACATACCTATGCCCTCATCATCGCTTTCGCTCCGGGAACTGTCGAGCGGTCACCGAACCGTCCTTCCAGAAATCCCGTACGCACGACGTCGGATGGATCGTCAACCTTCCGAGGTTGTCAGTTGACTGTTTGTCAGCTCTTCATTCATCCGCAGCCCCCGCAAGCAACACCGACCCGCGCGGCTGCGGATGATGGACCCGACCGTGGCGCTTGAGTAGCGCTGCGACCCCCTGGACGGTGCGACTCGCGCCGGACTGATGGCGAGCCTCTCCCGGACGAATCCTTTGGCCGCAGCCCCTCGCGCCTGCTCCCGGAATGCCCGCCGTGCTTCGGTCAGGCCTCCTCCCTGTACATATCTCACACACAGCAGGCACAGCGCCCGAAACCGGCCAGCAGCACGCATCCGGCGATATCACGCGTTCAACACCGCCCGCAGCTTCGGGGTGCACGGGTCGTGGCTTCATTGCGACTCGGCGCCGGCAGCGCAAACGCCCGGAGGCCGCTTCCGTCTGTCACCGAAGCGGCCTCCGGGAAGTCCCGACGGCATCGGTCCTCGAACGGATTCGTCATCACGTCGTCCTCTCCGCGGCCCTGACGTGGACCGGCCGACCCCACCGCGACCCACTATTGCCCGGGGCGCCGATCCGGCGTCAACCGACCGCCGACGTGCCACTACCGTGCAAGTGCGGCTGGGCATCAGTTGGACAGGCGTCGAGGGCAGCCCGGCATCGGTCTTGATCGACACGAATGCACGGTGCCAAGGTGAATGTGGCGACTGTGCCACAGCTGGGACGACCGAGCCCGCCGCCGCGGCCGTCCGGGACCGGAGCCGCCCTGGGAACGCCGCCGCGCGGTTCGAGGGCGACAAGATCCGCGGCCGCCGTTCGACCGCGCCGGACGCAGGGTTGCACATGGCCCGAACGGCCTTGCCAGTGCCGTGTATTGATCACCAGCGCGACGCGGTGCCAAGGTGGGGGACAGAGCGGAGCCGTGTCGGCGGGCCGCCTCCCCCTCGATTCCCTCTCGTCCAGGAGTCCCCACGCCATGCCCCAGGTGAGTACCAACGGCGTCCGCCTCTCGTACCAGCGCTCGGGCCAGGGCGAACCCGTCCTCTTCATCATGGGTTCGGGGGCCGCGGGCCGCGTCTGGACGATGCACCAGACCCCGGCCGTGGTCCGGGCCGGCTACCAGACCGTCATCTTCGACAACCGCGGTATCGGCGACTCCGACGCGCCGGCCGGAAGGTACTCGCTGGCCGACATGGTGGCCGACACCAAGGGCCTGATCGAAGCGCTGGACCTCGGCCCGTGCCGGATCGTCGGGTACTCCATGGGCGCGATGATCACCCAGGAGCTGGCCATCGAGGCACCTCATCTGGTGCGCTCGGCGGTCCTGATGTCGGCCCGGGCCCGGGCCGACGTGATGCGCCGGGCGATGCAGGAGAGCGAGCAGCTGATGCAGGAGAACGGCATCCGGCTGCCGCCGAGGTACGAGGCGGTCCGCACCGTCCTGGAGATGCTCTCCCCCGCCTCGCTCAACGACGACGCCACCATCCGCTCCTGGCTGGAGATCCTGGAGCTGACCGGCAGCAGCAGCAAAACCGCCGACGGGCAGGCCTGGGTGTCGCAGGACGGCGACCGGCGCGAGGCGCTGCGCGCGATCACGGCGCCCTGCCGTGCGATCGCCTTCGCCGACGACCTGATCTGCCCGCCGCACCTGGTCTCCGAGGTGGCCGACGCCATCCCCGACTGCGACTTCGTCGAGATCCCCGACGCCGGGCACCTGGGGCACCTGGAGCGGCCGGCCGAGGTCAACGCGGCGATCATCGAATTCCTGGACAAGTACTGACCGGGCGTTTCCCCGTGGTGGCAGGAGCGCCGCCGCTTCACCGGCATTGGCGCCGCACCGTGGCGATCGACTGCCGTGCCGCCGAGCCGGCCGGCAGCAGCGCGGCCAAGACCGCGATCACGACGCCTGCCAGTGCCGGCAGGACCAGTTGGGGCGTGGTCCGACTGTTGACCGCCGTGCTGAAGGCCTGCGGGTTGGGGGCATCCGGCCCACCGACGATGGTCACCGTCTGCTGCTCGCCGTTCAGGTAGAGCGTGACCCGGTCCCCGATCGTGAATCCGTGCTTCTGCAGGAGCGACTGGCTGGCCACCACCTCGTTCGGCCCGAAAAGGCAGGCAACCGATACCCAGACCGGGGTGCCGAGGACGGCCGTCCCGGTCGGGATCCCGCTGAAGGCGGCCCGCAGGACGGGAATCGACAACTCGCAGTTCCTGCTCGGCCTCGCCCAGCCGGGCGGAGAGCTCGGCGATCCGCTCGCGTAGCCACTCCGCGCCGGCGACGAGCCACGGAGGTCACCCCTGAGCAGCACGTCCGGGCGGTGCGCCTCGGCCGAGGCGAACCGGTGCGGTGGACCGCGACGTTGCCGACCGGGCGGGCCGGCACTGCCCGGGCTTCTTCAGCCACGGAACCGGCTCGCCGCGGACCACCCGGCAGGACGGCTCAGCCGCGGGCCGCCTCGGTCCTGATGAACTCCGCCAATCTGACGGCCCCGTCGGCAATCTCCTGGTGCGTCAGGTAGCTGACCGACAGCCGGACGGCGTGCTCGCCGCCGCCGTCGGGATAGAAGTAGGACATCGGCGTCCAGATCACGCCGAACTCCTCGGCCGAGCGGATCAGGGCCGCGTTGTCGGCCCGGAACGGGACGGTCAGGCTGAGGAAGAAGCCACCGCTGGGCTCGTTCCAGCGCACCCCGAGGGCCTCCCGCTCGGCCGCGGGGAACTGCTTGGCGAGCTCCTCCAGAGTGACCCGCATGGCGTCGCCGTAGTAGGCGGCGGTCTCGGTGTTCAACTCGGAGGTCCGGCCCTCGGCGGCCAGCAGCATGCCGGCCACCACGGCCTGGCTGACGGCCGAGGTGTTCACCGTGATCATGCTCTTGATCTTGGTGAGCTCGTCGGCCAGCAGGCCGGTGCGACCGTCGGCGTCCAGCACCGGCTGGTCGGCCACCACGTACCCGACCCGGGCACCGGGGAAGAGCGTCTTGGAGAGCGAGCCCAGCTGCACCACGCTGCGGTGGCGGTCCAGGGACTTCAGCGTGGGCAGCTGCTGCCCGGGGCTGACCATCCGGTACGGGCTGTCCTCCAGCAGCAGGATGTCGTGGCGCCGTGCCAGGTCGAGCAGGTCGAGCCGGGTCTGCAGCGGCATCGTGGTGCCGGACGGGTTGGAGTGGTCGGGGATCACGTAGAACGCCCGGGGGCGGCGGCCGCGGGCCCGCTCGGCCAGGATCGCCGCTTCCAGGTCGGCGCAGTCGAAGCCCGACTCGCGCTCCGGCACGGCGGTCGGGGTGATGTCCAGCAGCCGGGCCGCGCCGGTGATCCCCACGTAGCAGGGGCTGGAGACCAGCAGCACGTCCTCGGGGCCGGAGATCAGTGCCCGCACCGCGAGGAACATCGCCTCCTGGCAGCCCACCGTGACCACGATGGACTCGGGGGCGACGTCGGTGTTCTCGTCCTTGCGCAGCGAGTCGGCGATCAGCTCGCGGATCTGGCCGCTGGTCGGGCCGTACTGGAAGAGCGCGGAACGGACCTGGGCGGGGGACGCCCCCTGTTCCTCCAGGTGGTCCAGGTAGCGGCGCAGGTGGGTGAAGATCTGCTCGGTGTCGAAGAAGCCGTCGTACGGGCGGCCGGGAGCGAACGAGATCGCCTGCGGGTAGCGGATGGTGACCTCGTTGAGGAAGTTCATGGTGTCCAGCACCGGGTCGCTGACGCTGCCGTGCAGCTCGGCCTTGCGCAGCCCCGTTGACAGCGCGGCCGGCGCCGGGCTCGGCACGGCCGTGGCGGGCTCGGCGCCGACCAGGCCCGGGCCCGTCTCGGCGACCGAAGGGGTTCCGGTGAGTGCCATGGCTTCGACCAACTCCTCAGTGATCAGCTCCAGTAGGTGCGCCGCGCCGTGCTCCCCGGCCACGGCGAGGCCGTGCAGCACAGGCCGGCCCAGCAGCACCGCGTCGGCGCCGAGCGCCAGTGCGGCCAGCACGTCGGTGCCGCGCCGGATGCCGCCGTCGACCAGCACCGGGCAGGCGCCGCCGACCGCCGTGGCGATCCCCGGCAGCACGTCGAGGGTGGCCGGGGCGCCGTCCAGTTGGCGGCCGCCGTGGTTGGAGACCACGATGCCGTCGACCCCCGCGCGAACTGCCGCCCGGGCGTCGACTGTACTCAGAACTCCCTTGACCAGCACGGGAAGTGAGCTGACCTCGCGCAGCCATTCGATGACCGACCAGTCCAGTGCGGGATCGAATTCGGTGAGCGCGTGGGCGCTCGGGGAGGCGTAGTCGCCACCGGTGAGGTTGGCCGGCACCATCCCGTCCGGCAGCCGGAAGCCGTTGCGCAGGTCGCGCAGCCGACGGCCGAGCCGGGGCGCGTCCACGGTGAGCACCAGCGCCTCGAAGCCTGCCCGCTCGGCCCGCTCCACCAGGCGGCGGGTCGTCGAGCGGTCGCGGAAGCAGTACACCTGCAGCCAGAGCGGACCGGTGGCGGCCTCGGCGATCGACTCGAAGGTCCGGCCGGCGAAGGTGCTCACCACCAGCGGGAGGCCGGCCGCACCGGTGGCCCGCGCGGTGGCCACCTCGCCCTCCGGATCGGCGAGCGTGTGGTAGGCCATCGGCGCCACCGCGATCGGCGCCGACCAACTGCGGCCCAGCAGCGTGGTCTTGGTCTCGGGCAGCCCCGCTCCGGTCAGCACCCGCGGCCGCAGCCGCACCCGATCGAAAGCCGCCAGGTTGGCCGCCAGGGTACGCTCCTGGCCGGCTCCGCCGGCGATGAAATCCCAAATCCCCTGGTCGAAACGCGCCTTGGCGGCTGCCTCGTAGTCGGTCAAGGTGAACAGATCGGCGGCCTCGGGGAGTGCGGATCTCATCCTGCGGTCAGCCGATCGCGCTCGACGGCTTCGTACAGGGCGCGGATGTTGGCGCTGCCGAAGCCGCGCGAGCCGTTGCGCTGGATGAGCTCGAAGAAGAGCGTGTTGCGGGGGTAGGGCGAGCGGGTGAAGAGCTGCAGCAGGTCGCCCCACTCGTCGCGGTCCGCCAGGACCTTGGTCTCGCGCAGCTCCTCGATCTCCACGCGCAGGCCCGGAAGCCGCTCGCCGAGCATGTCGTAGTAGCTGTCCGGGGTGTCGAGGAACACCACGCCCCGCTCGCGGCTCTCGTGCACCGCGGGGATGATCTCCCCGGTCAGGAAGGCGAGGTGCTGGACCCCTTCACCGCCGTTGCGCTCCAGGAAGTTGTCGAGCTGCCCGGGCTCCTTGCCCGGGTCCGGGGCGACCAGGGTGAAGATGGCGCTGCCCGAATCACTTCGCACCACGATGGAGTCCATCGCCTGGTCGCCGACCGCGACGTACTCCGACGAATAGCGGAACAGCCCGAAGGCCTCGCGGTAGAACTCGGCGTACTTCTCCAGGGTGCCGCCTTCGAGGCAGACCGCGATGTGGTCCAGGCCGCCGATCCGGCCGCTGCCCGACTCACCGGCGCCCCCGGGCGTGGGCACCCAACTGCGCCCGGCGGGTAGGCCGTTCACCAGCGGATCGGCCGGAAGCAGGGTGTGCACGACGTCTCCGAAGCCGGACACGACCGGCGCGCCCTGCGCGGAGCGGGTCATCGTGGCGCCGGCGGCGGTCGCCGCAGCAGCGGTCGCCGCCACGTCGTCACAGGTCAGCGCAACGTCAGCGATGCCGTCGCCGTGCTGCTCCAGGAACCTGACGATCCCCCGTCCGGAGGTGACCACCAGGCGAACCTCGCCCTGTTGCAGGAGCACCGAACTCTGCTCCGCCTCAACCGCATCTGCCACCCGGGTGAACCCCATGGCGGAGACGAAGTAGTCGACGGCTGCCACTTTGTCTCTTGTGTACAGCTCGACATAGGCGATGTCGTGCACAGCCATGGGAATACCTCCGGAGGGGCTGAGAGCGGAATTCAGTGAGAGGATCGCCTGGGGCCCGCGGTCAGGCTCGGCCTGCTACCAGCGCCACTCCTGCTGCTTGAACAGGTGGCCGGCCGGGATGTCGCGCTCCTTGCACCAGCCGAGGAACTCCTCGATCTGCTTGATCTGGTAGGTGTCCGGGGTGTAGGTGGTGGCCATCACGTGGCCCAGCCAGTCCTCCTCACCCATGGCGTAGACGTACGCCTCCTTGGCGCCCAGCTCGACCATGATCGCGGCCGCTTGCTCGGCGTTGGAGCCGGACAGCTTGCGCGAGTTGCTCATCTTCTTGGTGACCGGGATGGTCAGCAGCGCCTGGTAGAGCCAGGTGAGCGGGGCGCCGTCGCACTCCATGCCGAGGAAGGCGAGGTCGGCGGTGCCCAGGTGGCCCTTGATGTAACGGTAGAGCTTCGGGTCGATACCGGAGGAGTCGGCACCGATGAAGATCTTCTTGCCCGCCAGCTCGGCCCAGTAGGTCGACTTGGCGCGGATGTCCAGGTCGCAGTGCTCACCGAGGAACGGGGTGGCGGTGATCTTGCCGCCGGGGAACTCGACCTCGTCGAAGTCGTCGACCTCGACCACGTCGAATCCCTGGTGCTTGAGCATCAGCGCGATCGACGGGTCGGCCAGGTTGCCGCGGGAGTAGCGCGGGCAGACGATCTTGCCGACCCGGCCGCGCAGCTGCAGCAGGGTCTCCATGACGATGTGGTCCTGGTGGCCGTGGGTGATCAGCACCAGGTCGATGTAGTCCGGCAGGTCGTCCAGGGTGTAGCGGTCGTCCTTGTCGCTGTCCGCGCTGATGAACGGGTCGGTGACGATGGCGGCTTCGGGCGTCTGCAGCACCAGGCAGGCGTGGCCGAAGTAGCGGATCCGGCCGCCGGACGCGATGTGGCGGTCCTCGTTCAGGCTCGGAGTCTCGCTCAGCATGGTGCGCAGCACGGCCGCCTGCTCGTCGTTCAGCTCCAGGGCCTCTTGCAGGTGGGCCAGTGTGGTCGGCTTGACGCGGGCCTTGAACAGCTCGGTCAGACCGGGGTGCCGGAACGGGATGTCCAGCTCCAGCACGTCGTCGGAGGGCAGCCGCGGGGTGCTCAGGATGAACGGGCGCTCGATGCCGGTCTCGAAGGACAGCTGCACCGACTGGCGCGACTCCTGGTAGTACGGGCTGCGGTAGAGCACCGGCTCCATGAAGCGCAGCTGCGCCTGGTTGTCGGTGTCGTAGGCCAGCTCGACCAGACCGCCCAGCTCGTCGGGCAGCTTGGGGTAGAGCGGGGTCAGGTCGAAGCCGGTGGCGTTGGCGCGCAGCAGCTCCTGGCCGGCGGCGATCGCCTCGGCGAACTTCAGCATGTCGGCCCGGTCGCGCTTGATCGTCGCCAGCAGCTCGCGCACCTCGTCGGCGCGCTCCTCCGGGATGTTGATGAAGTAACCGCCGCGCAGCTCCGGGTTGTTGCTCGCCGCGACGTGGACCTGCGGCGACTGCAGATACGACTCCAGCAGCGGCACGTGCAGGAACGCCAGGTTCATCGCCGCCTGCACCGGCGCCATCGTGTGCGGCTGCGCCACGAACCTGTCCACCAACGGCTCGATAATGACCTTCGACCGCAGGAACAACTGCTCGTCAGCCATCTGCACTTCTCCATTTCGGGGAAAACGACACCATCAACCGGGCATCAGCGAACAACCCGCGCCCACTCACCGGAACGCGGCAACGAATGTGCGGAATTCGCTACGCGAAAGCACCACGAGAACCTGGGCTCGAAGACACCGACGGGCGGCGGCCAGCTCACGGAACAGGCGTGCCGCATCAGCAGAATGGCCCGTCGGGCACTGTCGATCAATACTTTGCACGCTACACAGGGCAGTCGTCCCGCGATCTGCTCTACCACCGCGCTGGACCGTGCAGCTCAACTGCGGCAGTGCGACAGTTGAACACCTCCGGCGCGGCAGGCGCTCCGCCGGCCGCTGGGTCGACTCGGCCCCGAACAGATCCGCCGCGGTGATCGAGCCACGCAGGCCGGTCGACGCGCCGTCGGCGGCGCACACCTCTTCCGCCGTGACCTCCAGCACCGGCGCGCCTCAACGGCACGTCCTGGTGTGCCGGTGCCGAGAGGTTCGCCCGATCGGCGCAGACACGCAGACGCGATCAGGACGACTGCCCCGTAACCCCGGTCCGCCGACGTCTTGTCCGCACCCGTCCCGGATACGCACGACTCCCCGCCACGTGTGGCCGCCAGTCACCATGACCCAGTCGAGGAGGGATGACCAGTGGTTCGCGGCAGCTGATCGCATGCCGTCGGAATCCCACTCGCACACTCGAGGGCCCGCCGGTTCCGGAATTACCCGCCGTCCCGGTCACCACGACATCGATTCCACCGCCCGAGAATTCGCCTCGGCGCTGCCGAACTTCCCGGAACAATTCCGTACGGCCAGGGGATGCAGTCGCCCGGCTCCCGCGCGCTCGACACGCCGCCGCAGCCCGGGATACCGGCCGGCGGTACCTCGCCGCCGGTGTTCAACTGCGCCGTGGCGGTACTTGAACAGGCCTGCCGGACAACCGGGTCAAAGAATCGAATGCCCTGCACGGGCGCCCTCGGAAAACCTTGACGCTGTGTGAAACGGCGTGCCATCGTGAATTCAAACCTGAGACCCCTGCGAGGCATCGCGTGCAGACTGAGCCGATCCAGCCGCCACCGCACGTCGACGTGGTCGACACGGAACTGTATTCACACGGCGGCCCTTTTGTGCAATGGCGATGGCTGCGCGCCGACGCCCCGGTCCACCGGCGCGAACCGGCCGAGCTGCCTGGCTTCCGGTCACTGACCGGGTACGAGGACGTGCGCAGCGGCTACCGCGACCACGAGACCTTCTGCTCCGCGCACGGCCCCGAGTCCTGGCCGGTCCGGCTGACGTCGCACAGTGCCTAGCCCGATGCCCGCCGCAGGATCCGCGCCATCGTCCTGGGGAGGCCACGACCTTCCGGCCGCCGTACTCGCCGGCCTCGGCACCTGCCTGCCGGTCACCGAGATGGACAACGCCGCGCTGGTGGCCCGGTTGGACACCACCGACGAGTGGATCCGCACCCGCACCGGCATCGCCGCCCGGCGCCGGGCGGCCGCCGGGGTGTCGATGAGCGACCTGGCCTGCGAGGCCGGCGCCAACGCGCTACGCTCCGCCGGGCTGGATACGGTCGGCGGCGTGGTGCTGGCCACCACGACGCCGGACCGCCCGTGCCCGGCCGCTGCACCGGAGGTCGCCCACCGCCTCGGCCTGGGCCAGGTCCCGGCGTTCGACGTCTCCGCCGTGTGCAGCGGGTTCGTCTACGCCGCGGCGGTGGCGGCCGGGCTGATCACCAGCGGGGTGGTCGACAGCGTCCTGGTCGTGGCGTCCGAGCTCTACTCCCGGATCGTCGACCCGATGGACCGCGGCACCGCCGTGATCTTCGGTGACGGCGCGGGCGCGGTGGTGCTGCGCCGCGGCACTGTGGCCGAGCCGGGCGCGCTGCTGGCGTTCGACCTCGGTGCCGACGGCTCGGGCCGCGACCTCATCCACGTTCCCGGCGAACGCGAACAGCCGGACGGCCCGCGCTGGTTCAGCATGGCCGGCCGCAGGGTGTACCTGCGGGCCGTGGAGCAGATGGCGGCGTCCACCTCGCGGGTGCTCAAGGACTGCGGTTGGAGCCCCGAGGCGGTCGGCGCGCTGGTTCCGCATCAGGCGAACGGCCGCATCATCCAGGCGGTGGCCGAGCGGCTCGGCGTGCCATCCGGGAACGCGGTCTGCGAGATCGCCCGGGTCGGCAACACCTCGGCCGCCTCCATCCCGCTGGCGCTGGCCGCCGCGCTGGCCACCGGTCAGCTGGCCCCCGGCGCCCGCACCGTCCTCACCGCCTTCGGCGGTGGTCTGAGTTGGGGTTCGGCCGCCCTCATCTGGCCGCAACTTCGGTCCGTGCACTCAGAGTTCTGAGTCAGGCCAATACCATGTCACACCGCTCGTAAGGGAGCCAGCATGTTCGAGTACCTGTGCACCATCCTCAGCACGACCTACCAGGTCTCCGTGACCATCGAGCCGACCATGACGTTCAGCGACCTGGAACTCGACTCACTGTCGCTGGCCGAGCTGGGCGCCCAGCTGGAGGACGACCTGGGCGTCACCGTCGAGGAGGAGAGCCTGACCGCGGAGACCACCGTGGCCGACATCGCCGCGCTGCTGGAGGCGCAGGGCGCGGTCGTCCCGGCATGACCGGCACCGGCAGAGCGGGAGTCCGCCACCCCGAGGTCGTGATCACCGGGATCGGTATGGTCACGCCGGCCGGGGCCGACACCGCCACGACCTGGAAGACCGTCTGCGCCGGGCAGTCAACGGCGGCGGCCGACCCTCGACTGGCGGGCCTGGCCGTCGACTTCAGCTGCGCGGTAACCGGCTTCCACCCGGAGCTGGTCCTCGGCGTCGAGGCCCGCCGGATGGATCCCTTCACCCAGTTCGCCGTCGCCGCAGCCCGCGCGGCCGTCGCAGACGCGAAACCGGCCGACGGATGCTGGGACCCGGCCAGGGTGGGGGTCGTCCTCGGCACCGCCGTCGGCGGCCAGCAGACCTGGGAAGAGCAGGGGCAACGCCTGCGGGATCGCGGTGCTCGCACGGTCAACCCGCTGACCGTGCCCCGAGCCATCTCCAACATCGCCGCCGGCACGGTGGCCATGGACCTCGGTCTGCACGGGCCCTCGCTGAGCGTCGCCACCGCCTGTGCGAGCGGTACCACCGCCCTCGGGCACGCCCTGGACCTGCTCCGCGCGGGCCGCTGCGACGTGGTGCTGGCGGGCGGCACCGAGGCGATCTCGACGCCGCTGATCGCCACCGCGTTCGACCGGCTCAAGGCGCTCTCCCGGAATTCGGCCGATCCGGCCGGTGCCTCCCGGCCGTTCGACGAGCGGCGCGACGGCTTCGTCCTCGGCGAGGGCGCGACCATGCTGGTGCTGGAGCGGGCGGCGGACGCCGCGGCGCGGGGCAGGCGCGGCTACGCCCGGCTGCTGGGCTACGGCTCGACCTCCGACGCCTACCATCTCACTTCACCGGCGCCCGACGGCCACTGGGCCGAGGTCGCCCTCCGGCAGGCGCTCGCCGACGCCGGCGTCCAGGCTTCGGACGTGGCGCTCGTCAACGCCCATGCGACCAGCACCCCCCAGGGGGATGCCATCGAGGCCCGGCTTATCGAGCGGGTCTTCGGGCAGGGCACGGCGGTCACCTCGACCAAGGGGGTGACCGGCCACCTGCTGGGCGCGGCCGGGGCGATCGAGGCCGGGCTCACCGCGTTGTCGATCGCCCAGGGGGTGATCCCTCCCACCGCCAACTTCGGCTCCGCCGACGCGGATGCCGCCGGCATCGACATCGTCCACGGTACGGCCCGGCAGGCTCCGGTCCCGCTGGCCGTGAGCAACTCCTTCGGCTTCGGCGGCCAGAACGCGGTCGTCGTCCTGGGGAGCGTCTGACCGGTCCGGTGCCGGCCCCGGGGCTCAGCAGCCGCCCCGGGCGCGCGAGTCACGGACCCACGTGGCCGAGCCGGACCGGCTCGGCCGGAGAGAACGCGCACGACCTGACGTGCCGTGGTGGCCTTCGGCTCGCATGCGAACCGTGGTCCATCTCGGGGCGATCCGACAGGACGCACGAACCGGGGGCGTGACACACCGCCTACCAGTCCGCCTCGTGCTCACCCGGTCCCGCACAGGACGGCTCCTTCCGCTGACGGGCCTGGCTGCACGTCCATCGGGCCCTTCCCGGCTCGGCCGCACCACCGTCTACCGCAGTGCTCCTGCCCCTGCTCGACGCGATCCCACCGGCTGGTGCGCAACATGCTGACAGCCGGATACCTGGAGGGCTGGAAATGGGGTGCCACTCTCTCCGGAGCGCCGCAAGGCGAAGTGGCCTCCCCGGTCCTGTCCGACATCTACCTGTACAGGCTGGACGAATTCGTCGAGAAGTTCTGATCCTGGAATACACCCGTGGAGAGCGCCGGGCCAGGAACCCGGCCTACCTGGAGTTGCAGAATCTGCCGGCGAAAGCCCGCCGGCGCGGCGACCGAGCCCAAGCCCGGACGCCGCGTCAGTGGATGGTGAGCCTGCCGAGCGCGGATCCCAGCGATCCGTCATATCGCAGGCTTCGCTGCATCCGCTACGCAGACGAGACGTCCTCCGGCTGCACCGACTGCAGTGCGTCATGGCGACGGCCATGCTCAAGTCCCTTGCGGGCAAGCACCGTTCGACCGTGACGAAGATGGCCGCCAAGCACAAGGCGATCACATACGCCGGATGCTCGCGGGTGGGCACCAAGGGGGCGGGCAGGCCGCAGGTGTCGACTGCGGCGCGGAGTTCGGCGGGGAACTCCTCAGCATCGTCGAGGACTACGGCGTGACGCGTCGCGGCGCGGCGGTGCCGGTGCGGACGGGCGTCACACGGCTTCGACTGCTGCGGTCAACTGCCTTACTCCTGGCTCGAGTTCCGCATGCAGGGCGGTGATCGCTCCAGCCAGGAAGCGGTCGCGCATCTCGGCGCGCTGGATCTTGCCGCTGGTGGTGCGGTGGACGCTGCCGCGCCGCACCAGCAGGACGTTGCGGATCGGCGCACCGGTGGCGGCGGTGAGGCGGCGGATGACGGCCGCCGCGGCGGCGCGCAGTTCCTCGGCCGACAGGGTCGGGCTGACCTCGTGCACCAGCACGATCCGCTCATCAGGGGCCTGGACGCCGAAGGCGGCGCCGACGAACCCCTCCAGCGCTGGATGGGCGGCCCGGGCCTCGTGTTCGAGGTCGTGCGGGTAGAGGTTGCGGCCGTGAACGATCATCACCTCCTTGAGCCGGCCGGTGATGAACAGTTCGCCGTCCGCCAGGGCACCCAGGTCGCCGGTGCGCAGCCAGCCGGGTCCGGTGTCGTCCTCGCCGGCCGGGCGGGCGTGGAAGGTGCGGGCGGTGAGGTCGGGTTTGTCCCAATAGCCCCGGCCGACGCTGTCGCCGCGCAGCCAGATCTCGCCGACCTCGCCGGCGGGCAGGCGGCGCAGGGTGGCGGGGTCCACGATGAGGGTGTCGAAGGCCTTGGGACGTCCGACGCCGGTGATCTCCTTGCCGCGGCCGTCATGAGCGGGAACCAGCGCCGGGTGGTCGGCGTCGGCGAGGCGCCGGGGGTCGACGACCAGGACGGTCGGCTGGCGCGGGATGGGGGTGCCGCTGGCGTAGACGGTGACCTCGGCCATGCCGTAGCCGGCGACGACGGCTTCGGGGCGCAGGCCGATCTGTGCGAATCGCTTGGTGAACGCGGCGATGGTGGGGACGTGGATCGGCTCGGAGCCGTTGCACAGGAAGCGCAGCGGTGACACGTCGAGCCCGTCGAGCTGTTCGTCCTGGATGAGGCGCAGCGCGACGCCGTACGCGAAGTTGGGGGCGGAGCTGGCGGTGGTCCGGAATTCGTTCATCATCCGGAACCATTCGACGGGCTTGCGGGCGAACGTCGCCGGCGGCATCAGGACCGCTGATGCGCCGTAGAAGAGTGCGCAGCTGAGCTGGACGAAGAGACCGAAGTCGTGGTGCAGCGGCATCCAGCTGCCGAACGAATCGTCACCGTCCAGGCCCATGACGGAGTGCAGGGCCGCGAGGTTCGCCTGGACGTTGCGGTGAGCGAGCATCACGCCCTTCGGGGTGCCGGTGGAGCCCGAGCTGTACTGGAGGACGGCGAGGGTGTCCTGGTCGGCGTGGCGGCCGCGGAGCGCCGCGGGGGGTGCCTCACCGGTCGGCACCGGAGCGGCGGCCCGGACGGGTACGTGGCCCAGGCCCTGCGCGTGGAAGCGCTCGGTGAGGGTGTCGAGGTCCCCGGCGGTGCCGAACACCAGTCCCGGTGTGCAGTCCGCGGCGATCGCGGCGACGCGCTGGGCAGCGCTGGTGGAGCCGGTCGCCGGCGGGGCGGGCACGGCGGTGACACCGGCCAGCAGGCAGGCGAGGTAGAGCTCGACGAACTCGGTGCCGGTGGGCAGCGCGATGAGGACGCGCTCGCCGGGGGCCACGTGCTGCGCCAAGTCGGCGGCGCGCAGGCCGGCCCGGCGGGCGAGTTCGGCGTAGCTGAGGCTTTCGTGCACGGCCTCGACGGAGTTGCGGTAGATGGTGACCGCGGTCTTGTCGGGGTGTTGGGCGACGCGGGCGGCGAACGCATCGCCGAGGTTGCGGTAGCCGGTCAGCTCGAAGGCCATTGCTTCCCCCTGGGCTTGGCGCTGCGTCGGTCTGGGCGGCGCGCGGACATGCACGGCGGCGCGCGCCGCACGGCTGGGTGGTGTCGTTCTCGACTGTCGCGATCAGGCTGTTCGGCCGCAGCCCTGCCCACGGTTACTCGGCCGGTCCAGGTGTCCTGACGTCCGGCTTCGCCGAACTCCGTCGGTTCCCGGCGGCGCAGACCACTATGCCGCAGCCCGTTTTTTTTGGCGATGGTGCGGGTGTTCAACCCGGTGCAAATGATCAGCACGGGTGTTGAACCATCGCGGTGACCCAGCTGAACAAGGACCGGCGGGGGGATGCCGCGCCCCCGGTACGGGGGTTTTCCGGGAGCGCGGCGGTCTCACGCTAGGCGACGGGGTGGAGCCGGTTCGTCCTCCCATCGGACGACTGCGGGGCCGTGGCCTCCGTCGCAGGGATGCCGTCGGACGGCTGAGGGCGGCCGGGCCGTGCGGGAAGCAGGGGCGCGGGAAGCGGCCTGCAGCCCGGCTGACTGATCACTGGAGCCTCCGGACGATCCGCCGCAGCGACTTGGCACCGCGAGCACGACGGACAGGCGGGGGCTGTGCTCCCCGCCGCCCCGCGCCAACGGTGACCACGATGAGGCGGCGGACCTCCCTGGCGCGTCGCACCCGCGTCCGTGCAACTGCCGTCTGGCGGCAGTTGCACAGGCCGACCGTGTGCCGTACAGAGCCTGGACCGCTCCGACGACCGCGAGCCCAGGACGGGTGTGCGGCTTCCCGAAGCACCCGCCCGCCGATAGGGTCACCGAGTTGAGGGATTGACCTGCCCACGGCCTGCGGCTGAGGACGCCGAGGCCCTGCCGTGCCGCGACGTGATGGAGATCCCCGACTGCGGCCGACTCGGAAACCCGGAACGTCGAACGCATTCAGCACCACGATCACCGACTTTCTCAGGCATGTCCTGACGTGCCATCAGAATGCGAGGTAGTTGTCCATGGCGATGACGGGCGGGCCGGGCCTCGGTCCCCTTGGACGGCTCGACGACGAATCGATCACCAAGCAGCGGGTGAGACCCGGAACGGTTCGCCGGATCATCCCCTACGGCACCAGGTACCGCTGGCCGCTGGCCCTGCTGCTGCTGACCACCGTCGCCGACGCGGTCATCACGGTCAGCAACCCGCTGCTCCTCAAGATGATCATCGATGACGGCATCATCCCCCGGCGCACCAGCACTGTCGCTTGGCTGTGCGGCGTCATCGCCGCGCTGGCCCTGATCGACGCGGCGGCCGTGTACCTGCAGGCCTGGTGCTCGGGCCGGATCGGCGAAGGACTCGTCTTCGACCTACGCAGCAAGGTCTTCTCCCACGTGCAGAAGCAGCCGCTGGCCTTCTTCACCCGGGCGCAGACCGGCTCACTGGTCAGCAGGCTCAACGCCGATGTCATCGGCGCCCGCCAGGCCGTGACCACGCTGCTCACCGAGTCGGTGTCCACCCTGCTGACCATCGTCATGGTCCTCGTCGCGATGCTCTACCTGTCCTGGCAGATCACCGTCGCGGCCCTGGTGATGATCCCGTTCTTCCTGCTGCCGGTGCGCTTCATCGCCGGCAAGCTCCAGCGCATCACCCGCGAGACCATGCAACTGGACGCCGAGATGAGCTCGATGATGAACGAGCGCTTCAACGTCGCGGGTGCCATGCTCGCCAAGCTCTACGGCCGCACCGACGACGAGACGAAGCTGTTCAGCAGCAAGGCCGGCCGGGTGCGCGACGTCGCCGTCGCCGGGGTCGTCTACGGGCGGATGCTCTTCATCATCGTCACCGTCCTCACCGCCCTCACCACCGCGCTGGTCTACGGACTGGGCGGCAGTCTGACCATCGACGGCACCCTCAAACTCGGCACCCTGGTGGCCATGGTCACCCTGCTGCTGCGGCTCTACGGACCCGTCAACCTGCTCTCCACCTTGCAGGTCACCGCGATGACCGCCCTGGTCAGCTTCGACCGCGTCTTCGAGGTCCTCGACCTGGAGCCGCTCGTCGCCGAGCGTCCCGACGCCCGGGAACTGCCCGCGGCACCGACGGGCGACGCGGCACCGGAGATCGAGTTCGACCAGGTCCACTTCCGCTACCCGAGCGCCGGCGAAGTCTCCCTCGCCTCGCTGGAGTCCATCGCGCTGCGCCGCCCCGAGCGGGCCGACGACTCCTGGACCCTCCAGGAGCTCAGCTTCCGCGCTCCCGCAGGCAAGTTGACCGCCCTGGTCGGACACTCGGGCGCCGGCAAGACCACCATCACCCAGCTCGTGCCGCGCCTCTACGACCCCAACCAGGGGGCCGTACGGATCGGTGGCCACGACATCCGCGAGCTGACCCTGCAGTCGCTGCGCGAAACCGTCGGCGTCGTCACCCAGGACGCGCACCTCTTCCACGACACCCTGCGCGCCAACCTCGAGTACGCCCGCCCGGGCGCCACTGAACAGGAAGTGATCGAGGCCTGCCAGGCCGCGCTGATCTGGGACACCATCGACGCCCTCCCCGACGGCCTCGACACCGTCGTCGGCGACCGCGGCTACCGCCTGTCCGGCGGCGAGAAGCAGCGCATCGCGCTGGCCAGGCTCCTCCTGAAGGCCCCGCCGATCGTCGTCCTGGACGAGGCCACCGCACACCTGGACTCCGAGTCCGAGGCGGCCATCCAGCGCGCCCTCAAGACCGCGCTGCACGGCCGGACCTCGCTGGTCATCGCCCACCGCCTCTCCACCATCCGCGAGGCCGACCAGATCCTGGTGGTCGAGGCCGGCCGGATCCGCGAGAGCGGCACCCACGACGAACTGCTCGATGCCGGCGGCGTCTACGCCGACCTCTACCGCACCCAGTTCGCCCAGCAGTCCCCCGCCTGACCGGTCCGGCCGCGCCGACCGCCGGGCGGTCGGCGCGGCCGGATGCCTTCGGCAGCAGAAACGGGCAGCGGGGCAGCCGGTCCGGGCTCCACAGGAGACGGCCACGGCCTGGGACCTCCACCAGGTCCTCCACCAGGTCCTCCACCAGACTGTGGACGACTGCGGACCCTGCTCGCCACCTGGGCCGGCGCACGCCCTGCCTCCCACCGCGACACACCCGCACCAGGGCGGACCCGACCAAGCCCTACTGGTCTCTTCTCGGCTTGAGATCCCCTGCCGCGCCCCCGGCACAATCAGGGCGGACGCCGGGGGCGGGCACGTGTCCCGCCCCCGGCGAACGGGGGAGTCACCGCGGGGCAGGCAGGTAGAACGTATACCCGGACGCCTCTGCGTATCGTCATCCCGTCGGACTAAACGATCACGCTGACCATCCGTCTGACGGCTACCGTCCGGCGGTGGATGCACGGCAGCAGGTCGGTCCCCCGACAACCGGGGTTGATCCTTCAGCAACTCCCGACAAAGCCGCAGCGGCCGCCGGTGGATCAATCACCGACGGCCGCTGCGCCCGTAAGGGGACCGCTACGACCGGCCCGGGCTCAGCCACTCCGCGACGGCTTCCCACACCTGGCCCAGCGTGTCAGGCCGTACCACATCGGCGTGCGCGCAGGGCAGTTGCACCTCGGTGAGCTCACCGGAGATGTACGGCTGCCACCGCTGCGCCCACGGCACATCGGTCGCCCTGCCCTCCGTCGCGACCATCACCAGGGCATCCCCGTCGAACCGACCGGGCCGGTGCTCCGCCTGCAGCCGCACGTTGTTGTCGAAGACGCGCACGATGCGGATCAGCTCCTCATCCGAGGCCCCGCCGAGGACATGGCCCAGATCCGCCCGGAGCTGCTGGATCTTCTGGGCGGGCAGGTCCCCCGCCTCCCCGGAGTTGCGGGCTGCCTCGCCGACCGCGGCGAGCTCCGCCTCCTGCTCCGCCGGGAAGGTGTCCAGGATGACCAACGCGGCCACCTGCTCACCCGCATCCTGGAGTTGCACCGCGATCTCATGTGCCAGCGCCCCGCCGAAGGACCAACCCACCAGGTGGTAGGGGCCCTCCGGCTGCACGGAACGCATCTGCGCGATGTACGCCGCAGCCATCTCCACCGCGGAGACCGCGAGTTCACTCGTGCCGTCGAGCCCGCCGGCCTGCAGCCCGTAGAGCGGATACTCCTGCGGGATGTACCGGGCCAGCGGCAGGTAGCACCAGCTCAACCCGCCTCCGGGATGCACGAGGAAGAACGGCGGCTTGCTGCCGCCCGGCCGGATGGAAAGCATGCCGCCGAGCGCGTCCTTGACCGACGACAAGGACAGCGTGCCGATCAGCCCCGCCACGGTCGGATTGGTGATCAGGTCACGCACCGACACCGACACACCGCGCGACCGCACCTCCTCCACCAGCGACACCGCCAACAGCGAATGCCCGCCCAACGCGAAGAAGTCGTCGTCGACACCGACGCTCTCCAACCCCAGCACCTTCGCGAACGCCTCGCACACGGTCTGCTCGAACGCACTCCCCGAGCCGGCGCCCTGGGGAGCCTTCGCACCCACGGCGTACTCCGGGGCGGGCAGGGCTTTGCGGTCCAGCTTGCCGTTCACCGTCAGCGGCAGCTCCTCCAACACGACCACCGCCGACGGCACCATGTACGCCGGCAGCTGTCCAGCCACGAACTCACGGACGGCCGAGACGAGTTCGGCGCTGTCGCCGTCCGCGACGACGTACGCGACCAGACGCTTGTCACCCGGTGCGTCCTCGCGCACCACCACGGCCGCCTGCGCGACCCGCGGGTGCCCGGCCACCACCGACTGAACCTCACCCGGCTCGATCCGGAAACCGCGGATCTTCACTTGGTCGTCGGCTCGCCCCGCGAACACCAACTCGCCGTCGCGCGACCACTTCGCCCGGTCACCCGTGCGGTACAGCCGCCCACCCGGCACGCCGAACGGCGACGCCACGAACCGCTCCGCCGACAACCCCGGACGACCCAGATACCCCCGCGCCAACTGCCCACCCGCAACGTACATCTCACCGGTCACACCCACCGGAGCCGGCCGCAGGAAGTCGTCCAGCACATAGACACCAAGGCCCGGGATACCGCGCCCGATCACGCTGCCCGACCCACCCTCACCCGAGGCCAGCTCGCGGAACGTGACGTGCACCGTGGTCTCGGTGATGCCGTACATGTTCACCAGCCGCGGACCGCCGTCACCATGACGCCCCCACCACCCGTCCAGACGGGCCGGATCCAGCGCCTCGCCACCGAACACCACCGCACGCAGCGACGCCACCGCCTCGGGCCGCTGCTCCTCCACGGCCGCCAACTGGTAGAACGCCGACGGGGTCTGACTCAACACCGTCACCCGCTCACGCTCGATCAGCGCCAGGAACTCCTGCGGCGAGCGCGACACCCCGTGCGGGACCACCACCACCCGACCGCCGTGCAGCAGCGCACCCCACAACTCCCACACCGAGAAGTCGAACGCGAACGAGTGGAAGCACGACCACACATCGTCCGCCCCGAAGCCGCCGAACAGCGGCCCGGCCTGCGCGAACAACCCGGTCACATTGCCATGCGTCACCACCACGCCCTTGGGCCGACCCGTCGACCCGGAGGTGTAGATCACATACGCCGGATGCCCCGGCGACACCACGCGGTCCACCGCCGCACCATCGAGCGCCGCCAACTCCGCCACCAGCGACGGCTCGTCCAACGCCGTCACCTCGACACCGAACCCATCCAGCCGACCCGCAAGCTCAGCGCAGGCCAGCACCAGGCGCGCACCCGAATCACCCAACGTGTACCCGATCCGGTCATCCGGATACGCCGGATCGATCGGCAGATACGCACCCCCCGCCTTCACCACTGCCAGGAGCGCCACCACCAGCTCCACGCCGCGCTCCATCAAAACCGCGACCACCGACTCCGGCCCCACCCCTCGGCCGACCAGCAACCGCGCCAACCGGTTCGCCCGCGCATCCAACTCCGCGTACGACACCTCGGCACCCTCGAACACCACCGCCACCGCGTCCGGCGTCCGCGCCACCTGCGCCGCGAACAACCCCGGCAACGTCGACGACGCCACCTCGGCCGCCGTGTCGCTCCACCCCTCCAGGAGCAGGCGACGCTCAGCCTCACCCAGCACGTCCACCGCCGCGAACCGCGATTGCGGAGCCTCTTCCAGAGCCGCAGTGAGGTTCGTGACGGCCGCCTGCAGCAGCGCGCAGATCCGCTCCGGATCGGCCGGTGCCACCGCATCGGCGGTCAGGAAGAAGCCGCTCCCGTTGTCGTCGACGGAGATGGTCACGGGGTAGTTGGTGCGGTCGCTCACGGTCAGCAGCCCGACGCCCTCGATGCGGGGGCCACTACCCCGTACAGCGGTCTCGCTGTGGCGGTAGTTGAAGAGGGAGGTGAACAGCGGGCTGCCGCCCGTCATCCCACTCGCTTGCTGTGCCAGCGACAGCGGCGCGTGCTCGTGCACCAGCAGCTCGGCCAGCTGGCCTCGCATGCCCTCCAGCGCCTCACCCGCGCTCTGCCCGTCCAACCGCACGCGCACCGGCAGGGTGTTCATGAACAGACCCGGCACCCGGTCCGAACCGGCGCCCGCGTTCATCCGGCCGAACAGCACCGTGCCGAACACCACATCGTCACGGCCCGACAGCGCTGCCAGCACCCGGGCCCACGCCAGGTGGAACACCGTGGCCGGGCTCACGCCCTGCCGCCGCGCCACATCACGGAGCCTGCCGGCCACTTCAGCTTCGAAGGGCACCTGGCAGCGCATCACGGCGGTGCCGTCACCATGCACATCCAGCACCCCGAACGGCGCCGTCGTCTCAGTGACGTCACCGAGCAGCTCGGCGAAGTACCGCACGTGCTCCTCACGCGGGACGCCCAGGCGGGCCTGGGCGACGAAGTCGCGGAACGGCAGCGGCTCCGGCAACGCGTCGCCCCGACCGGCCAGGAACGCGGAGAGCTCCTCCAGCAGCACGTCCTGCGAGGCGTGGTCCTGCACCATGTGGTGGGTCCGCAGCAGTGCCAGCCAGCGGTCACTGCCGGGCTCCGCCGCGAAGTGGACCGTCATCAGGGGCGCCCGGGTCAGATCCATCCACGATCCACCGAGGGCCATCAACTGCTCCACCGGGCTGGGCCCTTGCGGGTCCAACACGATCTCCTGGACCGGCAGCTCCACCCGGCGCGACACCACCTGCACCGGCTCGGCCAGGCCCTCCCACACGAACGCCGTGCGGTAGATGTCATGCCGGCCGATCACCCACTGCAGTGCCGCCAGGAACTCGTCCACGCGCTCCCGCGAGTCGAATCCCAACACCGACGGCTGCATGTAGACATCCGCCTCGGCGCCCTGATCCGCCATCAGGTGGTGGAACAGGAGGCCCTCCTGGAGCGGGGCCAGTGGGTAGACATCGGCCACATTGGCCGCGCCGCCCTCGACCTTCGCCACGATCCGCTCGATCTCCGCCGCGGTGAGATCCACCAGCGGCAGCATCTCCGGCGTGATCCCGGTGGCGCCCTCGGGGATCAGGTTCGGCGGCACCACCACCTCAACCCGCCCGGCGGCACCGGCCAGGCCGGCCGGCGTCGGGGTCTCGAAGAGCGCCTTCACCGAGACCGACACGCCTCGCGTCCGTAGGTTCTCCACCAGGGAGACGGCAAGCAGCGAGTGGCCGCCGAGGACGAAGAAGTCGTCGTCGACACCGACCCGCTCCAGGCCCAGCACCTCGGCGAACGCCTGGCACAGGATCTCCTCCTGCACCGTGGCCGGTGCCCGGCCCACGCCGGCCAGGCCCGTGTAGTCCGGTGCGGGCAGGGCCTTGCGGTCCACCTTGCCGTTCACCGTCAGCGGCAGCGCGTCCAGCACCACGACCGCGGAGGGCACCATGTGCTCCGGCAGACGCTCACCCAGGTAACCGCGCACCGCCTCGGCGATCCCCACCGCCTCGTCCTCATCGGACACCACATAGGCCACCAGGCGCTTGTCACCCGGCACGTCCTCACGCGCCATCACCGCCGCCTGCGCCACCTGCGGATGCCCAGCCAACACCGCCTCGATCTCACCCAACTCGATCCGGAAACCACGGACCTTCACCTGCTCATCGACACGCCCCAGATACTCCAACCGCCCATCCCCCGTCCACCGCACCACATCACCCGAGCGGTACATCCGCCCGCCACCCTGCTCGAACGGCGACGCCACAAACCGCTCCGCCGTCAACCCAGGCCGACCCAAATACCCACGAGCCAATTGCGCACCCGCGATGTACAACTCACCCGCCACACCCACCGGCACCGGCCGCAGAGACCCATCCAGCACGAACAGACGCGTGTTCGCGATCGGACGACCGATCGGAACCGTGTCCGCAATGTCCTGACTGGCAGTCAGCTCGAAGACGCAGCACCCCACCACCGTCTCCGTCGGGCCGTACTCATTCACCACCACCGAGTCGGGAACCCGCGCCAACCACGCCCGCACATCAGCCCCATGCAACGCCTCACCACCCACCACCAGACGACGCGTCGAACCGGCCGCAGCCTCATCCGACACCAGCTCGGCCAGCAACGGCAGATGACCCGGCACCGCCTTCACCAACCCGAACCCACCCCGCCCGGCGAGCAGTTCCGCCAGACCCTCCGCACCACCAACCGCACTCACCACCACCACCGAACCCGACACCAACGGCACCACCACACTCGTCACCGTCAAATCGAACGACAACGACGAATGCAACGGCGCACCACCACCCCCGTCCATCCCATACGCGTCGACAGCCCACCGCACATAGTTCGCCAACCCGCCATGCGTGACCGCCACACCCTTCGGGCGACCCGTCGACCCCGACGTGTAGATCACATACGCCAACTGGCCCGGCAGCAGGTTGAGTTCAGGAGCCGTCGCGGGCTGCGCCGCCAACGCCCCCACCACCAGCGGCTCATCCACCGCGATCGTACGAACCCCCCGCCCCACCGGCAGCTCGTCCAGCACCTCCTCCACACCCACCAGCACCGACGCACCACTGTCTCGCAACATGAACGCCAACCGCTCCGCCGGATACTCAGGATCCAACGGCACATACGCCGCCCCCGCCTTCCACACCCCCAACACCGCGGTCACCATCTCCACCCCACGCGGCAGACACAACCCCACCAACGACTCCGCACCCACACCCTGCGCACGCAGATAATGCGCCAACCGATTCGCCCGCACCTCCAACTCCGCGAACGACACGTCCACACCATCCGCCACCACCGCCACCGCACCCGGCATCGCAGCCACCCGCCCAGCGAACAACCCCGGCACCAACTCCGAACCGAACTCCACCCCCGTCCGGTTCCACTCCTCCACCACCAACCCACGCTCAGCCTCACCCATCACATCCACCGCCGACAACCGTGTCTGCGGCTCAGCGACAACCGTCTCCAGGACCTGGACCAACCAGCCCGCGATCCGCCGCACGGTCTCCGCGTCGAACATGTCAGCCGCCGCAATCAGCGTGCCGCGCAACCCCGCCGGCACACCCTGCGCATCAAACGCCTCACTCACGATCACGTCCAGGTCGAACTTCGACGCCAGGGCGCCCACGGCAAGTGCCCCAGGCCGCAAGCCGGGCAACTCCAACGCTGCCGAAGCCGTGTTCTGAACGGTCAACATGACCTGGTGCAGCGGGTGCCGGGAGAGCGAGCGCGCCGGCGCCAACTCCTCCACCAGCTTTTCGAACGGCACGTCCTGATGCTCGAACGCCCCGAGGCTGGCCTCCCGCACCCGCTCCAGCACCTCGCCGAAGGTCGGGTCGCCGGACAGGTCGGTACGCATCACCAAGGTGTTCACGAAGCAACCGACCAGGTCGTTCAGCGCCTCGTCGCTACGCCCGGCGATCGCCGCACCGATCGGGATGTCCGTCCCCGCGCCGATCCGGCTCAGGGTGACCGCCAACGCCGCCTGGAACAGCATGAACAGAGTCACCCCCCGCTCCCGGGCCAGCGCAGCCAACCGCTGGTGCGTCTCGGCGGAGACAGCCAGCTCCACGCTCTCGCCGCGGTGCGAAGCCGTCGCCGGGCGTTGGCGGTCCACCGGCAGTTCCAACTCCTCCGGCGCTCCGGCCAGCGCCTCACGCCAGTACGCCACCTGCCCGGACACCACACTGTCCGGGTCCTGCTCACTACCGAGCACCTCCCGCTGCCACAACGCGTAGTCCGCGTACTGCACCGGCAACGGCTCGAACCCAGGCGCCCGGCCATCCAACCGCGCCGCATACGCCACCGACACGTCCCGCGCCAACGGCCCCGTCGACCAGCCGTCCCCGGCGATGTGGTGAACCACCATCACCAACGCGTGGTCATCTTGATCGACCGCGAACAGCGTTGCCCGCAGCGGGATTTCGGACGAGAGGTCGAAGGCATACGTAACAGCCTCGGCCACCGCGGCATCCAACTTCGCTGCCCCGACCGCTACGACCGGCAGCTCGAACCCGGCCTCGCCGGCCGGCAGTACCCGCTGGAACGGCTCGCCGCCCACGACCGGGTAGACCGTGCGCAGCACCTCGTGCCGACCGATCACGTCCAGCAGCGCCTCAGCCAGGGCGCCCCGGTCCAACTCCCCAGTCAGCCGCAACGCGATCGGGATGTTGTAGGTCGCGCTCGGACCCTCCGACTGGCCGAGGAACCACAGCCGGCGCTGCGCGAACGACAGCGGCACCCGATCCGGACGTGCCATCGGGGTCACTCCCGCCCGGCCTGCGGTGGCCTGCCCGAGCCAGGCCGCCAGCCCGGCCGGGGTGGCCGCCTCGAACACCGCCCGCAGCGGCAGTTCCACGCCAAGCAGCACCCGCATCCGACTCACCAGACGGGTCGCCAGCAGGGAGTGTCCGCCCAGGGCGAAGAAGTCGTCCTCGACGCCGACGCTCTCCAGACCCAGCACCTGCGCGAACGCCTGGCACAGGAGCTCCTCCTGCACCGTGAGCGGTGCCCGACCCGTGCCGGTCGTGTACTGCGGGACGGGCAGGGCCTTGCGGTCCAGCTTGCCGTTCACCGTCACCGGCAGCGCGTCCAGCACCACCACCGCGGCGGGAACCATGTACTGCGGCAGCCGCTCGGCCGCGAAACCGGGCACCACAGCAGCCAGTTCCTCGCCGGCACCATCGCCGGCCGGCACCACGTAGGCCACCAGTCGCTTGTCACCCGGCGCGTCCTCGCGCACCACCACGGCCGCCTGCGCGACCTGCGGGTGCCCGGCCACCACCGACTGGACCTCACCCGGCTCGATCCGGAAGCCACGGATCTTCACCTGGTCATCGGTCCGCCCCGCGAACACCAACTGCCCCGCAGCCGTCCACCGCGCCCGGTCACCCGTGCGGTAGATCCGCTCACCCGGCGCACCGAACGGGTTCGCCACGAACCGCTCCGCGGTCAGCCCCGCACGACCCAGGTAGCCGCGCGCCAGACCCGCGCCCGCGACGTACAACTCGCCCGCCACACCGACCGGTGCGGGCTGCAAGTACTCGTCCAGCACGTACACCCGGGTGTTGACCACCGGCGTGCCGATCGCCACCACCGACGACGCCGGATCGCACTGCCACAACGTGGCATCGACGGTGGTCTCGGTCGGACCGTAGGAGTTGAACATCCTGCGGCCCTCGGCCCAGCGCGCCATCACCTCCGGCGGACACGCCTCACCCGCCGTCACCACCAGCACGCCACGGTCCACCGACTCCGCGTCCAACGTCGCCAACACCGCCGGCGGCAGCGTCACATGAGTGACCCCATGCTCCGCCAGGAACACCGGCAACGCCTCACCCAGGCGCCGGTCCTGCGGAATCACCACCAACGCGGCACCCGACAGCAACGCCATGAACCACTCCCACCCGAAGGTGTCGAAGCCCGCCGACGCGAACTGCCCCACCCGCGAACCAACACCGACCCCGAACCACCGCACATGACCCGCCACCTGGTGCGCCACGCCCGCATGCGACACCAGCACGCCCTTCGGGCGACCCGTCGACCCCGACGTGTAGATCACATACGCCGGATGCGCCGCGAGCAACGGCGACCGACGCTCCGCATCCATCACCCGACCAGCCTCGCAGCCGGCCAGCTCGGCAACCGTCGCAGCATCGTCCAGGACCACCACCGGCACCGACCCCGCCAGTGCCCCTGCTGTGGCACCAGCCGCCAAGCCCACCACCGGCACCGCATCACCGAGCATGTAGGCGATCCGCTCCGCCGGATAGTCCGGATCCACCGGCATGTAGGCGCCGCCGGCCTTCACCACCGCGAGCAACGAGACCATCAGGTCCACACCGCGCTCCAGGCACACCGCCACCACCGACTCCGGGCCCACTCCGCGGCCGATCAGCAGTCGCGCCAGCCGGTTCGCCCGCGCATCCAGCTCCGCGTACGACACCTCCACACCATCAGCCGCCACCGCCACCGCACCCGGTGCCAGCTCCACCCTCGCCTCGAACAACCCCGCGATCGTCCCACCGGACACTTCGACCGCCGTCTCGTTCCACTCCTCCAGGAGCAGCTGCCGCTCCGCCTCACCCAGCACATCCACCACCGCCAGACGCGACTGCGGCGCCTTGCAGACCGTCTCCAGGACGCGGACCAGCCACTGCGCCATCCGCTCGACCGTGTCCGCGTCGAACAGGTCAGCGGCCCCGACCAACACGCCGCGCAAACCCGCCGGCCTGCCCTGCGCGTCGAAGACCTCACCAAGACTCACGTCCAGGTCGAACTTCACCGCCGGCGCGCCCGTGGCAAGCGCCCCGGACTGCAAGCCGGGCAGCTCCAGGGCCGCCGACGCCGTGTTCTGCAGGGTGAGCATGACCTGGAACAGCGGGTGGCGTGCCATCGACCGCGCCGGGGAGAGCTCCTCCACCAGCTTCTCGAACGGCACGTCCTGGTGCTCGAACGCACTCAGACCGCTCTCCCGGACCCGGTCGACGAGCTCCTCGAAGGTCGGGTCGCCGGACAGGTCGGTCCGCAACACGAGCGTGTTGACGAAGAACCCGACCAACTCGTCGAGCGCCTCGTCCGTGCGCCCGGCGACCGGCGACCCGATCGGAATGTCCGTGCCCGCACCCAGGCGGTTCAGCATCACCGCCAACGCCGCCTGCAGCACCATGAACAGGGTCGCTCCCCGCTCCCGGGCCAGCGCAGCCAATTCCCGGTGCGTCTCGGCGGAAACACGCAGCTCCACGCTCTCACCACGGTGCGAGGCCGTCGCCGGGCGCCGGCGGTCTGCCGGCAGTTCCAGCTCCTCCGGCGCGTCTGCCAGGGCCTCACGCCAGTACGCCACCTGACCGGACAGCACACTTTCGGGATCGTCCTCGTCCCCGAGTACCTCCCGCTGCCACAACGCGTAGTCCGCGTACTGCACCGGCAGCGGCTCCCACACGGGCACCCGGCCCGTGGCCCGCGCCGTGTACGCCACCGACAGGTCCCGCGCCAACGGCGCCGTCGACGAGCCGTCGGCCGCCACGTGGTGCACCAGCAACACCAGCACATGGTCCGCCTCGCCGAGCGCGAGCAGCGTCGCCCGCAGCGGTATCTCCGAGGTCAGGTCGAACGCATACCCGGCCGCCTCCGCCACCGCCGCATCCAGCTCCTGCGGCGCCACCTCGACCAGCGACACCTCGAAGCCGCACTCCTCCACCGCCAGTACCCGCTGGAACGGCTCG
>NZ_JAJJPA010000065.1 GCF_020907985.1 Kitasatospora humi | reverse complement strand
ACCATGCACTGGCACCACTGGCGCACGCGCCACCAGGCCCGGGCCCGAGCCAGCCACTACCGCGCCCGAGCCACCGCTCACTCACCGTGAAACCACCGGCTGTAGTACTAGCTGCCCATCATCCAAGCTCCGAGCAACTCCAGCCTTGAATGGATCAGACCTCCAATTGCCGTTCTCGTCAACATTGTCATGGCCGATTCCCCGAAGATCCCCAACTGTTGCATTTGGCTCGTACGTGACCGGTTCGGACTTGCCGTTCTTCCCGAAGAGCTTCGAGAGGAATCCGCCCCCACTTGGGCAGTTGTGTACAAGCACTGGGGTCGTGCCGGCCAGCACATCGTACGTGTGGTAGGTGTCCAGTAATGTGCCAAAGGGGCGGGTCACCGGTGGTGGCCCACCCCTTTGGTGTCATCGCCTGACGGCTGCCGGCAGCTCTCTCGTGAGGTTGGCAGTTCTGCTAGCGCGTGGTAGCTGGTACCACTGCCAGGTACGGGCTGGTTTCTTCGGGGAACATTGTTTCGGGGACCAGAATGGCGCGCTTCCCGGTGGCTTCGGCGAGCACCGACATGAACCGAATGATGCTCACCAGGTCGTCATTGGATCGAACATCGCGAGGGTCACCCTGGAAGTCAACCATCTCGGTCGAATAGAAATCTGTAGACCAATCCAGTCGGCCAGTATGGATGGTCAGGCGATGTCCTTGATTGCCCGTCAAATCAATATCGGAAATTGCGACAGAAGAGCCTGAGGCGAGATTCAGGACAGAGAACGAGATTCCAATCTTCTCAATCGAATCAAGCACGTGGCGCCATTCTTCGATGCCGGTGCCCAAGACGTAGATTTCGATCAGGCCGCCTTCCTGTAGTCGAATCTGTGCGAGAATTTCAGGCGACTTGGTCAAGATGTCAGTGATCCAGGAATCCAACAAATCTTCCTCCGTCTGTCCATCGGGCGCCGATATCAGGGTGAAGGAAATCGACGACCGGGCCATGCTGAGGGTGAGTCCAGGTTTGAATGGCGGTTCGAGGGCTAGTAAGAAGGTCATCGATCAGATAATTTGCCATGTCGATTCGCTCCTTTCCAGACCCCAGTGAAATCAATGTTGTACCCGGCCGCCCCATGTGCTTTTGGTAGGCCCGAGAGGCAGCGGAGTCGCCAGCGTTTCCGCGGAGCGGCTTCTTGGCAGCATCGGCCAGTTTGTCTAGATCCAGGCAATTGTGCACCAGGACCGGCGTGGCCCCCGCCAGCACATAGTACGTGTGCTACGCGGCCCCTCTCTGACTGCTTTTTCGCAGGTCAACGGTGTTTTGATGGTCCGTCGGTGTCCGTGAGTGTGCGCTGAAGTCCGTGGTTGTTGCCGTCGCCGCTGCCGTCAGAGGTGTAGACCAGTCGTGCTGTCATCGGCTGCGCGCGTGATTCTACTGCCACGATCCGGGCTCAGCACGGACGACGGTGCGCGTGGTCTGCTCGTAAGACTGATGGCCGGTCTGCGCGCAGTGCCCGGCGATCCAGCGCGTCAGCTCCTCTGGGGCATGCAGCTCCCCGGACGCGGCGGCGCAGTTCCGTTCTTCGCCGGTGACGCAGACCGCTTCGAAGGTCGGCAGCGCCATGGGGTCGGTCACGGTGGTCACGTGGTACTCGCGGAAGCGGTAGCGGCTGGTCTTGCCCATCAGTTTTTCCCGTCCTCCTCCTGCGGCGCCGGGATGCGCTGCCCGCGTGAGTCCGCGACCCTGAGCGCGTCAGACAGGGCCTCGGTCAGCCGGCAGGCCAGCCACCGGTACTCGACGCTCGACGGCATCCACTCTCCCGGGGCCAAGACGCTCCGGGCGTACTCCAACAGCTCCTCGCCCATGGTGAGCTGCATCGCCTCGATGCGGTCGGCGAGCTTCGAGACGTAGCCCTGGCCGTTGGTGCTCAGGTAGCAGAGGCGACCGTCCATCGCGGTCCACGGGAGCAGTCGCAGTCCGTCGATCGTGCGCTCCGCGTGGCTGTCGCTCTGGTCCGTCGGCGCCTGCTCGTGGTCGGCCTTGCGGTGGCTGTCCTGCATCGCCCGCACGGCGGCCAGCCGGGACCGGTCACGGCTGCGCACGGCTGCACGCGCACGCTTGCGAAGCCTGACGCACTCCGCGCATGCAGAGCCGCAACGCTCCCGCCGCTGTGTCGCTTCGTGAGCCATGCTGCTTCCCTCCATCGGGCCGGGTCTCTTGATCAGGATCCCGTTGGCGTGAACCTTGCGGAGTAGCCAGCGTGTCTGCCTCTGTGTCTGCCAAGCTGGCCTGGTGCGGGAGACGGTCGGGGAACTGGTCAGGCGCCTTCGCCGGGCGCGCGGTTGGAGTCAGCAGCGGCTCGCCGAGGCGCTGGCCGATGCTGCCCCCGGACGCGTCCCGCCGACACGAAACGACGTGTCCCGCTGGGAGATCGGCACCCGGTCCCCCCGTGAGTGGCTGCCCTTCCTCGCGCGGGTGCTGGAGGTTCCCCGCGAGATGCTGGAAGCGGCGAAGGCAGTCCAGTCCCCCGAGCCCGCGCCGCGTGTGCTGACCGTGGCCGACTTCCTGCCCGAGGGCGACCCGCTGTCCGCGCTGACGGCGCGAACGGGTCGCCAGATCGGGGCCGGGCAGGTTGCCGACCTGGTCCACCGGGTCCACGGCCTGCGGCTGGCCGACGATGTGGTGTACGGCAAGGACCTGATCGGGCCCGCTCTGCGGGAGTTGCGGGCAGCCGTGAAGCTCTACCGGGAAGGCAGCCACACCGAGGAAGTGGGACGCGAACTGCTGCGGACCATCGGCGAGTTGTCTCAGATCGCCGGATGGGTGGCCTCTGACGCGGGCGAGCACGCTGAGGCTGAGCGGATCTACCGGCTCGGCATGAGTGCGGCACGTGAGGCAGGGGATGGGGTGCTGTCCGGGAACGTGGCGGGCTCACTGGCCTACCAGTGGAGCAACACCGGTCGTACGGCAGACGCGGTGCATCTGGCCAACGCCGCTGTGGCGGAGGCCGGTCCGGACGCCCCGCCCAAGGCTCGCGCGCTCTACTTGGACCGTGTGGCCTGGGCACACACCAGGGCCGGCCAGGATCGCCCGGCGATGATCGCTCTCGGGGAGGCGGGCGAAGCCCTGGCCGAAGACTCGACCAGCACCGAATCGCCGTCGTACCTGTACTGGATGGACGCCGGGGAACTTCAAGTCATGGAAGCCCGCGTCTACACCGAACTGCGCCGGCCCCTGCGCGCCGTACCTCTGCTGACGGATGTACTCGGCCGCTACGACGCCAGTCACGCACGCGAGTTGGCGCTGTACCTGTCGTGGCTGGCCGTGGCCTACGCCGACGCCAACGAGCCCGAGGCCGCAGCCGGGACGGCAGGCCGCATGCTTGCGCTCGGGCAGAGCGGCAGCGAGCGCACGGCAGAGCGCACGCGGATCGTCCTGGACCGTCTGCAGGTCTTCCGCGGCGTACCCGAAGTCGCCGAACTCCTGGCATCCTGACAGCCCGGATCGCCCACCGGCCGGGGCTGGCGCCTTCGGCAGGTTGCAGGCCTGAGCGGGACGGGTCCCTCGTCGGTCGGGCAGCTTCGCCGGACCAGGGTTCTCCGGGGGCCGCCAAGGCTCACCGGGTGACGCTTGCGCTCGGCCTTGGCGGCCCCCGGGGGTTCCTGGTACGCCTCCGGGGACCGGCCGGCGAGGGGCACGATCCGCGACCCGCGACCTCTCACCACGACGGTGCCGCACCAGTGCTCGGCCCCCGGTCCCTCGGAGGGAGGGCAAGGGGTGAGGCAGAGCTCTGCGGACTGCGCTGCTCTCGCTGGTGTTGCGCGCCCGGACGGGCGGGGGTGCCGCTGAGCGGGGCGGAGACAGGAGCGGGCGGCGGCCCCGCCGGGCCGGAGCGCGCGCGGCCCGCGACAGCGGGCCGCCTTGATCCAGTAAAGAAACTCTGAACAGCTCGACAGCTCAACCCGTTGCCCATGCATGCCCCGGGCACCTCTGTCGCGGCTGAGCCCGTGGGACTACCGGCGCTTGCGGGCCTCGTCGAGCCTGTCACGAAGTCGCTGACCAGCGTTCGGGTCCGGCTCGCCGCGCAGGCGCTTGCGCTGCTGCACGGCTGCGGTCATGGCCTGGACGTCGGCCATCGCGGCTTCGTACTCGGTGCGGGCCTTCTCCAAGCGCTCTTCCGCGCTCTCCAGTTCGGCGGCAACTTCCTCGTCACTCTTGCCGCTGAGCCGTACGGCTTCCTCGTCGGCCCGATGCTGAGCTGCCATCTCTTCAAGGCTCTCGTGGTAGCGCTTCATGAACTGTTCACGGGGACTGGGGGTCCGGACGAACACGCCCCGGCCCTGGACGGAGTAGATCAGTCCTTCGTCCTTGAGCTGCCGAAGCGCGTTCTGCGCGGTCGAGTTGGCGATGCCGAACCGGTCTTGCAGCTCGCGCGCGGAAGGCAGCTTGCTGCCGGGCGGAAACCGCCCGTCCTGAATCTCCTTGCGCAGGGCATCCGCGGTCTGGACGTAAGGCGGGCGCGGGTCATCCGGTGCAGGCTTCCAGCCGGTGAGGAGACCGCCAAGCCCGACGTACGCGGGATCGGACGCGTCTGCGCCGGCCTCGGAGGACTCCTCGGTGACCCGCACGTAGCTGCCCCGGCCCAGCACGGAGTAGATCAGGCCCTCGTCCTTGAGCAGGCGAAGCGCGTTCTGCACGGTCGAGCTGGCGATGCCGAAGCGCCGTTGCAGCTCGCGGGCGGAGGGGAGTTTCTCGCCTGGACGTAGCTCGCCGTTACGGATCGCGGCGCGCAGAACCTCGGCGGCCTGCACGTACGGCGGCCGGGAGTCCTCTTCCAGGGGCAGCGTCATGCCTCCGAGGGTAGCGGTCGGCCCGCACCCAGGGGATACCCGCGCACCCGCGCGTGCCCGAACACCCGAGTGTGCCGACCTGTTCCATGTGTGCTGATCCGTTGCGCGTGTGCCGATCCGTGTCGTATGGTCTTGGCGCGGGTCGAACACGCGACCCCATCCGAGCAAGGGATCACCTCATGGCCATGACCCGTATCCGCGTCGCCCTGCTGCCGTCGGCGGTGTGCATCGCGGGCACCGAGCCGGTGCTCAAGATCAAGGACCAGCAGACCGGGGAGGTCGCCACCGACCGAGAGACCGGCGAGTCGCTGTACACCGTGACGGTGATGCTGATGGAGGACGGTCGGGCCGAGGTCCTCAAGATCACGGTCCCGGAGTCAGGCCTGCCGGTAGGGCTCAAGCCGGGCGCGATGGTGCGGCCGGTGGACCTGTTTGCCACCCCGTGGGCGCGGGTCTTCAACGGGCAGCTCTCCGACGGCGTCGCCTACCGCGCCGCGCGCCTGAACCTGGTCGCGGTGGAGGCGGCCCAGTGATCCGCTTCGAAGGCCCCGAGGCGGGGCGGAAGTTGTACCCGCTGCGGGCCCTTCCGGGGGCCGAGGGCAAGGCTACGTTCTCCGTCTCGGCCGCCGTGCTCGACCTGCTGGGCCTGAGCCCGGAGCAGGCGGCCCACCTGGACCTGGGCGACATGTTCCGTCTGATACGCGAAGAGGGGGAGTGAGATGGGAACCGTGACCGAACACGCGCCGGATGTGGTGCTCGTCGCGGCACTGCTGCTGGGCGCGTGGCTGCTGCTGACGGCGGTGCGCTACGTGCGGGCCGATCCGAGCACGCGGGTGAGCATGCGCCAGGCCGTGCGGGTGCGCTGGGGCTGGGTACGCCTGGCCCGGATGGCCGGGCTGACGGTGACCGACAAGACGCCGGGCCTGCTCGCGCAGATCACCGCGCAGAAGGGAACCGCACCCCCGCCGCGCGTGCTCACCCCGAAGATCAAGGTGAAGCCCGATCAGTTCGGCGTCGTCGTACGGGCCACGTGCCTGCCAAAGGTCGGCCTGGAGGAGTACCAGAAGGCGGCGCGCTTCCTGGCGGACGCCTGGCGGTGCACGCGGGTGTCCGTGCTGCCGGACGGCCCCGGCAAGGTGGTGATCCGGGGCGTGCGCCTGGACCCGTTGACCACGTCGACCGAGCACCGCCCCACCGGCCGCCCGCTGGCGGAGGTGGCCCGCTGGGACCTGGGCGTGGACGAGTACGCCGCCCCCGTGTTCGTGTCCTTGGCCAACGTGCCCGGGGTGACCGTGGCCGGCACCCCGGGGGCGGGTAAGACCTCGGTGGTCAACCGGCTGGTGTGCGACTTCGCGCCGTCGGCGGCGGTGCAGTTCGCGGGCGTGGACGGCAAGGTGTCGTGGGCCTCGGAGGGCGACTACGCCGACTTGGCCAAGCGGATGTTCGCGTTCTCCGGGGACGACCTGGACGAGGCGAACGCGCTGTTCAAGCGGCTGGTGGAGCTGCGCAAGCTCCGCTCGTCCACCATCCGTGAGGTGCTGGGTGTGAAGAACATGTGGCACGTCGGCCCCTCGCCGCACTGGCCGCTCACCATCCTGATCATCGACGAGGCGCACACGTTCTTCCGCGAGTACAAGGGCAACGACGCCGAGACCAAGCGCCTGGCCGCGCTGACGGCGGAGAACGCGCGCCTGGTGGAGGACCTGGTCAAGAAGGGCCGCAGCGTCGGCATGCTGGTCCTGCTGATCAGCCAGAAGACCACCGGCGACGCCATCCCCACCTTCATCCGCGACGTGTGCCCCGTCGGGCTCTCCTTCGCCCAGAAGACGGCGGAAGCCGCCGTGGCCGCGCTCGGCGACGACATCCGCAACTGGCCCGACGCCAGCCCGGTGACCTTGCAGGACCCCGCCTATGTCGGGGTGACGGTCATGGCGATGCAGGGTCGCCCCGGCTTCACCCGCATCCGCACCCCGTACGTCGCCGACGCCGACGCCGCCCGCATCGCGGAGGCAACCGCCCACCTGACGATCGACCCCTCCCTGTACCTGGACGCCTACCTCGCCTCGACCGGCCGGGCGCTCCCCGCAGGCCGCGAGGCCGAGCCGGCCGACCCCCCGGTGCACCTGGCCAAGCGCCCCTGACCGCTCCCGAAGCCCACGCTGGAAAGGAGGTTGAACGCATGGCGGAGGAACGGTTCACCCGACGCACCGTCACGCTGGTCATGGCGATCATCGCGGCCCTGGCCTTCGTCTTCTCCTTCGGCAACGTGTGGGCGCTCGCACTGCGACTCGGCGTACCCCGCCCGATCGCGCCGCTGGTCGCCCCGATGGTGGACCTGTCGGTGGTCGGACTCCTCATCGCACTGCGGTACCTGGCCCTGCACGGCGTCCCAGCGCACGAACTGCGCGCCGGCACCCGCCTGTTGCACCTGTGCGGCGTCCTCACGCTCGCACTGAACACCGCCGAACCGCTGCTGACCGGACGCTACGGCCGCGCCGCCCTGGACACCGTCGCCCCTCTCCTGCTACTCGGCTGGGGACGCGTCGGTCCCGCCTTCCTCGCCCAGTTCCACACGCTCGCCCACCCCGCCCGACTCCCGGAGGCCGCCGCACCCATCCCCATTCAAGCCGCCGACACGGCTACCGCCGCGACCCCGGCCCCGGCTCCCGAGCCGGAAGCTACCACCCACATCCCCGCTCCGGCTCCGGCCGCCTCCGTCATCGAGACCCCCGAGCCCGCTCAGGCCCCGGCCACAGAGCCGGTCGCCGCTGCAAAGCCGACCGTGACCGCCGCCCGACCTGCCCTGCCCGCCGCCCTACTCGACGCAGCCCGGCGCATCGCGGACACCCACCACACCGAGCACGGCCAGCCCATCACCGCCGCTCAGCTCAGGACCCGCATGGGCGTCGCCCTGCCGGTGGCTACTGCCGCACTCGCCCAGCTCTGATCTGGGCCCGCGCCCCGCCGGCCGAATCACCTCCCACTGAACCCACGCCCGCCGACGGGCCTGGTTCGCCATGCCCCGAGCAGCACCAACATGCCCTCTTAGCAATCTGGTTGCTGCTCGGGGCCACCCCACCCACAGAAGGGAAACGCCCCGACATGGCCGCCCTGGACCTGCGCCTCGTGGCAAGCCCCGCCCTGCGGGACCTGATCCACCTGGTCAACCTGCCCGACTTCGACCGCGCACACCAGCAGATCGAACGCCTCGGCGGCTGCACCGAACCCGTGCGCCTGCTCGGCCAGACCACCACCATCGACACCGCAACCGGTGAGGTACTGCGCTCCTACAACACCGCCGCCGAGCCAACCGGCAGCCTGCTGACGACCTGCGGCAACCGCCGCGCCTCGCGCTGCCCGGCCTGCTCCCGCGTCTACGCCGCCGACACCTTCCAACTGATCCGGGCGGGCCTGACCGGCGGCAAGAACGTACCGGACACCGTCCGCACCCACCCCCGCGTGTTCACCACGCTCACCGCGCCCTCCTTCGGCCCCGTCCACAACCGCCCCACCGACACGGGCGGTGCCCTCCGGCCCTGCCGCTGCGGCAAGCGCCACGAACCCGCAGACGCGCTGCTCGGCACCCCGCTGGACCCGAAGACCTACGACTACCCGGGCGCGGTGCTGTTCAACGCCCACGCCGGAGCCTTGTGGGCGCGCTTCACGATCTACCTGCGCCGTGAGATCGCCGCCCGGCTCGGACTCACGCAGAAGGCGGCCCGCGCAGTGCTGCGCGTCTCCTTCGCCAAGGTCGCCGAGTACCAGAAGCGCGGCCTGGTCCACTTCCACGCCGTCATCCGCCTCGACGGCCCGCACGGCAGCACCCAGCCCCCACCACCGTCCGCCACGATCACCATGCTCGCCGACGCCATCCGGGCCGCCACCGCCCGCGTCTCGATCAGCGTCGTCTCGGACGCCGTCGGGGAACGCGAACTCGCCTGGGGCGAACAGCTCGACGTGCGCGAGATCGCCGCCTTCGGCACCGACGCCGAGCTGACCGATCACGCGGTCGCCGCCTACGTGGCCAAGTACGCCACAAAGTCCGCCGACTCATCCGGCGCTCTCGACCGCGCCCTGTTCTGCCGCCCCTGCCAGGGACGCGGCATGACTATGACCACGCGCGGAACCCCGCTCCAGTGCACCGCCTGCGTCGGCACCGGACAGGCCCGACCGCTGCCCCGCCTCGCCGTCGAACGCCACGTGCGGCAGATGATCCGCACCTGCTGGGAACTGGGCAAACGCCCCGAGTTCGAAGCACTCAAGCTCTGGAAGTGGTCGCACATGCTCGGCTTCCGGGGCCACTTCTCCACCAAGTCCCGCTGCTACTCCGTCACCCTCGGCCAACTGCGCGACGACCGCCGCGCCTGGCGCAGCGAACAGGCCCGCACACACGCCGGCCTGCCCGACCTCGACCCGAGCACGACCCTCGTCATCGGCCACTGGGCCTACCACGGCTCGGGCTACAGCCCCGGCGCGGAACTCCTGTCCGCCGCCGTCCGGCACCGCAGAGAACTGGCACGGCAGTTCACCGCAGAGGGCGGCTGCTGATGACCCCACTCCCGGGGCCGGGCGGCGACCTGCTGACAGTCCCCCAGGTCATGGCCCGCCTCCAGCTCGGCCGCTCCGCCGTCTACGACCTGCTCCGCACCCGGCAGCTCGCCTCCATCACCCTCGGCCGCGCCCGCCGCATCCCCGCCCACGCCCTCAACGACTTCATCCGCACCCGACTCGAACAGGACGCCGCCTGATGACCACACCCCGCGACACCCCCGCCTCCCGCCGCAGCCGCGCCAACGGCGACGGCACCGTCTACCAGCGCAAGGACGGCCGCTGGGAAGCCGCCGGCTACGTCCTCGCACCCGGCGACACCCGCAAGCGCGTCCGTGTCTACGGCATCACCCGCAAGGAAGCCCTCGCCAAGCTCACCGAGAAGATCGCCACCAGCAACCGCGGCGTCCCGGTCGTCTCTGTCCAGGGCAGCCTGGCCGCCTATCTGACGTACTGGCTGGAGAACGTCGCCGTCCACCAGCTCCGCGAGACCACCCACACCCGCTACACCGCCTGCACGAACCGCTACCTCATCCCCGGCCTTGGCAAGAAGAAGCTCGCCAAGCTCACCGCCAAGGACGTGCGCACCTGGCTCAACCAGCTCCGCACCGCCTGCCAGTGCTGCGCCCGCGGCCTCGACGCCGCCCGCGACCAGCCCCGCTGCTGCGCGACCAGCACCTGCTGCGGCAAGCGGCTCTCCCCGCTGACCCTCGCCTACATCCACTCCGTACTCAAGTCCGCCCTGGAGCACGCCGTCCGGGAGGAAGAGATCCCGCGCAACGTCGCCCGCAATGTTCGCACCGGCACACCCCGGCCCCGCCGTTTCGAACCCCTCACCGCCGACGAGGCCCGCACCTTCCTCACCGCCGCCCGGGGCCACCGTCTCCACGCGCTGTTCGAACTCGCCCTGCGCACCGGACTGCGCAAGGGCGAACTCCTCGGCCTGCGCTGGGAAGACCTCGACCTGGACGCCAGCACGGCCAGCATCCGCCGTACCCTCCAGCGCACCCGCACCGGCGGCCTGACCACCCTCCCCACCAAGACCGTCAGCTCCGAACGCCGCATCGCCCTCCCGGCCCCCTGCGTGCTTTCACTCCGGACCCACCGCAAGCAGCAGGCCCAGGAGAAGGAGAAGGCCGGCGCGAGCTGGGTGGACAGCGGCCATGTCTTCACCCGGCCCGACGGTCACCCCATCGAACCCGCCACCCTCACCCGCCACTTCAACGCGCTCCTCCGCCGAGCACACCTCCGCCAGATCCGCTTCCACGACCTCCGGCACTCGACCGCGACCCTGCTCCTGGAACAGGGCGTCGAACTCGTCGTCATCAAGGAACTCCTCGGCCACGCCCACATCGGCGTCACCGCCACCGTCTACGCACACGTCCGCCTCCGCCTCCAGCGCGACGCCATCGACCTCCTCGGCCGCACCCTCGGCAAGCCCTTCGAGGCTGGCACCAACCCCGACGACGGCGACGACCCACCGCTTTGTGCAGCATCCGTCCGCTGACGTTGCCGTCAACTACTGCCGTCAGACGCAGCAGAAGCCTCGCGGGAGAACCGTTCCGCGAGGCTTCTGCTGCGTCAATTGAGCGAACCCTCACAGCATTGTTTGCATTTTATTTTAACCCTATGGAAGCGGCTTGAATAATGCACGGAATGCCAGAGGCGTAATTCGAGAGCGCCTAACTAGGATCGCTGCTCCGGTCAATCCGCTCCGCCATTTCAAGCAAATATCCGGGAAGCTTCGATTTGGCCGCAAGGACTTCGATGCCAACGAGGCGACTGGTCTCATCAAAATCCAGATTGATCATACCCTCCACCTGAACCGGGTCGCACGGGTACATCCGCGCAACTCTCGTATCGACCCGAGGGTCAGCGAAATACAGGTAGGCTGCATCCGCCTCGGCATCGTAGGTGACCCTCACATCGGCCATGGTCAACGCCCTCCCATGAGACGGTTGATATAAGCCCTGTCCACGTTCGTCATCACGGTATTGATGTTTCCGTCAATCGTCTTGGCGATGAAGATCTTCGAGCCAGAATCGTAGTAGCCAGTTTTCCACTGATCGTCGTGAAGATAGGAAAACGGCTGGTTTCCGAGGACTCTCTCAGCCTCCTCCGGCGAAACTCCACGCTGACTCAGACGCTGAAGAGCATGCGACGTGAACGCAGAACTTGCACTTGGGGGAGCAGGTGCCGGGGCGGGGGTGGGCTTCAGTGTTACATCATTGCCCGGCTGTCCCTCACATGTACACGACGGGTCATGGCCGTCGAAATATCCTCCACAGTTATGGACCAAGACCGGCGTGGTACCGGCGAGTACATAGTACGTGTGCTGGGCAGCCCCTCTCTACCTGCGTTTTCGCAGGTCAAACGGTGTTCGGCGGTTCCGCTGGGGTGCGGGTTCGGCCGGGGTTGTTCGTGGTTGTTGCCGTCACCGCTGCCGTCAAGGGTCTGGACCAATCTGGTGGGTCGGGGGTTCTCGACCGCCGGGTGCCCTCGGGCATGCTCGGGGCCGGGCTCCCTGCGTCGGCCAGTCTCGCAGCGCGAGGACCGGGACGGGAGGGGATTGGTCGACGGCGAGGCTCCGGGAGCTTCGCTCCCCGCCGGAGGCGAACGCCAGCCACCCGCCGATGGCCGACTCGGCGACGGGCCTTGATGGTCGGACCCCTGGCCGGCCATCTCGAACGACCGGCCGTAGGACGGTCGTGGGCGACACCTTGCTCCGCGTCGCGGGCAAGGAGTCCATAGCCCACAACTTGCTCCGGCTGGCCGGGGCTCGGGGTAAGCAACGCTTACCCCACAACTTGCTCTCATCGGGCACCAGTCGAGCCCCGCTCACGACCTGGCGGACCGCTGACCGCTGACACCCGTGAAGACCTCGGGGTCGGTCCGACCCTGGGGCGATCGGCGACGCCGGGCCGGTTCCAGCGGGCGGGCCCGCCTTGAACCTCGTAGAGAAAATCTGGACGCACAGCTCCAGCCCCTGGCCGTCCAGCGGCCGACGGGTCAGCAGCCTCGCTCGGTGCCGCCCGCTTCGAGGGCTTCGACGCGGGCACGCAGGGCGGTGAGCTGATCAAGCGTCTCGGCCAGTGCCAGCTCCAGTGCCTCGACGCGCGCCGCCGTCCCGCCGACGGGCGTGTTCCCCGCCGCCCCGTCATCTGAGTCGCCGTCGGTGTCGGCGTCGGGGTGGGCGACGAAGGCTCCCTTGCCGGGGCGGGAGATCGCGTAGCCGTCCTGCTTCAGAAGGGCCATCGCCTTCTGCACGGACAGGCTGGAGGCCCCGTACTCCGCCATCAACACGGCCTGCGTCGGCAGCGCGTCCCCCGGCTCCAGCCCGCCGGAGCGGATCCGCTCCCGCAGGGCCTCGGCGATGACCTCGAACGTCAGCAGCACCGTGCCACCCACCGGCCTGCGCCCCCGCCGCCCGACTGTCACCGCAGGTCACCCCACCTTCTCTATGCCACTACCACCGAAATCCGGCCCGTCCAAAACGGAGGACCGGGGCCACAGTACTCGCGTCCCCACCGGCCACCGAAATAGATGAGGAGGGATGCACTTGAATGCGCGCTTGAAGCGATGCTACCTTCACGCACCGTTGGTGAACACCACCGCTGACCAGGCCAGACGTCCCCGGCCCACCATCCGCGCCCGCCGTCACGCGCACCGTGCCCACGTGCGCCGACCAGCCGGGCCGCCGCGCAGTCACCTCTCTTCTTCTCCCGACTCCTGCCGGAGGTCTGTCCCCATGCCCGTGCAGCTCCAACTCCCCGCCCCCGCAAGCACCGCTACTCCCGCCAGCGCGGCGTTCGCCGCACCGGCGCTCACCAGCAGCGCCAACACGTCCGCGCACAGGAGCTCGGCGCTGGAACGGCGGGCGCGGCTGACCGCCAGGCTGGCCAAGCTCGCCGCCGCCGGATACCTCGCACCCCTGGCCCGGCAGATCGGCTCCCTGGGCGGCTGCGCCCGCCCGATCCGCCTGACCGGCCACCGCACCCGCCTGAACACCGCCACCGGCCAGATCCTCGAACACCTCGACACCCGCCACCTGCCCGCCGGCGAACTCCTGGTGCGCTGCGGCAACCGCCGCACCACCCGCTGCCCCGCCTGCTCCACCCTCTACCGCTACGACACCTACCAGCTCATCGCCGCCGGACTGCGCGGCGGCAAGACCGTCCCCACCAGCGTCGCCACCCATCCCCGCGTGTTCGCCACCCTCACTGCCCCCGGCTTCGGCCCCGTGCACAACCAACTCGGCACCGCCCCCTGCGCCTGCGGCACCCGGCACGACGACGGCGACCCGCTCCTCGGCACCCCGCTGAACCCGCAGCGGTACGACTACACCGGCGCGGTGCTGTGGAACGCGCACGCCCCCGCCCTGTGGGCCCGCTTCACCACCCACCTGCGCCGCGAGATCGCCAAGGCCGCCGGACTCACCCAGCGCACCCTGCGCCACCACGCCACGCTCTCCTACGCCAAGGTCGCCGAATACCAAAAGCGCGGCCAGATTCACTTCCACACCGTCATCCGCATCGACGGACCCACCGGCCCCGCCAGCACTCCGCCTGCCTGGGCTACCACAGACCTCCTCGATCACGCCGTCCGCGCCGCCGCCCAGCGCACTCGCGTCCAGCACCAACGCCTCACCGGGGCTGGGGAGGCCGACCCGGCACAGTCGGCGGGGCCCTTGGTGTTCCGGTTTGGGCGGCAGATCGACGTCCGCGCGATCCGCAGTACCGACTTCAGCGGCGACGCCCCCGTCACCGACCGCCACGTCGCCGCCTACATCGCCAAGTACGCCACCAAGGGCGCCGAGACCACCACCGGCACCCTCGACCGCCGACTGCGCTTCCTCGCCGAACTCGCCCAGCACGACCTCACCGACCACGCCCGCCTCATGATCCACACCGCCTGGCACCTCGGCACCCAGCCCCAGCACGCCCACCTCCGCCTGCGCCAGTGGGCCCACATGCTCGGCTTCCGAGGCCACTTCTCCACCCGCACCCGCCACTACTCCACCACCCTCACCCACCTCCGAGCCGAACGCACCACCTGGCGCACCCGCCAACCCGAAACCGCTGCCCCGACACCGACCGACCCGACCCTGGCCGGTCGACACGCCGGTCAGGAACCGACCGGTGAGGGCCAGCCGGTCACTGACCTGCACAGTGACCGCGATGACCGCGCTGACCTGACCGTCGGTCACACTGACCCCGGCCCCGGTCACCGCGCAGGTCACCGCACGAAGGACGGGCGATCCGGCGGCCCGGACACGACTCTGGTGATCTCGCACTGGCAGTACGCCGGAACCGGCCTCCTACCCGAACTCGCCCACCTCGCTGACCTCCTGTCCACCACACCGCACCCCCGGACCGAGCAACCGAGCCGCCCCCTGCAGGCGCGGCGCGCCGGTGACCCGGCCGGTCACACCACCGACCCGCTGACCACCGCCGTCCAGACAGAGGCGATCGCATGACCGCCGAGGCCGAACTCCTCACCGTTCCCGAGGTCATGGCACGCCTGAAGATCAGCCGCTCCACCGTCTACGACCTCATCCGCACCCGGCAGCTCGCCTCCATCACCATCGGCCGCGCCCGGCGCATCCCTGCTCACGCTCTGACCGCCCTCGTCCACCACCAACTCGCAGAGGCAGCCTGATGACCACCCCCGACACCAACCCCACCCCCAGCACCAGCACCAGCACCAGTTCTCGCAGGGTCCGCGCCAACGGCGACGGCACCGTCTACCAGCGCAAGGACGGCCGCTGGGAAGCCGCCGGATACGTCCTGGCCGTCGGCGACACCCGCAAGCGCGTCCGCATCTACGGCACCACCCGCAAGGAAGCCCTCGCCAAGCTCACCGAGAAAATCGCCGCCAGCAACCGCGGCATACCCGCCCCCACCGCACAGGGCAGCGTTGGCGCGTTCCTCACCTACTGGCTGGAGAACGTCGCCGTTCACCGCCTCCGCGAGAACACCCACACCCGCTACACCGCCTGCACCCGCCTCTACCTCATCCCCGGCCTCGGCAAGAAGAAGCTCGCCAAGCTCACCGCCAAGGACGTCCGCACCTGGCTCGACCAACTCCGCACCACCTGCCAGTGCTGCGCGCGTGGCCTCGACATCGCCCGCGAACAGCCCCAGTGCTGCGCGGCCGGCACCTGCTGCGGCAAGCGCCTGTCCGCTCTGACCCTGGCCTACATCCACTCCGTGCTCAAGTCCGCCCTGGAGCACGCCGTCCGCGAAGAGGAGATCCCGCGCAACGTCGCCCGCAACGTCCGCATGGGCACACCCCGCCCCCGCCGCTTCGAACCTCTCACGACCGAGGAAGCCCGCGCATTCCTCGCCGCCACCCACGGCCACCGTCTGCACGCGCTGTTCGAACTCGCCCTGCACACCGGGCTCCGCAAGGGCGAACTTCTCGGCCTGCGCTGGGAAGATCTCGACCTGGCCGGCGGAACCGCCAGCATCCGCCGCACCCTCCAGCGCACCAACACCGCTGGCCTGACCGCCCTCCCAACGAAGACTCAGAGCTCCGAGCGGCGGATCGCCCTGCCGACGCCGTGCTTGCGCTCACTCGAACAGCACCGCGATCGGCAGCACCAGGAGCGCGAAGTGGCGGGTGAGGGCTGGAAGCACAGCGGCTACGTCTTCACCCGGCCCAACGGCTCCCCGATCGAGGGAGCCACCCTCACCCGGCACTTCAACGCTCTGCTCCGCCGGGCCAGGCTCCGCCACATCCGCTTCCATGATCTCCGCCATTCGGCGGCCACCCTCCTCCTGGAACAGGGCGTCGAACTTGTCGTGATCAAGGAACTGTTGGGCCATGCCCACATCGGGGTGACCGCGACGGTGTACGCGCACGTCCGCCTCCGCCTCCAGCGCGACGCCATCGACCTCCTCGGCCGCACCCTCGGCAAGCCCTCCGAGGCCGGCACCGACCCCGACGACGGCGACGAGCCACCGCTTTGTGCAGCATCCGTCCGCTGACGTTGCCGTCAACTACTGCCGTCAAAGCGTGAAGAGGCCCTGCCGGAAATGGATTCCGGCAGGGCCTCTTCACGCAGTGTTACGCAGTTTCGTGGGCTATAAACTCACCCATCAGAACGAACATCCGACTACACAGAGCCTCATCGTCTGACTCACCTGCCACGCTTCCATGATCCGATACAAAGATCTGGCGGACTAGCTCCCACCAAACGAGATTCGCACCATGCCCAAGCCTCTCGGCAAGCCACCCGCGAAACCCCTTAAGCAGTCCCCAGTCTTGCATCGCATCGCATCCATTGATGAAGGCGACGAATTCCCGATACGAGCCATCCAGGCCATAAGCTCCGGGCCTGCGCTGCACGTTCTGGAGGAGGGTGGAGAAGTCCACGACCAGCCTCTTTCTAGTGGAGGGGAGTGAAGACTAGGTCGTCACCATACTCGAATTGGCTTCTATACACATCCATCGGTTCACCACCCGGTCCTGTCCAGGCATCGTACACACGGTCGTCCTTCACGACCACATCATGGTGACCCCACAAGGAATCCTGCCCACGGTACTTCCCAAGCGTCGGCGCACCATAGCGGTCCGTGATTCTCATCCGCGTTCCACCAATGCTCTGCTGGACCGAGCGCGCCACATCCTCGCATCCATTGCTCCCGGAAATGGTGCAGACATTCGACGCCTTGCCCTTAGGCCAATACGTCTCGGGGCACGGCAAGTCGGAATTGTGAACCAGTACCGGCGTATTGCCGGCGAGTACATAGTACGTGTGGAGCTGGTCGATGGTCAGGTTGTGGGTGACCTGCTGAGGTGTTTCGTAGCTGCGGATAGCAGTGACTGTGACGGTGGAGCCGTCGGGTTGCCGAAGCTGGTCGCCGGTCCCGAGGTCAGCGGCGTCGGTCCAGCGGTTGGTGGTGAGGTCCCAGTAGGGGTGATGCTGGGTGGATGTGATTGAGAGGGTAATCGTGCCGCTGGTCAGGCTGAGGTCCGTGAACTCCTTATCGTCGGGGGTGGTGATGGCGTCCGTGACCTGCTCGGCCTTGGTGCTGCCGGTCTGGGGGTCGGTGGCGGTTACGGAGTCGTTGGTGGTGATTTGCTCGATCGGCTTGCCGGTGCCGTCTGCCATGAGCACCTTGGTGCCGGGCAGGAAGCTGTTGCACCCCCCTGCTCCGGCTCCGCCGATGGCGGCGAATGCACCGCCCCAAGCGGCGCCTTGGACGGCGGCGAAAGCCTCGTCTGTCGCGAGGGCGCCAGCCGAGTGATCGGCATTGCCGTCGAGCATGTTGTTGAGGCCTGCACCCAGCGCCGCGACGGCTGCTCCGCATGTGGCAGCGGCTGCTACCGCAGAAGCGCCTGCGGTTTCCAGGGCGCCGACCGCACCTCCGCCGTAGCAGAGGCCGCCGGCCACTGTGGTGACCACGGCGACCGTTAGCGCTCGGACGACAGGGTGGTCGGTGGTGTAGTTCTCCACACGCTTGGCAGCATTATTGAGATGGCATCCGAGATCGAGTAGACCGGAGCACTTCTTGGTCCCGCGGGCGTTGCCAGTGGCCGCCTTGCCGCCGCCCTTGTGGCTGCCCCCGGTGCCGTCCCCGTTGCCGCCGCTTCCGGCGCCGTTGGAGCTGGTTGTCGGCTGGTACTTGGGATCGTCTGTGTATGAGCCGTCCGGAAGCGCAGTGCGGGTGTTCATCGGCATGTCGGCATAGCACTGGGCATCGCAGGCCGACCCCTCGGTCGGGTCTGCTCCGTAGTAGTCGGGCCCGTGCATGGCACCGCTGGGGTCACTGCTGTTGACGGGGTTGTCGTTGCTGTAGGCGTAGCCGTTCCACTGCTGGGGGTCGGCGGCGGCCATGAGGGGGTCGGGATTGAGGAACCGTCCGTGACTGGGGTCGTATTCGCGTGCTCCCAGGTTGGTGAGTCCGGTGGTGGGATCGAGGGTTCCGCCGACGAAGCCCTTGTCGCCGCTCCAGGTGCCGAGGGCGGGTTGGGTGCCGCGGGGGTTGCCGAACGGGTCGGTGGGTCGGCGGGTGACGGTCTGTGCGGCATCGATGCCGATCTGCACGCCGTTGGTGCCGTGCGGGTCGGATGCCTGGTAGACGAGCGTTCCGCCGCCGGTCGCCGCGGTGACGCGGGTGATGGTGATGCCACCCGGGGAGCTGTAGTAGCGGACATCCGACATCGAGTTCGACGCGGTGTCGAGGGTGAGCTCGTCGGCGCCGAGGTTCAGCGTGGTCTTGCCCGGGTCGCGGCGGATCAGCTGGTTGCCATCGGCGTCGTACAGGTACGACGTGCCGGAGGACTGCCCGGACTTCGTGACCGAGTTGAGCTTGTCCTCACCGTTCCAGGTCAGCGTGGTAGTTCCGCTGGTGTCGGTGATCGATGTGGTGTTACCGGTGGCGTCGTACTGGTAGGACGCGGTGGCCGTACCCGAGGCCGACTTGGTCGACGCGGTCAACAGCCCATGCGGGCCGCCGGTGCCGCCGCCGGTGTTCGGGGCGCTGGTCGGAGTGTTGGGAGTCTGCGCGGCTCCGAAGGTCTGGGTGGTGGTGATGTCATTGGCGGTGTTGCCGCTGACGTCGTGCTGCACCAGGGAGGTGCGGTTGCCGGTGCTGTCGTAGGTGTAGGTCTGCCAGTAGGGCGAGGGGCCGCCGACGCTGGGCTTGGCCGGTGTGCCAGTCATGGCAGGGCCGCCCGCGTTGTTGCAGGCGCCGATGCCGGGAACGGACGGTGCGGCCTTGGTGGTGGTGCCGGCGGTGTCGGTCCAGGCGTTGGTGAGCCGGCCCAGGTAGTCGTAGGTGAAGCACTGGGTGTCTGTCGCCGAGGCGTTCTGCAGGTCGGTGGCCGAGGTCATCTGACCAGCCGGGTTGAAGGTGTAGCTAGTCTGATCGAGCGATGTGGTGCCGGTCTGGCGGTCCAGGAAGGACTTGACCACGCGTCCGGTGGCCCAGTCGTACTGCTGGGTGGAGACGACCTGCGTCCCGTAGTCGCCCACAGTGGTGCGGGTCGCCCGGCCGAGCGCGTCGTACTGAACGTCCGTCACCAACGAGTTGTTTCCGGCGGAACCGATCATCAGACCGGTTACGATGTAGAGGTAGTCCACCTCCTCAGCGGGCAGGCCGCCAACTGCCGGAAGGTCCGTGTGGTCAAGTGAACCCAGTACCGGGGTGTAGTAGTTACTGGTGCTGTAGGTCCCCGCCAGTGCGCCTTCGGTCGAGGGGAGGGTGACACTGTTGCCGGTCGGCCGGTACATCGTGTCGTAGCCCGTGACCGCCTGCGTGTAGGCCGTTCCCGATGCTCCGCCGACATAGCGGGTGGAGGAGGTCAACTGCCCCTTGGCCAGGGTGTCGTAGGTCCATCCCGCGAGCTGGTTGGCCGGCGTCACGTTGCCCTGGTACATCCCGGTCTTGCGTCCGAGGATGTCGTAGGTGTACGCGAGGGTGTTGCCCTTGGCGTCCGTGGTCGAGGTGACCTGGGAGTCGGCGTCGTAGGCGGTGGAGCTTGTGCCGGTGTCGGGGTCCTTCTGAGAAGTCTGTCGTCCCCTCAGGTCGTAGGTGTAGGACCACGTGTTGCCGGATGAGTCGGTCCTCGTCGCCGGCTGGCCGCTGGCCGTGTACGTGGTGGTGGTGATGTCGGCGTCAGTGGGGCTTCCGGTCGGCGTTGATCCGTGGTACTGCCACTGCTGGACTGTCCTTCCGCGGGCGTCGGTGACCGTGCTGGTCGGGGTGGTGCCCTGCGGAGGGGTGACGTCGGTGCGGTCGGCACCCGGGTAGGCGGTGCTGGTGACCCACTGCTGCTGACCGTAGGACACGAACGCGCTGGTCACGGGACGGCCCTGACCATCGAAGGTAACCCAGTTCTGGGCAGGCACCTGCGCGTCCTGCGGGGCGAAGATCGTTCCGTTCGGTGAGGTGGTGTTGTCGAAGTACGGCGACGAGGTCTTGATCGCCCAACCGTGCGAGTCGTAAACAGTGTCGGTGATCAGACGCCCCGCACCGCCGACTGCCGGGGTGGTCTGTGTCTGCTGCAGTCGGCCGAGGCCGTCGTACAGCTCGTTCTTGGTCTGGTAGCTGCTGTCCTCGTTGATCGTCTGGGAGGTCACGACCGACGGGCCCGTCACGCCGTTGACCGAGTAGGAGAACTTGTCGTTCGGGCTGAGGTTGGTGGCCCGGTCGGGCTGCCACACGGCAGTCAGCCGGCCGAGGCCGTCGTACTGCTCGGTGGTGACCCTGCCGTTCGCGTCGGTTGCGGTAAGCGGCAGACCGCGTCCCGGGTCCATGGTCTTGGTGTTGGCCCAGCTGGCGCCCATCGGACCTGTCACGCTGAGCGCCGTCGGCAGTGCCCCCGTCGCCGGGGTGTAGGCCGTCTTCGTCGCCGCACCGTCCGGGCCGGCGGCCGAGGTGACGCGGCCGTAGACGTCGTAGGAGGAGGTCGTCAAGGTGACGTACTGCGGCTGGCCGCTACCGTCGTAGGAGTCGATGCCCTGGGTGGTGGTGGCCGCTCCCGTTCCGCCTGCCTGCCCAAGCGGTAGGCCGTCGTAGAGCGTGCGGTTGTCCGAGACCGTGTTGGCGGCATTCGGCGCAGTACCGCAGGGTCCTGTGACGGCGCGGGACTGCGAGACCAGCTCCAGCATGGCGGGGTTGCTGCCGGTCGCGTAGCTGGTGGTGGTGCAGATCTCGGGGGCACCGGCGGTGCCGTCGCCCTTGTCGTCCACCATGGTCGGCCTGTCACCGTTGTTCGGGTCCCGGGTCGTCACCTTATTGGTGTTGCGCCAGGAGCCGTTGGCCAACTTTGCCCAGGCGGAATCCGTCGAACTGGTCTCGTCGTAGCGTGCGACCAGGTTCGGCATGCTGTTCTGCTGCTTGTGGGTCGCGGTGACGACCGGACCGGAGCTGACGCTTGCGGACGCGCTAACGACGGAGCCGCCAGCCTGGTCGTACGTCTGGCTGCCGAGCACCTGGTCCGAGAGCCAGTCGTCGTCGGTCATGGTGACCGCGGTGGCCCCGGGGTACGGGGTGAACGAGGCGGTGACGCTCCGGGTGGTGCCGTTGGCGAGGTAGTCGCCGTTCATGCCCCGCAGGTATGTGCTCACCTGCTGGGTCTTGGGAGCCTCGCCAGTGTTGCCGCTACCGAGGGTGGTGGTGACGGTCTGGTAGCCGCGGAAGTCGTCCCAGGTGCGGGTCTTCGGGTCCGTGAGGTCGTTGTCATTGCGGTGCCACGCGGCACCGCCGCCGTAGCTGTAGGTCGTTGACTTGACCATCGAGGAGCCGGTGACGGCGTCCTGCTCGTTCACCGAGGTGACGAGGTACTTGTTGAACCAGTCGTTCACCGGGTCCGGCGAAGATGAACCGGGCAGGTACCAGTGGACGGGCATGCAGGCCATGGTGTTGCTGTCCTCGGAGGACGGCATGTGGTTGTTGACCCGCGAGCACTCCGGTGTGGAGTAGTTCATGAAGATCTGGCCACCGGTCTCGGTGGTGATCTGCTGGAGCCGCGGCCGGTTGAACGCCGGCTCCGCCGGCACCAACCCGTCCACTCGGTTGGGAAGCTCCCGTGGCGTGAACGAGACGGCCGGAAGCTTGACGGCCGGCTGCCCGTCCGTGCCAGTGCGCTGGATTGACGACAGCCACAGCGCGGGCTTGGTGCCGTCACCGGGGTCGGGGAAGGTGTGGCTCAGCGCCCACGAGTCCACCGTGGTGTAAGCGGAGCCGACGAGGACCTGGGTGCTGATGGTGGAGAGCATCAGCGGCGACCAGAAGGTCGGCGAGTAGTTGGTGCAGGTTCCCGACGAAGGGCAGGCCTGGTCCAGAGGCGAATCAGGCCAGTTGGTCTGGTTCGCCTTGGTGCGCTGGGCGCTGGTACAGGTGACGCTGCCGGAGGCGACGCAGCGCTCGGTGGTGCTGAACAGCACCTGTGCGGCCGGCTTGGCCGTGCCGTTCGCTGCGATCTGATCCGGCAGGCGCTGGCCGTACGAGATCTGAGTGACCTCGGTGGCGCGGACGTACTTGGCCAGCGTCCCGCTGCCGTTGTTCTGCCCACCGCCCTGGGTGTAGTAGTTGATGTCCTGCTGGTAGTTGTAGGTGGTGAGGTTCTGGTTCGGGTCCACGACGTAGTCGAGGTTCCACCGCCAGCCTTCCTGGCACCACGAGTTGGACCCAGTCGAGGCGTTGTAGCAGTCGTCGCCGCTCTTGGGGGAGTAGACCGGGACGTAGTCGACGGAGTTGGTCGCAGCGTCGCTGTGGTTGCCACCGGGCAGGTGGTTCTGGCCGAAGTAGTACTGGACACCGTCGGTGGTGGTCACCCGCCAGTACTCACCGTTGTGCGCCTCGTTCGCCGCGCCCGTAAGCTGCTCGACCTTCGAACCGTCGTCACCCTGGAGATGCCAGACCCCGGTCGTGTCGTCACGCACGAGCGTTCCCGAGTGGCCCGCCAGGTTCAGCGTGGCGTTCTTGCCGCCCCAGCACTCGTCGCCGGAGTTGGTGATGCCATCGTTGCCACAGCCCTGGTAGGAGCGCTCGATGAAGCCCGGCTGGTAGTCCCAGCCCTCACCGACCCAGGAAGTCTGAGCGTTGGTGGCGGACGTCTTCCCGTCGATGGACGACGAGTTGTAGGACAGCGTGACTTGCGGGACCGCGCCACCTAGGGAACTCGGGGTCTGGATGGGGTACGAGTAGGTGAAGCTGCCGATGTTCGAACCGGCCCCCCAGGCCGCGGACGGCGACAGTGGGGAGGCCGTGTACGTTCCCGTCGTTCCGGACGATGATGTGGTGGCCGCGAGCACCAACGGTGCGGCGGTTCCCGTCGACGCCTGAACGGCAGTCGAGCGGACGAGGCCTGCCTGCTCCGCTCGACCAGCATTGTCCGCGGACCCCGGCAGCGAGCTCTTCACGATCCCGGGCACGGCCGGCAGCGCCACCTCGGCAGTGAGCACTCCGGTCTTCGGATCGACACTCGACGCCACCGGCGTCTGCTTCTGGCACTCCGCAAGTTGTGGCGTGTTCAACGCACAGGCCGGGAGTGCTACCAGCCGGGTCCGGTCAGCGGTCATCGCCGACGCACTGCCCTGCAGGGTCTTCAGATCCAGCGCGACGTTCACACTCTGGTCTGCGGAACCCGCTGAGCTGCCGCTATCGGTCAACGCGACCACCGGACCGGTAGCCCCGGCGGCCCTACCCTGGTTGGCGCTGGTTACTTGGACCTTGACTGCTCGTCCGGAATCGTTCTTTCCGGCCGCGACCTTCACAGGCAGTTGCCCGGCCTGCGAAGGAGTGTTGCCCAAGGTCACCGTCGAGGTGCCCGGAGCTGCAGCAGCCGGAGCCGACCCAGCCGGGTTCCAGTTCGGCGGCACTGGGAATTCCGGTGCCTTCGGCTTCGCCGGCACCAGATTCTTGCCCTTGACCGGCTTCTGCGCCCCTAGAGGCGTGTTCGGGGTCCATACCTTTCCGTGCGGACGGTGGGCAGCCATCGCCTCAGCGGATGGCACCCCCAGCAACGTCGCCAACACCGCGAGGAACGTCGCCAGCCCCAGTATTCGGTGTCGCCCCCACAACCATCTCCCCACTGGCGTCCTTGCGCGCCACGGACTCACGTCGGTCTCCTGGTCAGTTAAGTGTTCGTCAAATGCACAGATCTGCACACGTGCGGAAATGGTAAAGAGACGTAAATCGAGCAGATCGTACCGAAAGAGGACAGGTCGGCCAACAGAGCGTCAGATCGTTACCCGATTGAAGCCAGGAAGTCGCCCTCCGTAAGGAGCGGGGCCCTGTCCATGGGTGGCCAATACGGACCAATGGCTAATTGGCTAGTGAAACCAGGTCAACTCTTCGAAGGCGAAAGTCCTCCTATGGACTGCAGTCAGCCAAAAATTCCTTGATGTCCGACTTGTGCTGCTGTCAGCTCTCGGGTGAATACTCTGATTTGACTGGGAACCGACAGAGCGTCATGGTTCCGCCCGAAGGGGCACTCCACCCACAAGGGGTGGAGTATGCCCGTAGAGATTGTGTAGGCTAATGTCGATTTGGAGAGTGCTGCCGGGCTCGTCGAGGCCGCCAGCTCCACACATCAGGCGCATATTCCGCCTGCTCACCTTTACAACCACTAGCGCAGTCACCCTGGCGGTGCTCGGGACTCCGCTAGCTCAGGCGGCAGATCCGACGCCCACGCCATCGCCGTCGACCAGCGCCTCCACCCCACCGTCCGCCACCGCACCTACACTGACGCCGCAGCAGCAGGCGTTGGTAGACGCACGCGCCCAGGCGGTCTCGAGCGGCAAGCCCGTCGTGGTCGACGCAATGACCACAGAGAGCTCACAGACACTGATCAACCCGGACGGCTCACTGACCACCACGGACAGTGCTCAACCCGTCCGTGCCAAGCGTGGTGCCAGCTGGTCCGCTCTGGACACCACATTGCACCAGAACGCGGACGGCTCGGTCAGCCCGGCTCTCACCACCAATGCCCTGAGCTTCTCCGGCGGCGGCAGCGGCCCCGTAGCCACCATCACCACAACGGAAGGCAAGAAGCTCGCGGTCACCGCGCCCTTCCCCCTGCCCGCACCGACACTGAACGGCTCGATCGCGACCTACGCCAACGTACTGCCGGATGTCGATCTCCAGGTCAGGGCGCTGACCAACGGCGGCTGGCGCGACGTCATCGTCGTCAAGACCGCTGCGGCCGCCGCCAACCCCCAACTGGCCGACCTACACTTCCCGGTCGCCACTGACGGGTTGACGGTCGCCGCAGACACCGCTGGCAACATCAGCTTCAAAGACTCCAGTGGCAAGGTCCTTCTCCAGGCCCCGACGCCCCGTCAGTGGGACTCCAGCACCCAGGCACCCTCGGCGGCGTCAACAGCCAGCAGTGCTCCGGCGGCAAAGCCGGCTGCCCTGCTCGATGCGGCTGACCCTGCCCCCCAGCCGCAGGTGTCGAGCGCGGACGGCCCGGGCGATCAAGCCGTCCAGTCAACCATGAAGGTCAGCGCGACTGGCAGCGGATTCGACCTCAGCCCTGACCCCGCCACCTTCGGCAAGGGCACCGGTCCCTGGTACCTGGACCCCACCGTCAGCGCCAACAGCAGCGCCAACGCGGCCACTCAGGTTCAGGAGTACCTCCCGAACAGCACGTACTACTCAACCGCACAGCAGGACCTGGGCACCGGCTACTGTGCCTACCCCGACTGCCCTGCCGCAGGCCGTGAGCGGGCCTACTTCCAAATCGGCATCAACTCGTTGATCTATACCCAACCGGGTGGTGCGCCTTCCTCGCCGACGGTCTACGACTCGATCTTGACCGCCAGCGTCGACGGCGCCTCCAGCCCGGGTACCTCTACCCCGCTGGGCCTGTACTGGACCGGTCCGATCAACAGCAGCACCAACTGGTACAACCAGCCCTGCAACGGCGGCGGCACCTTCGGCGGCTGCCAGAAGGTCGGCCCCTCCATCTCGATCACCGGCACCGGCAACATCAACTTCGATGTGACCTCGCAGATGCAGCAGGCCGCATCGCAGAAGTGGGCCAACTGGACGGTCGGAATCGCACCCGACGACGAGAACAACACGTACTACCGCCACCACATCTCCAGTGCGGTGTCCATCACCACCCACTACGACATCCAGCCGAGCGTCTGGTATCCGCGGGCCAGCCCGCAGCCGGGCTTCGCCAACTCGGACGGCAAGGGCACCCCGAGCTCGTTCGACTGCACGTCCGGCGGCAGCAAGCAGGGCTGGATCGGCAACAACCAGAGCGTCAACCTCACTGTCAACGCCTGGTCGCCGACCGGCCTAAACCTGACCGACTACTTCCACGTCTGGGACAACAACTCCAGCTTCAGCCCCCAGTACCAGACAGCGGCCCCGTCCTACGGGTCGGCCAGTGTCGCCGTCAACTCCAGCCAGCTCAGCGACGGCCACGTCTATGGCTGGAACGCCTGGTCCAGCGACGGCCAGCTCAACTCCCCGGCAACCGGCTACTGCTACTTCGGCATCGACAAGACGCCGCCCACCGTGAACGTCAGCTCCCAGGACTTCCCCCCGTCCGGCACGCCGAACCCAACCCCGACGAAGTTCAACACCGACTCGGGCACCTTCACCATCACCGGCACCGACCCCGCGCCGGCCGGCGGCGGCGCAGCCTCCGGTGTCGCCTGCTTCAGGGTCAGCACCAACTCCACCCCGGTCACCGGCTGGCACTGCAACAGCGCCAACACCACGACCGACACCTACCTGCCAACCACCACCGGCTCGGCCCAGTACAGCCACACACCGGGCAAGTGGGGCACCAACACGCTCTACGTCCAGGCCCAGGACAACGCCGGCAACTACAGCCAGCCAACCGTCTACAACTACTACGCACCCTGGAACCCCAAGTCCACGCCGACGTACGGTGACGTCACCGGCGACGGACGGCCCGACATCCTGCTGCCCGACGGCACCGGCAACCTACGCCTGGTCCAGAACACCAGCGACCCGGTCAACGCCGGCTGGCTGGCCGGCGCGGCCACGGCCGCCCCACCCGGCCACACCTGGAGCGGCCTGCAGATCACCCACCACAGCTCGCTGCGTGGGCAGCTCCCGGTCGACGACCTGATCGTCCACGCACCGGGCGACCAGCAAATGTACGTGTACCCGAACGACGGCTCGGGCAATTTCAACTCCCGCACCTCGTTCTACCTCAACGGCACCTCGACCCCGGGCCAGGTCACCTGCACCGACACCACCGGCGCGCCGGTCGACTCAACCCAGCCAGGCGGCTGCCCGGCGGCCCTGGGTGCCGGCAACGGCTGGACCTGGTCGAACGCTACCCAGATCCTGGCCATCGGCTCACCCGACAACGAGACCACCAGCCCGGTCACCAAGACCTCGCTGCTCGTGGTGATCAACAAGCAGCTGTGGCTCTTCGCCCCGGGCACCAACAGCGTCCGGCTGCTGGCCAAGACCGGCGACCAGCTGTCCACCCTGGACTGGACGAACTACGACCTGATCGGCCCTGGGCCGGCCAACGGCACCACCACCTGCACCAGCAGCACTACCGGCACCACCGTCACCGCGTCCCAGACCACCCTGTGGACCCGCGAGCGCTCCACCGGCCGCATTCTTGCCTACCCGATCACCAAGGACCCGAACAACAACTGCGCCAACGACTACTCCGCGCTGGCCGACCCGACCAAGGGCGTCCAGATCGGCACCGGGGTCAACCCGAACGTCTACCCGGTGGTCGGTTCGGCCGGTGACCTCACCGGTGACGGCGTGCCCGACCTGTACGCGCAGACCTCGGCCGGCCGGATCGTGATCTGGCCCGGCACTATCGGCGATGCGACCAACCACCCGGGCGTGGTGAGCACCTTCAGCGGCGGCAACGCGATCGGCGACCCGCGTGCACCCCTGGGCCGCTACGAGCTCTCCGGTCCCACCAGCACCACCGATCAGAGCCACACCCCGGACCTCACCGGCGCCAACCCCGGCACTGTCAACGGCGATGTCTCGTTCGGTGCCACCACCATGGGCATGGTGTCCACCCGTGCGGCCACCCTCAACTCCAGCACCGGCACTGCCAACAACGGCGAGGTAGACGTCCCCGGCCTTTCCGTGGACACCACTAAGTCGTTCACCGTCACCACCTGGGCCCGCGAGGACCAGAGCACCGACGGCGTAGCGCTCAGCCAGGACGGCGCGCAGACCAGCAACTTCATGCTGTGGCCGAGCACCGACTCCTCGGGCAACGTCAACTGGCTCTTCGCTATGGCCACTTCCGACTCGGCCGGGACGTGGCCGTACGACGTCACCAATGCTGTCATGAACGCAGGCGTCCGGGCGCAGATCGGGGCCTGGACCAAGCTGACCGCCAGCTACGACGCCACCACCGGCGAGATGGCCCTGTATGTGAACGGCGCGCTCGCGGCGACCGGCATGCACAAGACCACCATCCCCGCGTCCGGTTCGCTGGTGATCGGCCGCTACAAGAACCACGGCATGGTCAGCAACCCGTGGCATGGCGGAATCGCGGACGTCGCGGTGTATCCCTTCGCCACCACCCCCGGCAGCAGCGGCGGCACCGGTGATGGCAGCGGCAGCCCGATCACCCTCGGCACGCTCTCCGGGTACACCAAGTGCCTGGACAACTACAACGGCAACACCACCGATATGAACGTCATCGAGGTCTGGGACTGCAACGGCGGTACCTCCCAGAACTGGACCACCGAGGACAACGGCACCGTGCAGATCGCCGGCAAGTGCCTGGACGCCAACAACAACGGCACCGCCAACGGCACCAAGGTCGACCTCTACACCTGCAACGGCGGCGGCAACCAGCAGTGGCTGCCCCGAGCCGACGGCTCGCTCTACAACCCCGTCTCAGGCCGCTGCCTGGACGACCCGGGTATCAGCACCACCAACGGCACCCAACTGCAGCTATACGACTGCAACCAGTCCGCCGCCCAGCGCTGGACTGTCGTGCCCCTGAGCTAGACCAGCGGCACGCCAAGGCCCCGGTGGGCCGACCGTCAATCGGTCGGCCCGCCCGGGTTCCGACCCGGCGCAGAGGACGTAATTGAAAGCCTGCGAATCTCCTGCCTAATGCTCTCCGCCGCCCTGCGAGCGCTTGCTGATGAACGTGCTGGAGCAGCTCGGGCAGCACTGCACCAGCTCCACCTCGGAGAGGGTGCTCTCCGAGGTGCAGCCGGCGCAGAGTCCAGGCGAGGGTGCGGCCACCCCCAGCTCGGTCTCGGTGCCGAGAGTCTGCCGTCCGGCAATATCCGAGGCCTGGTTGCCATAGTGGTCGCCAATGCGCCGAGCGAGGACCTAGCGAGGCTGTCTTCGCCGGTGCGCTCGGCGACGCGGGTGCCAGGGGGTCGCGGCGCCAAGCACCAACAGCCGCACGCGGACTTCCTACAGCTCACGGCATTGAGGTGATCGTCTGCCGTGTGTGCTGAATGTGTTCCGGAGGTCGTCGCACCTCTCGCCCCACCCGCTCTGACCTGCGACTTTACGTAGAGCCAAACGGATGACTCCAGTTCCGCGTGAGCAGATGTCACGCAGGGCGGCCAATCCACCCAAGGGCACCCTCTGACCTGCTATTTCTCCCGCGCGAGCCTTGAGATGAGACTGAGTGCCGCTTCCGCGAAGCAGATGTCACCAAGAGCGCAAACCGCCTCTGACCTGCGGTGATACAAGGCAGCGCCCAGGGATCCCGGAAGCGCGAGAGCGCAGCATACACGCCCAATTTGTCCGCTTCGACCTGAAATTATGTCCGTTTTGGGTGGGCGCGGACGGTTTCGAACCGCCGACATCTGCTTTGTAAGGCTTGGCGTGCGGCACCCGCTCTGACCTGCGCCCTGCCCCACCTGCACCGGAGCCCGTCGGCAGCCCGCCAGTGCCCTCGACTGACCGTCACGTACCGCCCGATGTGGCACAGCTGTGGCACGGCGTATACGCTGCTGCCGCCCTGCGTCGACCGGTGCAAGACCCCTACGTGCCGGTTCGTTGTGGAGGGGGCCAGCCGTGTTCGAGCCGGGCCAGGGTGGGGGTCTATCGGGCGTTGCCGTTGAACAGCTCTGGCATCGGGCACAACTCCAGCGGCTCGTGCGGACGGTCGGCCCACTGCCACCAAATGTGACGGTTACCGCACCGCCATGCCGCCCGGCAGGTCCGCTTGCCGTCGCCTTCCCGGCGCGACAAAACGAGCCCGACACCTTCCATGGGCTCCCTGCATTCCGGACAAACGGGCCACTGGTCATCGGCTGCCATGGCCCGCACGGTACCGCGCGGGTGATTGAGAGGTTGACCGGCGCCCTGTACCAACTGGTTCCCCAGCAGCATGCCCCTCACTCGGGCACTGGTGGTGCACAGTGGGACGGCCCTCCGAGCAGGATGAGGTGAATGGGGGTCAGCGTGCACGATTCGGGTCTACCATCGCCAAATGTGACCTTGGTACTTGAGGACGTCCTCGCTGCTGTGTCCCAACCCGAGAGCCAGATGGTGGAGTTCAAGCTCTCCGCCCCTCCGAGGCGCCAGCTGGCCCGGCTCATAGCTGGCTTTGCGAACTCCACCGGCGGCACCGTGCTGTTCGGTGTAGGTAAGGACGGAACCTCCGGAACCGGTCGGGTCATCGGCGTCGATGCCGCACGTACCGAACGTGCCGTGATTCAAGCTGCGCAAATGATCGACCCGGAACCCGTGCTCAACGTGCGAGCTTTCGAGGTCGATGGGCGGTCGATCCTTGCAGTTCGAATCGAGCCGATCCGCGGCGTGCTTGCGCACACAGATGGGCAAGTCTACGTCCGGACCGGCACCTTCACTGTGCCAGCAGATGCTTCCACCATTTTTCGCAGTGCTGAGGTAGTGCCGTCAGAGCCGGCAGTCCTAGCCGAGATGCAGCGATTCTCGGAGATCATCGCCAAACAGACTCAGCTCATCGAAGAACTCCGAGCTGGCCAAGGCTGGCGCCCTCAACTGACCTGGGCACTTATCAGCGCCCTGATCGGGACTGTCCTGGGTGTCGTAGCGACTGTCCTGCTGGGCTGAGACGATCCGAGCGCGCTTCCGGGGGCGGTGAGCGGTTTTGGCCTGTGCTCTACCCAGTCTGGTGTTGGGCGTGATCAAGGGCAGCAAGTCGGGCCGCCGGCAGACTCCGGGCTGAGCGGGGTGGTTCCCTCCTCGATCGGGCAGCTTCGCCGCACCCGGGTTCTCCAGGGGCCGCCAAGGCTCACGTCGTGACGCTTGCGCTTGGCCTTGGCGGCCCCTGGAGGTTCCGGGTACGCCCTTGGGTGTCCGGTCGGGGAGGGGGCCGTCCCGCGACCCACCACGATCACCCCATCGATGGTGCACCCATGCGCCTGCCCCTGGTCTCCTCCGAGAGAGGGCCCGGCGGAGCCATATCGGCTTCTCTCTGCCGCACACGCGGCACCGCCGGACGGGCGCCGGAGCGGGGCGAAGACAGGGGTGGCGGCGGCCCGGCCTGGCGGGGCCGCGCGGCGCTGTGCGCCGCGCCTTGAACCCGTAGAGAAGGTATTTACGCACCTTCGCTGCCTTGCCACTGCCCCGGCTGGCCACCTTGGCGGTTGCCACCCGCCGTTGCGCTGGCATGACCGGTGACTCATCGTACGTGCCTGCTGTCCAGTCATCGATCTTGCGCTTACCACCCACGGCCGTCTAGTCCGGCGCGGTGGGCACTGACTGCCGATAGCGCCAACGTGGTTGCCTGACAGCAGAGCCCAATCCAGCCCAAGGCTGGCATATCGACCGGCGCATGACATGACGCACCCTATCCAAAACTCTCGCCTGGCTTTCTATACAAACGCGAGACCTGAGCAGCCTCCACATGCCAGACTGCTGCCCCAACGCCTAAGACCACCGGGGGCAGCCTTGACTAGCGAACCGCACGTCTCCATTACTCCGCGAGGCATGAGCGTGCAAGAGGCATACCGACTTTTCCGCGACGACGCGTTGCTGGTTAATCGCAGGTACCAGCGAAAGCTGGTGTGGTCAGTCAATGAAAAGCAGCTCCTTATCGACAGCATCCTTGACGGCTACCCCATTCCGTTGATCCTCCTTGCCGAGCGCCCCGAAATTCACGGCTCTGGAAAATATGAGATTATCGACGGAATGCAACGCCTCGATGCAATCTTTTCATTCATTGAGCAAAAGTTCGAATACGATGGCACCTATTTTGATTTGAGCCAAAGCGCTCGCGCCCGACAAGCTGCCGAGGCGGGGCACTTCGAGACCACCATGACGGCCCCGCTTCTGCCCGCCGAGAAGTGTGCAAATCTTCTCGACTATCAGCTCGCGGTCACGATCTTCCCAACACAGACCGAAGGGCAAATCACCGAGGTATTTAGCCGCATTAACTCCAACGGGCGACAGCTGAGCGCACAGGAGAAGCGTCAGGCCGGAATGATCAACCCGTTCTCCGAGGTAGTGAGATCAATCGCAAGCAATCTCCGAGGCGATGTCTCAGATGACATTTTGCTGCTGCATGAAATGCCAAGCATCTCTATCGAATCGAACAGGGAGCGTCAGCAGTACGGAGTTCGAGCACTGGAAACTCCGTGGGTAAGGCACGGGATTCTCAATGTGAAACAGCTTCGCGAGGGCGACGACGAACAAATGGTGGCCGACATTGCAGCCTCCATCCTTCGAAACTCGCCATTCCCAGCCAGCAAGGAGGCTTTCGATGAGATCTACAATGTAGAAAGCACTGAGCACAAGGCTCTCGAACAAGCGCTTGCCGCCTATGGCACCAAAAGGCTCGAGGCGGAAATCAAGTCGACATTTTCCGTTCTATTTGAGGTGATCGATAGCCATCTCGCTACTCAGAATGGATTGAGGAACCTGGTACGTCCCGCCGGCACAAATCCCATTCGAACTCCGTTTTATGCCATATTCATGTCTTTCTTCGACTTGGTAGTCAGGCAGCAGAAATCACCCTCTGACTACACTGCAATCATCTCGTCGCTTCGAGACGTTGCAACACGCCTGACTAGTGCGCGACACTACACCTCGACCGAAGAGCGCGTGTCTAATATTGACACTGTTACGGGGTTGATCCAGAGGTACTTCGTATCAAAGGTCCCCCCGGTTTTTGGGCACGGCCCGGGGCTTGCTCTTGACTTCGAGAATGCTTTGCGTCGATCGAAGATCGAAACAGGTAGGTATGAATTCAAGCAGGGTCTTCTTCGACTGGACGGAACTCGCCCATGGGAAGACGGCATCTATGCTGCCCTGGCTGAAACCATCTGCGGAATCGCGAATATGAAGCCCGGAGTCGACGGCTACCTATACATAGGCGTTGCTGATAACGATTCGACTGCTGCAAGAATTAGGGAACTTGACGGCATCACCACCGCGCCAATCCCCCCGCATCACGTCGTTGGAATTGATCGAGAAGCGACCCTCCTGGGGATGTCTCTGGATCAGTATGTCCGGCGTTTCGTCAGCAAGATTTCGCAGCAACGTCTCAGTGAGCCGCTCGCGACTCAGATCCTTTCAAATATTGACACCATTGACTATCGGGGTTTGTCCGTAATACGTCTTTTGATTCCAGGGCAAGATGATCTTTCCTACTTCCAGGATCGCGTGTTTGTGCGGAACGGGTCATCGACCGACGAAGTCACGGATGTCAAGCGAGTGGCTGCTTTGGCGAAGATATTCAGCTGAACCCGCTGCGCCGGATGCCAGAGGCGTAGGCGGTGGAGCAGTTCTGGCCGGTGTCCTGTCTGCTCTGGGCCGAGCGTGATCGGAGGGGCCGTAGGCTGCTGCGACTCGCTGAGGGCTTTGGGCCTGACCGCAATTTGGCCGAGTGGCTCCCCGGTCTTGCTCGGGCGGGTTCCGGTCCGGGCAGGTGGCTAAAACCGCGGAGCCACCGCGGTGCCCCGTCCTGGCGGTCGCGCCGGGACCGGGCGCCAGCCCGCACGCCCGGCGTCGGCCGCCGCGGGCGGGGCAGCGGCGCGCGCAGGGCGCGCGCCCTTGACCTGGTAGAGCTGAATTCGGCAGTGGAACTGCGTCAGATGTGAGTCGTTGCGACTACAGCGTGATCGTGGCGACCGCAGTGTCGTCGTGGGCCTTGCCGCGGGGCCAGCGCTTGCCGTCAGCATCGGAGTTTTCGGCAACGCGGACCTGGCGGATCAGTTCGGCCGGGCCGTGGTCGCGGATCAGGGTGAGGGCCTGGGACCAGTCGGCGAGGGTGAAGCGGTCAACCAGGCGTGAGGCGCCGTCGCTGAGGAGGGCGAAGCCGGCGAGGTCGGCGCGTGGGGTGGTGCCGGTGAGGGCTTCGTGTGCTGCCGCCGGGTCGGCTGCGGCGACCCAGAAGCCGCCGGGCTGGTTGCGGTGGGCGCGCATGGCCTCGACGTAGGTGCGCAAGGCGGCGGCGTGGGCCTGCGTGCCGGTGGCCTCGGCGTCCATGCGCTGGCGCAGGACCGCGCCGACCTGGGCTTCGCGGTCATCGGTGATCGCCACCGGCTCACGGTCGCTGGCCGGTTCGAGCACGAGGGTGGAGTCAGCCAAGACCAGGTACTCGACGTCCCGTTCGCCGACCCGCGTCGCGATGACCGTTGCTGACGGCGTGCCCGGGTGCGTGAGGTCGCAGGTGTCGCGGTGGAGTTCGGCAGTCTGCGTGATGGCTTCCGCCAGGCACTCGGTGAGCGGCTGGTCCGGCCGGTTGGTCGCCTCGGCCAGCAGGCTGACGCCGAGGCGGGAGACGTACCACGCCACCCCATGGGAGCAGCCGCTGTCCGATCCGGCGGGGGTGCCGGCGCCGTCGAGCAGGACGACGGCGTTCGGACTGGCGGCTACGAAATCCTCGTTGGGGCGGTCGGGGTGGGCGGGCTCGGTCGCGATCTCTATGCGCACCCGCTCAGTGTGCCTCGTGGCGGTAGAACGGCGACAGGAGGCGCACGTTGACGGGCTCGTTGTCGGTGGGGTTGTACTCGACGTTGACCAGGACCGAGAAGCGGCCGGTGCCGACCTGGGAGTAGAGGTCGGCGAGGTCGTTCACGATGAGGTGGATGACGCCGAGGGTGCCCTGTGGGTGGATACCGGTGAGCACCATGATCAGGCCCTTGCCATCCGGGCGGGGCAGGCGGCCCAGGTAGGCGACGTCCGAGTTGGCGGTCGGGGTGGAGTCCATCCCGGACCGGTACGCGACGCCCGCTTCCCTGTCTCGCAGGGTCCAGGGGCCGTCTTCGGCCCGCTCGAAGCAGATCGAGGGGTCCTGGGCGAGCACGCCCGCGACGTGGCTGGAAAGCCGTGGGCCGCAGATGACGATCATGTCGTCGCGGTTCAGGTCGATCTCGCCCCCGACCGGCACGTGCTCGAAGGTCGGGTCCAGCTTGTAGGAGCGGGCGAGGTCCCCGAGACGCTGGGCTGCGGCGAAGTCCTCAGCAGCCAGGACCGGCCTGGCGTTGCCGGCCTCCTGCTTGAGCGGGGTCGCGATGATCAGGCGGGCGTTGCCCAGGAATGCGCCCTCGGGGGCCGGCGCGGACTGCTTGAGCTGGTGGATGCGGCCGCGGGTCAGTCCGGCCTCGGCGGCGATCTGGGCATAGGACATGCCCTGGTCGTGCAGCTCGGAGATGACCCGCTGCCGCAGCCTGGACAGCTCGGTGACTTCCGTCTGCGCTTCGGCGAGCCGCACGGTGGCGGCCCGGAGAAGCGCAAAGGGGTCCTTGATGGCGGCGATCCGCTGCGTCTCTCCCGCCATGTCCTGCTCTCCTCGCTCGGTCTGGCCCGTCAGCGCCGAGTCTAGGGGGATAGACAGGATCAGCAAACGGCAGGTTCGGACAGTTTGCTGGGTGGTCGGGTTCATTGCGGATCTCCGGCGGTTTCTCGTGCTGTCGACTGTATAGGGGGCTATACACCCCGTGCTTTCGGCTTCAGCATGGGCTGCCGCCGATCTTCGTGCTCGCTGAATGTTAGTTCGGCCCACACCGTGTGGCAGTTGTCGACCTCGCTGCGCGCGCCCCAGTAGTCCGCGAGCGTCTGCACGATTGCCAGGCCCCGGCCGAAGTCCTCCACCTCGTCAGCGGATCGGAAGCTGAACGTGCTCTGCGGCGAACCGTCGTCCGTGACCGCGATGCGGATCCAGTTCTTGCGGCGGGTGATCTCCAGCCAGACGTGCCCGCCGTGTCCGGACCGGGTGTGGAGG
>NZ_JAJJPA010000064.1 GCF_020907985.1 Kitasatospora humi | reverse complement strand
CGGATGATTCGGGAGATGATGAGGCGGCCGCAGCTCAATTCGTTGCGCGGCCGCTCCTGGTGCGGCGTCAGGTCATTACTGACCAACCTCCTTCGGCGGTAACGGCAGCAGCAGGTCGTCTCGAAGCTCTCGGCTGAACGCCCAGTAATCGTGGGTCCCCGCCCGGCCGGTCGGGCGGTCCGGGCCACCGGGCGCTGGTCACGGGCGGGACTCGTAACGTGCACCCGGCCGAGGCCAGCGGGGTCGATGAAGTCGGGGCGGTCGATTTGGTGGAAGCAGCGCACCAGGAACTCGGTGAACGTTCCGGCGGTCTCGAACCACGCGCCTTCGTCATTGCTGATGACGAACCGCCATTCCGCGGGATCGTCCTCGACCGCGCGGAAGAAGTACCGGCTGCCATGCTCGTCGCTTCCCCATAGCAGCAGCACGCCTGAGGCGACGTCGGACTCGTCCACCTCCCACCAGGCCTCGGCGATCTCGCCGTACCAGCCTGGGCGCTCGGGTGGCGGCCCCAGTGGCGCTCCAGCTCGGCCGGTGTGGTGTCCATCGGTCAATCGATCGTCAGGTAACCGCCACCGAGCCGGGGGGCCGTACAGATCGAGGAACGCCTTGAAGGCAACCGGCAGCCGGAATCCGAGGTACCGCTCACTGGCATTCCAGATCGCGGGCCTGGCCCAACCCCAGCAGGTAGGTTCCCCGAACTGCGCGCGTAGTTGCTTCACGCGGTTCGGCTATCCGCTCGGATTCGGGATGTTGCTGCGGTCAGCACTGCCACAGGAACACGGCCTGTGTGCAGGGCTCGCACGCGAACGCGTAGGCCTGGCCGCGGCCGCCGAAGTTCATCGCGGTGGTGTGGTCCCGTCCTTCCTCGAGTTGGACGACGAGGCTCATCTCCCGTGCGCAGGTCGGGCAGGCTGGGGTTTCGTCGTGCTGCAGCCACGCGGGCTGCCCGCCCAACTGGCCGAGGATGTCCAGAGGGGTCCGGCCCGGTTGGCTCGCCCACTCTTCGTAAGCCTGGTCGTAATCCGCTGCCGTCGATGAGGCCTCGTACGCGACGGCGCTCACCGCGCCGAGCAGGACCGGCTCCTGGTCGTCGTCCTCGTCCAATGCGGGCACCGGGATCGGCTGGAGCGCGGCCGCCGGAGGAAAGAGCAGCACCTGGTTACCGCCCGCCTGCGGCTCCCACTCGTCGCACATGCCCGGATCGTTCTGGCACATGAACAGGGCGAGAACGCCCCGTCCCTCGGTAGGGCCCTGGCCCGCGTGGCGGCCGAGGTCGTCGAGGAGTACCTGGGCCAGGAACTGCATCGGTCCATCGCAGGTGGCGCACTGCGGCCAGGCGCTCCCAGCCGGAGCCAGGGGCACCCCGCCGGTGCGGGTGGCGAGCGCGTCGGGCTCGGTGGTGCCCGCGTACGTCATCAGGGTCGTCGTCACAGCTGGCGACTGTACGACAGGCTGCTGACACCTCTCGGCCTACCTTGAAGCGTGGTCACGAATCCGCCCAGATGCGGCGCGAGTCGAGGCACAGTTCGTTCTGCGTGAGGAAGCCTGCCAATGTGCCGCGGGCTCCTCAACCGGGACGGCTGCAGCGAAGGGCTGCGCTCGGGCGGTGCCGGCGATCCGGGGACGGACGTGATCGCCGGCGACATGGTTGGCCGGCGGGTCGTGCTGCAGTGCAAGCGGTGCTCGAGGCCTCCTGGGAATCAGCTGCACGGACATGTCGCCAGACCAGAAGTCATCCAGGTGTTGGGGTCGACGTTCCGTGGTGGCATGGGCGGGACCCCGCAGATGCGCTCGGCAGGGCAGGGCGGGGCAGGGCAGGGCAGGGTCTGGACGGGACGGAGTGCTTGGCTGGGCTGAAAGTTGCGCGGCCTGGATCGGACGGCAGCGTTGAGTGAGTCGGGCAGCGACGGTGGTGGCGCTTCGGGCCTGGGACGGTACACGCTCATTTCTCCGTCAGGAGCTGCGTGATCGTTTGTCCGAGGGGGCCGCTACGTTTCTCGCCAGCTCGGGAACAGCAGCTGGGAGGGCACTGTCGTGGCGTGGCTGGCAGCGGGTGACTACGAGGTCACCCTGGAACCGGACGGGAAGGTCGCGTGCAGGAATGCGGCCGGCCGTCGACTGAAGACGGTGCCGTCGAAACTCAAGGACGACCCGGCCGTGGTGGAGCTGCGGCGGCTCGCGGAGTGGCTCGACGCGCACCAGAGGCAGTGCCTGGCGGATGTCGAGCGGTGGATGGTCCGCTCGTTGCCGGTTCCCGCCGCCGTGATCACCGCGGTGTGGGCCGACGATGCGTGGCAGGAGGTGCTGCGCGATCTGGTCGTCACGGGCGGCGACGGCTCTGTCGCGGGTTTCCTCCGGGACGCCGATCCGGAGCGTGGCATCGGCGTGGTCGACCTGGACGGTGACACGGTCCGCCTGGCCGACACCGAGGTCCGCGTGCCGCACCCGGTCCTGCTGGAGGACCTGGACGAACTGCGGGAGTTCGCCGTCGAGTTGGGCGTCACGCAGCAACTCCGGCAACTGCACCGTGAGGTCTGGCACCGCCCTGCCGACTTCGACCCGAAGGCGACGCAGGTCGACACCTACGCCGGCGGCCGTTACAAGGAGCTCCGCGAGCTGGTCGGCCGCTGTGCCCGGCTCGGATACCGCATCCGCGGCGGACACGCGGTGGTGCCGCTGGTCGAGGACGGCCGCTTGCTGGAGGCCCGCCTGTGGGTGGGCGACTACTACGAGTACGACGAGTGCGAGACCGGCCCGCTCAGTTGGGCGGCGCCGGACGGGCGGTTGGTGCCGCTCTCCGAGGTGGGCCGGGTGGCCTGGTCCGAGGGCATGCGGATGGCCGCCGCGCTGTACGCAGGCCGCACGATCGAGGGGGAGGAGTCGGCATGACGACGAGGAAGCCGAGCGACGACCAGTACTACGAGCGCCTGCTCGACGCTGGAGCCGTTCTGCAGGTCGGTGCGGTGACGGCAGCCGACGGCCTCGACAGCACCGTGGATGTCCTCACCGCCCGCAGCTATCGGCACCCGGGTCTGGACGGGCGTACGGTGGTCCGGCTGGTTCCCGGCGCACTCGGTCCTGCGGAGGACCTCGCCCTGGAGTTCCTCGACCTGATCCCGCTCGGTGAGCCGGTCGAGGTGGGGCAGGTCCGGCAGGAGGCGCTCGGGTTCCCCGCCTGGGCGCTGGTTCACGACCCGGCCAACGGACACCACGCGCTGGCCGTGGTCAAGGAGATGGAGCGCCTCGCCCGCCAGATCAAGTCCAAGCCCGGCAACGCCAAGGACGGCTTCGAGGAGTTGGCCGTCCGCCTCGGGCGCGCGGTACCGCACTTCCTGCCCACCTACTGCGAGCAGGTCGGGCGGATCTTCCTGGAGCAGGGCAACCAGACGTACGCGGCCACGTTCTTCGGCAAGGCACGGGAGGCCGAGCGCACCTTCAACCTGGAGATCGACGAGGAGCGGCTGCGTGCCGTCTTCCTGGAGTTCGCCCTGGGCGGCGCACTGACCGTCAAGGCGCTGCGGCAGTACGTGAAGGACCTCGCCGGACGACTGGACGCGTTGACGGCGTGGCAGCGGTTCCGCCAGTTGTGCGCGGAGCGTTCGGCGGCGGGAATGGCCCCGTACGCGGGGATCGCCGAGGACGCTCGGCTGCTGATCAAAAAGGCCGCGGGGCTCGACCAGCGGGAGCAGGAACGGATCCTGCTCCGTGAGCTGTTGTCGTCACCGGCCATCGGTCGTTCCCCCGCCGCGGTGTGGAAGTCGTGGCGTGGAACGCTGATCGAGCTGGCTCGTGGCGACGAGGCGGTCCGGGCACGGCTGTTGGAGATCCTGCCGACCCCGCCCGGCTCGAAGGACCATGCCACCACCGACCAGGAGTGGCTGAAGATCCTCCGGGAGAGCGGCGCGGAACTGCTCCTGACGGACCCGCAGGCTACCGGAGCGGAGCCCGCCGCCCGCTGGCTGCAGCGGTGGGCCGCGCACGTCAACCGCGGTTGGCGCTCGCGTCCCGGCTGTGGGGCCACACTCGAGCTGGCCGCGCGGATGGTGGACCGGCTGCGGGCCGAGGGCGTCGCGGTGGAGCTGACCCACAACCACCCGACCGCACTCAATCTCCTCGACCTGCTGCTCGCCGAGCGGGTGCCGGTCGCCGATCCGCCGCCCATCATGTCCCTCAACCTCGGCGCCTGGCTGGCCCAGGGAGGCCCGGGCCGACGGAACCTGGCGGCCGTGGCGGCCGACCCGCGCTTCCGCGGGGCGCTGCAGAACGCCATCCCGCCGGTCTGGCGGTCGAGTGACGCCGGCCGGCTCGGGCCGCTCATCGCCCAGTACCCGGCGCTTCAGGCACTGTTCGCGCAATGGGCCGACGACCGGGCGGAGGAGCTGCTGGCCGCGCGCGGGTTGGCCGGAGCCCACAGCCTGCTGGTCGCGCTCGGGCCCGTTCGGCCGGCCATCATCGAGGCCAACCCGGCTGCCGCCGCCCGCATCGCCGGGCTGGATGTCGCCGCCCTGCTCGGGCGCACCCTCCGCGCCGGCATCTTCGACGAGCTCGGCTGGCCCGCCCTGGAAGAGGGGCTCCTCCGTCTGGGCTACGAGGACGCCAAGACCGGCGTCGTTCCCGGCCGTGCCAACCGGAACGACCTGCGGATCGAGGACGCCTGGCCCGCACTGGTCCTGGTGCGCCAGCACAAGGCGGTGGTGGTCGGCCCGCAGGGCATCCTGCTCGAGCACGAGCTGCGCACGCCCGCGACGGCGTCCCACTGGAACCGTCCGCGCCAGCGCTACGTGGACGGCGAGCTGCTGGTCGTCTGGTGGGAGGAGGGCGAGCAGCGGGCGTACTGGTCCGGCCGGCCGGCTCAGGTGTTCAAGCTGACCGGCGAGCGGCTGGCCGGCGGGTACTACGGGGCCCACAGCATCAACCCGACGTCGCTGCCGCTGCCGCAGGGCGGCCGGGCCACCGGCGGCCGCGTGCTGCACGCCGGGGACACGGCCCTGCCGCCCGAGCACCAGGTGCTCGGCGACGGCGTCGGCTACTGGACCCTGCGCCAGACCGGCGGCCGCACCGCGCTCGTCGAGTACGACCCCCTGACGGGAACCCACGGCCGCGCAGGTGTCCCGCCCCTCTTCACCGCTGCGGGCGACGCCACCGGCACGCTCCAGCCGGAGCACTGCAGGCTGCTCCCGGTGCAGCCGGGGCTCGAGCGCAGCCCGCTCGGCACCGACGGCACCGTGCTCGGCGGTTCGGTGCGCTCCGACGCCTCCCAGGTGGTGTTCCACGGCGTGGACGGCCGCCGCGTCACCCTGTCGACGCAGGCCCCCGGCGCCGCCGGCCACCCGGCGGGCCGCCTCGACCTGCCCGACGGCGCCGCCCTGATGATGGTCGCCTCGCACCGCGGCGTCGCGCTCGGTCCGGTGGACGGCACCGGCCGCGCGGCCGACGCGTTCGCGGAGCTCACCACCGCCCACCCCGGCCAGCTGCACGCCGCCGGAACGGCGCTGGTACCGCCGCTCGACCACTGGCACGCGCTGCGCCCCCGCGACGAGCAGGGCTCGCGGGTGCTGCGCGCAGTGACGGACGGTCGAGCGGCGGAACTCATCGAGGCCGCGTGGCCGGTGGACGCCGACGACGCCACCCGGCCGCACCGTCCGGAGCTGCTGCTGATCCAGGGTGTTCCCCGGCAGGTCGCAGGCAGCCGGGCGACCCAGGCCGTCCCGGTCGAGGCGGCCGCCAGGGTCCTGCCGGGGCTGACCGACCCGCTGCTGATCGCCGGTGTGGCCGGGCTCGCCCGGATGGCCACCGAGACCGCGACCCGGGCCGCCCGCTACGCGCCGCTGCCGCAGCCCGAGGCGGAGGAGCCGGTCGGAGCGGACGGCCGTGCCGTGCCCGCCGCGTACCAGCCGGAGTCCGGCCACGACGGGGTGCTGCGCGAGGCGGTCCAGGGCGTGTTCGGCAGCCTGGAGGGCTTTGGCTCCCTCTGGAACCGTTCCGGCGACCAGTGGCACCTGCTCGCCAACCTCCGGGCTGTCACCGGGCTACTGGCCGCCGGCCCGAAGGCCGGGCCGACCGGCTGGTCGACCGACGCCGAACGCCTCGAGCTGCACGGCGGCAGCGAGTACCACGGCTGGGTCCACCTGCTGGGCCGCACGGCCCCGATGGCCCTGGCCGCGGCCTCGCAGGCCACCGGCGAGCAGGCCCGGCACGCGCTGGTCCTGCTGCTGACCGAGCTGACCCGGGGCTGGCTGGCCGACCGTGGGCCGACGCTGCGTCAGGTGACGCTCAGCGAGCAGAACCAGAACAACCAGTCGGCCTCCAAGACCGCCGCGGCACGGGTGGGCCAGGTGCTGCGCAACGGCGACCGCACGGTCGTGGTGCTGGCCTGCCGCCGCTACGGGCACGAGGTGCACTGGGACGCGGTGGACCACGACCCGTCGGGCGAGTTCGCGGCGGTCGCCCATTTCGGCCTGGTCCGGGAGCGGCGGGTGCGCGACGACCTGACGGCCGACTGGATCGCCCGCTTCACCGCCCTGCTCCAGCAGCACGGCCGGATCGCCTGGCGGCCCGAGCAGGCGGAGGAGTTCGGCGCGGCCACCGGGATCGGACGGGCCCGCGCCACGCTGCTGCTCGCCCAGCCCCCGGGGCTGCTCACCTGGTCGAACGACGTCCTCACGGCCGAGCAACTCGCGCTGTACGGGCTGAAGGCCACGCAGGCCAAGGCCGCCCGGCAGTGGCTGCACTCGGTCGACCGGACCGACCGCGAGGCCGTCCTGGCGGCACTGCTGCCCGCCGACCCGGCTCGGCTGTGGAGCACCGGCCTGCAGACGGATGACGCCGCGGCGCGGTGGGTCGAGCGCCGCGGGCGACTGCTGACGCTCCCCGAGGAGGCACAGACCACCGTCAACGGCGCGGATGTCCTCGCGATCGAGGCGGTCCTCAACCCGGCGAACACGGCCTGGCTGTCCCGGGTCACCACCCAGCGGGTCCGCCAGACGGATCAGGGCGTCGAGTTGGTGCCCGATGACCCGGACGCGCTCCCCGGCGCGCAGGGCCTGGCCTCGGCGGTCAGCGCCCTGCGCTGGCTGGCCCACCACCTGCCGTACGGGGACCAACTGCGTCCGCTCCTTCCGGAGGCGCTGGCGGCCGTCCGCAGGCGGCTCGCCGATCCGGGCCTGCTGATCGGCCTCGACGTGCAATCCACCGTCCGCGACCAGCAGTTGGCGGCCGTGTTGCGCGGCCACTTCGGCCTTCCCGAGCAGGGTGGCGCGGGCAGCGACGGTCTGGTGGCATGCGGCGAGGCGCTGGTCCTCGCTCCCGGTCGCTACGGCGAGGTCCCCTACCTGCGGCCCGCCGCGCTGACCGGCGCGGACGACCCGCTGTTCGACCTGCTCGGCGGGCTGGTGGCCGGCTACTACTCCCGGGACGAACTGCCCGCCCTGCGTGCGCTGCTGGGCGACGAACTGGCCCGGCTGACCGCCCACGGCTGCACGGCCGGCGAACCGGCCGGTTGGGCGCAGAACCCGCAGCGCAGCGCTCCGGCCCTGGTCACCGAGGTGGCCAAGAGCCACGGGCTCGGGGAGGACGCGGCCGCCCTCTACCTCCAACTGCTCGCCCTCCCGGACCCGACCGACCGCAACACGGCCCGCTGGACCGGCTGGAAGCCCGCCCGGCTGAAGCGCGCCCGGGCCGAACTCGCCGCGACCGACCTCGTCCTGGAGGCCAAGCGGGCCCGGGCCGGCCGCGGCCTCTTCCTGCCCGGCGGCTGGCAGGAGGCCAAGGCGCCCGGCCTGCCCGTGGAGACCTGGAAGGCCGGCCTGTACGAGATCCCGCCCCACTCGGCGATCCTGCCGCAGCTCGCGGCGCCCGAGCTGTTCGCCCGTGCCTGGCAGCGGGTCGCCGACGGCGACCGGCCCGGCTACGAACAGCTCACCACCAACACCCGCAGGAGAGGCCGCCGATGAGCGCGCAGCACGCACAGCACCGAGAAGGGGACATGACCGCCACCGCGCCCGACCGCCAGAACGTCCTGCCAGAGGACAGGTACGCCGCCGAACTGGAGTTCCTCGCCGGATACGACTCCGGCCCGCGCCCGCCGGGGTGGCGGCTCACCCCGCGCGCCGTGGTGACCTTCGTCCTGGGCAGTGGCGGGGAGAAGCTCAAGCAGGGCCGCCGGAGCATGTCCATCGAGCCGAAGTTCGTCGGCGAGCGCGCCCTGGTCGAGCGCTGCGTGGTCACCCTGGCCGGCGAGCGCGGCCTGCTGCTGGTCGGCGAACCCGGCACCGCCAAGTCGATGCTCTCCGAGCTGCTCGCCGCCGCCGTCTGCGGCACCAGCGCCCTCACCGTCCAGGGCACCGCCGGCACCACCGAGGACCAGCTCAAGTACGGCTGGAACTACGCGCTCCTGCTCGCCAAGGGCCCGAGCCGCGAGGCCCTGGTGCCCTCGCCCGTGCTCACCGCGATGTCCACAGGTGCGGTCGCCCGTGTCGAGGAGGTCACGCGCTGCCTGCCAGAGGTGCAGGACGCCCTGGTCTCACTGCTCTCCGAGCGGCGGATCGCCGTTCCGGAGCTCGCCGGCAGCGGGGACGGCCAGCTGCATGCCGTCCCCGGCTTCACCCTGATCGCCACCGCCAACCTACGGGACAAGGGCGTCTCCGAGATGTCCGCCGCCCTCAAGCGGCGCTTCAACTTCGAGACGGTCGGCCCGATCGGCGATCTCGACGCCGAGGTCGAACTGGTCCGGCGCCAGTCCACGGCTGCCGTCAGCCGAGCGGGTGCGCCGTACGCGGTGGATGACGCCGTGCTGGAGGCCCTGGTCACGGCCTTCCGCGATCTGCGCACCGGCCGTTCCGTCGAGGGGTGGGACGTCGAGCGGCCCTCCACGGTCATGAGTACCGCCGAGGCCGTGTCGGTGGCCACCGCCCTCGGCGTCACCGCCGCCTACCTGGACGGCGACGGCGACATCCTCGGCCGCCTGCCGGGTCAGCTGGTCGGGGTGGTCCGCAAGGACGATCCCGCCGACGCCGCCCGGCTGCTCGGCTACTGGGACGGCGCGGTCCGCCGCCGCGCCGAGCAGGGCGCGGCGACCTGGCGCACCCTGTGGGACCTGCGCTCGGCGCTGGAGGACTGACCGCCGTGACCACCGATGTCCGCGCACCAGCCGAGGCCACGGGGATCCCCCCGGCCGAAGGCTGGGGGAGGCTCGCCGCCTCGGGAGCAGGGACCCCCGGGCCCTACCTGATCGGGGTCCGCCACCACGCCCCGTCGCTCGCAACCGTGTTGCCCGCCCTCCTCGATGCGCACCGGCCGGAGGTGCTGCTCGTCGAACTGCCCGAGGAGTTCCAGCCCTGGCTCGGCCTGCTGGCGGACGAGCACACCAAGGCACCGGTGGCCCTCACCGCCGCGGCCGCCGAAGAGGGCCCGGGCCCGGCCTTCTACCCGTTCGCGGACTTCTCGCCCGAGCTCGCCGCCCTGCGCTGGGCGGCCCGCCACGGGGTGCCGGCCGTCGCCTGCGACCTTCCGCTGGCGCGACGCACCGCCCAGGGACGCGGCAGCGAGGCCCGTGCACGAGGACTCGCGGACGCACTGCGCCGCCGACTGACAGGACGACAGGACGAGGACCTGTGGGACCGCCTGGTCGAGGCCCTCGCCCCCGGCTGTGCGCCGGAGGAAGTGCGCCGGGCGGCACTGCTGGTCGGCTGGGCGCTGCGCGAGGACGCCGGGACCATCGACCCCCTCGACCTGTACCGGGAGGAGTGGATGCGGGACCGCGTCCGCGCCGCCTGTGCCGACGGGCGCCGGGTCGCCGTCGTCGTCGGGGCCTTCCACGCGCCGGCCCTGCTCGACAGCCCGGCGGCACCCACCGCCCCGGTGGCACCCGGAGCCGGCGGCCCGGGCGCCGACGACCCCGACCGGCGGCCGAGTCCGCCCGCGGAGCCGGTGCGGCAGGTCATCTCGCTGATCCCGTACACCTACCCGCTGCTCGACGCCCGCTCCGGCTACCCCGCCGGGATCCGTGACCCGGAGTGGCAGCACACCGTGCTGGCCGCCGGAGGAGACCCGGACCGCCTCGCCGCGGAACTCACCCGCACCGCCGTCCGGATCTGCGACGCACTGCGCGGCCAGGGCCACCCCGCCGGGCCCGCCGACGCCCGCGAGATCGTCCGCGTGGCGGGCGATCTGGCCCGGCTGCGCGGGCTGCCGGCGCCCGGCCGCGGCGAGCTGGTCGAGGCCGTGCAGACCGTACTGGCCCAAGGGGAGCCCCTCGGGCGCGGCCGGGCCGTGGCCCGGGCTCTCGAGCGGGTCCTGGTCGGCACCCGTACCGGCAGCCCCACTCCGGCCGCCCCCCGCACCGGGCTCAGCCCCGCCGTCGAGGCGCTCCTCGCCGAACTCGGCCTGCCGGGTCCGGCGGACGCGGCCGAGCCGTCGGCGCGCGAGCTTCGCCTCGACCCGCTCCGCTCGCCGCTCGACGCCCGCCGCGAACTCCTGCTGCGCCGCCTCGAGGCCTGTGGCGTGCCGTACGGCGAGCGGATCGCCGTCACCGGTGCCGGCGGCACCGACGCGCTCGGCTCGCGCTGGCGCGTACGGTGGACGCCCGCGGTCGCCGCCATGCTGACCGTCGCCGGCATGCGCGGCGTGACGCCGAGCCAGGCCGCCGAGGGCACGCTCCGCGAACGGTTGCGCCGCGAGCACGCGGAGGGCGGCTCGACCGCCCGCCAGATCATCGACGGTCTGGCCGCCGCGGCCGGGTGCGCCCTGCCGGCGCTGACCGGCACCCGGCTCGTCCAACTCGCGGACGAGGCACCGGCGGTGGCAAGCCTCGCCGAACTCCTCGACGGGCTCGCCCTGCTCGACCGCCTGACGGCCGGGCACATCGCCGGTCACGAGGCGGTCGCGCCCCTGACCGGCCCGGCCGCCGATGCCCGCGAACTGCTCACCACCGCCGCCATCCGGGGCCTCGAAGGCATCACCGGCTCCGACGACCCCGCCGACGCCCGGGCGCTGGTGGAGTTCGCCCGCCGGGCCGACACTCAAGGCGGCATCCGGCTCGGCCGCACCCTCCAGCACCTGGCCGACGACGGCTCGCCGCTGATCCGGGGTGCGGCCGGAGCCGCCCGGGTGCTGCTGGGCCACCAGCAGCCAGCCGATTTCGGTGACCGGATCGCCTCCTGGGTGGACGGCGCCACCACCCCGGCCGGCCGGGCCGCGCTCAGCCGCGCCCTCACCGGCCTGCTCACCGCAGCCGAGGGCCTGCTCACCGCCGCCCCGGAGGCACTCGAACCACTCCTGACACGCATCGCCGAACTGTCCGACGACGGCTTCCTGGACCGGCTGCCCGCGCTGCGCGGCGGCTTCGACACACTCAGCCCCGCCGCCCGGGACCGGCTGCTCGACACCGTCGAGGAAGGGCTCGGCGAACAGGTCGACGCCCTACCCGCCATGCTCGACCCGGCCACCCTGGCCGCCTGGACCAAAGCCGACCTGGCGGCTGGTCAACTCCTCACTGCCAGGGGCCTGCTGCCCCGGGCACCCCAGGCCATGATGGTCCCTCCGGCGCCGACCACCCCGTTCGCGCGTCCGACCCGTCCCGCGCACACCCCCGCGTCCGCTCTCCCGCCGACCGACCGGTGGCGCCTGCTCCTGGGACGCCAGGGCAGCGGCGCGGGCCTGACCGGGCAGGCCGCCCGAATCGCCACCGCGCTCGACGAGCTCTACGGCACCGGCCGCGGCGAGGGATCCGGCCCCAGCCTGACCGGCGGCGGCCGCGGCGGCCGGGAGGCCCCGTACCCGGGGGTCCGCGAGTGGTCCGAAGAACTGGCAGCCCTCTTCGGCCCGGGAATCCGCGAGGAGGTCCTCGCCGCCGCGGCCGCCCAGGGCCGCAGGGACGTCCTGGAGGCGCTCGCCCCGGAGGCCGTGCGCCCCTCCGTCGAACTGCTGCGCACCGTTCTGCAGCACGCGGGGGGCCTGCCCGAGGCACGTCTCGCCGCCCTCCGTCCGCTGGTCAAGCGGCTGGTGGACGAGCTGTCGCGAGAGCTCGCCAGCACACTGCGCCCGGCCCTGACCGGCCTCTCACTGCCCAGACCCAGCTACCGCCGGGGCGGCCGCCTCGACCTCGACCGCACGATCCGGGCCAACCTCGGCACCGCGCGGCCGGGGGAGGGAGGGACCACCCTGATCGTCCCGGAACGGCCCGTCTTCCGGACCAGGGCCACCCGGGCCAACGACTGGCGCCTGGTCCTCGTCGTGGACGTGTCCGGCTCGATGGAGGCCTCCACCATCTGGGCCGCGCTGACCGCGTCGATCCTGGCCGGAGTGCCGTCCCTGACCACACACTTCGTGGCCTTCTCGACCAGCGTCCTCGATCTCAGCGGACGCGTCGACGACCCCCTGGGCCTGCTCCTCGAGGTCCGGGTCGGCGGCGGGACGCACATCGCGGCCGGTCTCCGGTACGCGCGCGAGCTGGTCACGGTTCCGTCCCGCACCCTGATCGCGGTGGTCAGCGACTTCGAGGAGGGCTACCCGCTCGGCGGGCTGCTCGGGGAGACCCGGACGCTCATCGGCGAAGGGTGCCACCTGCTCGGGTGCGCCGCCCTCGACGACACCGGCAAGCCGCGCTACTCGAGGGCGGTCGCCGAACAACTCGTGGCGGCGGGCATGCCGGTGGCCGCGCTGAGCCCGCAGGAACTGGCCCGCTGGGTGGGGGAGAAGATCCGTTGACAGACACTCAGGCGTCGCTTTCGGCCCACTGGCCCTCGGTACCGGCCGACGTCGCGGCAGAGGTGGTGTCGGCCCTGTCGGCGAGGCTCCAGAAGCGGCTCGACGGCGCGGCCGCCAAGCTTGCCGACCGGCCGACCTCGCGGACGGGCGACGAATGGAGCGTCCAGGTCGACGAGGAGGCCGTGCTGATCCTGCACGCCCCGGGCGGCGTGGTCCGGACGGCCGCAGACATCCGGTGCGAGTGCCTGCTCGCCCCCGCCTGCCTGCACCGCGCCGCCGCCGTCACGGTCGCGCCCTTGGCGGCAGCCGAGGCGGAACCACCGTCCACGAAGGCCACGGAAGAGCGCGACCAGTCGTCACCAGCCGCCGAACCGCCCGCCGAACCGTCCGCCGACTCCCCGGCCGGAGAAGGACTCACCCCGGCCGAGGCCGAGGCCGTCGACCGCCTGCACCGGGCCGCGGCCGACTGCCTCGCCGCGGGCAGCAGCGGCGCGGGGAGCGTGCTGCAGGCCGAGCTGCTGCGCACCGCGCACCAGGCCCGCCTGCTCGGCCTCCACCGGCCGGCCGCCCTCGCCACCACCGTGGTCACCCGGCTGCGAGCCGCCCGTGCCGCAGCACCCGACCACCGCCTCGCCGACCTGGCCGCCGCCCACCGCGAACTGCTCGAAGCCACCACGGCCCCGCCCCGGACCCTGCGCGGCACCCCGCGGCAGACGTACCAGGAGGTCGGTGCCCTGCGCCTGTACGGACTGTTCGCCGAACCCGTCGTGACCTCCACCCACGCCGGGGTCGCGGTCTGGGTCACGGATGCCGACGGTCGGCTCGCCACGGTCTCCGACGTCACCCCGCATGCCGACCCGGCCGAGGCCGCGCAGGGCGCCCAGGCCGCGGCGGGCCGTCCGGTCCGGCTCGGCGACGCGACCCTTTCGCACCGGGAGCTCACCCGGGCCGGCCTGGTCGTCCAGGACGCCACCCGCACCGTCTCCGGGCGCCTCGGCGCCGGCGCCAAGGTCCGGGCGGTGCGTGCCGCCGGTGTCGACTGGCACCAGCCGCCCGTTGCCCGGCTCTGGGAGGAACCGCTCCACGCCCAGGTCCAACGCGCCCTGACCGCGGAGCGGACACCCCACGAGCTTCGGCCGGCCGGGTCGGAGCTGCTGTTCCTCGACGTCACCGTACTCGGACCCGGCACCATCCCCGGCCATGCCGCAACCCAACTACTGGCCGACTGCGCGGGGTTGACGGTGGCCCTGCTCCCCGCCCAGGACCATCCGCGGCTCGCGTTCGGCAGCAACCTCGCGCTGCTCGCCTCCGCGCCCGGCCTGCACCTGCGCATCATCGGCCGCCTGGAGCGGGCAGCCTCCCCGAGGATCCGGCTGCTGGCTGCCGGCACCGCCCCGGGGCGAACCGGGTCCGTGCTCACCCTGCCGAGCGAGTCCCACCACCGGATCAGCCTCGGCCTGGAACGCCTCCAGCGGGCAGACCTGCCGTCGGACCGGGTCGAGCCGCCCCCCGTCTCACAAACCACCCCACCCCCGCAGCCGCCCCTCCACCTCCTGGTCCGCCAACTGGAACAGGTCGTCACCAGCGGCCGCAGAGCCCTGACCGCACGCCTCGCCCAGGGCGCCGCCGAAGGACGCCGACTGCGCGCCGCGGGTCTCGGCACGGCGGAGCACCTCCTCGCCGCGCTCCACGCGGCCGCGGCGGACCAGGAGCGCGACGTGTTCGGTCGCCTGCTCACCGACGACCACGTCGCCTTCGCGACGGCCTGGCTCGCCGCGGCCTGCTACCAGGAGGAGATGACCACGGCACTGTGCGCGGACTCCTGGAACGCCCCGCGGTGAGGGCCGTGGTGCGGCGTTGCCCCGAGCCGGGCGGTGGCGTCAGCGGAGGTCAGCGGCACGGGCAGCGCAGGCAGGGCTTGCGGGAGACGTCGCTGATCCCAGATCAGTGTCGTGACGAGACTGCGGATTCTCGACGTCGTGGCTTGGAACCTTGGCAAGCCCGGATGGGCTTGCTCCAGTAGCTGGTCGTGTCAGCACGGCGACTCGGTGCAGGCTTATCGGCAGCGCCGCCACACTCGCTGGTGAGCCGCAGTGAGAGAGCTCACTTCGGCTCGCCGACCTCTCACATGCCTCTCACGGACTGGGCGTCATGAGGTGTGACCAAGCATCATGCGCGCTGGACGAAGTAGGCCCTGATCTGCGGTTTCCGGACCGAGCGGACGGCCCGTCACCTCCTTTCGACCGCGCGGGTCAAGGGGTCGCACGTTCAAATCCTGTCGTCCCGACTGTGAAGTCGGCTGTGGGAGCCGGTACTTGGGATACCGAGTGCCGGCTCGTTCTGTTGCGTGGTCAGCTACCTTTCGGGGGACCCGCACTGGCCACTACCGGCGGACCACGGACACCGACCGGGAGCCAGATGATCCGCCCGCGGACGCCGGTACCGCCGAGAACCCGTGACGTGGTGCGGCCGACGATTAGGTGGGCGGCAAGTGTGGGGCGATGTTGTCGATGAAGGCCCGGGCGGCGGGGGAGGGGCCGGAGCTGGGCAGCAGCACGCCGTAGTCGAGGGTGGGGCCGTCGCGGAAGGGGACGAACGCGATGCCGGGCCGGTCGTGGTAGCGGGCGGCGCGGACCGCGACGACCGAGACGCCGAGACCGGCTGCGACGAGGGCGGGGACCTCGGACCAGAAGGTGTAGCGGGGGCCGCGCGGGATCAGGCGGCCCGAGGGGGTGCGGATGGGCAGGTGGATCTCCAGCGCGGCTTGGGGGATGTCGCCCCGCGGGGTGATCAGCGGTGCGTCGGCCAGGTCTTCCAGCGACACGCTGGCGCGTTCGGCCCAGGCATGGGCGGCCGGGACCATCAGCGCCCGAGGCTCGCGGAACAGTACCGGGCCGTCGGCTATGCCCGCCTCGCCGCTGGGCAGTTCGCTCACCTGCAGGTGCAACTCGCCCCGACGCAGCGGGCCGAACGGGTCGTCGAACTGGATCTCGCCGACCGCCACGGTGCATCCGGCATGTCGGCCGCGGAAGGTCTCGGCCGCACGCAGGACGAGATCGGCGCACCAGGGGGTGGAGTAGCCGACGCGCAGCTCCCCGGTGATGCCGCGTGCTTCGGCGACGGCCCGGTCGAGGGCCTGTTGGATCTGCTGGCGGGCGGGCAGCAGATCCTCGCGCAGTTGCCGGCCCAGCGCGGTGAGGCGGACCGTGCGCGAGGTGCGCTCGAAGAGCGGTGCGCCGATGCGGCGTTCCTGCTTCTTGATGGCGTGGCTGACCCGGGACGCCGTGATGTGCAGGCGCTCCGCCGTCCGTCCGAAGTGCAGTTCCTCGGCCAGCGTCAGGAAGATCTCGATGTCCCGCAGTTCCATGCTTCCTCCTGGTCGGGAACCTAGCGGTCGGCGTCGCGTCGACACAACGCGGATCGTTGACCCCGGGGTCAACGCAGCCTTACGGGGTTCGCCGTTGTTCGCCCGTCGGTGCCGCGCCAGGCTGTGAGCGGAGGGGGCGGCGTGAGCAGGCAGCAGGGAGATCAGAGGTGAGCGAAGTCCAAGGGGCCCAGTTCCTTGACGAGCTCGGCGAAGGCGCGGACGGCGGCGGTCTCGGACTCGGTGTGCCACACCAGGGCGTAGGTCAGCGGGGGCAGGTCCCGGATGGGCAGCCAACGGACGTGCGTCATGGCCCAGTACCGGGTGACGTGCGCTGGGAAGCTGTGGACGATCTCGCCGGTGCCGACCAGGTGGATCAGGTCGTCGCTGTTGGTGATGGTCCGGCTGCGTTCGATGGGGCGGCCGCGCGGGCTCTGGAAGGGCAGGTACACGTCCTCCCAGTAGTCCGGCATCAGGGGAGCGGTGGCGTGCCGACGATCCGCGAGCGTCTCCAGGGCCACGGACGACCGGGTGGCCAACCGGTCCTCCGCGGAGACGGCCAGCAGCCGTGCGTCCGTGAAGAGCGGCGGTCCGACGGTGAGGTCCGGTTCCTCGACGGGGAGCCAGACGACCAGGACGTCCACCACGCCGTCGCGGAGGCTGGCGAACGGGTCCACGTAGGGCGCACGCCGCAGCTGCAGTTCCCACTGTGGGTGTAGCTCCCGGAACGCGCGCCAGTAGACGTGCAGTTCCGCGATGTTGAAGGGCAGCAGCCCGACCCGCAGCACTGACGTAACGCCGCGGGCCGCCATTCTGGCCCGTTCCAGGCCGGCGCGCAGCCCGTCGTGAACGGGACGCAGATCGTTCCGCAACTGCCGCCCCAAGGGGGTCAGCCGGATCTGCCGACGGTTCGACCGGTCGAACAGCAGGCCCCCGAGGCGTCGTTCCTGCAGGGCGATCGCCTGACTGACCCGTGCCTGCGACACATGGAGGCGGTCCGCCGTGCGACCGAAGTGCAGCTCTTCCGCGAGCGTCAGGAAGATCTCGATGTCCCGCAGCTCCACGGGCGGACCTCCCTTCATAACACGGCGGTGATCGGTCCGTTCGCGGATTCTACGTTGATCGGCCCTGGGCCCGGCCCCAAGGTGGAAGCCGCCGACGCGCCCGCCGCAGAGCGGGCTCCGGCATCACACACAACACAAGGAGATGGAAGATGAACCACCGCACCAGCGGTCTGTCCGAAGCGGGGCTGCGCAGGCTGCGCGGCGTGCTGACGCGGCACGTGGAGTCCGGGAAGATCCCCGGCCTGGTCGCCCTGGTCGGACGGGGCGACTGGACGCACGTCGAGGCACTCGGGACGATGGCGCCCGAGGGTGGCGCACCGATGCGCCGGGACACCGTCTTCCGGATGGCGTCCACGTCCAAGCCGGTGACCATGGCCGCCGCGATGGTCCTGCTCGACGAGTGCCGTCTGCGGTTCGACGACCTGGTGGAGCAGTGGCTCCCGGAACTGGCCGACCGCCAGGTGCTGCAGCGGGTCGACGGCCCGCTCGACGAGACCGTTCCGGCCAAGCGGCCGATCACCGTGCGGGACGTGCTGACGTCCACGTTCGGGCTCGGCATGGATATGACCTCGCTGGGCACCCCGATCATGGACGCGGTCTTCGAGCAGGGGCTCACCCCCAACCTGCCGGAGCCGATGCCGGAGCCGGACGAGTGGATGCGCCGCCTCGGCACGCTGCCGCTGATGCACCAGCCGGGCGAACGCTGGCAGTACCAGATCAGCAGCGACCTGCTGGGCGTGCTGGTGGCCCGGGTCACCGGCCGGCCGTTCGAGGACTTCCTCCGCGAGCGCGTCTTCGAGCCGCTGGGCATGCGGGACACCGGCTTCCACGTCCCGGGCGAGAAGATGGACCGGCTGCCGCCGCTGGTCGTCCCGGACCCGTCGACAGGCGAGTTCCTGGTCTGGGACGCGGCCGAGGGCGGACGCCACAGCAAGCCGCCGGCCTTCCAGGGCGGAGGCGGTGGCCTGGTCTCCACCGTCGACGACTTCCACGCCTACTTCCGGATGCTGCTCAACGGCGGGACGCACGGCGGCGAGCGGATCCTGTCCCGGTCCGCCGTCGAGCTGATGACGACCAATCGGCTCACGCCCGAGCAGCAGGCCGCGCGGGAGGCCATGGCCCGCGAGAACGTCCACGTGGGATTCGGCCAGGGCCAGCAGGGCGGCTGGGGCTTCGGGATGGCCGTGCGCACCTACCGTGGCGACTATGCGCCGCTCGGTCAGTTCGGCTGGGACGGCGGCAGCGGGACGTCGACCTACGCCGACCCGCAGAACGACCTCATCGGCATCCTTCTCACTCAGGTCGGGATGTCCACCCCGGACTCGGCGCAGCTCATCCACGACTTCTGGACCACCCTCTACCAGTCGATCGACGACTGACACGGAGCCTGGGCCCCGGCAGCCGAACCACCGACACACACATCCACGTGCCTACCGGAGACATGATGCACACCTTCGACACCCACGGCCCGATCTCCACCGTCCTGGAGATCCCCGCCGGGCGGATCCACCTCCTGGCCGATGACCGCACCGAGACCGCCGTCGAGGTCCGGCCGACCGATCCCGGCAGGAGCCGTGACGTCCGGGCAGTGGAGCGGACTACCGTCGCCTACGCCGACGGCGTGCTGCGCATCCAGAACCCCGAGCCCAGGCACCAGGCCTTCGGTTCCTCCGGATCTGTGGAGGTGACGGTCCGGCTGCCCGTCGGTTCCCGCGTGGAGGGCAGGAGCGGCGGCTGCGCGCTGCGCGGCGTCGGACGGCTCGGTCACGTGGTCTTCGAGGGCGCCTACCGGGAGATCAACGTCGGCGAGGCCGCGAGCCTGCGCCTGACCGCGGTCGACGGCGACGTCGTGGTCGGCCGGCTCGGCGGGCCGGGGGAGATCAGCACCGCCCGCGGCGACATCCGGATCGACGAGGCCCTGGGCGGCGGCACGTTGAAGCTCACCACCCGGATGGGCGACATCACCGTCGGTGCGGCCGCGGGCGTCTCCGCGAGCCTCGACGCGGGCACCGGTCGTGGCCGGATCAGCAACGCCCTGAAGAACGACGGCACCCCCGTCCTCGACATCCGCGCGACCACCACCCACGGCGACATCACCGCCCGCAGCCTCTGACGTCCGCGGGGGCACACCTGCTCGAACTCCTCGGCATCGACGAAACCCGACCCCGCCGGCTGGAAACCCAAAACCCCATGTGCGAAGTCCGGTACAACTAGCCGAGGTCGTCGCAGAGGCTGTGGATAGTGCCGTGCACGAGCGTGACGGTCTTGAATCCGGTCGCGCTGAACTCGATCCGGTAGACGCCGTCGATGGTGTAGAGGCCGCGCGGCAGGTTGCTGGAGCCCGCGGGGACGCGCGCGATGACCGGCCCGACCACGCGCCAGACCATCGAGCCGTCAGTCCCATAATCGATCACAGCACTGCCACTGGCGTCCACGAGGGTGCTCGCGCCGGTGGCGGCGTTGCTGACGTTGAGGAACAGCGCACCGGTAGCCAGCTGCCGCTCGGGCTTGCCGTCCGGGTAGGTCTCGACGATCTTCGTGCGCACCTGATTCACCGTCACGTCCCAGTGAACGGGGAAGTCGCACAGCAGCCCGGCGGGCGCGTCATATGACGGCGGGATCGGGTCGGGCACCCAGCCGTCGTGTGACACGGCAGACGGCGCGGACCCCGCGTCGGGGTTGCTCGCGGCGGCGGACACCGTGCCACCTGCGAGTAGGGCGGAAACGGACAGGGCAACCACCAGGAATCGACGCACGAGTACTCCTGATCCTCTGCTTCTGCTTACTGATAGTGAACGGCAGGACAATGACTGCCCGGCCGGGTTCCACTGTCCGCCCCCGGATGCGCGGCGCATATCCCTAGACCTAGGGGGAGCCGGTTGCGATACTCCTGCGGTGTCCCCCGCGCCCGCGCCGCTGCTCGTCGCCCACGCCGCGCGGCAGGCTGCCGCACGCGCCGACAGCCTGGCCGACCTCGGCGGCGAGCTGGCCCGCCAACTGCACCGGCTCGTGCCGCACGACGGGTACATGCTTTCCGGCAAGGATCCGGTCACCGGCGTCGGCTGCTTCCTGGTCGAGCACCAGGGCTACAGCTGCGCCCACTTCCGCCGCATCAAGGCGGCCGGGCTGCTCGATCGGCAGCCTTACCCGCCCCGGCGACCCGCCGACCGGCCCACGAGCCGCCCAACTGTCGCGGTGCTGAACACGACGGCCACCGCGCCGCCGGGCGTCGTGCCGCTGCTCGACAGCATGGCCGGCGACGGCTGGGGCAGCGAGATGCGGCTCGACCTGGTCGATCGCGCCGCGCACTGGGGCACGCTGATCCTGCTGCGCGAGCGTCGCCGCCCGCCGTTCACCCCGGCCGACATCGACAACGCGCGGCAGGTCGCGGCGCCGCTGGCCGCCTCGCTGCGCGGTTACGTCGGCCGCGCCAGGCCGCATCCCATGCGCACCGCGATGCCGCCCGGCGTGCTCGTCATCGACGAGAACGACGGCCTCGCCTCCGCGACCCCGACCGGGCGCGAATGGCTCCGGATGTGCTTTCCCAACTTGAGCCTCGACACGGACGAGGATCTCTCGCTGACGCTCTGGAACGTCGCGGCCGCCGCCCGCCGCCAGAGCGAGCCCGTGCTCAGCCGCATCCCGACCGGCCACGGCTTCGCCGCGCTGCAGGCCCAACGGCTGACCGGCGCCCGACGCGGCGAGGTGGCCGTCACCATCCAGGCGGCCGGTACCGGCCAACTCCTGCCCGCGGTCGCCGCGTGGTACGGCCTCACGCCCCGGGAACGCACGGTGATCGACCAGGTCCTGGACGGCCGCTCCAGCAAACAGATCTCCCACACCCTCGACCTGTCGCAGCACACGACCAACGACCATCTCAAGGCCATCTATCGCAAGTTCCGGGTGAACGGCCGCGACGAGTTGGTCGCTACTCTCTCCTGCTGATCGGCCTATCTGTGCAATGCCGAGCGGGGCGGCGGCTACGAAGCCGCCGGGAGTCCGCGAGGCCGTCGACGTCCACGGCCTCCTGCGGAGCGGCTGCTCGCGTGAGCGGCCTCTCGAACTCGCCGCCCAGAGCGACGGGGGCTTCGACCGCGCGATGTTCGCCGACGCACTGCGGCGGATCGCAGGCTGCAGCGACAAGCAGTCAGCCGTGTACGAACTCCATCTCTCGGTCGCCGCCGCGATCCGGGAACAGTTCGCAGACTGGCGAGACCAGCTCCTTGACGGCGTCGATGACGGCCTCGATCCACTGCCGAACCCGGTCGAGCCTGCCGAAACAGGCAGGCTCGCCCGGGCCCCCGGCCGTCCCCGGTCGGAGTGTGCGGCGTCCGGACGGACCACTGTTTCGGACAAAGCCCGACAGTCACTGTCGGTGCCCGTATGCCATGGGTAGAGTGACGGGGCCGCAGCGTCACGCCGAGGGGCACGGGGCCCGGTCGGCAGCAGCGCGCGGTGGAGGGCCACGCGTGTGATCACAGAACCCCCGTTGATGGCCGACGTGTTCCAGGTGAAGCCCTACACGCGCCACTGCGAGGTCATCCACGACGAGGGCGCGCACGCCGTCATCGGTGTCTCGCCCGGCAACAGCTACTTCTCCGCCCGACGCCTGCACGACCTCGCCGCCTGGGGCCTGGACCACTACGACCGGGTCGACTTCGTCTACACCGACCTCCACGTGGCCGAGATGTACGAGGCCTGCGGGTACGGCCCGGGCGACGCCCGCAGGAAGGCGGCGAAGAACCTGCGGAGCGTGCGGGCGAAGGTCCGTGACGCCGTGACGACGGCTGATCCGGGACAGACGCGGCTGCGCTGGCGGCCCATGTCCGACTTCCGCGCCAACACCGCCTACCAGGAGATCCACCGGCAGCTGACACGCCGCCTGGAGACGGACACCGACCTCCGCGGGGCCTGCGATGACCTGGTGAGCCGGTTCCTGACCGCGCGGGGGCAGGAGCCCACCGAGCGGCAGCGCGCCGTGTGCCTGGAGTACGTGTGTGCCGAGGCGCCGCTGTTCCTGGACACCCCCGCGATCATCGACGTGCCGTCATCGCTCAACTGCTACCACCAACTCCTGCCGCTCGCAGAGCTCCTGTACGCCCGGGGCGCCGGCCTGCGCGCCTCCCGCAACCAGGGCCACGCCATCGTCACCCCCGTCGAAGGAGCCCGCGCATGAGCACGACCACCAACCCCGGGCCCCCGGCCGTCGGCAGCCACGACCTGCTTGACTTCCCGTTCTCCCGGGACGGCACCCGGCTCCCCGCCGAGCTGGCGCAGTTGCGCGCGGCCACCCCGGTGCGGCGGGTGCGCACGATCGCCGGGGACGAGGCCTGGCTGGTGTCCTCCTACCGGCTGTGCCGGCAGGTCCTGACGGACTGCCGGTTCTCGCTGAAGGACACCTCGGCGCCGGGCGTACCCCGCCAGTACGCCCTGACGATCCCACCCGAGGTCGTCAACAACATGGGCAACATCACAGGTGCCGGACTGCGCAGGGCGGTGATGAAGGCGCTGAACCCGAAGGCGCCGGGGCTGGTGCGATGGCTGCGCCAGGAGGCCGAGCGGCTCGTCGGCCGGCTCGTCGAGGACGGTCCCACGGCCGATCTGCGCGGTGCGTTCTGCGAGCCGTACTCCGCGGGCCTGCACTGCCGCATCCTGGGCATCCCGCAGAGCGAGGACCGCGTGTTCCTGCGCAGTCTGGACATCGCGTTCATGAATTCGCCCTGCCCGATCGCCGGCGCGAAGGTCAACTGGGACCGCGACATCACCCGCATGGCCGGCCTGCTGGACGACCCCGCCACCTCGGGCCTGATGGGGGAACTCGCCGCCCTGCGCGGGGATCCGGCCTACGCGCACCTCACCGATGAGATGCTGGCCACCGTCGGCGTCACCATGTTCGGCGCCGGTACCGTCTCCACCTCCGGCTTCCTCACCATGGCCCTGGTCCACCTGCTCATCCACCGCGACGCCTGGGACCTGCTGCGGGACCGCCGCGACCTGCTCGACGCGGGCGTGGAGGAACTGCTGCGGGTGAACCTGTCCATCGGCGATGCCCTGCCCCGGCTCGCTCTCGCCGACGTGCGGCTCGGAGATGTCGACGTCAAGCAGGGGGAGTTGGTCCTGGTGCTGGTCGAGGGCGCGAACTTCGACCCGGACGCCTTCCCCGACCCGCATCGCTTCGACCCGGACCGCGCCAACGCCGCCGACCACCTCTCCTTCGGCGGCGGCTCCCACTACTGCCCCGCCACCGCACTCGGACGCGTCCACGCCCGGATCGCCCTGGAGACCCTGCTGGACCGACTGCCCGACCTCGAACTCGCCGTGCCCGCGAGTCAACTGGTCTGGCGGACGGGCTTCATGAAGCGGATTCCCGAACGGCTTCCGGTGATGTGGTAGTCAGGTCGGCAGACCCGGCGCGCGGCCCCTGCGACTCACCGCCCGCGCCGGCCCGCGCGGGCCGCGGTCAGGCGGAGGACAGACCGTGCGGGGCGTCGTCGACCGTCCGGACGAGGGCGGTCGACGGCGGGGTGTAGCCGAGCTGGACCGCCTGGAACCGGCCATGGGGGCCTCACCGCGCGGGACGGCAAGTCGGCCATGACCCGGGTGGGGCGGTTGCCCCACCCGTCCGGATCGCGCTACTGGTTGCAGTGCTCAACGCGGTTGCGCAGCTGGACAGAGAGGTGGACCCGGTCGGGCCGGGCATGGCCGAGCCGCACCCGGCCCGAACCGGGTCGCGGACGGCCGGCTCCGGCCGGACAGGGTCGCGGTGGGCGGTGGGTTGAGCCGGGCTCAAGTGGTCGGTTGGATGGTCGTGATCCCTTGCAGGCCGCTTGCGGCGAGGCTGGCGCTCAGCGTTCCGCTCGCGGCGGTGGGGGTCATCTGGACGATGTCGTAGCGGGCCGCACCGGCGCGAACGAACGGATCGGTCTGGGTGATCTTCCTGATGGCCTCCACGTCGTCACCCGCAGCCAGGATCACACCCCCGGTCCGGGGGACCTGCCGGCCGGAGAGTAGGAACGTGCCCTCGCGGTAGTTCCGTTCCAGGTAGTTCCAGTGATCCGGCAGCAGAGCGTCGATCTCGGCCAGATTCTTGAGATAGGTGAGCAGGAGAATGAACATGTCCGTCCCCAGGGGTTCCAGGTCTTCAGCGAAGCTGCTCTCGCGTCGCCAAGCCAACAGCCGCCGGACTCGGGCTGTCCATGCGGTATGTCCGAACAGGCGGTAGCCGAAGACGAATGCCGATGGCGCGGCGGAACTGCGCGCCGCTTTCGGCCGGGCGGGCCTGGTTGGGACCGGCTCATCGTGCTGCGGTCAGGTGTTCCCCGCCGACGGCCGGCTGCCCGAGCGGATCACGCGCCGCTCCGGAACGTCCCGCGCGAGCCCGAGGGCATGAGGAACGTCCTCACAGGCGTTAGCAGATGACGCACGCCGACAGGGCATCACAAGGCGGTCCGCGGTGTCAGGATGAACAGCAATCCCACCTCTCACCGGAGACTTCCCTTGTCCAGCCCCACCACCTCACCCCGTCTCGCCGTCATCGGAACCGGCCGCATGGGCACGGCACTCATCGGCGCGCTCTCCCCCCACCACCGGCACATCCTGTGGGCCAGCCGGGACGAGCGCCGCTCCGCCGATGCCGTGCGACGCATCGGCCTTGACGACCACGTCCGACCGGCGGACCACGAAGAGGCCGTCAAGCAGGCCGACATCATCTTCCTGGCGATCTGGCACCAGGACGAACTGGACTTCGTCGAACGTCACCGCGAGCACCTCGCCGGCAAGACCCTCGTCCAGCTGGCCAATCCGTTCACAGCGGACTTCACCGACCTCACCACCGCCTACGACACCTCGGCGGCCGAGCAGCTCGCCGAACAGATCCCGGAAGCCCGGGTCGTCGGCGCCTTCAAGAACATCTTCTGGGTCGTCTTCGACCAGCCGCAGTTCCCCGAGGGCGTCAGCGACCTCCTGGTCACCGGCGACGACGAAGCCGCCAAGGCCACCGTGATGCGGCTGCTCGACCCACTGCCGTTCCGGGTCCTGGACGGCGGCACGCTGCGCAACAACCGGGTGATCGAGCGGATGACCCTGCTGTCCCGCGAGATCGCCGTACGCTACGACCACTACCCCCGGGTGGCCTACCGCCTGCTGGGCCAGGAGCACTGACCGAGCCGGACGGTCCCGCGAGAACGACGTTCCCCACAGTCGCTGAACCGCCGGACACGGCACGCGGAGTGCACCGGCCGCTTCCACGACTTCCGTGCAACGAGCGTGGGCCTCGCGGGATCGTCACGTTTGGGCGACCCGCCCACCGCAACAGCGCGATCCCCACCGGCCCCACCCACTGCGCACTGAGGCCGGCCTTTACCAGGCGTTGCACAACCCCCGTGCCCATCGGGCCGTCGGACAACCCATAGGCACAGCTGCCGGTTCGGCCACGCTCCATGAAGCTACAGGCACAGGGCGAGATTCCGTCGTACAGTCCCGGTGTGATTGGACAGACGTCGGTGGTGGGCCGTCAGCTGGACGCGTACAACGCGCATGACCTCGCCGCGTTCGTGGCACGTACGCGCCGGATGTGACGGTCGAGCACCGTGACGGATCGTCGCTGCACGGCCATGAGGCTCTGCGTGAGGCGTACACGGGCAGTTCGCAGTCGGCCGGTGCCGCGTGGAGATCGTCGGCCGGCTGGCCGAGGGCGACTGGGTGGTGGATCACGAGATCGCCCACGGTGTGGCCGAGCAGCCGGTCCGGGTGTTGGTGGCCTACCGGGTGCGGGATGGGCTGATCGACCTGGTCCGGTTCCTGGCCTGACGCACGACGTACCTCCGAAAGGGGCGGGGCCGCCTGGGAATACCGCAAGTCGACGGGCTGCTGTGACCCATGCCTGTGACCCATGCCGTACTCGCGGTGCTCGCGGAAAAGGGGGGAGTTCGTGGAACTGCGTCAGCTTCGTTACTTCCACGCGGTCGCCGAGGAGGGCAACCTCACGCGGGCCGCGCAGCGGCTGTACCTCAGCGGGCCATCGCTCAGCCAGCAGATCCGGCTGCTGGAGAAGGAGCTCGGAGCAGCGCTGTTCGAGCGGAGTACGGCAGGCATGTCGCTGACCGCCGCCGGGCGGGCGCTGCTACCGGAGGCGCAGGCCGCGCTGGACGCGGCCGGGCGGGCCCGCCACGCGGTTCAGGCAGCCGTCCAGGAGACTCCCGCCGTGCTGCGCATCGGCGCTTCGGGCTGCATCCCGGTGGCGCTGGCCCGATGCATGAGGGACGTGGACGTCGAGTCCGCAGGCGGTACCTCCGGGACGGGCCCGCAGGTGCGTGTGCAGTTCCAGGACGGTTCCACCGCCGATCAGAGTGCGGGCCTGGCCGCCGGCGAGTTGGACCTGGGGCTGCTCACCGCGCCGTTCCCGGCCGCTGGCCTGGACACCATGACGGTATGGCGTGAACCGATGGTCGTCGTCATGCACCGCGACCACCCGCTGGCCTCCCTGGAGGCCGTCGAATTCGCCGACTTGGTGGGCGAGGACCTGATGTTGTTCCGCCGGGAACTCGCTCCGGGCCACCATGACCAGGTCCTCGACGTGTGCCGCCGCAACGGCTGGGAGCCCCGCCTGCGGCCGCAGTCGGCGCACCCGTCCGTCTTCCAGACCCAACTTGGCGGTGGCTCGGTCGTTGCCCTGAAGGCGGCCTGGACTCCGGATGACGACCCGCTGCTGGTCCGCCGCCCGTTCACGGGCGACGCCCCCACCGTCACCCTCGTGGCCGCCTGGCGGGCCGGGCGGCAGGACCCCGCTCTGCACAGGCTCCTCTCCGTTCTCCGCGATCACCGGCACCTGGCCGGCGAGCGCGCCGCGTCGCGCCTCCAACCGGCCACGGTCTGAACAACCGGCTGGCGCCGGGTGGTGGCGGACACGTTCACCGCCGCTCAGGCCGACCTGTCCGCATCGACGGGTGTGTCCTCACCCTCGCCCAGGCGGCCAACCACGGCGAGCGGCACGTCCTCCCCGCTGACCGGATGGTCGACCTGTGTGCCGTCCTTGCTGGAGCGGCGACAGGACGGGCCAGCCCGTTCGGGCAAAGTACCCGGTGGCCGCAGGGCGTCCATTGGCCACCGTCGAACCCGTCCACACCCGCCCCGGCCAGGTAATCGGCACCTCCCACCCACCGGGGGAAGCTCACCCGTCACCGACGAGGTTTCTCGGGCCGACCACGCCGGACCTCGGCGTCGTTTGACGGGGCTGCATGCTCAGTAGCGATATCGCTCTCGGAACTGTTGTCCAGACAGCAGCTGACGAAGTCCTGGACGACGGGGTTGGCGTCGTCGGACGGGGGCCAGGCAACGCCGATCCGGCTGGGGCTGACGGCACTGACCGGGCGGTAGGTGATGCCAGGGCGGGCGTAGAAGCGGGCGCTGGACGCGGGGGCGAGGGCGACGCCGTAGCCGTTGGCGATCGCGCTGAGCCAGTCGTCGGGTTGGTCGGTGACGGCGCCGATGCGGACCGGGTGCCCGTCGCGCTCGTCGGTGGCGAGCCAGTGCTCCCGCCACCGGCCGGTCTCGGCCGGTGCCGCCACGAACGGCTCGTCCCACAGCTCCCGGAAGGGAATCACGTCGCGTGCGGCGAGCGGGTGCGCCGAGGGCAGCGCGACCCAGCGGGGCTCGGTGAGCAGGACGGCCACCCGCAGGCGCTCCTGGCCGGGGAAGGGCAGCCGCAGCAGGGCGGCGTCGACGTCACCGGTGGCGAGCCCGGCCGTCGGGTCGGACCAGGCGGCCTGCCGCATGTCGACCCGCCAGCCCGGGCGGCGCCTGGCGAACTCGGCGACGATTTGGGGAGTGGCCTCGTTGGCGGCGCTGGCCAGGAAGCCGACGCGCAGCACCCTTTCGGCCCGGCGCGCCGCGCTCCTCGTCTCGCGTCGGGTGGTGTCCCACTCGGCCAGCAGCCCGGGCGTCCGTGCTGCCAGGGTCCGGCCCGCCGCGGTGAGCGCCATACCGGTCCTGGACCGGATGAACAGCGGTACGCCGAGCCGGTTCTCCAACTGTCGGATCTGCTTGGTCAGCGCCGGCTGGGAGACGAACAGCCGCTCCGCGGCACGGGTCAGACTCCCTTCCTGTGCCACGGCGACGAAGGAACGCAGTAGCCGGGTGTCCACATCCATTCCAACAGGTTATAGAAGACGGTATTGGACGCGGGGCGAGGGACATGACGAGGCTTGGCTGCAGGGGCACAGACCCGGTCGCCGCCGTGCACCACCTGCCGTCAAGAAGGAATCTCATGCTCGTCGCCTACGTGCTCGTCACCGTCGCGACCATCGCGGCCAACGCCGCAATCGCCGCCGCAGACCTGGCGAAGGCCAAGTTCGTTCTGGCCAACTCCGCCGAGGTGAACGTCCCGCCGTCCTGGCTCCCGCGCCTCGCCACCCTCAAGGCCGTCGGGGCAGTCGGGCTGCTGCTCGGCCTCGTGGGCTTCCGGCCTCTCGGTGTCGCCGCCGCGACGGGCCTCGTGCTCTTCTACGTGGGCGCCACCGTCGCGCACGTCCGCGCCCGCGTCTACTACAACATCGCCTTCCCCGGCGCCTACTTGGGCCTGGCCGTCGCGTCCCTTGGTCTCACCGTTGCCCGCTGAGGCGCGTTCACGGCACACTCGAGGGCCGGGGCGGCGGCGACTGATCCCCTGCTGAGGCACAGGTCGCCCTCCCACCGGAGTGCCGGCCACGCTTCGCTTGCCGAAACCCTGCCAGTGTCCCGTTCTTCGATTCCGAACCACAGAGAGGCTGAGCCCGAAGTGCCGCACACCGCAAGGAGCAGAACACCCGTCGCGCGGTTATCAGTGGCTGCCGCTGCGCTCGTCACCGCGGGCGTGCTGGCGACGGCCCTCGCCGGCTGCAGTAGCAGCGGCCCGGTCACCAAGGGTGGAGTCGGCACGACGCTGGACATGATGACCGGGGGTGTGCGGCTGAAGGTGACTGTCGCGAAGGTCCAGGACATCGGCTCCGGGACCACCGTCCAGTTCAACGCCACCGACACCGACCACTCGCAGAGCGCCGACATCAAGGACCAGTCCTTCGTCGCGGAGGACGGCTCGGGCGCTTGGTCGTTCCCGGCCCAGGCCACCGTCGTCAACCCGCACCAATCCGACGACGGCAACAACATCGGCCCCGGTCAGACGGTCACCGGACGCATGACCTTCCAGGCCGCCCACGTCACCCGGATCCTCTACAACGGCCCCGGCTTCGTCGTGGACCCCCAGGGTCAACCGGTCAACGGTGGCTCCGCCTACTACCAAGGCTACTGGACCGTCGGCAACTGACCCCGCCGGCCGTTGGCCATTGCGGACGCCTGCGGCGGGACCCGCACCTGACGGCGAATCCGTCCTTCGCCCTGGCTCCAGCTGTCGATTACCGGGCCCCGGCTGTACGACGGTCAGGGTCACTTTCGAAGGCCGCAGGAGGGGACGTCACGCCTGCCGACCCGCCGGTGAGGGGAGCGTGCGGCATGCGCGCCCCCGGATGGGAGCCGGGATGGTAGCCGCCCAGATCCAGCGCGGTGACCTCGGGCGCAGGGCCCGGGTCCGGGGCGACTGCGGTCGAGTCGTAGGTGGCGGTCAGGAGGAGTTCGTCGTCGATGCGGTAGCCGGCACGGGCTCGGGCGTTGGCAGTGGAGATGTCGATGACCTGGCGGGCGACGGGCCTGCGTTCGGCCTCGTAGGTGTCCAGCAAGGCTTCGCCGGCGTATCCAGCGGTGACGGCCGCGAGTTTCCAGGCGAGGTTGTCCACGTCGCCGATGCCGGTGTTCACGCCGTGCCCGCCGGTCAGCGGGATGAGGATCGTGCCCCGCAGCTCCACTGCTCAACCCGCTGCGGCACCCGGGTGCGTGTCTCCGCCCACCGAATTCGGAACGGGCGGTGAGTTCGACGATCTCCTCGCAACGCAGCGAACACCAGGCGACGCGCAGAAGGCTCCGTAGGCCGGACACACAGGGGGCGTGCAAGCGATCTCTTGTAAGTGCCTTGGGATTGTCGGATGCTGAGCCGGTCCTCGAGGAAGTGGCTCGTCTGCTGGCGGGGGCGCCGCCGGGTCAACGCCGACGAGCAGGCGGTCCCCCTGCTCGTGGGACGCGTTGCAGCCTGTTCACAACCGGTCCTGTTGACGAAAGCGGCCCCATGACGGGTCCGTACGACATCAAGGAGCACGATGAGAGGGGCATGCGGTGAGTCGGGAGCGGCACCGGCTGGTATGCCGCGAGACCGACTCCAGCGTGGGTACCGCAAGGGGTGCAAGGGCGGTCCAGGCGGCGTCGGCGCAGGGGTGGCCGCGGCGGCGGATAGTGTTGCGCCGGTGTGCCGCCGGCAAGCGCACTACCGTGAAAAACCGGTCCCCGTGCCGCGTCCGCCGGGCAGAATCATCGCCGATGCCTCAGCTGATCGCCGACCGGCTGCTCACAGCGGTCGAACCACTACAACCGGTGCGGGGCCTGGGCAGTGAAGTCTCGCTGGACCAGGTCCGGGGCTGGGTCGACTGCCTGGTCGCGGCGGGTGAAGCCGCGGGGCCGGCGCGGGCCGGCGCTCTACAGTCCGGCCTGGCGCAGCATCAACCGCTCGACGTGTTTGCGGCCGACGTGGGTGCCCTCGCGCCGCAGGACGGCGTGGACGCGCGGGGAGCCGTAGGTGGCATCGGAGTCGGCGTGGATGCGGCGGATGTTCTCGGTCAGTTCGGCATCGCGGCGTGCGTGCTCGCACGGCTCGATGGCTTCGCGGCGCCAGCGGTAGTAGGTGGAGGCGGGGATGTGCAGTTCCCGGAGGACGGGCTCGGCCCCGAAGCGGTCCTGGTGCTCGTCGATGAGCTTCAGTACCGTCGCCGGGTCGGGTCGAGCTCCTGGGCGAAAGAAGCCGAGGCGGCCTTGAGGATCTCGCAGGACCGGCGCAGCTCTGCGTTCTCCTTGCGCAGCTTGGCCAGTTCCTCCTTCTCGTCGGTGGTCGGCCGGTCGTCGCGCCCGCCCCGGTCGGCCTCGTCCTGGCGGATCCAGTTACGCAGGGCCTCGTGGTGCACTCCGAGGTCGCGGGCCGGGTGCCGGATCACGGGCTTCGGGTCGGCGGCGCGGCATGCGGCAACAGCTCGCTGCCGCAACTCGGGCGGGTACGTCATCGGTGCAGGCATGGCAGGGGCTCCCTGCTCACGGCCTATCAGGTCATGGCCGGCAACCTTGCGCGCCTCGGGGGAACCTCGGCCTTCAGCCGGGCCCGGGCCCGGTCTCCCAGACAACAGACTTGCGCGAACCATCTGACACACTCGCTTGATCGACGGTTTCCAGCCCGCGGGGATAGTTGAGCGCTTGGCGCCCGACGAGTTCATGGGACAGCTCCAGACTGCCGCCGGGCTAATGGTTTCTGGTGGAGTTTTGGCTGGTTGGAGCTGGCGGCGGGCTGTCAGTGCCGACGGCAGCTTTCAGTGCGGCTTCAATGCCTGCTGCCAGCGTCTGGAGGTACCTGTCGTCGTTGTTTCCTTCGCTGATGAGCATGCGGAACGCGAGCGGTGCGATCAGCAGGTCGATACCGAGTTCCAGGTCCACCTCGGGGGGTAGTTCGCCACGGTCGACGGCGTCTTGCAGGACACGGCGCGCTGCGGCGCGTCGCGGCTCGGCGACCCCTGTCCGGATCGCCTCGGCGAGGGTGTTGTCGTGTTTGATTTCGGCGAGCAGCCCGCCCGCCACCGAGGCGAACAACGGACTGGCCAACTGGTCTCGAAGCTCGGAGAGGAGTTCGCGCAGGTCTGTGCCCAGGGCTCCGGTTGCAGGTGTCGGGGGGAGTGTGTCGATCACCCTGTTGTGGATCAACTCGGTGACCATGGCCAGCTTCGAGGGCCAGCGCCGGTAGAGCGCCGCCTTGCCCACGCCGGCCCGTCGCGCCACCGCGTCCATCGACATTCGCGCATATCCGGCCTCGGCGAGTTCGGCGAAGGCCGCATCGGTGATCGCTTCGGTCACGTGCTTCCGCAGGGCCGCGCCGCCCGAAGCCGGCCGGGTTCTCGTGTTGTCCGCCGTCATGTCTGCCAGCCTAGCGAACGGAACGGTTGCGTTCCGTCTATCTCGTCAGTAGCGTTCGGAACGAACCCGTTCCGTTCCGTTTGACATCTGCGAGACGATCATGAAGTTCCTCTTCGACGACGAGTCCTTCTCCTTCGAGGCGCTGCGCGCCGCGGGCTATGCCGTCTATGGCGGCGCGGACCTCGGTGAGGTCCTGGTCACCTGCCGTCAGATCCCCGAAGGCGACGAGCAGGCCTGGTCGGAGTGCTGGGCCGCGACAGCGGCGCGCATCGAGGGCATCGGCCGCGACGCGCTGGCTGCCGGGCATCGGGTCAGCGCCCGCGAAGCCCTGCTGCGTGCGTCGAACTACTACCGGACCGCCGACTTCTACCGCCGGGACGACCCCGCTGCCGACCCTGAGTCTGCCCGGCTGGCCAAGGCCTCACAGCAGACCTTCGCCGACGCGGCCGACCTGCTCGACACGCCGGCACATGCGGTGAGCATCCCTTACGAGGGCACGACGCTGCCGGGCTACGTGTTCCTCGTCGATGACTCGGGCGTGCCGCGCCCGACCGTGATCTTCCACGGCGGGTACGACTCCACGCTGGAGGAGAACTACCTGGCCATCGCAGGGGGTGCGCTGCGGCGCGGCTACAACGTCCTCACCTTTGACGGCCCCGGCCAGGGCAGGAGCCTGCGCGACCAGGGCCTGCACTTCCGCAACGACTGGGAGGCGGCGGTCACCCCGGCCGTCGACTTCGCCCTCACCCTGCCCGAGGTCGACCCCGGCTGCCTCGTACTGATCGGCATGAGCATGGGCGGCTACCTCGCCGCACGGGCAGCAGCTTTCGAACACCGCCTCGCCGCATGCGTGCTCCACGACGGCGTCTACGACTTCTATGCCGCCATCGCCGCGACCGCCGACCGCGTCGCGGCCACGCCCGGCGGACTTGAGACGGCGATGGCGCAGAACACCACCACGCGCTGGGCGGTGCGCAACGGCTGCTGGACCTTCGGCGTGCCGGACCTCGAGGCGCTGGTCCAGGCAGCCAAGCCGTACACGATGGCTGGTATCGCTGACCGGATCACCTGCCCGACCCTGGTGCTGGAAGCGGAGAACGACCAGTTCTTCGCAGGCCAACCACAGCGCGTCTTCGACGAACTGACCTGCCGAAAGGAGTTCATCACCTTCCGCGAGGACGAAGGCGCCGGTGAGCACTGCCACGAAGGTGCGCTGCTGCTGTTCCACCAGCGCACCTTCGACTGGCTGGACACGGTCCTGGGCCGCTAGGTGTACCGCCCACGGAGACATCTCACGATGCCCAGGTGTCAAGCGGCGGCTGCCAGTCGGGCTGGGAACGCTGTGCATTCGTCGAACGGTTCGCCGGTCTGGAGGCAGTGGTAGAGCTGGCCGATCACGCGGTTGAATAGGTGTCGTTGGGCGGCCGCATGCCAGTCCTCTTGCTCGCGTCGACGGCGGTAGTGGGAGTCGGCTCCGGGCGAGGACCGCAGGGCGGAGAAGGCCCCCAGGTAGCCGGCATGGTTGAGTCGGTCGTTTTTGACCATGCGGTGTCCGACATGAGGGCGCCTGGCACGTCAGCAAGCAGACACCGAAGACGCGATCACCTTCACCTGCACCCCGGAGGCCCCGGGCAACCCCCCCGACGGTCACCTTCGACCGGACACGGCGCTTCACCCTCAACCTCTCCGCCATTCCCGTCACCCGCGCCCCGGGCGAAGCCGCTCTCACGATCACCGCCCGCACCGCCATCACCGACGACTGGGAGACCCGCCCCGTGAGCACCGACCCGGTCGAGAAGCACCTCGAAACCATCGCCGACTTCTTCTTCCGTAGCTTCTCCTGCGAAAAGCCCCAAGTCGACAACGGCAAATCGGTGGTGCTGCGCTGGGAGGGCAGCGAGGCCGGCACCGAGTACTGGCTCTCCTGGGACGACAACGCCCCGATCAAGGTCACCGGCCGAAGCCACCCCTCCCACAACCTCACCGAGACCACCACCTTCGTCCTCGACGCCCGCACCAAGGCCGAAGACGGAGTGACCGTCCTGCACCACTACCTCTCCACCACCGTCACCGTGAAGAACCCGGACATCAAGGCCAAGACCCTCACCGCCACGGACAGCATCAGCGTCACCGACACCTTCTGGGCCGACAACAAGAACAGCAAGAAGACCATTCCGGCCGCTCCGAACCGGGATCCTCGTACGGGCGTGACTCGTCCTGTCAGCAGTGCTCTTCCAGACGGAGCATGCGACGGGCGCCGGCATTGCCCTCTGACGGCTCGGCAGAAACGGTCAACTATCCACTGTTCATGTCTGGTTGGCGCTGCCATACTGCCCGCCGAGCGAGCTTGGTTTTCGAGAGCACCGTACGACCGGCACGACCCCATCGGTTCGGATCCAGGAGGCACTCATGATCGTACGCAAGGCCGCGACCCTCGCCGCCGTCACCCTGCTCAGCACCGTCACCTTCACCGGCCTGGCCTCGGCCCAGCCCGCCGCCCCGGCCGGGCCGCTCACCGTGTCCGCAGTAACCAACCCGACCGCCCGCCTGGTCAGCTTCAGCGGCAGCGGACCGACCCGCAGCGCCGCGATCCAGGACGCCGCCGCCAACGCCGGTGACCTGGGTTGCAGCCCGATCCAGAGCAGTGCCCAGGCGGCCCAGAACGGCGACGGCAGCTGGTGGGCCACGATGAACGCCTGGTGCGGGATCCTCTAGCGCTCTCGACTGGGGCACGTCGGGTACCGGAGTCCCTGCCCCGCCGACACCGCCTCCCTCACCGCCGACGCCGTCCGTCTACGGGCAGCGCTTGGGGCGGTTCGAGCTGGGCGGAGATTCTGCGGCTCGCGGCCCGGCCTACGAGGGTTGGGCTCGGCGCGGTTATTCTTGCATAGTGCAAACTGCCCTCGGTGTGATCCCGGGGCCCGCGCATCCGGCGTGTCCGCGCGTCGGCACCGCAGCATCCTCTTTTGGGAGGCCCGCATGCCGCACCAGGTTCCAGCTGACGTCCGCCGGGCGACGCTCGTCGACGCCTGCCTATGCGCAGGCATAGCGCCGGCCGAGGCTCGCACCATGCTCGCGGCGCACGACGGTCGGCACTGTGGCGGCTGGGAGCCGAGTTCGGTGAGTGCGGAGGTGCGCGACGGCGCCACGCCCAAGCCCGAGGCCGCTGCTGCCGACCCGGAAGGGCACAATGGCTGACCCCTGCCGTTGGCCATCGCGGCTTACAAGGCCGTCGAACTGCCCGCTGCGCCAACGGACGCTGCCTGGGACGGAAGCCGTGCGACCTTCGTCCTGCCACTGTCAGAAGAGGCGCGCCTGCGCGAACGGCCCGCTCCGGCGGCAGCGACTCGCGCGCGCGTCGTGGTGACACCCCAGGATCGCCGTGCCCGGTGAGTGCAGCGCCCACGGCGGCGCTCGGAACGTGCCTATGCGCTGACGCCGAGCACGGCCGTGCCGGACGCGATGCACTCCTGAACCGTGGTCAACCCGCACCTCGGAGACCGGGGCACCGTGACCGTGTTTCCCCGCTTCCCACAGCCCTCGACGGCCTTCAGCCACTCGCTGCGTGCCACGACGATCTCGGAGCTTCTCGCCTGATGTCCATTCAAATTCTCCTGCACAGCAGAGCCTTGGGCGTGCTGGCGGTCCTCCTGGCCGCTACCGCCTGCTCCTCCCCGGCCGGCACCCGTGCCAAGGCGGTCGACACGCCGAAGAGTGCGGCCGGCAGGTCACCGGGCGCCGCCGGCTCGAACCTGCTGCCCGGCATGCCGGCGCCGCTCGACCCGCGCGACCTGTACGCCGCCGACCGACCCGGCCAACTGTCCAAGGCCGTCCAGGGATTCCCCTCACGGGTGTACGTACCCAACACCGAGTCCGACACGGTCAGCGTCATCGACCCCGCCACGTACCAGGTCATCGCCACCATCCCCGTCGGCCACCAGCCCCAACACGTCGTTCCTTCCTGGGACCTGAAGACCCTGTGGGTCAACAACGACCTGGGGAACACCCTCACCCCCATCGACCCCGCCACCGGCCGTGCCGGCCAGCCGGTCGACGTCCACGACCCCTACAACCTCTACTTCACGCCCGACGGCAAGTACGCGGTCGTCATGGCCTCCAAAGACCGGCAACTCGTCTTCCGCGACGCCCACACCATGGCGGTCGTCAAGTCCGTCCCGGTCGACTGCGCCGGCGTCAACCACGCCGACTTCTCACCCGACGGCCGCTACTTCATCGTCTCCTGCGAGTTCTCCGGCGAGCTCCTCAAGGTCGACACCGCCTCGATGACCGTCCTGGCCAAGCAGAAGATCCCGTTCGACGGCTCCATGCCCCAGGACGTCAAGATCTCTCCCGACGGACGGACCTGGTACATCGCCGACATGAAGGCCGACGGCGTCTGGGTCCTCAACGGCGACACCTTCGCAGCCCCCACCCTGCTGCCCACCGGCAAGGGCGCCCACGGCCTCTACGTCAGCCGCGACTCCAGCAGTCTGTACATCTCCAACCGCGGCGAAGGCTCCATCTCCGTCCTGGACTTCGCGACCGGTCGCCTCACCGCCAAGTGGCAGCTGCCCGGCGGCGGCAGCCCCGACATGCGGCGTCTCCGCCGACGGCAGCGTCCTGTGGCTCAGCGGCCGCTACAACGCCGAGGTCTACGCCATCTCCACCCACGACGGCCGTCTGCTGGCCCGGATCAACGTCGGCGCCGGCCCGCACGGCCTGTGCGTCTACCCCCAGCCCGGCCGCTACTCCCTCGGCCACACCGGAGTGTTC
>NZ_JAJJPA010000063.1 GCF_020907985.1 Kitasatospora humi | reverse complement strand
TCGACACCCACGCCGCGCCCCCGCGCGGCCTGCTCCCCGTGGTGCTCACCGCCACCTTCATGACCACCCTGGACTTCTTCATCGTCAACGTGGCCATACCGTCGCTGCAGAGCGGACTGCGGGCCGGCCCCACCGCCGTCCAATGGGTGGTGGCCGGCTTCGGCCTGGCCCTGGCGGCCGGCCTGGTCACCGCCGGCCGGCTCGGCGACCGGTTCGGGCGGCGCCGGATGTTCGCCCTCGGCCTGCTGCTCTTCACCGTCACCTCGGCCGCCTGCGGCCTCGCCCCGACCGCCGGAACACTGGTCGCCGCCCGGGTGGCGCAGGGCCTGGCCGCCGCGCTGACCGGCCCCCAGGTGCTGGCCATCCTGCGCACCGCCTACAGCGGACCCGCGCAGGCCAAGGCGTTCGGCTCCTACGCCATGACCATGGGCATCGGTGCGGTGCTCGGCCAGCTGATCGGCGGCCTGCTGATCCAGGCCGACCTCTTCGGCCTCGGCTGGCGCAGCTGCTTCCTGATCAACCTGCCGGTGGGTCTGGCCACGCTGGCGATGGTGCGCCGCTGCGTCCCCGAGTCCCGCGCCCCGCAGCGTCAGCGGCTCGACCTGCCCGGCACCGCGCTGGTCACCGCCGCCGTCACGGCCCTGGTGCTGCCGCTGATCCAGGGCCAGTCGCAGGGCTGGCCGCTCTGGACCTGGCTCTGCCTGGCCGGCTCGGCACTGCTCTTCACCGCCTTCGCGGTGCACCAGCGCCGGTTCGCCACCGATCCGGTGGTCGACTTCCGGCTGCTGCGGGACCGCGCGGCGGGCCTGGGCTTCCTGGGCCAGCTGGCCTTCAACCTCGGGCAGGGCTCGTTCTTCCTGGTGCTGGCCGTCTTCCTGCAGCAGGGCCACGGACTGAACGCCCTCGAGTCCGGGCTGCTCTTCACCGCGATCGGCGGCGGCTACCTGCTCACCTCCGTCGCGGCGCCCCGGGTCGCCGCCCGGCTGGGCCGGCAGGCGATCGCGCTCGGCGCGGTGGTGCTCGCCGCGGGCCTGGGCCTGATGGCGCTCACCGCCACCGAGGTCGGCACCTCGGGCAGCGCCTGGTGGCTGGCGCCCGGGCTGTTCGTCGACGGCCTCGGCATGGGCCTGGTGATCGGCCCGCTGACCAGCACCGTGCTCGCCGGGGTGAGCCCGCAGCTGGTCGGTTCGGCCGCCGGGGTGCTCGCCACCGTCCAGCAGGTGGGTGGCGCGCTCGGGATCGCGCTGCTCGGCAACCTCTTCTACAGCAGCCTGGCGCACGGCTTCGGCCACGCCTTCAGCCTCAGCCTGCTGGCCCTGGTGGCCCTGGAGCTGCTGCTGGCCCTGCTGGTCCAGGGCCTGCCGGGCCGGTCGGGTGAGTCCGGCAACTGAGCCCCTGTTGACCAGCCCGAGGGCTCCCGTGCCAGAGTGACTCGGATGAGTAGCGAGAAGAACCACGTGCCCGCCTGGGAGCAGCGCTTCCGGGCGGCACGCGTGTCCCTCCCCGACTGGGCGGACGACGCCCCCGACCGTTCACTGTACGTGTCGAACGCGACCGGCACCTACCAGGTCTACGCCTGGGACCGGGCCACCGGCAGCCATCGCCAGGTCACCGACCGGCCGCACGGCACCACCGACGCCGCGCTCTCCCCCGACGGCGCCTGGGTCTGGTGGTTCGACGACACCGATGGCGACGAGTTCGGCATCTGGCGCCGCCAGCCCTTCGAGGGCGGCGCCGACGAGCCCGCCGTGCCGGGGCTGGCCCCCTCCTACGAGGCAGGCCTGGCACTCGGCCGGGACGGCACCGCGGTGGTCGGCCGCTCCACCGACGAGGACGGCACCACCCTGCACCTGCTGCGTCCCGGCGCCACCGAGGCCGTGGAGATCTACCGGCACGCCGAGTACGGCGGAGTCGGCGACCTCTCGCACGACGGCACGCTGCTCGCCATCGACCACACCGAGCACGGCGACGCGATGCACAACGCGGTCCGGGTGGTCGCCACCGCCGACGGCCGGACCGTGGCCGAGCTCGACGAGGTGACGGGCCGCGAGGAGCCCCGGGGACTGGCCTGCCTGGGCTTCGCGCCGGTCCCCGGCGACAGCCGGCTGCTCCTCGCCCACCAGCGCCGGGGCCGCTGGGAGCCGGTCGTCTGGGATCCGCTGACCGGCACCGAGACCGAGCTGGCGCTGCGCACCGAGGACGGCCGCACGCTGCCCGGTGACGTCTCCGCCCAGTGGCGGCCCGGTGCCACCGCCCTGCTGGTGGAGCACGAGTACGAGGCCCGCAGCGAGCTGTTCAGCTACGACCTGGCGAGTGGCGTGCTGACCCGCCTGGACACTCCGCGCGGCACCGTGGCCGGGGCTTCGCCGCGCCCGGACGGCACCGTCGAGTACCTGTGGTCGTCGGCCGCCGAGCCGTCGGTGGTCCGCTCGACCGCCGGGCGGGTGGTGCTCCGGGCAGCCGGTCCGGTGCCGCCCGGCTCGGTGCCGGTCGAGGACGTCTGGGTCGACGGCCCGGGCGGGCGGGTGCACGCCCTGGTGCAGCGCCCGGAGGGCGACGGCCCGTTCCCGACCGTCTTCGAGGTGCACGGCGGGCCGACGCACCACGACTGCGACGCCTTCGCCGCCGGACCGGCCGCCTGGCTGGACCACGGCTTCGCGGTGGTCCGGGTCAACTACCGCGGCTCCACCGGCTACGGCCAGGCGTGGACCGACGCGCTGAAGGAGCGGGTCGGGCTGATCGAGCTGGAGGACATCGGCGCGGTGCGCGACTGGGCGGTGGCCTCCGGGCTGGCCGACCCGCAGCGGCTGGTGCTAGCCGGCGGCTCGTGGGGCGGCTACCTGACCCTGCTCGGGCTCGGTGTGCAGCCGGACTCCTGGTCGCTGGGCCTGGCCGCGGTCCCGGTCGCCGACTACCTGACCGCCTACGCGGACGAGATGGAGGCGCTGCGCTCGCTGGACCGCACGCTGTTCGGCGGCACGCCCGAGGAGGTGCCGGAACGCTGGCACGCCTCGTCGCCGCTGAGCTACGTGGAGAAGGTCCGGGTGCCGGTCTACATCAGCGCCGGCGTCAACGACCCGCGCTGCCCGATCCGGCAGATCGAGAACTACGTGACCCGGCTCGAGGAGCTCGGCGTCCCGCACGAGGTGTACCGCTACGACGCCGGGCACGGCTCGCTGGTGGTCGAGGAGCGGATCAAGCAGTTGCGGCTGGAGCTGGACTTCGTCCGCCGCCACCTCGGGACGTAGCGGAACCGCCGGGGCCGCACGAGGCCGTTCGCCGGAGGCTGTCCGGAGGCTATTCCAGGACCGGGTCGAGGCCCAGCGCCCGGTCCTGGGCGGCCTCCGCCTCCCGGCGGGCCAGCCGGAACCACATGAAGCCGGCGAACCCGGCGAAGACGAACCACTCCAGGGTGTAGCCGAGGTTCTGGAACGCCCGGGCGGTCAGCCCGTCGCCACCGGACGGCTGCGCGGTGGGCACGGCGGTCATCCCGGCCGGCACGTCATCGGCGGCCACCCAGCCGTCATACGTCGGGTACGGCAGCAGGTTGACGAGCGACGCCGGGCTGATCATGCCCAGCTGTCCGGCCGGCAGGCCGCCGGCCACCGCGCCCGTGGTGTCGCCGGTCTCCGGCGCCTGCAGGCGGCCGGTGACGGTCTGCTGACCGCTCGGCGGCGCGGGCAGCTGCGCCGGCGGCGCACCGGGCAGCCAACCGCGCACCACCGCCACGGCCCGACCGTCGGCGGTGCGCAGCGGGGTGAACAGGTAGTAACCCTGGCGGTCGTCCACGACGCGGTCGGGCACGGCCAGCTGGTGCGCCGCGTCATAGCTGCCGGTCACCGTCACCGGGCGGCCCACGGTGACCGTGCTGACCTTGGCCGCCGGGCCGGGCAGCACGGACTCCAACGGGCTGGCGGCGCCGGTCGGCCCGGTTCCGGCGGTGGCGTGGTGCGGCTCCGCCCGGGCCTCGAACCGGCTCAGCTGCCAGGTGCCGAGCCACAGGCAGACCGCGATGGCGGCGATCGCGAGGACCGTGCCGCCGAGCCACCGCGGAGTCAGGAGGAACCGGTACACACCCCCACGGTAACCACCTTTCACACACGCCCTTGCGCAGGGGGCGCTACTGGACGGCGGCGCGGTACACGGTGCCGCCGCCGCAGACGCCGCCCACGGTGGCGCTCGCCACGTCCGGCGCCGCCCCCAACGGGCGGTAGGTCAGGGTCAGCGAGCCCGGTGTGACCGCGGGCGACGGCTGTGTGCTCGCGGACGCCGAGGCGGGCGGAACCGACTGGCCGGTGGGTCCGGCGGTGCCGCCGCCGTCGCTCCCGGACCCCGGGGAGGCCACGGCGTCCCGGGCACCCCCGGCCTGCGCTCCGGCCCCGCTGACCGCCCCCGGGGAGGCGGCGGCGGCACTCGCGCTCGCCCCGGCCGCGCTGGGCTGGCCACTGCCGGTGGTCTGCGGGTCCGGCCCGGTGCTCGGGCAGGGCGTGTCCGGCACCCAGGCGAACACCATGCGGTAGTTCGCTCCGGCGGCCAGCAGCAGCGGGCTGTCCGGCGCGGGGGCCGGCAGGTCGGGCGCCGGGTCGCCGGCGGTGTGCGGCACCACCCGGACGGCGCCGCCGCCGCTGACCAGCGCACCGATCGTGCCGGGGTCGCCGAGCAGGCAGGGGTGACCGGAGATGTTGGTCACGGTGAACGCACCGTACACCCGCCCGCCGGGGTCGGCCTGACCGGTCGTGACGGTGCCGCCGCCCAGGTCGCCGCGGGCGCAGGCCGGTGCCGTGCTGGGCGCCGCGCCGGCACCGGCCGGCGCCGGCGAGCCCGAGGCGCTGCTGCTGGGCTTGGCCGACTGGCCGACGGTGGTCGGCGACGCGCCGGCACCGCTCGTGCTGGGCGTGCCGTCGCCGGGCACCGGCACGGGCACGGTCGGCCCGCTGGTCCGGTGCACCGCACCAGCGGGCCGGGCCGCCTCGGTGCCGCTCGGGGCGGCCGTACCGGCCGCCGAGCCGTCGGAGAGCTGCAGCGCGCCGAGGCGGTTCAGGGTGGGCACGGCGACGGCCGTGAGCGCCACGATCACCGCCGCGCCCGTCCAGGCCTGCCGGTAGCGGGCACGACGGGCCGGCACGGCACGCCGGATCCGGGCCAGCGCGTCGGGTGACGGCTGGACCTCGGCCACCGCACGGTGCAGCAGGGCCCGCACCGCCTGCTCCTCGCCCGAGTCGGGCCCCGGCTCCGGGCCGCCCGGCACGGGCACCGCGCCCGTGCCGTCGTGCTGCTGCTCAGTCATGACCGCTCTCCATCAGCACCCGAAGGGCCGCCAGGCCGCGTGAGCCGTAGGCCTTGACCGCGCCCACCGAGACCCCCAGCACCTCGGCGACCTGGGCTTCCGTCAGGTCCGCGTAGTAACGCAGCACCAGGACCTCCCGCTGGCGGCGCTGCAGGCGCTGCAGCGCGGCCTTCAACTGGTCGCGTTCCAGTGCATCGTAGGCACCCTCTTCTGCACTGGCCATGTCAGGCATCGGCTTGGGCAGCAGACGCAGCCCAAGGATCCGCCGGCGCAGCGTGCTGCGCGAGAGGTTGACCACGGTCTGCCGGAGATAGGCGAGGATCTTCTCCGGCTCCCGCACCCGCCGCCTGGCCGAGTGCACCCGGATGAACGCCTCCTGCACGACGTCCTCGCAGGAGGACTGGTCGTCCAGGAGCAGCGCCGCCAGCCGCAGCAGCGAGCGGTAGTGGGCCTGGTAGGTGGTGGTCAGCAGGTCGACGCTCGCGCCGACCTGCTCGGTGGCCGCCGCCGTCACCTCCGCCTCAACGGGTCGCCGCACGGGATCCGGGCGCACGCCGCTCTGCGGGGCCGGGCGCACTCGGGGCGGCCTCGCCACCGCACCCACCACTGCCAGGTCTGTCACGCCCATTGGACACTTGATCCCCCCTCAGGGTTGCCCCGCTCGGCCGACATTCTTCCGTACCCGGCGCAGCCCCCTCCACCAGGAAGGGGGCAGCGCGGCCCGGAAGCATGTCGAAACGGGGTCAACCGTGGCGGGGGACGGGGCCGGGAGGGCCTCAGGGGTGTGAGGTCCGCCGCCGCCGGTCCAGCCGGATCCTGCCGCAGGCGTCATCCGGTGCGGAGCGGGAGCGGACAGCACCGCGCCGACCACACCGGTGGCACCAGTGGGGTCGGCGCGGTTGGTGGGGTCGGCGCCACCGGTCACGGCCGGGAGCGGCTCACCGCCCCGGCCGCGCGGGTCAGCGTCCGGTTCCGCCGTAGACGACGGCCTCGTCGCTGTCACTGTCCAGCCCGAAGGCGCTGTGCACGGCGCGGACCGCCTCGGGCACGTCCTCGGCCCGGGTGACCACCGAGATGCGGATCTCCGAGGTGGAGATCAGCTCGATGTTCACGCCGGCCTCGGAGAGCGCCTCGAAGAAGGTCGCGGTGACCCCGGGGTTGGACCGCATGCCGGCGCCGACCAGCGAGATCTTGCCGATCGCGTCGTCGTAGCGCAGCGACTCGTAGCCGATGCCCTCCTTGACCCGGCCGAGCGCGTCGATCGCCTTCTGGCCCTCGGTCTTGGGCAGCGTGAACGAGATGTCGGTCAGCCCGGTCGAGGCGGCGGAGACGTTCTGCACCACCATGTCGATGTTGACCTCGGCGTCCGCGATGGCGCGGAAGATCCGGGCGGCCTCGCCCGGCTTGTCGGGGACGCCGACGACCGTGACCTTCGCCTCGGACGTGTCGTGGGCGACTCCGGAGATGATGGCCTGCTCCATCTCGCCCCCTTCGGGCTCGTTCGGGTTGGTGTTGCTGACGATGGTCCCCGGCAGACCGGAGAAGGACGATCGTACGTGGATCGGGATGTTGTAGCGCCGCGCGTACTCCACACAGCGGTCCAGCAGCACCTTCGACCCGGAGGACGCCAGCTCCAGCATGTCCTCGTAGCCGATCCAGTCGATCTTGCGTGCCTTCTTCACCACCCGGGGATCGGCGGTGAAGACGCCGTCCACGTCGGTGTAGATCTCGCAGATCTCGGCCTTGAGGGCCGCCGCCAGCGCCACCGCGGTGGTGTCCGAGCCGCCCCGGCCCAGCGTGGTGATGTCCTTGCTCACCTGCGAGACGCCCTGGAACCCGGCCACGATCGCGATGTTGCCCTCGTCCAGCGCGGAGCGGATCCGGCCGGGCGTGACGTCGATGATGCGCGCCTTGTTGTGCACCTGGTCGGTGATCACACCGGCCTGGCTACCCGTGAAGGACTGGGCCTCGTGTCCCAGGGATTTGATCGCCATCGCCAGCAGGGCCATGGAGATCCGCTCTCCAGCGGTCAGCAGCATGTCGAACTCACGGCCGGCAGGAATCGGGGAAACCTGCTCGGCGAGTTCGATGAGCTCGTCCGTCGTGTCGCCCATCGCGGACACCACGACGACGACCTCATGGCCGGCCTTCTTGGTGTCGACAATTCGACGGGCTACGCGCTTGATGCCCTCGGCATCCGCAACGGATGAGCCGCCGTACTTCTGCACGACAAGGCCCACGTGCGCTCCTCGACTAAGTCGTCTAAGTCGTCTTCGGGGGTGGCGACCGACGCGGGTGGCGCCGCCCGATCCCCCCAGACCCCCTCGGACAGGGGGTACTGCGGTCGTCCGCCAGTCTACCGAGCAGGGGCGGCCTGTCCGACGCTTTCCATATGATGAGACTGCTGTTTCACGAATTGAACGCCCGTCAGGCGGGCGAACGGGCAGGTCTGCGGAGGGCCGGGCAACCGCGGAGGAGAATTTCAGGCCGAGGGCCGGGTGGGGCTGGAAATATCCGCGCGGAGATTTTTCTGGAATTCCGCAGTAGACCGTCCGGTGGGGGCGTGCGGGGGCGGGCTCGGGAACGGGAGGCGTGCGGGGGCGGGCCCGGGACGAGGAGGCGCGTGCAGGGGCGGGCTCGGGATCAGGTCCCGAGTTCGGCAGCCATCAGGTCGCCGGCCTGCTGCTCCAGCTGCTCGTCGGTCAGGCCGTCGTCGTCGGTGTCCGCGCCGTCCGGCACCGCGCCGATCGGGCTGTCCATCCGCACGTGCGCGATCAGCGACTGCAGCGCCCGCAGCACCGCCGTGCAGCTGGAGCCCCAGGTGGACAGGTAGGAGTACTGCCACCACCAGAGCGCCTCACTGACCCGGCCCTCCTCGTAGTGCGTCAAGCCGTGCCGCAGGTCACTCACCACGCCGGCCAGGTCGTCCGAGATCCGGAAGGCGTTCGGCCGCTCCGGCGGACCGTAGGGGTCGAACACCTCGTGGTAGACGTCGATCGGGGCCAGCAGCTCCGCCAGCTTCTCGCGCAGCTCCACACCGTCCGGCTCAGGACCGGCGTCCGGCTCGAACCGGTCGTCCGGCACCACGTCCTCGACGGCGCCGAGCCGACCGCCGGCCAGCAGCAACTGGGAGACCTCCAGGAGCAGGAGGGAGATCGCGCTGCCCGGCTCGTCGCCCTTGGCGATCTCCGTGACGGCGACCACGAAGCTCTTGACCGAGTCCGCGACCTGCACCGCGAAGTCGTCCGGCTCCGGCAGGCCGTCGGGCATCCGCACCGCCTGCGGCTTCCCCGGCTGCTGCCACATCGCCTGCTGCACCGTCGGACCCGCGGACATCCCAGTCGTTCCAGGCATCCCAGTCGCTCCAGACATCTCAGACCTCTCAGACATCGAGCAGTCGTCTCCCTTCGAAGGCCCGGCCGAGGGTGACCTCGTCGGCATACTCCAAGTCCCCGCCGACGGGCAGGCCGCTCGCCAGCCGAGTCACCTTCAGGCCCATCGGCTTGCACAGCCGGGCCAGATAGGTGGCGGTCGCCTCCCCCTCCAGATTGGGGTCTGTGGCCAGGATCAGCTCGCCGACCGTCCCGTCGGAGAGCCGGGCCAGCAGCTCGCGGATCCGCAGGTCGTCGGGGCCGACGCCCTCGATCGGACTGATCGCGCCCCCCAGCACGTGGTAGCGGCCGCGGAACTCGCGGGTCCGCTCGATCGCCACCACGTCCTTGGGCTCCTCGACCACGCAGATCACCGTCAGATCGCGCCGCGGGTCCTGGCAGACCCGGCACTGCTCGGCCTCGGCCACGTTCCCGCAGGTCACGCAGAAGCGCACGCGCTCCTTGACCTCCAGCAGCGCGTGCGCCAGCCGGCGGACGTCGACCGGGTCGGCCTGCAGGATGTGGAAGGCGATCCGCTGGGCGCTCTTGGGACCCACACCGGGCAGCCGGCCCAGCTCGTCGATCAGGTCCTGCACCACGCCCTCGTACACCGCTCCGCCTTCCTTGCCGCGCTGATCGCGCCGGTCGTCGTGTTCGTCCTCATCATCCAACGATCGGGGCGCCGGGCACAGCGCCCGGCGCCCTGAAGTCGTCAAACGTTCAGACCTGATCTTTGGTTGTTCAGATCTTGTGCCGCTTCTTCGAACGCTTTGGGGCCTGTTGCGGCTGCTCCTCGGTTCGCCTCCGCAACCGTCCGGGTGCACCGCGCAGTCGCCAGCGCGCACCCCGCACCCGCCCGTCGACTGCCGGCGCAGCGGCGCAGCGGCGCCCGCAGGCTACCGGGGGGCGGTCAGAACGGGAGGCCGGGGATGCCGCCGCCCAGCCCCTGGGTCAGCGGGCCCATCCGCTCGGCCTGCAGCTTCTGCGCGGCCGCGGCGGCGTCGCGGACGGCGGCGAGCACCAGGTCCGCCAGCGTCTCGGTGTCGTCCGGGTCCACGGCCTGCGGGGAGATCTTCAGCGCGGTCAGCTCCCCGCTGCCGGTCACCGTCGCCTCCACCAGGCCACCGCCCGCCGAACCGGTCAGCCGAGCCTCGGCCAGCTCCTGCTGGGCCTTGGCGAGGTCCTGTTGCATCTTCTGGGCCTGCTTCAGCAGCGCCTGCATGTTGGGCTGCCCGCCACCAGGGAACACGGGTCACTCTCCTGACTGATCTGCTTCGGACACCTTCATGCCGAGCCTATGTCCTGACCGGCCCGGCCGGTCGCCGGGCGACCGCGCACCGCCCGGTGGCCCGGTGGCTCAGCCGCCCGGTTGCCGCCCTCAGCTCAGCCGCCCCGGTTGCCGGCGCTCAGCTCAGCCGCCGTGCTGGATCTCCTCCAGCACGGTGGCGCCCAGCTCCCGCATGATCAGCTCCTCGCCCGACGGACCATGGGCGGGCGGGCCGGACGGGACATCCGGGTGCGCTTCCACCGGGTAGTCCTCGGGCGGGAAGTCGTCCGGGTACTCGTCCTCGGGCGCCGTCGGCTGGGGCGCCGCGACTCCCCCGGCTGCGGGCTGCGGCCCCGCCATGGGCGGCGAAGTACGGGCAGGCGGGTAGGCCTGGGTGGGCGCCTGGGCCTGGGCGGGTGCCTGGGGCTGAACAGGTGCCTGGGCGGGCGCCTGGGGCACCTGCTGGGCCGGGGCGGCCTGCGGCTGGCCGACCGGAGGCGTTCCCGGGGCCGCCGGCGGTGCACCGAAGCCGCCCTGGCCCGCCTGGTGGCCGCCGACCGCGGTGGCCGTCGCGGCCTGCTGGGGTCGCGGTGCGCCCCAGCCGCCCCCGGCTCCCCCGGTTCCCCCGCCGCCCGGCGGAGAAGCCTGCGGCGCGGAGGCGTTGCCCGCCCCGCCCGAGGGGTCGACGATGCACTCGATCCGCCAGTCCACCCCGAGGGCGTCCGCCAGCGCCTGGCGGAGCACCTCGTCGCTGTTGCTGGAGACGAAGCTGTCACGGGCGCCCGCGTTGATGAACGAGACCTGGAGCGTGCTGCCGTCGAAACCGGCCACCTGGCCGTTCTGGCTGAGCAGGATCCAGGTGAACCGGCGGCGGTTCTTCACCGCCTCCAGCACCTGCGGCCAGAGCTGGCGCACCTGGGCGGCACCCTGCTGAGCCTGCGGGTTGGGCGCCGCCGACTGCTGGGGGGGCTGCTGGGCCACCGGGGCCGGCGCGGGTGCGGGTGCGGCCACGGGGGCAGACACGGGCGCAGGGGCGGCGGGCACCGGCGCGGGGGCGGCGGGTGCGCCGGGAGCGGGGAAGCTGCGCGGGATCGGCCAGGCGCCGGGGGCGGCCTGCTGCGGGGCGGCCGGCTGCGCGGCCGCCGGCTGGGGTGCGGCCGACTGGGGTGCGGCTGAATGGGGTGCGGCCGGCTGAGCGGGCATCGGCTGGCTGTGCATCGGCTGACCCTGCGTGGGCGGAGCCTGGCCCTGCGGCGGCGCGGCCGGCGCAGCGGGCATCACCGGGGCGACGGGTGCGGCAGCCACGACGGGCGCAGCCTCCTGGGCGGGCGCCGCCGCCCCCGGGAACGCCTGGCCCTGCGCCAGCGTGGCACGGCGCTCCAGCTTGTCCACCCGGGCCATCAGCGACAGCTCGTCCTGGTAGGCCCCCGGCAGCATCACCCGGGCGCAGATCAGCTCCAACTGCAACCGGGGCGCCGCGTTGCCGCGCATCTCGGTCAGCCCGGTGTTGACGATGTCGGCGGCCCGGCTCAGCTCAGCCGCCCCGAACCGCTCTGCCTGCGCCTGCATCACCGCGACCCGGTCGGCCGGGGCGTCGATCAGCCCCTTCTCCCCCGCCTCCAGCACCGTCGCCAGGATCACCAGGTCGCGCAGCCGTTCCAGCAGGTCCGTCACGAACCGGCGCGGATCGTGCCCGCCCTCGACCACCCGGTCGATCACCTGGAAGACCGTCGCCCCGTCCTGGGCGGCGAAGGCGTCGACCACCTCGTCCAGCAGCGCCGAGTCGGTGTACCCGAGCAGCGCGGTGGCCATCTGGTACGTGACGCCCTGCTCGCCGGCGCCGGCCAGCAGCTGGTCCATCACCGACATGGAGTCACGCACCGAGCCGGCGCCGGCCCGCACCACCAGCGGGAACACCGCATCCTCGACCTGGATCTGCTCCCGCTGGCACACCTCGGCCAGGTAGTCCCGCAACGTCCCCGGCGGCACCAGCCGGAAGGGGTAGTGGTGCGTCCGGGACCGGATCGTCCCGATCACCTTCTCCGGCTCGGTGGTGGCGAAGATGAACTTCAGGTGCTCCGGCGGCTCCTCCACCACCTTGAGCAGCGCATTGAACCCGGCCGAGGTCACCATGTGCGCCTCGTCCAGGATGAAGATCTTGTACCGGCTGTGCACCGGCGCGAAGAAGGCCCGTTCACGCAGCTCACGCGCGTCGTCCACGCCACCGTGCGAGGCGGCGTCGATCTCGATCACGTCGATCGACCCGGGCCCGCCGGTCGCCAAGTCCCGACAGGACTGGCACTCACCGCACGGCGTGGGCGTCGGCCCCTGCGCGCAGTTCAGGCAGCGCGCCAGGATCCGCGCACTGGTCGTCTTCCCGCAGCCACGCGGGCCGCTGAACAGGTACGCGTGGTTGACCCGGTTGTTGCGCAGGGCCTGCTGGAGCGGAGCGGTCACATGCTCCTGCCCGATGACCTCGGCGAAGGTCTCGGGGCGGTAACGGCGGTACAGAGCTAGGGACACGCCACCGACGATATCGGGACAGACCGACAAACGCGTCGGCCCCCGAAAAGACAGGACCCCTCGTGCACCCGCCAGAGCCCTCCTACCCTTGCTGCCTTCCGGCCCTGGGGGGGTTCAGAGAGATAACGCCACACGAGGGGCTGCCCACAAGAGTAGCGGATCCCCGCTGCTCCCCCGACCACCACCCCCATCTCCGATCCGCAGGCAACCCCCGCCTCCCCACCTGCGAGATAGCGGTTCGCGAGCACCCCTCGACATGGGCTAAGCTCTCCCACGGAGGATTCGCCTAGAGGCCTAGGGCGCACGCTTGGAAAGCGTGTTGGGGGCAACCCCTCACGAGTTCGAATCTCGTATCCTCCGCCTTTGCCTAGCAAGGCAGTTGAAGGCCCCGACCGGGTTTCCGGTCGGGGCCTTCTTCGTGTCGTGGTCTCAGTTTTGGTCTCAGTTGGGGTTCTGGGCCTCAGGCGGCGTCTTCGCCGGGCTCCTCTGGGCCAGATCCGACGTCGCCCCACAGGGCCGCGCCGATCTTCCTGCCGACGTCGTTCAGCATCGGCTCGGTGACGTGCTGGTAGCGCTGGGCCATCGAGGTCGAGGACCAGCCCATGATCGCCATGACGATCCGCTCGGGCACGCCGAGCAGGAGGAGGACGGTCGAGGCGGTGTGGCGGGCGTCGTGGAGGCGGCCGTCGCGGATGCCGGCCTCGCGCAGGAGCCGCTTCCAGTGGTGGTAGTCGGTGCTGGGGTTGAGCGGCTCGCCGGTCTCCGAGGTGAAGACGTAGCCCTTGTCCGTCCAGAGGTCGCGGGCGAGGGCCCGTTCGCGGTCCTGCTCCTCCTTGTGCTGCCGGAGGATCGCGACGAGTTGCTCGGGCAGGGGCACCGCGCGTCGCCCGGCTCGGGACTTGGTGTCCTTGGTCTCGCGGCGGATCGGCTCCTTTTGCGGGCAGAAGCCGGGCTTGCGCCCGCAGCGGTCGCCGCAGCCGTGCCGGTACTTGGGCCGCAGCCGGCCGCGCTTGACCCAGGCGACGCCTCGGGCGAAGTCGACGTCCTTCCACTGGAGCCCGAGCACCTCGCCCTGACGCAGGCCGAGGGCGAGCGCGAAGATCCAGCGGGCGGAGTTGCGGCGCTTGCGCGCCGTGTCCATGAGCGCCTGGACCTCCTCGATCTCGAACGGCTCGACCTCCTCCTCTTCGAGCTTCGGGGCCTTGGCGATCGTGGCCACGTTGCGGGTGAGGTGGTCGCGCCGCAGGGCCTCGCCGAGGGCGACGCGGATGGTGCGGTGGGCCTGGTGGGCGGTACCGGCGGCGCTGCCGGCGGCCTGCATCTTCTTGTAGAAGCGCTCCAGGTGCTCGGGCTCCAGCTTCTCCAGGCGGTGCGCGCCGAGGCCGGGGACGAGGTGCACGCGGACAGCGACCTCGTATCCGGCGTAGGTGTTCTCGCCGACGGTGCCGGGCACGATCTCCTTGATCCAGTGGGTCAGCCACTTGCCGACCGTCCACTTCTGGCCGGCCTTGGGCACGGTGCCGTTGTCGCGCAGCTTCTCCAGCTTGCGGACCTTGGCCGTGACCTCGGGGCGGGTCTTGGCGCTGACGTGGCGGCGGTCGGGGGTGCCGTCGTCCTTGACGCCAACCGTGACGCGGCCGTGCCAGCGGCCGTCGCTGCCCTGGTAGATCGAGGAGTCGCCGTTGGGCTTGCGGGTGTTCGCCATCGGTTCCCCCTCAGGCCGCGAGCGCGACGGTCGAAGGGGCAGCCTGCGTACGGGCGGCCACGTACTCCTTGAGCGCCTCGGCCGGCACCCGGCGGAGACGGCCGATCGTCACGGACGGGACTTCGCCGGAGGCGACCAGGGCGTACATGGTCGTCCGGCCGACGCCGAGACGACGGGCGGCTTCCTCCACGGTGAGGGCGACGAGCGTCGGGTCCGGCACCTCCGTGCCGCAATTGGCGACGAGGGCAAGGAGCTGGTGCTCCGTGAGGCCGATTGCGCCGGCAAGGCGCGCGAGGGACAGGGGCGTTTCGGGCATAGGTGTTCCTCCCGGCGGCGCGGGGCAACGCGCCGCCGTGGCGACTGTTGGGATGGGCGGTGGGTTGATGGCTGCCGGGCGGCCCTCGACGTTCGTAGCGCCGGGGGGTCGGGCAGCGGGGTAGGTGGTGGGCGGGGCGGGCACACTACGGCGGTCTCGGCTCGGAACCTAAAACGATCTTGGCCGCATGGGCCGCGTCGGGCGTTTTAGGTTGCGAGCCGGGTCGCGGCGATGATGCTCCGCGAGGCCGTCGATCCCTGAGCTGGCGGCCCTCAGCGTTCGTAGCGCCGAGGGTCGGGCAGCGGAGTGGTGGGCGGGACGGGCACACTACGGCGGCTTCGGCCGGAAACGAAAAAAGATCTTGGGCGCGTGCGCCGGTCTGGCCTTTTTAGGTTTCCGGCCGGGTCGCGGCGAGGATGCTCCAGGCGGCGAGCTGGGCGGGCTCGCTTACCGGTCGGCCGAGGGGTCCTTGCGGAGCGGGTCCCACTGGGAGTTGGGGGCCGGGTACCACGTGGGCTCGGCGCCGGAGGGGCCGAGGTCGACGCCTTGGGCTTCGAGCCGTTCGGCGATCTCCTCGTACGTGCGCAGGGCCTCGTCGTACCGGGCCTTGGCGGCCTGTTCGAGGTCGTGGGCGGTTCTCCACTCCTGCTCGGCCTTCTCGACGGCGAAGCCTGCTTCCTGCAGCTCGTAGTCCGGTTCGTCCGGGCCGGCCACGGCTTCGGTCATGAAGTTCGCCGGCGGGACGCTGAGTGCCTTGGCCAGGCCGATCACCTCGTCGAAGCGGACCGGGCGGGTTCCGTTCTCGATCTTGGCGACCTGGGTCTGGTGGAACTTGAAGCCGAGCCGGGTCATGCGTTCAGCCACGTCCTCCTGGGAGAGGCGGGCGGCCTTGCGCAGGACCTTCAGGTTGTGGGCCACGAGGGCCTCGCCCTCCAGGGCCTTGTACCGATGCACCATGGGGTTGACCATACCAACCTCCTTCCGATTGCGAGCAGCGCGACGCGACGGCAGGAGCGACTGTAGCAGCATGAAAAGCCCAACCGCCAAGCGGTTGACTGGGCCTTCACGACACCTTCACGAATCAGACCGGCCAGCATGAATGCCGAGAGAGGTTGAGATACCAATTCGTTGATAGCTTGACAAGGAACCAGCGCCCAGCTACTTTCGACCTCGCCAGCATGAAATGACCAACCGAGAGGAGGTTAAGTCGGGCCGGGCGCCAGCCCGAACGCCCCCCAGGAAAACGCGAAGCCCCCGGCGCTACGAACACCGGGGGCTGATCGAAAACCTCGCCACCGCCCATCCCAGGACAGTCGACCTACGGCGAACCGGGTTGCCCCCCGGAGCCGCCGAGTGAGGATCTCCATGACCGAGGTTACTGCCTCCCAGCCTGACGCCACACCCCCCGCAGCGGACAAGCCCGCTGTCGCATGGCCACCCGTGGCCAAGGCCGGCGAGCCCGGCACCTACCTGCCCGCCCAGCAGGCCCTCGCGTCCACAGCCTGTGGACGCGACGCCGAGGCGGCGCCCACCGAGCCCACCGTCCCGGACGGGACCGACCTGATGCCCGACACCGAGGCGACCGAGGGCGCCGACCTGCTCGCACAGCTGAGGGCCCAGATCGCGAAGTTCGTGATCCTTCCCTCCGACCAGGCCCTGGACGCCGCCACGCTGTGGGTCGCCGCGACCCACCTGCAGGGCTCGTGGCAGCACGCCCCGCGTCTGGCCGTGGTCGGCCCGGCCAAGCGCTGCGGCAAGTCCCGCCTGCTCGACGTGCTCACCGAGACCGTCCACCAGCCGGTGCTGACGGTGAACTCGACCCCGGCCGCCGTGTTCCGCTCGATCACCGAGGAGCCGCCCACCCTGCTGGTCGACGAGGCGGACACCATCTTCGGCAGCCCGAAGATGGCCGAGAAGAACGAGGAGATGCGCGGCCTGCTAAACGCCGGGCACCAGCGCGACCGCTACGTGCTGCGGGTGGTCGGCAACGACCACACCCCGCGCAAGTTCCACACCTTCGCCATGGCGGCCATCGCCGGCATCGGCGACCTCCCTGACACGATCATGGACCGCTCGATCGTGATCCGCATGCGCCGCCGCGCCGAGGGCGAGAGCGTCGCCCCGTACCGCACCAAACGCGACAGCCCCGACCTCCACGCGATCCGCGACAAGATCGCCCGCTGGACCGCACCCCTCGCTGACCAGGCCCTGCGCCTGGAGCCCGCCATGCCGGTCGAGGACCGCGCCGCCGACACCTGGGAACCCCTGGTGATCATCGCCGACCTCGCCGGAGGCCCCTGGCCCCGCCGTGCCCGCCAGGCGTGCAAGCGCATGGTCGACGCCGAGGTCCAGACCGAGGAGGACAACCCCGGCGGCGCGCGGATCCTCGCGGACATCCGGCGGATCTTCCACGCCGCCGGGGAGCCGGACAGCATCGCCACCGACCAACTGCTGTTCACCCTCAACGGCGACCCCGAGGCCCCCTGGGCCGAGACCAGCCGAGGCGGGCTGACCCCGCGCGGCCTCGGCGCGATGCTCCGCGAGTTCGGCATCTCCTCCGGCAACGTCCGCATGCCCGACGGCACCCAGCGCAAGGGCTACCTGCGTAACAAGTTCCTCGACGCCTGGCGCCGCTACTGCCCCGCCGTCCACCCCGTGACCGCCACCGCAGCGGGCAGCAGAGGCTGACCACCCTCCCCGCAATGCCGTCCCTGCCGTAACACCGCAGGTCACCGCGCCTGCCGCCAAGACGGAACGGCACCCCAAGACGGCAACGGCATCCGCACCAAGACGGATCAGGCCCACGCCAAGACGGCAGCCGTCCACTCCCACCAGTGGCCCGCCGCCGCCCTCGTCCGGGGCGCGAGCGGCGGGCCCTGGCCGGGACGGGAAACACATCCGTCTTGTGCCGTCCCAGCCGTCCCTGCCGTAAAACCGCAGCTCAAAGGCCATGCCTCCGGGACGGATACGAGCCCCAAGACGGATACCGCACCGCCCCGAACCCGAAATCCGCCGTGTCCACGGCACCACCCGGGCAGCCGAGCCCGCCCCAGCCCACAGACCGTCCCGCAGCACCAAGACGGCAAGACGGCAAAGACGGCAATCCCACAAACCACCACCGCCCGACCCGCGAGGACCACCTTCCGCATGACCGCCACCACCCCACCGCGTATGCCCCGCCCGGACGCCGTCCTCGTACAGGCCGCCATCGCAGGCGCCCTGTCCTTCGCCCACCTCCACGACATCGCCGACGCCGCCGGACAACACGGCTGGAAAGCCTGGGCCTACCCCGTCTCGGTCGACCTGCTGCTCGTCGCCGCCTGGCACCGCATGCGAACCCTGCGCACCACCGGCCGCCCCGCCGGCACCGCCTGGACCTGGTTCGCCATCGCCCTGACCGCCTCCCTCGGCGCCAACGTCGCCACTGCCGGACTCCTCGACCTCGCCCACGTCCCCGCCTGGCTGCGGATCCTGGTCGCCGGATGGCCCGCCCTCGCCTTCTTCGGCGGCACCCTCCTCGCCCACACCCGCACCACCACGACCGCCACCGACTCGAAGAGCGCCGAGGGAGAACTCCCGCTCCGCGAAAACCCCGAGCCTGCACTGGCAACCGAGTCCGCACCGGTGACGGACGCGGAGCAGGATGACCTGCCCGCCGACGAACCGGTGCCCGAGCCCGACGACGACGTCCGGCCCGACAGCCGGGAACCGGTGCCGGGCAACAGGCGCACCGGCCGCAAGCCCGCCGCCTCGATGGACGAGCTGGCCGAGATCGCTCGCCCAGCCGTGGAACAGCACGGCCCCACCCAGGCCGTGATCAGGACCGCCCTGCGCGAGGCCGGCATACCCATCGCCAGCGACCGCCTCAGCAAGCTGACCCAGCGCTTCAAGGACGAACAGGCCACCCGGCAGGCCGACGCGCAAGCCAGCGCCTCGGCGGCCTGACGCCCCCGCCGCTCGCCCGAGCACCGGACCGCTTCCGGACCGGGCGAGCGGCCCCTCATCGGCGCTGACCGACGCTCACCGGAACTCCCCCAGCGTCCATCCGGAGACCCCGGAACTCCGGCACCGCCAAACCCCTCTTCCGCCGGACCATCACACCGCATCCGGCGAACACCCACCAGCCGACAACCGCCTGCCCTCACAGAAGAACCGGAAGATCCCCGTGCCCGACCAGCAGCACCACCACGCCCCTGCTACCGCCACGCCCGAGCAGGAAGCACCGCCCCGCGGAACCGGTAGCGACAAGCCCGGACGTGGTGGCATATTCGCCCGCGTCAAGCAGGCCCTGCCCTGGACCGGCCACGGTCACGACGACGACGGAGCAAGCTGGGGCAAAGTCCACAACGCCGTTGGCGCCGCGGACTTTGCGCTTGACCCCGCCCCAGGGGTGGCGGGGCAGGACCGGCGCGAGGGCGCGCCGGACCAGGAGGTCATGACCGAGGGCGGCCACGACCAGGACGAACTTCCCCCGTACGACACCGAGCTGCACAACGACATCGACGCCGAGCGTGCCGATGCCGACGACCGCGTCGTGCGTGAAGCGCCGACCGTGACCCCTGCCGAGTTCATCCACGAGCGCGTTCCGATGCTCGACCGCCCCGCGCTTCCGGTGGACGACAACACCGCTCCGCTTGCCGAACGCATGTACCGGCCGCGTTCCGGAACCAAGCGCGACGACCAGATCACCTGCTCGGTCGAGCCGGCCGAGAAGGAACTGCTCGACTTCGTCGCCACGAAGCTCAAGCGCTCTCGATCCGCGTTCCTCGCGGATTCCGCCATGAGCGTCGCCCAGGCGTACATGCGGACCGGCCGCCTCAATGCGTTCGTCCCCATGCCCGACTACGAGGCCATCGCCCTCCTCACCGAAGCGATCGGCACCCACCAGCGGGCAATCGACCGGGCCGGCAACAACCTCAACCAGCTCATGGTCGAGATCTACAGCGGCCCGATCCCCGAACGCGCCATGGAAGTCCTGACCGAGCTGCACGCCTGCGCGACCCAGGCCCGTCACGCTTACCAGCGCGTCCTGCCGGGAGGCCGCCGTGGTGCCTGACGTCTCCACCGGCTCACGCACCCGCGGCCTGCTCTCCTACCTCTTCGGCCCCGGCCGGCGCGACGAGCACACCGACCCGCACATCGTCGCCGCGTTCGCCATGCCCGGCCTGCCCGACCCCGGCCGAGCCCCCCTCGACCAGCACCATGACCTCCTTGACCAACTGGCCGACTACCTCGACCAGCCCGTCCGCGCCCGCGAGAGGCGCCTGGGCGCGACGGTCCCACAGCACGTGTGGCACTGTCCCGTCCGCACCGCCCCGGGCGACCGCTACCTCACCGACGCCGAGTGGGCCGAGGTCGCCCGCCGGATCGTCCACGCCACTGGCATCGCCCCCGATGGCGACGACAAGAGCTGCCGGTGGATCGCCGTACGCCACGCCGACGACCACATCCACATCATGGCCACCAGCGTCCGCGAGGACGGCCGCCGGCCCCGCAACAAGCGCGACGGCCAACGTGCCCAGGCCGAGTGCCGCAAGATCGAGAAAGAACTCGGCCTGCGCCAGCTCAACTCCGGCGACCACACCGCCGCCCCGATGCCCACCAGCGCTGAGCAGGCCAAGGCCCAGCGCACCGGCCACCAGCAGACCGCCAAGCAGTGGCTGCAGGAACAGGCCCAAGCCGTCGCCGCCGCCGTCCGCGACGAACAGGAGTACTTCTCCACCCTCACCGCCCTCGGCATCCAGGTCCGCTACCGCATCGGACCCGAGAGCGGCGACGTCATCGGCTACAGCCTCGCCCGACCCGGCGACGTCAACGCCCAAGGCGAACCCGTCTACTTCGGCGGCTCCAAGCTCTCCCCCGACCTGTCCATCAACCGCCTGCGCGAACGCCTCGCCGCCCAGCAGCCCACCACGCCCGCACGGGGCATGGTCGAACCAGATCGCTGGCGACAGGCCGAGACCACCCTGCGGGAGACCGCCCGCTTCGCCTACCAGGACCAACACCACCCCGACGTGCCCGGCGTCGACGCGTTCGACACCGTCGTCCAGGCCCAGGCCGCCGCTTTCGGCGAACTCCTCCACACCGCCGCCCTCACCGCACCCGCCCACACCCGCGCCGAACTACGAGCCGCCGCAACCGCGTTCAACCGCGCCACCCGATCCAAGGTCCGTGCCGACCACCAGCAGGCCGCAGCCCTCCGCACCGCCGCCAAGCAACTCCTGCACACCGCCGGCTCCGGCGAGGACGGCGCCACCGCCGCCGCCCTGCTGTCCACCGCCGTCTTCGTCGTGATCGCCATTGCCCGCTGGCACCAGACCCGAGGCCACCAGCAGCAAGCCCACGCCGCCAAGCAGTCCCTCGTCCATCTGCGAACCGCCTACCGGCAGACGGCCGAGCCGGTCATCGCCGACCTCACCCGCCGCACCCCTACCTCCAAGACCACCGACCGCCTCGCCGCCCAGGTCCAGGCCGCCGTCCCCGACCACGCCCAGCGCATCCTCGCCGACCCGTCCTGGCCCGCCCTCGCCACCGCGCTCGCCCAGGCCGAATCCTCCGGCCAGCCACCCCGCCGAGCCCTCACCGAAGCCGCCCAGCAACGGGAGCTCACCACCGCCGACCGACCCGCCGAAGTCCTCCTCTGGCGCCTGCGCAACGCCACCAGTGACTGCATCGACCAGCGCACCCAGGCCGCACGCGCCCGCAGCACCGGTAGTGCTGCTGCGACGCCCACGGCCACCACCTCGACCGTGCCCGTCGCCACGGCCGCAAACGAACTGATCCGCCGACGCTGACTGGCAATGCCCATCCGGGGTGGCGGTGGCGGAGCCAGCCTGGGGCGCGGGGCTGACCGATCACGGAGCGCCAGCACGCACGCAGGTGAGCGATGGTCGCTTATCGGCCATCTCCAGTCCAAGCTCATGCACCCCGTCGAACGGGTTGGCACACTCGATGGCGACAGGCGGGAGGCCTGTTGGGAGCATGGGGGCTGAAGATGGCTGGTCGTCCGGGCAAGTACTACCGCGCAGGACACTGGGTGAGCCGTTCCAGCGGCAGGCGCGGTCCGGTGACGAAGCCGTTGACTCTTGCCGGGGCGATCGGCATCGGTGCGTTCGTTCTCGTCCTCCTGCTCAGCTCGAAGAACGGATCCAGTGCCGTAAATCCCACAGCGACCCCTTCGGCGGGAGCAGCCTCCGCGACCTCAGGCGCGTCCGGCCACTGAGCCAGAGCGCTCAAGGCTTGCGGTTCATGCTCATCCACCGAAGACGGCGCCGGGCCTGGACGGCCTTCTGCTGCGGCGGTGCCTCGCTTGGTTCCCCCTCGGCTGGCTGCGCTGGCAGTTCTCGCAGCCGCAGCCAGGTCTCGTGCCATCTCGGAATCTGATCCGCCGGCATGCCGCAGCCGCCCAGGAATGCCTGGATGCTTCGCCAGGTCCGGGGAACGGTAGTGCGGTTGAGCAGAGTACTGATGGTGCCGGCGGCGACCGGGGTGGGTGCGAGCCGGCTGACCGTCTGCACGGTACGACCACTGGCTGCCCGGACCCGACCGAGTGCCCCGATGAACTCCTCGGCCGACTCGACGTCAACAGGATCCGGCCAGTGGAATCCGCCCTCGCCAGCTCCATGGCCCATGGCCGCACCATCCTGGTACGCCCGGTTGCGCCCCAGCAGCAGGTCTCCCGCCGTGTTGCGGCCGCGCTTCTGTGGCACTGGGCGACCCTTGGCAGTCAACGCCCGAAGCAGCTGCCGGTAGACCGACTCCAGGTCCAGCCAGGGCCCGGCTCCGTCGACGCCGTTCTCCAGGGTCTGGAGTAGTTCCCCAGTGAATGCAGTGAAGCGTTCTCCCGGAGGTGCCAACGCCGGCTTGGTCTCGGGTGCTGCCGCCAGCAGGTAGCTGCCATCGATCTGCGCATGGTCGGCCATCGATCCACTCATTACGCCGAGCGCTCGGCCGCTGAAGCAGCAATCCAGGATGATCACATGGCGCTGGGCCTGGCCCGTGGTGATCGCACTGCGCAGCATCGAGTACGGCACACCAGTGTGTGCTTGTCCGGCGTACGAACCCGTGAGGCCGAGGAACAAGTCGCCGCGATCATCCAATAGTCCGTGGCCAGCGAAGTAGATCAGCAATGTGTCCTCGGCCTCGCGCGCTGCCTGGGCTACGGGCGTCAGCATCGCGTTCAGGTCAGCCGGCTCGGCCACCACAGAGCAGTGCTGCGGTTCGAGGGACCACCCGTTTGCCCCTCGGAAAATGTCGGCCAGTGCGGGCAGGTTGTTCGCGACCGCAGGCAGCTCGGCGAGGTGCACATACTGCGAAACCCCGATCAGCACCGCACGCGAGGTCGCTGGATCCGGCAGGCCCCTCATTCCTGCTCGCTGATGCCAGCTGGCAGCTCCCGCGACAGCAGTTCCACGATGCGCTGTACCTCGGCCTCGGAGGCGTTCGTGAGTACTACCTCGGCATCGCCGCGCCGGACCGTCACCTGTGGTGATCGTGGCCGGGTCTGGCGCCACGTCACCAAGGAGATGGTGAACGATGCCGCACTCCACACGTTTCCGGTCACCAGCTGGACCACGTCCAGCATCCCGCCCATTGCACCAGGACCAGCCGACCGCTCGACCAGCGAGAGCTCGCTCGAGCCCCGCCCGTCCCGATCCTGCTTCAGCCAGGCGTGGAGTGAGCGCAACTCGTCATCGTGCTGCTCCCCGTCCACCCGGAGCTCGATCTGCATCACTGCCTCCATGCTTGTCCGCCACTTGACCGGACGACCCGAAGAGCGCCCCACCCTCGTCAAATCCTGCCCTAGCGAGCGGACAATCCTCAGGGCTTTCGGCTCAGCGCGCTCAAGTTCGAAGCGATATGCGACGCAGAGAAGTCGAGGTCCTGAGAGCGGGCTCCAACCTGATGTTGCCGAACTCCTCAGCCGCACCGCTCCCGGCCCCGAAGGAGATCCCTTCGCGCGCAGCCAGTTGAGCGGCGGCATCTTCCTTGAGCAAGGCCCTACGCCGAGTTCACGCCAGTGGGTACCGTTGCTTGCTGTAGCTGTCCGGATACGAGCGGCAGGGGCGGCCGTGGCTGGGGGCGGGGAAGTCACCTTTGGCGAGTTCATCGCCAAGTTACGTACACGCAAGGGCTGGTACCAGCGCGATCTCGCTGCTGAGGTGGGACGGAGCGAGGAGTGGGTGTCCGGTGTCGAGCGGGGTCTGATCCCGGTCCGGAACGTCGAGATGCTGTCGCTGCTCGCACGGGTGCTCGGCACGACGCTGGAGGAACTGCTGGGCCATCCGCAACCTGCGCGGGTCGCGTCCAGTTCCTCTCGACGAAAGGTCAGCTCCGCTAGGCTGACGCCCAGTCCGGCTGCCGAGGAGGATGACGACGAGGTGCGACGCCGCGAACTCTTGGCCGCCACTGCTGCCGCCGTCTTCGTCCCAATTGTCGGCGCCCAGTCCGCTGGCGCGAGCCCCGCGCCGCTGGCCCCGCTAGAGGACATGGTGCTCTACGGCAGCGCCAGCATCCCTGGTCAGCGCGAACCTAGCGCGGCGTCGGTCCGCGCATCGATCATGGCAGCTCGTCAGGATTTTCGCGCCGCCCGCTATGACGCCCTCGCTCAAGCATTGCCGGGGTGGATCGCCGCTGCCCAGAGCGTTGGAAGCAGCGAGGAGTCGGCTCGTGCCGTGGCGGCGCTCTACAACGTCGCCGTTCGGCTGTGCATCAAGCTCGGCGACGACGGACTCGTGGCCATCACCTCCGACCGGGCTCTGAACGCCGCCCGCACCGGTGGCGACGGCCTGATCATCGCCGAAGCCCAGCGCATGGTTTCCAGCGCTTGGCGCCGCCAAGGCCACCTGAGCAGGGCCACCGACATTGCCGTCCGCGCTGCCCACGAGCTGCAACGCGACAACAGCGTCCCCGAGCCGGCCCGACTTGCCGCCGAGGGCGACCTGTTCGCCACCGCCGCCTACACCGCCGCGAAGCTGGGCGACCGCTCCTACGCACACTCGCTGATCGCCGAGGCCGCCGATAACGCCCGCGCCGCCGGCCGAGCCTCCGGGCAGGTGGACGGGATCCAAGGGGTTGCCCTGCACCAGCTGTCGGTGCACTACGAGCTCGGTGACGCCGGGCAGGCGATCGAGCTGGCCCGTACTGTCGATCCGACCGCACTGCCCACCGCTGAGCGGCAGGCCCGGTTCTTCATCGACGTGGCCCGTGCGTTCAGCCAGTGGGGCAAGCCCGAGCAGACCTTCCGCGCCCTGCTGGCCGCCGAACAGGCCGCTCCGCAGGAGATCCGCCGCGGGTCGGTCCGTAGGGTTGCCACCGACCTGCTCCGCCACGACCGCTCGCTGCCCGGCATCCGCGACTTCGCCACCCGGGCGGGCGTGCAACTCGGCTGACCCGTAATCGGATTACGGGCCCGTAAGCGGCTTACGGATCCGACCCTCGCCGCGGCCTTTCACTGGGGACACCTACTCCTGTTCCCGCTGACGAAGGCCGCCGTATGCCGACGAACAGCCTCTCCGCCCGTGCCGTCTCCGGCCCGCGTCACCGTGCGCCCGCCTACGACCGGCTCGGTGACTTCCTGACCGCGTTCTGGGCTGTGCTGCACATACCCGTGTTCATGCTGCTCGGCATCGTCGTCCACCAGGACCACGCCCTCCCTCGGGCGGTCACGACCGCCACCACCCCGGACCTGCCCACGGTCTAGGCCCGGCACCTCTTCACTCGCTTGTCCGAGGAGGAACAGCCATGCACAAAGCCCCTGAGATTCCGACGATGAGCGCCGAGTTGGCGCGCGTCGACTACCGCACCACCCCGGAGTACTACTTCGACATGGAGACCGTCACCGACCCGGTCGTGCTCCACCTGCTCAGCTGCTGCCCGACCGTCTTCGGCCTCAAGAAGGCCGTCACTGATCTTCTCGCCGGGCTGCTTGACTTCCCTCTGCCAGCCTCGGGGGGCGTCATCGAGCCCGGCGCCACAGTCCGAGGCGACGTCATCGTCGCGGACGGCGCCGTCATCGCCGAAGGCGCGTTCGTCACCGGGCCCGCCCTGATCTGCCCCGGGGCGGTGATCGAGGCCGGCGCCCGGGTGCGGGACAACACCGTCATCGGCCCCGGCTGCCGGATCGGGTTCGGCGCCGAGATCACGCGAAGCCTCTTGGTTGGCGGCGTCTTCATGAAGCACACCAGCTTCGTGGGCGACTCCGTCCTCGGACTGGGCGTCAACATCGGCGCGTTCGTCTCCACCACCGGCCTCCGGGTCACCTCCGGACCGGTCACCGAACCGGCCACCGAGGAGGTCTGCGCCCACCTCGACGGGCACCGGGTGGCCACCGGACAGACCAAGTTCGGCGCGGTGATCGGCGACGGTGTGATCGTCCCGGCCGGCACCGTGCTCCAGCCCGCCACCCTGATCGGCGCGCACACCCTGCTCTACCCGAAGACCCAGGTCGGGGGCTTCTTCCCGGCCGGAAGCCAGGGAAGGTGACCATGACCACCACCGACATCACCACAACGACGGACGAACGGGCCGTACGGATCACCGGCGGCCACCGCCTGAACGGCACCACCACCGTGCAGGGCAGCAAGAACATCGCCCTGCACCTGTACGCCGCCGCGATCCTGGCCGACGAGCCGCTGACTCTGCTGGGCGCCCCCGAGATCCTGGACACCCTCGTGGTCGCCGACATCCTGCACCGCACCGGCACGCGCGCGACCGTGACCGGCGACGAGTTCGCCGTCCACCCGGCCGACTCCTACTTCCCCGTCATCCCGGACGACCTCGGGCGGCGCATCCGCACTACCGCCGTGATGGGCGGCGCCCTGCTGGCCCGTTCCGGGAAGGTCACCTTCCCCACCCCCGGCGGGGACGCCTTCTGCGCGCGCTACATCGACCGGCACCTGGCGGCGATGGAGGCCGCCGGGGCTGAGGTGGAGGTAAACCGGGGCCGGGTGCGTGCCCGCTTCACCGGCAAACGGCTGCCGTTCACCACCGATGCCGAGACCCGTGAGTGGGGGCCGAGCCTGGGCGCGACGGTCACCGCGATGCTGCTGGCCGCCCGCACCCCAGGCACCTCCGCGATCCTCAACCCCAGCGTGGAGCCCGAGGTCACCCACACGGCCGCCCTGCTTTCGCAGGCCGGCGTCGGCATCGAGTGGCGGGGCAGGAAGGCCCTGAACGTCACTGGCACCGACTGCATCCGGGGCGGGGTGTTCACCGTGCCGCCGGACCGGCTGGAGGCCGCCACCCTCGCGCTGGCCGCAACCATCACCGGCGGCACCGTCCACCTGGACGGCTTCCCCCCGGCCGCGTTCCCGGACGGGCTGGTGTCGGTATTCGCCGACGCCGGAATCCAGCTCGACCCGCTGGACGGCGGCACGGCCGTCAGCCTCCCGGCCGGGCCTCGGCCGGTGCAGATGGCCACCGGCCCGCACCCCGGCTTCCCGACCGACGTGCAGCCGCAGCTGACCGCCTTCCTCACCCAGGCCGAGGGCACCTCCCGCATCGACGAGCGGATCTACACCCAGCGCGACACCCACCTGCCGGCCCTGGCCGCGTTCGGCGCCGCCGTCAACGCGACCGGCTCGGTCATCACCGTCCGGGGCCGGTCCGCCCTCACCGGCGCCGGCGTGGCCGGGGAGGACATCCGGGCGGTGACCGCTCTCGTGATCGCCGCCCTCGCCGCCGAGGGCAGCTCTACGATCCGAGGGATGTATCACCTGCGGCGCGGATACGGCAGCCTGCTGCCGAAGTTGGCCGCGCTCGGTGCCAACCTGACGATCGACCAGGAGTAGCCGTGACCAACACCGTGCCGTGGACCCCGAACGCGCTCGCCGACCTGCGCGAGTGCCTGGACCTGATGACCGCTGACGGCACCGTGCCCGGCGGAGTCATCGCCCACGGCACCTTCGACACCGAGCCCGGCTACCTGGCCTCCGGCGTCGTCGCCCCCGAGTGCGGCGACGCCCGGCCGGGGCCGGACACGGTGTACGACGTGGCCTCGCTGACCAAGGTCCTGGCCACCTGGCCGCTGGTCGGCACCTCCCTCATGGACGGCTTCACCCTGGAAACCCCGATCCGCGAACTGCTCCCCGGTATCCCGGCCGAGGCGCCCGGAGGCAAGGTGACGGTTCGCCAGGTGCTGGCCCACACCTCCGGCCTGCGGGCCGACACCCGCCTCGACCAGTACCGCAACCGCACCGAGCCCCTGGCTGAATTGATCTGCGGCGAAGACCTGATCGCAGAGCCCGGAGCCGGTCACCGCTACATCAACCGCGGCTTCATCCTCCTCGGCCTGGCCCTGGCCCACTACCGCTGCCAGCGCCTGGACGAGCTGGCCGCCGAGCTCTGGCAGCACCTCGGCATGACCAGCACGACCTACGGACCGGTGCCCCGCTCCGCTCAGGTCGCCCCGACCGAGCAGCGGCTGACCGGCGGGCCCCGGCTGTGGGGGATGCCGCACGACGACAACGCTGCCCTGCTTGGCGGAGTCGCCGGCCACGCCGGGGTGTTCACCACCCCGGCCGACCTCGCCACCTTCGCCACCCATCTGCTGACCTCGCACGCCGGCGGGCCCCTGGGCCGCTGGCTCACCCACAGCATGCAGCCGCAGGCCGAGATCGAGCCGGGCCTCGACCGTGGCCTGGCCTGGATCCTCGCCGACGAGGGCCGGGTCGCCTACCACCACGGCTTCACCGGCACGAGCCTCTACCTCGCCCCGGCCACCGGCCGCTACCTGGCCATCTGCACCAACGCCGTCTACCACCACCAGGACAACCGCACCCGCCTCGCCCCGCTGCGGACCCTCGCCCTGAAGGCGATCACCGACGAACCCTAGGAGGGCCACCCGTGCCCAGCACCACGCTCGCGTCCCTCACCACCCTGCGGCTCGGCGGCCCGGCCAGCGCCGTCCTGCAGGTCGCCGACCCCGACGACTGGTTCGAACTGGTCCGCACAATCGGCGACCGGCAGGAGGACGCGCCCCTCACCCTCGGCCACGGCAGCAACGTCATAGCCTCCGACACCGGCCACGAGGGCACCGTCGCCGTGATGAACACCCGGGGCATCACCGTGAAGCGCGTGGACAACGACACGGTGGCCGCGACCGTCCAGGCCGGCCACCCGCTCGCCGACCTCGTCCAGTGGGCCGCAACCGAACACCTCGCCGGAATCGAGTGCCTCGCTGGCATACCCGGCACTGTCGGCGCCGCCCCCGTCCAGAACGCCGGAGCCTACGGCCAGCAGGTCTCCGACACCCTCGACCACCTCACCGCCTGGGACTGGGACATGGGCCGCCTGCGGACCCTGCCCGCCCCGGCATGCCGCCTCCGCCACCGCGACAGCCGCTTCAAGAACGACCCCGGCCGCTGGACCATCCTCACCACGACGTTCCACCTCACCCGCTCACCGGCCGCCCCGATCACCTACCAGCCACTCGCCGACGAACTCGGCGTTCCTGTCGGCGCCCGACCGCCCGTCGCCGAGGTGACCGCCGCCGTCCTCGCCAACCGTCACCGCCGCGGACTCCTCCTCGACCCCCACGGCCCCGACGCCCGCCAGGCCGGATCGGTCTTCCTCAATCCGCCCGTCACCGCCGCGCAGGCCGCCCGTTGGTCGGCTGACGGTTGTCCGGTCCACACCGACAGCGACGGGCAGCTGCGGGCCAGCGCAGGCTGGCTGCTGGAGCACACCGGTTACCGCCCCGGCTACAAGATCGCAGACGGCATCCGCTGCTCGGAACGTCGCACCCTCACCCTCACCGCCCACGACGGGGCGACCGCGACGGGCTTCGCCGAGGCCCTCACCGAACTCTCGGCGCAGGTCGAGACCGCAACCGGGATCAAGCTTCGGCCCGAGCCGACAATGGTCGGCGCTTGGACCACCACCGCCAAGGACCCGCAGCAAACCAAGGAGATCAAGTGACCGAGGCGCGGCCCAGCCAGCAGATGCAGTCCCTCGGCGTCGTCCAACAGGGCATCCCCATCCTCAGCCAGCCCGCCGAACCCTTCGGTCTCCCGGCCGAACGCGCCGCCGCCCAGACCGTGATCGACGAGCTGTTCGCCGCCGTCGATCGCATCGGCCGCGTCCACTCCTTCGCCAAGGGCATGGGCCTCGCCGCCCCGCAGATCGGCATCCCCCGCACTGCCGCCCTCGTCCTTCCCCCGAACGCCGGCGCCGAGCCGATCATCCTGCTCAACCCGACGATCACGGCCGTTTCCGACGAGACCGACGATAAGTACGAGGGATGCCTCAGCTTCTTCGACGTCCGCGGCCTGGTCCCCCGTCCCCTCCGCGTTAGCGTCACCGCGACAAGCCTCGACGGCACCATCACCACGGTCACCTACGAATTCGGCTTGGCCCGCCTCATCGCCCACGAGATCGACCACCTCGACGGCCTGCTCTACACCGACCGCATGCACCCCGACATCCACCCGATCCCGGTCGAGGAGTACCGAGGCACGGGCTCGACCTGGGCGTACTAATCAGCGACATGGCGCTGGCCGCGTCGAACGCGCTAAGCGCTGAGCGCACCCGAGCAGGCACATATGTCAGTGACACATGTCACACTTTCGACATGTGGGTCAGAGACTTGTATTCAGGCATAGGCGGCGGCCTCTACACCGGCGTTAATGGCGGGGCATACACCGGCGTTGGCGGCGGCGCTTACACGGGAATGGGCGGAGGCGCCTACACGGGAGTGGGTGGCGGTGCCTACACAGGCGTAGGTGGCGGCCTTTACTCCGGCGTCGGCGGTGGGATGTACGCGGGCATCGGTGGCGGCTTGTACACGGGCGTCGGCGGCGGCCTCTACTCAGGCCCAGGGGGAGGTCTCTACAACGGCCCGGGAGGCGGCCTCTACCGAGGCGCGTGCCCGAACCCGTTCATGTGGAACTGGCCCCCGCGGGCAGTCATGCGGAAGTACATGGAAGAGCACGGCATGTCGCACCTGGTCGAGATGCTCTCCCACCAGGGCTTCTGGGGTTGACGGCGCCGACTCCGAGACCGCCACCGGACCAGCCAAGTCGACGACGCGTGGTCTCAGTTTTGGTCTCATTCACCCCCGTCCAGCCGGGTTCGGCCGTCGCTCAGCGGTTCGCTCCGCCGCAGGTCGGGACGGGTGCGAACCCCGAAGGACAGCGTTCGGGAGAATTGGAAAGCGTGTTGGGGGCAACCCCTCACGAGTTCGAATCTCGTATCCTCCGCACCTGCCCGCCAGGGCAAACGAAGGCCCGGACCGCTCAGCGGTCCGGGCCTTCGTCGTCTCGTGGTTGCAGTTTTGGTTGCAGTTGCCGGGATCCACCGGATGAGGCGGGTGCACGACCGCATCCGGCTGACGGCCTCTCTGGCCGAGCCATCGCATTCGCGCCCGCTGGGCACCGCTCCTCTGGCAGGGTGCAATCCATGGCCGTGTCCGAAAAGACCCGCAAGATCATCTGGTGTGAGGCAGGCGGCAGGTGCGCGATCTGCCGGGTGCAGGTGGTGACACCCGGGACTGACTGCGACGACCCCTCGGTCTTCGGCGAGGAGGCCCACATAGTCGCCCGCTCGAAGGGCGGGCCGAGGGCCGGCTTGCTGGACGACGCATCCATCGACAGCCATACGAACCTGGTCCTGCTGTGCAGCAAGCATCACAAGCAGATCGATGACCAGCCTGGCTACTTCACGGTGGATCGACTGCGCGAGATCAAGGCCCAGCATGCCGCATGGACGCGCTCGCTCGGCGAGGCAACGCCAGGCCGGCTGAGGTTGGTGCCCGACCCGGCTTACCCGCAACCTCGGATCCTCAAGCTGATCACGCGCGGGAACCCGCTATGGAACATGATCAAGCCCAGCATGACCTTCGAATATGCGCTGCCGGATCACCTCCCTGAACAAGATGAAGACCTCATCCTGGAGTTCCTGGACCTAGTGCAGGACTACTGCGACATCGCTTCCGATCTGCACAGTGTGCGTGAGAATCGCGAGGCCGAGAAGGAGTTGCAGAGGTACCTGAGCAAGCTCGCCGAGCACAACTTCCTAGTGGGCGCCTTCGTACGCCACATGCTCCTGACGAATGACTCTGCTCAAGAGGCCACGCCGTGGCCCATGCTCCGAGTCGAGGTCCAGCCGGCTTCACACGCCACGATCACGGACGAGAGCGGCAGACCGTACCCCAAGCAGCAGACAGCGGGAGCGCCTGCTGAGGAGCAGAACGCATGACTGAGCGAACGATCTACCTCGACCCCGATCGACACGCCCCCAGCTCTCGGAAGATCAATGTCCGGGCCCACCGTTGGTACGTCACGGTCGAGCTCGACCGCGACGGGTACGTCGATGCCTCGACCCGGCGGGGAGACTCCCCAGAACTGCCCGCCGCCTACACGGAGGCCGTGATGAGGGCGCAGAACACGTCTGTCGATCGACTCCGGTACGACGGGTACCTGGGCATGCTCTCTTGGGGCAGCGGACCAAGCTGGGTCAGCCTGACTGTTCCGTTCGCTCATGTCGGAGCGGCTGTCGAGGCGCTGTGCGGTGCCGAGCTCAGGCACGACTACAGCGGACTTCACGCCCTCGCCGACCAACTGGCACTTCCCGTCGAGGACTGGCTCGCCCCCGGCGAGCGGGAGTTGGTCCGCGGGGTCGACTTTTTCACACCACCTGGCGTGTTTCTGCGGTTCCTACGCGGCAAGGCCAAGCGGCACGGAGTACGCCTCAACGGCCGAGCAACCCTGGGAAGTGTCTGGATTCGCCCGACGCTGCCGCTCGCCGAAAAGCAGAAGCGGGAGCTGTTGCCCGAGCAGTACCCCAGCTGGGTGGACCGATGGACCGGGTACGTTGAACCGGAGGACGCGCCTGAGCGGCCGTGGGTGGGTGGCAGAGGACAGAACCTCAGTTACCGCGCGGCCCCTGTCCAATTCCGGCATGTCCAGGCGCCGAGTGGCGGCAAATGCCCCTGCGGAATGACCCTGCGAGCTCCTGAGGACGGCGGGGATGAACACGCCGCCCATCATGCGATGTGGGCAATCGGCGTTCGGGCACCCAAGAACTTGGAGTGGTGGAGCGACCTGGCGGTGGTGACGACCGAGTCGCCGATCGCCTGGCGGAAGCTGGCGTACCAAGTGGGGCGGATGCCGCAGAGGGAGAACCACTACGACGTCAACTCGTGGTCCCACCTTGGCGAGCCAGAGCAGACCCCGGGCAACATGCGCGCATACCTGCTGCAGGCCAACGGATACGTCATCGGCTACCTTGCGACCCACGACGTCCGGGAGCATGTCCGTTGGGACCTACTCGACGAGTCGGAGTACGGCGATCAGGACGACACCCTACGTCCGTGCATCGACCTGATCTGGGTCGCAGACTCCTACCGCCGAAAGGGCGTTGGCGCGACGCTCGTACAGACCCTCGCCGACGACTCCGGGTGCCAGACCACCGATGTGTCGTGGTCGACCCCCGTCAGTGCCGCCGGCCGGCGCCTCGCACGCCGGATCTCACCCGAGGGCATCTGGGTCAGCTGACGCACCAAGTGGCATCCCTGCGACAGGCTCCGGCATGAGCGGCGACACCACGTAGCAACCGCATCGTGCGACCTTGCCCCTGCGGGGTGAGGTACGGAGAGGGCAATGACCACCGAAGCGACACCGCTGCGCGAATCAGGACGAAAAACGCACAGAGCTCCGGCGCCGCATGGGCTTCGATGGCGCCAAGCGGGCTCTGCTCTGGAAGCACTACCCCACACCCATGAGGCTGACAACTCGCGTCTTCAGCCGCATGATCTTCAGCAGAAGCGTCAGAATTGGAGCATGCCAACTCAAGGTGATCTCGCTCAGCGGATCCGCATGCTCTCCGACAACGACGCCATCCGGGCACTAGCGGCGGTGGTGGAGGACCGCGGACTGCTCCCCGTCGCCGAGCAGCTTCCACAAGGCACCGAGTTGCGGAACGCCGTGGACGCCGTGGACCTGAACGCGTATCTACAACCAGGTGAGGTGGTTACCGAAGGAGAGTTGGCACGCACTGCACTGGAATGTGCTTCGGCTCTGCATGCCGATCTGGCGAGCACGGTCAGCGAGGCGGTCGAGTACGCGCAGTCGCCGACAGACCGTATCGACCCAATCACGCTCTCGGTAACCACGCTGGCCATCGCGCTGCTCCAGACCGAGGTCGTCGTGAAGCGCGACCCTCGTGGCAAGTGGAGCCTCACCATCCATAAGCGGGCAGCCCGTGACTCTACTGTTGGCAAGCTGTTGACAGCACTTCTATCGCGGATCACCGGCGGCCAGTAGCCCGCCCATCACGGCTGGAATTCCGTGTGATGGTTTCGACAAGAGTGCCCTACAGGTGGCGCTGTGAGGAATGCGGCCAGGAGTGCCAGGCCCCGGCGTGGCGCATCCTCGACGCTCGTGAGCGTAATGACGTCCTGTCAGCCCCAAGCCCAGGTTTGTCCTGGGTGGACTGCCCATTCTGTGGAAGCAGAGCGCACATTGATGCACCGCTACTTCTCCTCCGCCCAGGTGTGACAGCCCCGCTACTGCTCGCGTCGTCCGACGCAGAGATCGAGTGCGATCCGCCGGAGTCCGCTGCGCCGCTGCTTGCGGAAGCGCAGCGAGTCGGGGCTTTCGAAGACAGCCCCTTCGGCGGCAGCAGAGTTATTTTGCTACCTCGCAGGCTGCTTCCGATCGTCCTGACGCGCGACCTTGATCGGGATCTTGAGAACCCGAGGGCCGCATACGAACAGCTACTCTCTGAGGAGCCCCCAACCGCCGCCAACTACGGCGTCTTCCTCGAACTCCTTGCAAATGACCGGGGCGACGCTCCGGTACGGGAGCTACTCGGAGCAGTACTCAAGAGCCTTCCGAACGAGCTTGCGGAGCTAGTCAGTACGCACCCAGAGCTGACCGACAGTACCCAGGTCCGTGATGCCGGACGCGCGGAGCTGCGTGACGTGGCTGGCACCAAGCTCGAACCGCTCCTGCGCATGCGCCAGCAACTCTTGGACGACTTGTGCGACAACCAGACGCCCCGAAGCATCGCATTCCAGCGCTACTTCGAATCCCTGAACCACCTTGGTGGCGATCTACGGGCCCGCCTGTTCGAGTTGCACCACAGAGCACGGAACGTCCACGGCCCGGAAGGCATCCCGCTCGTCCGCGAGGCTCTGGCACTCGCCGCACAACTTGGCGAGGAGGACCTGGAAACCGATCTTGCTATCCAGCTTGGCATACACCTGCTGACCGCAGTTCGCTCTGGTCTCGATGCCGATCTGGCCGAAGCGATCCGCCTTCTCGATCAAGCGCTCGGTCGCCTACCCGAGGGCAGTCCGCGGTGGGTGGAGGTGGCCAACAATCTCGCCGGCGCACACCATCTCCGCGCCGACGGGGATCGACTGGAGGTCTGGGAGGCGGCCCGCGAACCGATGGCGCGCGCCATTAGGGTGCTGGACCGCTCCGCCCGCCCAGAAATTTGGGCACAGCTACAGACCAATTACGGGCTGCTTCTGTCAGAGCGACCGGGCGGCGGGCCTGCAGCTATCAGCCTGGGCATCGACCACATCAGGGCCGGTCTGGAGGAGCGGTCGCCTGAACGCAACACAGTCGATTGGGCCTACTCCATGCTCAACCTCGGCTTGCTGCTACGCCGCCGTGCTGAGCCCGAGGACCTGCAAGAGGCGGAGCGGCACTATCGGGAGGGTCTGCAGCAGCTCAGCTCCGACGATGACCCTCTGCTGTGGTCACAACTGCAGTGCAATCTGGCTGACCTGTTGCTGTCCCGCGATCCTGCGGACGCTGCCGGTGCCAGAGAAGCAGCGACAGCGGCCCTTAGGCTGACCACAACACGCCCCGGCCTTCTCAACGCCAGCCGCGTTATGTGGCTGCTGGCCCGGGCGAGCGACCACCTCGACGCCCCGCACCGCGCCGAGGGCATTCGGCTACGCCGAGAGGCGCTGGCAGCCGCACCACCACTGGTATCGCCTGCCCTGCACCTTGGCATCGGAGGAGAGCTCCTTGACGCCTATGCCTCAGCGGAACGCTGGACTGAGGCAGCCGACGTTGCCTTCGACATGCTCACTGCCTTGGACGCTCTCTACGATGCCCAGGTCACCGTCGCGGGCCGGCGCAGCGTGCTCGCCAGGTCGCCCCGGCTCGCACGATGGGCTGCCTTCTTGCTGGCCCGTGCCGGGCGCCCGGAACACGCGGTCGAGGCAATCGAGCGCGGACTGGCCCGCCAACTCTCTGTCCTGGTCGGACGTGGATCAGCAGAGCTGGAAGCGCTCGAGCAAATCGATGCCGGCATTGCCCGCCGTTACCGACTGGCGCAGACTCAATACAGGACCTCGGTGGCAGAGCCGTCCGCAGCGAACCCAGGTGGGCTCGCCCCTGGAGCAATCGAGCAGGCAACAGCCGAGCGCGGACTGCGCACAGTAATCGACGAGATCCGGGCGATTCCGGGCTTCGAGCGCTTCTTGCGCACAACCGAACTGCTAGACATTGCCCGAGCCGCCGGTGGGATTCCGCTCGCCTACTTGGTGAATGCCCCCTGGGGCAGCTATGTCCTCGTCCTTTCCCGCTCACCAGCCGATCAGACGCCGGATGTGCTACCAACCGTGCGGGCCATTCCTGTCCCTGAGGTCAGCAGTGTGACGATCACCCGCTTCTTGTTGGTCGACTGGCTCGCCCCAGAAGCTACGGGCGCTGGGGGACTTCTCCTGGCACAGGCGGCCTCAAGTCTCCGGCGCCGAACTCAGATCATGTCGGCCTTGAGCCACCTCGATCTCCTCGAACCGCTCGTACGGCCGATCGCAGAGCTCCTGCTGAACGACCCACAGCATGAGGCCGTCGTCATCCCGACCGGTCTGTTGGGCTTGGTCCCCCTCCACGCTGCGCCGCTCGGGGCTGAATCGGATGAAGTGCTCGACGACATCGGCACCTTGTCATTCTCGCCATCGGCGGTGGTCTATGCATCCTCCAAAGCCAGAGCTGCGCAACTGCCGAGGGAAGCACCACGTTTGGTGGCAGTCGCCGACCCCGACGGCTCGCTCCCTGGGAGTCGAAGCGAGGTCGCCGAAATCCTCACGATGTTCCAGCCGTTCGGGGAAGCCCGCTGTACTGTCGGGCGCGAGGCCACCGTGAGTTGGATGCTCGACCACCTCACTGAGGCTTCCTACCTGCACTTGGGCTGCCACGGGGGTGCCGGCCTCGGAAGTCAGGGCGGCTCTCTCCTGCTGGCCGACGGCCGCCTGGACATCGAGACGTTGACTCGACATCAACTACCGGACTGCAGGCTAACAGTGGCTAGCGCGTGCCAGTCGGGCCACTATGCGATTGACGAGACACCCGACGAGTTTCTCGGACTCCCGGCAGGCTTCCTCCAGGCAGGAGCGGCCTGCGCAGTGACCAGCCTGTGGCAGGTAGACGATCTGGCGACAGCCGTGCTGATGACCCACTTCTACGAACTACTCTTCCCCGCTCGCAGCGTAGACAGTCTCCCGCCGGTAGCCGCGCTGCGCGGCTCCCGTGCCTGGCTACGCCGACTGACCTGGGACGATCTTGCGCAGTACGCCAGCTCTCACCCTCATCTGGCAGCCCTGCTCCACCGGCATGTGCCTCGCACGGCGACGAGCCGTGGGCAGGAGGTGCGCCCCTTCGCCTCACCGTTCCACTGGGCTGCCTTCTCCGCATGGGGAGTATGAATACCCGTGTCGACGGCGCTCAGCCTCGGACCGTTGCTCTGAGCCCGAGGCTGAGCGTCTTCACTAAGCGTGGCCTCCGCTTCTACCAATCGCTGGTATCGCCGTACTTTCCGGGATTCATGGCCCGATCTGCTGCCTGAGCCTGGGCTTGAACGTACGCCTCGGCGACTGCGTCCCTGTCCGTGCCACGCACCTGGGCTTCCACCAACTGGTCGGCTCCAGGCCGGCGAGTGGTGCGCCAGGAGATGGGCCGGTCGGTATAGAGGTCGGTCTCGAAGTCCCACGCGGTGACGGCCCACTGCTCGGGCATCGCCAGGTCGAGGCGCTCACCGCCGGGGCGGTACACCGCGAAGGCGTGGAAGACCAGACGCCTGTCGGGGAGCCGGTCGCGCACCAAGTTCGAGCCGTCCGGGCCCTCGTTCTCCCACCTCGGCCAGTCCCACTCCTCCACCTCGGCCGTGCGGCCCGGCTGTTCGGAGCCCCACTGCTCGACTACGGTCTGGGCGTGCACGCGATGGGCGAAGGCGATGCAGCGGCCATCCAGTCGCGCGACGAACACCACCGACTGGTCCGCTGCGACCTCCGACACCGCCTCAGCAGTGGAAGGCACCACCGGGTCGCCAGCCCGCACTAGCGAAGACACCAGAACGACGCCGCCTCCCCCGCCCTCGCTCTGCGGGGCAGGCCAGAGCAGACTGTCGACCTTTGCCGCGGTCTGCTGCAGCACAGGGCTGGTCATGTGCTGGTAACGCCGGCGCATCCGGGCAGACTTGCCGGGCTCCCAGCCCATGATGGCGTCGACCACGGCGTCCGTAACGCCCAGGATCAGCAGCACCGTGGCGGCAGTGTGCCGGGCGTCGTGAAGGCGACCGTCGCGGACCTGAGCAGCCTTCAGCAGGTCCTTCCATCGGTGGTAGTCGGTGTTGGGGTTGAGTGGCTCGCCGACTTCCGAGGTGAAGACGTAGCCCTTGTCGACCCACAGGTCGCGGGCCCGCAGGCGCTCGCGCTCCTGGGTGGCCTTGTGCTGGAGCAGGAGGTTCATCAGTTGCTCCGGCACACCGATGGGCCGCTTGCCCGCCTTCGACTTGGTGGACTTGGTCTCGCGCCGCGTCTGGATCTTCTTCGGGCAGTACCCGGGCTTGCGGCCACAGCGGTCGCCGCAGCCATGCTCGTAACGGGGCCGCAGTCGACCGCGCCGCACTCGGATGACGCCGGCCACGAAGTCGACGTCCTCCCACTGCAGGCCGAGCACCTCGCCCTGACGGAGTCCCAGCGCGAGGGCGATGACCCAGCGGGCGGTGTTGCGGACCTTGGCCGCCTCGGCCAGGAGCTGCTGGACCTCCTCTATCGAGTAAGGCTCGACCTCCTCCTCGTCCAGCACCGGTGCCTTGGCGATCGTCGCCGGGTTCTCGGTGATGTGCTTCCGGCGCACCGCTTCGTTCAGCGCGGTCCGGACCGTGCGGTGGACCTGGTGGGCGGTGCCGGCGGCGCTTCCGGCGTCCTGCATCTTCCGGTAGAAGCGTTCGAGGTGCTCGGGCTCGAGCTTCTCCAACCGGTGCGCGCCGAGCCCGGGTATGAGGTGGTGGTAGACGGCGACGCGGTAGCCG
>NZ_JAJJPA010000062.1 GCF_020907985.1 Kitasatospora humi | reverse complement strand
CACCGCGGTTCGCTCTGGCGCCCGGCTCACCCCGCGAAGGCTCGGGCCAGCTGCCCGCTTCCTCCGCCTCCCCGCCCTTCGGCCTCGCGCGGTGGGCCCCCTGCCGGGTGAGCCGGCCATGAGGTGCTGCCCGGCGTGCGTCCGGCCCCGATCCCGGGAGCGGGGGCGGACGCCCGGCCGCCTCTCCTGACCTGCTGTGCCGTCAGGGACGTGGCTCCTGCTGGATGGAGCACCAGGTACCGGCTGCTCGCTCAACAGTCGGCCGGGACGCCGGGCCACGGGCCGGCCGCGGGACACCCGACCCGGCGGCTACCACCAGGTGGGCAGCCAGGAGAGCGGCACCGCCCGCCGGCTCCCGGATCACCACCGGTACCAGCGCCTCCGGCCGCCGGCACCGTCCGCGGCACGGGCGATGAATCCGATGAGCCACACCGCGAGGACGACGAGCGCCACCCACCACAGCACCTTTGCCGCGAAACCCAAACCAAAGAGCACGACGGCGAGCAGCAGAACCAGTAGCAGAGCAGCCATGGAACTGTCATCTCCTTCACTGAACGACTGGGATGTCAACGCTGCTGTCCCGGATGCGGCGTTGCATGCACACCGATGCGCAGATCGTTACCGAAGGGCGGTTCCGCGTTCAGTGCGATCGCCCCGACCGACTGTACGGGGGGCGGGTGCGTCGACCGGGCAGTGGACCGCGGACTGCCCCGGTCAGCGCCGGCCCGATCGAGGGGCCTTGGGCGGCCCGGACGGTCCGGGACCGCGGCAGGCGCGAAGGGTCGGCGCTGGGGCGAGCCCGTCGGCCCCGCCCCGCCCACTGAGCGGCCCCGTCCGAGGCGCTCGGCAGGCCCCTGGACGCCGTGGAGCCCGATGGGAGCCGGGGCCCTCGGGCGACGGTGGGCAGCCCATCGGGCCGGCGGGTGGGACATCCCCGGCCGCCCCCGGCAAGCCGGTCGGACGCCGGTGCACGGCCCCCGACGAGCCGGTCTGCCCCGGCCCGCGGCGCCCAGCACGGCGAAACCCGTGTGCGCACCGTCGTCTCACCCTGTTCCGGCTGGTGAGGCATGGCTTCCGGGCGGCTGGGCAGGCGGACCCGGGTCCGAAGCAACCCATACACCCACGAGTGAGGAGAAGAGAGGATGACCATCGCGCGCGAGATCATGACCGAGGGCGCCGAGTGCGTCGGCGAGCGTGAGTCCGTCCTGGAGGCCGCGAAGAAGATGACGGAACTCGGCGTCGGCGCGCTGCCGATCTGCGGGACCGACGACAGGCTCAAGGGCGTCCTGACCGACCGGGACATCGTCGTCAAGGTGCTCGGCGCCGGCAAGGACCCCGGTCGGGTGACCGCCGGTGAGCTCGCCCAGGGTGAGGTCGTCACGATCGGTGCGGACGACGACGCGAACGAGATCCTGCGCACCATGGGATCCCACCGAGTGCGCCGCCTCCCGGTCATCGACGGCCACCGCCTGGTCGGCGTCGTCGCGCTCGCGGATGTCGCCCGCGCGCTGCCCGACGCCAAGGTCGGCGACCTCCTGGAGACGATCTCCTACGACTGACTCTGAGACGTGGATGGCCCGGCCCCGGTTCCCGCCCGTCGAGCGCGGGGACCGGGGCCGGCCGTGCGAGGCGCGGCGGAACGGCCGTCGACTCGCCGATCCAAGCCGTGCCCGGCCCGGGTCATCGGGCTTGCTGCACGGCGGCGAGGCCGGGTCGGCAGGTCTCGCCACCGTGCAGCAGGCCCGTCTCACCGCAGACGCGAGCGGCAGACGCGAGCGCCCTTCGCGTCGGGGTGGACAAGCGTCTGGACGGTCGAGCGCCCTGGACGACAGGTGCGCCAGGTGACAAGTGCGCCAGGTGACAGGTGCGTTGCGCGACGCGTGCGCCGGGCGAGCCGGTCGGCTCCAACCTGACGGCAGGTCAACACCATTGGCGCAAGCTGATTTCGGCGTTGCCAGGCCGATCCCCCGGTGGAGCAGCACGGCTGTGCTGCTCCACCGGGGGATCAAGTCAACCGCTGGGCCGGGGCGGCCGCTTCCGTCGCCCGGGCTGCTTCGGCGACCCGGGCGGCGGCGCCGGCACTGGGATCAGGAATGCCTGCCACGACCGGTGACGAGGTCGCGGGCCCGGTCGACCAGACCCGTACCCGCCGCGAGGAGCTTGCTGTCCGGGGCATCGGGATGGGGTCGGGTGGGCGCGAGCTTCTTGGCCCTGCGGACCTGCTCGCCGAGCTCGTCGAGCTTCTCCGGCGGGCAGGCCCCGATCAGCGCCGGGAAGAGGTTCTCCTCCTCGTCCCGGACGTGGGCCTCGACCTCGGAGACGATCCGGTCGACCAGGACGGAGAACCGCGCGTCGCCGCAGTCCACCTCCTCCAGGTCCTTGAGGAGCTTCTCGACGGCCGCGTGGTCGGCGACCTCCTTGTCGGCCAGGGCCTCGCCCCCCGGGACGTGCTCCCGCACCGCCGGGTACAGGTACTGCTCCTCGGCGACCGAGTGGCGGACCAGCTCGATGGTGAACTGGTCGGCCACCTCACGGCGCCGTTCGTCGCCGGCTGGCAGCGCCCGGATCCGGGCGAACATCTCCGCCACCTCCCGGTGGTCCGTCATCAGCTCGTTGATCACGTTGCCGCCGTGTCCCATTTCCTCGCTCCTTCTGCTCGTCGGTCGGACGGTGAAAGGCGGCGCCGGCCCGCGGGCCTGGTGCCACAGGCCTCTCGTATCCCCGCATTCCGGGCAGCCATTCCGGCGAGCCACCACACCGTCCTTGCCCGCCACGCCGTCGATCTTCGCGGTGACGGCGGCTCCTTCGGGTTACCCGACATCCACTTCTGCTGATCGGCCTGCCTGCGATGCCCGCCTGCCCGATGGCGCCTACCGCCGCCGAACGGGCACGGTTGAAGAAGACCGCCTGTGGCCACAAGACCGAGCACCGACTGCGGGTCCGCGCCCAGGCCGTGCTGCATGCGGCGCGCGGTCGCTCCAAACCGCCGGCCGCGCCGGCACCACGGCCGCCGGTGCCGGGCCGCCAGGTGAGCAGAACCAGACGCCGGATGCCGGACCCGGCGCCACCCGGCTGCTGACCGACACGGCCCGAGCGCCCCCACCCGCCTCCGTGGTCACCGGACGCCCTCGACCGTTGACGTCCCTGCTCCCCAGCCGACCGACGCCCGCCCGTCGCCGACCGTTGCCGACCGGCGCCGACCTCAACTGCCGGGTGGGGCGTCCCAGCTGTACGCGTCAGGCCGATTGTGAGTACCGCCGGAGTTCTGGTTCTGGATGGTCGCCCCGGCGGTGTACGAGGTCCCGTCCTTGAAGACCACCAGGCAGCGGAGCCGGGCCGTCTCCTCCCGCGCGGTGTCGTGGACGTGCGGAGTGCACGCCACCGACGCCACCGGGCGGTGGTCCTGATTGGTGATGTGCGCCTTCATCGCGTTCTGCAGGGCCACATAGGCATCCGTGTTCGGCCCGCAGGCCGTCGCCACGCACACGACCAGCCCGACGAATCCGGCGAGCGCCGCTCTCCGCACTGTCAGCTCCTGACTCCTCGTCGGCGGAGCAGATGATAGCGGATGCCGCGCTCGACGGACCCGCCGCCGTCGGGCCGGGCTGCGGCGGCGGGTCCGTCCCAGTCCTGAGGGCCAGGAGGGGGACGAGAGCGGCCGCTGGGCCGGCCTGTAGCCGTGCTCCGATCAGGGGCTCCGGTCGCTCGACACCGTCGCCCCGGCCCGTGCCTGGGCGAAGGAGACCCGCGCGCCCCAGCGGCCCGGGCGATGACACGCCACGAACTGCGGGCGGCCGGGCTCTTGCGGATGTCCCCGGTGTCGGCTCACGCTGGCGGGATGGGGGGTCACATGATGCGCAGGGCGGCGTGGGCGCTGCTGTGGTCGGTCTGGTGCGTGCTGGTGGCAGCCGTTCCGTTCGGGATCTCGCTGCTGTTGGTGAGGCTCGATGGGGACGCGTGGGGTGACAACGACCACGGTCTGGTCCTCCTGCTCATGATCGCGGTTCCGCTGTTCTACATCTGGGTGCCCGTACAGGCGTTCCTGTACGTCAGGCACCGCTGGATGGGCCGGACCAGCACGCCGCGGGCGGTGGTCTGCTGCGCCGGCGTCGCCGTCGTCCTCGTCGGCTCGTTCACCGCCGGCATCCTCGGCCAACGGGACGTCGAACAGCAGATCCTGCACGACCGCGGGGTGACGTCCACGGGCGTGGTAACCGGGATCCGGACCCATACCAGCGACAGTGGCGCTCCCACTCAAGACGGGGTCCATGTCCGGATGAACGACGGCAGGTCATTCGACGTCGATGGCGAGCCACGCGTCGGCAGCACGGTGCAGGTCACCGCCGATCCCCTGGGAAGAATCCCTCCCCGGCTCGGCCGGCGGCCGGCCGCACCCAGCGGGCAGGCCCTGCAGGTCACCCTCGCAGTGCTGGCCATCGGCCACGTCATGGCAGCGAGCATCACCGCCGGGCCGCTCAACCGCAGCCCCGAACCGCAGCGACCACGCCGCCGGCTCGCCCCGTCCGACGAAACATCCGTCGGCAAGAGATCGCAATCGCCCCACGGGGTGGAACCCCACTCCTGAGCAGACATGGTCCTCACACGGTGGCAACGGCCTTCACGCGGTGGTCTCCGCCTGCCGCGCTCAGCGAGTACCCCCTGGAGGCGCAGACGCCGAGCAGTCCGATCCGGTCGGCGTCGACGTCCTCGACGGTGTTGAGGTAGACGTCCTCGACGGTGTTGAGGTAGGAGACGGCGGCCTTGAAGTCCTCCACACGCCGGCTCGAGTCTTCCAGGTGAAGTGTCAGTGGATTGCTGTCCCGGCACCGCGCCGCCGAATCGAGCGCACACCGCGACCGATGCCGGCCGCAGGGCCCGCGAGGTGGACGTCCGTCAACCCCGCGGGCCCTGCGTGGGCGCTCAGAAGGCGCCGGTACCGTTGGGGGTGCCGAGGCCGGTGGGGCCGTCGTAGCCGGGGCCGGCGGTGCACAGGTACGTGCCGCCGCACGATCCGTTGCTACCGGAGGTCACGTCGTTCAGGGCGGAAGTGTGACTGTAGGGGTAGGAACCCGCCGCGGTCTGGGCGGTGTTGCCGGCCAGTGCGTAGACGCTCGCGATGATCGGGGACGAGGCGCTGGTACCACCCACCTGGATCCAGCCGTCGGCGCCCTGGGCGAGGCCGAGCGAGAGCAGGAAGTCGCAGAAGGCGCCGCCTCCGCAGCTGTTGTAGCTGTCGTAGACGGCCACGCCGGTGTTCGGGTCGGCCACCGCGGACACGTCGGCGACCGTGCGGTTGGCGCAACCGCCGTCGTGCTGCCAGGCCGGCTTGGGCTCGTAGGCGGAGCATCCGGAGCCGGCGCTGCTCCACGCGGTCTCCGACCAGCCACGGGCGTTGGACGCCTTGCTCAGCGAGGTGCCGCCGACCGCCGTGACATCGGGCGACGAGGCGGGCCAGGACACGCCGTAGCCGGAGTCACCGGAACTGGCCGTGATCGCGACGCCGGGGTGGTTGAAGTGGCTGTCCGACGAGGTGATGGTCGAGTCCTCGGCACCGCCCCAGCTGTTGGACACCGACACGACACCGCTGGTGCCGGCGGCGGTGTCCTCGGCGGTCATCAAGTCACTCGTGTTGGCGGAGTCGGCCTCCACCAGCAGGATGTGGCAGTCGGGACAGGTGGCCGAGACCATGTCGAGGTCGAGGCTGATCTCCTCCGCCCAGCCGTAGTCGCCCGACGGCAACGGCGAGGCCTGGCCGGCCTGGTTGACCTTGTGGAAGCAGCCGTTGGCGGTGGTGCAGGCGGCCAGGCCGTAGGCGCTGCGGTAGGCGGCGAGGTCGGATTCGGCATTGGGGTCGTCCTGAGCGTCCACGATCGCGACGGTCCGGCCGGCTCCGGAGGTGCCGGTCAGGTTGTAGGCAGACCGCAGATCGGACGGTGTGTAGCCCACCGAGGTGGGGGACCCGCTGGTGAGGGGGGCGAGGTGGCCGTCGGCGGTGTGGTGGGCCGCCATCTTGCCGAAGCAGCGGGCCTCGTCGGCCCGCGCGGGGTGGGCGCACCCGAAGTCGAGCGTGGCCGCCTGGGCGGCCGGCCGCTCCTCGGGAGCCGCCTGCGCAGCACCCGCCAGCCCGGTGAGGGCGGCGGCAGCCAGCGAGACGACTGTCAGCAGGGCGGTGGTCGCGGGCCGCGTACGGCGTTCCCGCGGCGTCCGGCCGGGACGGTCAGCGGAGTGTGCGTCAGGGCGTTGCATCGTGCCTCCGTCAAGGTGGGGGCTGGCGTTGCGGGTTGGTCCTGATGGTGCAGGGGGTGTACGGAGTCTGCGCCGCACTGGGCGGTGACGCTCGGATGCCTGGTTCGGCGACGCGGTGCGCGGGCGGCCACCGGCAGGTGGACGCACGTCGGACGATGGATCGGGGAGTGGGGGCGTGGCTCCGACCACACGACGGCAGCCTCACGGTGCCGGGGTCGGCGAGGTTCCGCCACGATCTAATCGAGTGTGGCCAAAGCATGACAGAGCGTCAAGACGGCCGCCGACCTGGGAATCCGTCACTGCTCCTGGCAGCCGGCGCCGTTCGAGCGGCTCGCCCCTATCGGCGTTCCGCTGCCGGCGGTCTACGGCGACCGCACCGAGCCCGGCCTCGCGGCGGCCACGAATGCGGTCGCGGCAGCGGTACCGGGAGCCGGACTCGAAGCCCTGCCCGGAGGGGACCCACGCGGTGCTCCGGTGGCCCGCGGCACCGGCACCGCTGCCGGCCCGGTTCTCCTTTCGATGGCCGCGGCCACCTGGCGGTGCCACGACCGAACGTCGCCGTCCTGGTACAGGGCTCCGTGGGCGAAGTCCACGACTGCGGCGAGCCTGCCCGCTCCGTCGGGCAGGTCGTCGGTGTCGGCGCGGCGCTGGGCCTGGTCGAGGCGTCCGGTGAACCCGGCGACGAACGCCGCGTCCCCGAGCCGACGGGCGCGGTCCGCCGAGCCGGGGCTCAGTTCCGCCGCACGGGTCAGCCAGGCCACCGCGGCCGTGCACACCGGTGGCAGGATCAGTCGTTTGACGGTGCATCAGGCGTGCCGGGCACCGGTCCGCCTGACTAGGCGCGGGTCGCGCTGTGCCGGCGCGCCCGGTAGCTGGCGGCCTTGACCCGGTTCCCGCAGGTCTTCATGGCGCACCACTCGCGCCGGTGGCCGCGCGAGCGGTCCAGGTAGACCTGGGTGCACTCGGGGCGTGCGCACTCCCGGAGCAGGGCCGCGTCAGCGCCACCGAGGATCTCGACGGTCTCGCGAGCGAGCGCCGCGAGCCCTTGGGCCACCGACCCGGTCCTGGTGGCACCGTCAGCGTGCAGGCACAGCGTCACCGGGAGTCCTGCCGCGTGCTTGTTCACCTCGGACATCGCCCGGGGCGGCATCGGCCGGCCGGCGAGCCGGGCGGCGACGAGGGAGTAGATCGACTCGCGCAGAGCCACCGCGCTCTCGAGGTCGGTCTCGTCGGCGCCGGGCGCGCTGTCGAACATCCCGGCCTCGACGAACCAGGCATCGAGCTGCTGGGGGGACGCCAGCTTCTCGGCGGGCGCGGCGTTGCGCCGTGCCCGCAGGGTTCCGACGAAGTCGAGGGGCAGGGTCCCGCAGGGAAACGCGTGCATCACGTCACCAGTTTGACCAGTTACTGGCAGTTGCGCAACACCACCGGCTCCCAGGGCCGCAGGTCTTCGCCGGTGGTCAGCCCTCGGGCAGCTCCAGGAAGTCGCTGGTTTCCGCCGACTCCAGACGCAACAGGGCGGTCGTACCTTCCCTGCCCGGCACGGGCCGCACCTGCACGAATCCTTCTCCGCTCTCCTCGAACAGGCCTTGGGCCGTGGCGCCGCTCCTCGCCGACCTCGGCTACCGCGTGATCGTCCCCTTCTGACGCGTGGCCGCCGAGAGGGCTCGCCCGCGGCCGAGCCCTCTCGGCGCTGGGTTGCGGCGCCCCGAAGAACCGTCGACGGCCTGGTGATCGCGGTGGTCCTCGGGCAGCCGGTACGGGTGGCGGCGGCGCGACCACTGCCGGCTGATGAACCCCGCACGCATCCCCAGCCGCGCCTCCGGGTCCTGCCACGCCCGGCGTACGTGCCCGATCAGGCCGCGGGTGGAGCCCCTGACGCTCCCTCAGCTTACCCTCGAAGCCGTTTGCAGAGGTGCGAGCTGCATGAGGTGATCCACCAAAAGGATCGTCATTGTTCCGTCCGGAAGTTGAGGAGACGCAGGTGCACACCGTCGCGGTCCTGGCGCTCGACCGGGTCATCCCCTTCGACCTGTCCACGCCCTTGGAGGTGTTCGCCCGGGTCCGGCTGCCGGACGGGCGCCGCCCCTACCAGGTGCGCGTGTGCGCGCCCCGTGCGCAGATCCCGGCTGCCGGGTTCGTGATCGCCGCCCCCTGGGGTCTGGAGGGGCTGGTCGGTGCCGACACCGTGATCGTTCCCGGTCGTGCGGAGGGCGCGCCCCCGCCGGGCGAGGAGGTGCTGGACGCGTTGCGCGCGGCGGCGGCCCGCGGCACCAGGATCGCCTCGATCTGCGTCGGCGCCTTCGACCTCGCCCTGACCGGGCTGCTCGACGGGCTGGCGGCGACCACGCACTGGGTTGCCGCCCCCGATCTGGCCCGACTCTTCCCCGCTGTCGAGGTGCGCCCCGATGTCCTCTACGTCGACAACGGGCAACTGCTCACCTCCGCCGGTGCCTCGGCAGGGTTGGACCTGTGCCTGCACATGATCCGCCGCGACTTCGGCTCCGCGGTCGCCGCCGACGCGGCCCGACTGGCGGTCACCCCGCTGGAACGCGAAGGGGGCCAGGCCCAGTTCATCGTCCATCCCCAGCCACCGGTCCCGCAGGGTTCCGCGCTCGAACCGGTGCTCGCCTGGATGGAGGAACACCTCGGCGACGAGCTGACGCTCGAACTCATGGCGAAGCGCAGCGGCATGAGCGAACGAACCTTCAGCCGCCGGTTCCGTGAGCAGACCGGCACCACACCGCTGCAGTGGTTGCTGCGGGCCCGGGTGCGGCGGGCGCAGTTCCTGCTGGAGAACACCGACCACACCATCGACCGCATCGCCGACCAGGCCGGCTTCGGCTCCCCGACCGCCTTCCGCGAGCGCTTCAAGCGGGTCGCCGGCACCACACCGCAGAACTACCGCGCCACCTTCCGCAGCAGCGGGCACCCCGGAGGCGCGTGACACCGAGCAGTGTGGCCTTCCCGGAGACCGGACTGGTCAGTGTGAGCGCGTCACCCGGGGCCACCACGCGGCCGCGAGCGATGCGAGCGGCCGCACAGGACTCGTGGCGAGATCCCGTTGGAATGTGTCATTCGAGCCCGTCCCCTGCTGTGCGCACCGGCTCCTAGCATCGAGGCGAAGCCGGCGATCGCCGGTTCCCGGTCCGACGAAAGACACTCACATGCACGTCCAGATAGTGTTGTTCGACGGGTTCGACCCGCTTGACGCCATCGCACCGTTCGAGGTGCTCCACGCCGGCGGCACTGCCTCCGGGGGCGCGGTCAGCGTGGAGTTGGTCAGCGCCGAGGGCCCTCGGGAGGTCGTCAGCGGCGCCGGTGGCCTGTCGCTGCGTGCCACCGGCACCCTCGATCCCCGTCGTCCCGGCGTCGTCCTCGTCCCTGGCGCCGCCGGGCGCGTCGGCGACCCCGCGGACCTCGAAGACGACGCTACGCCGGAGGACGCCATCCCGGTCCGGCTGGCACGCACCCTGGAGACCGGGCTGCCGGTGCTGCTCAAGGCCGCCATGGAGGACGAGCGGATCACCGTGGCGACGGTCTGCGGCGGCTCGCTCGTCCTGGCCATGGCCGGCCTCCTCCAAGGTCGCCACGCCACCACCCACCACATGGGCGTGGACCTGCTCGACGCGACCGGCGTCCACGCCGTCCGCGCACGCGTCGTCGACGACGGCGACCTGATCACGGCCGCCGGGGTCACCTCCGGCCTCGACCTCGGCCTGTACCTGCTGGAGCGCGAAGTCGGTCCACAGATCGCCCACGCCGTGGAGGAGTTGTTCGCACATGAACGCCGCGGCACCACCTGGCGCCCCGACGGGCCCGAGCCCGCCACCTTCTGAGCGTCCTGCACCGTCGCACATCACTCACGAGCAAGAAGGCACCGTATTCATGTCCACTGAAATCGAAGGCGTTTGGGAGCTGACCATCGTCACGCCCATCGGGCGAGTGCGACCTGTTCTCGAACTGCGCACCGAGGATGGGCTGTTGGTCGGCATCGCCCACGGCGCGGGCGAGAGCCTGCCCTTGAAGGACCTCACCCTCGACGGCGGCCGGCTGACCTGGAAGCAGTCGATCACCCGCCCGATGCGCCTCGACCTGAGCTTCGCCGTCACCATCGACGGCGACACGCTCACCGGTACCTCCAAGGCCGGTCGTCTTCCGTCCTCGAAGGTCACCGGCCGACGCCGCTCCGATGATGCCGCCGACACCGCCGCACCAGCGCGATGACGGCACCACGCCTGACGTCCACGGTCACTGGTGCGGCTGCGGCAGGGGCACCCACCCTGGTGTTCCTGGCCGCGAACGGGATCGGCGGTCTACGGCCCGCCTCCGCCGCCGCAGCGGCAGCCGCCGTGCTCGTCCTCGCGTGGCGGCTGCGTGCCCGACGGCAGCTCCGACACGCCGTCATCGGAGCCCTGCTCGCGACGGCGTGCGCGGCCGTGGCCGCCTGGACGGGACAGGCGCGGGGGTTCTTCCTGGTCCCCATGCTGGTCCCGGCCGTGGCGACGGCGACATGCCTGGTGTCTCTCGCGGCCGGCCGCCCCTTGGCCGGCCTGGTCGCGAACAGGGTCGTGGGCGGCCCATCCGGCTGGCGCTCGCACCAGGCGCTGTACCGCTTCTACGCGGCGTCAACGGTAGTGATCGCGCTCGTGAGCTTCGTGAGCCTGGCCGCTCAGGTGGCACTGTACTGCTGGAGCGACGTCACCTGGCTGGGACTCCTGCACGTCCTCATGGGGCCGTTGTGGGCTGCCGTCACAGCAATCTCCATGGTGTCGGCCCGCAGGACGGTCACCCGCGAGCGGAACGCCGCTGAGGCCGGCAACTGCTGACCACCCGGCCGATCTGCCGCCCGGACCCCCTGGGGCCCGAACGAATCCACCGGACGGATGTACTGTAAAGATGAGTTGACGTCGCATCAGGTTCGATGGAGGAGGAACGGGCGTGTCAGACAAGCCAGCACGGCACCCAGGCGCGTGGAGCCGTGGCATCCGGGCCGCCGTGAGCGCCGCGGTCGTGGCGGCGGTGGCGCTGTCGGCCACCGGGGCAGCGGCATCCGCGAGCGCGGCGCCCGTGCCGCCACCCTCGGGCATCCTCGGCGCGCCCACGCTCGTCGCGCACACCCACTCCGGGGACGTCGGCTACCGCGAGGTGGGCGAGGGCAGCCCCATCCTGCTGATCGCGGGGCGGGGCATGTCGATGGACGGCTGGGCGCCGAGCTTCGTGGACGGGCTGGCCGCCCACCACCGGGTCGTCGTCTTCGACAACGAGGGCGTCGGCGAGACGGCACCACTGACCCCGCCGGTGAGCGTGTCGGACATGGCCGACCAGACCAGTGCGCTGATCACCGCACTGCACCTGCACCGGCCGACCGTGCTGGGCTGGTCGCTCGGCGGCATGGTCGCCCAGGCGCTCGCAGTCCGCCACCCCAACGAGGTGAGCCACTTGGTGCTGGCGGCCACCCAGCCCGGCACCGGGGCGGCGCTGCCCATCCCGCCCGCCGCCGCTGCCGCCCTGGACAGCTCCGACCCGGCCGTGGTGATGTCGGTACTGTTCCCGCCCGACCAGGGCGCGGCGGCCCGGGCCTACCTTGCGGGCGTCGTCCAGTACCCGCACTTCTACGCGGCGTCCCCCGCCGTCAAGGCCGCCCAGGACGCGGCGATCGGCCAGTGGATGGCGGGTCGGGACCCGGCCGGACGCCACCTGGAGCGCATCCACACGCCCGCCCTTGTCGCCGACGGCGCTCAGGACCTGCTCGACCCGAGCGCCAACGACCGTCTGCTGCGCGACACCGTGCGCGACAGCGGCCTGGTGCTCTACCCGGATGCCGGCCACGCGTTCCTCTTCCAGAACACGGCGGCCTTCGTCCCGGCCATCGACGCGTTCGTGCACCGGTAGACGCGGCTCAACTCGGCGGCGCGGTGCGGACCTTCTACGCTGCGCCCCGCTTCCCCCACCGGCTGGCAAGAGCGGACGTCAGGGCACGGAACTCGTGGATGCCGAACATCCAGGCAGTTGCTCCGAAGACCACGATCGTGACGGTGCCGCAGAGCAGGACAACGGCCAGGGGGCTGCTGGGACCGGCGAAACGGGCTGCGCAGGCTGCCGCGCCTCCTGCACAGCCCGTCGAGGCGCACAGGCGGCCGAGCCGATCGGCGACCTGGGCCAGCCGAACCGGGATGCCCCGGACCTTGAGACCACCGAGCAGCAGCACGGCCGTCAAGGAGATCCCGACGGCATTGCCTGCGGCGAGGCCCAGTGCTCCGTACACGGGGGCCGCGACGGAGCTGACGGCGGCGGTGACGGCGAGTCCGAATGCCATCGCCACTACCGGAATCCATCCGGCGAGTTTCGTGCCGGCAGCCGTGGGGCGGGTGCTGCCGGCGAAGCGGGCCATGGGCTGGGCCGAGAAGAACGGGCGAGCCGTCGCTCCGACCAGGGCCTGGCCGAGGAGACCGAGGCTGTAGATCCGCATCACCGCCGCGGTGGCGCTGGTGTCGGTCGCGTCGAAGGCTCCGTGTTGGAAGAGGAGGGACAGCACCTGCGGGGCACAGGCGACCAAGAAGGCGGTGGCGGCGAGCGTGATCACGCTCACGAGTACGAGGTCCTTCTCGACCTGCTCGCGTGCGCGTTCGGTCTCGCCTTCGGCCATCGCTCGGGCAATCACGGGGAGGGTGATCGTGCTGATCATCACCGCGATGGCCATGGGCATCTGGGCGACCTTCTCCGCATAGTTGAGGTGCGAGATGGTTCCCGGGGAAAGGCCGGAGCCCAGGTACCGCTCGATGTAGATCTGGGACTGGCGGGTGAGGGCGAACGCCACCACGGGCAGCAGTGTCGGCCAGCTCAGCGTGACCGTCGCACCGGACCGGTTGGTGGCAGCACGCCAGCCGGGGCCCGTCAGCCGGCAGCAGCGTCGGTGGAAGGCCGGCAGGACGACCAGGACCATGCAGAGGCTGCCGACGGCCACTCCCACAGCCGCAGCGCGAATCCCCAGGCTGTGGTGGGTCAGAGCCACCACGGTCAGGATGCCGGTGTTGTAGGCGGCGTAGACGGCGGCCGGGGCGGTGAAATGCTGGTGGGCGCGCAGCCCGGCGCAGAGGTACCCGGCGACACCGAAGAACAGCACGGTCATCGCGGTGGAGCGCGTGCAGCTGACGGCGAGAGCCGCATGGGGCAGGCCTGGGGCCAGCCAGGTGACCACAGCGGGCGCACAGAGTGCGGTCACCGCGGAGAACAGGGCCAGGAGGAGGCACAGCTGCGGGAGAGTCGCCGCGACAATGGCCTGGACCGGGTCTGCGGCCCGCGGCGCCGTGGACCTGGCAGGTGGCGTGGTGTGGGAAGGCGCCACCGGGCGCCGTGCGGCGAGTGCGGTACTGAAGGCGGGGAGCATGAGGAGGGGCAGGGCGCTGTCGATCAACAGCGGTGCCGCGGTTTCGGGCACGCTCCATGCGACCAGGAAGGCGTCGGTCTCCTGGCCCGCGCCGAAGTACCGGGCGATCAGCAGGTCGCGGCCGAGCCCGAGCAGGGAACCGGTCACACTGAGGAGAGCGGTGATGCCGAAGGCGCGGGCAAGCGTCCCACCCGGCGGCGTGGAAGCGGCTTGTGACGTGGTTGCCGGGGCGGACCCGAGCCCGGACCCGGATCCGGACGGGGGCGGGCACGGCGACGGGGACGGTGACAGGTCGCGTGGCGGATGGAAGTTCGTCATCGACGGTCTCCGGAGGCGGCGGGGGCCTGGAGCGAATGGGGTGTGCGCCTTCGGCCCGGAGCCGCGTACGAGTGCGGTCCCGCACGGTTCTGGCGGTCGCTGGGCACGCTGGGCGGGCACCAGTGCCCCGCGGCCCGCGCCCCGCCGCGGCCCGGCCGCGGTCACGCCTGCCCGTGTCACAGCGGTCAGGCTCGGCTCGGCGCGCGCAGCACGCGGAGCCGGGAGCGGACGTGCGCCAGCCAGGGCAGGTGGGCTCGTGCGTGGCGCAGTGCGGCGGCGCGCAGGCGGACTGCGCCGCCGTACACGGTGACGGCGACGGTGCCGCCCAGCACCAGACGTTCGTTGCGGGTCTGGTCAGGGCGCCATCGCTGCTTGTACGGCTCGGTACCGCGGAGCAGGCTGACTTCGGTCCGGCCGGTGCGGGCGGCATGCGCCATGCACCCGGCCATGAGCATGCCGGAGATGTCGAGGCGGTCTCGTGCCCTCGGGTGGACTCCGTACAGGTAGAGGCCGGTGAAATCCGGTCCGAGCAAGGTGAGGTGACAGGCGATCAGTTCGTCGTCCAGAAGGTATTGCCGCACTGCGACGCGGTCGGAAGCGGCCATTGCGGTCGCGGCACGAGCCAGGTGGCTGGCGAACCGCTCCCGCAGGTGTTCGGGCGTCACCCCGCGGCCACGCCACTGCAGTTCGTGCAGGCGAAGCAACTCGGCGATGGCGCGCGGCACCTCCTCCGGCGGGGTCTCCCGTACGACGACTCCGGCTGAGTCGAGTCTGCGCAGCTTGGTCCGGGTGCGCTTGGCGCTGTGTGCGGGCAGGCGTCGGACCAGTTCCTCCATGGGCACGCCCGGCAGGTGCTGGCACAGCGAGTCGGGCAGCCGTTGCCAGGCGCCCGGCCAGTGGGTGACGAGCCGTTGGACGGCTGCGGTCGGGCGCACCTCGCGCAGGTCTAGCAGGGGCCAGGGACGGCGGGTGGTCAGGGTGCGGGCGAGTTCGGCGGCAGCCTCGTCGGCGCAGCTGTCGTCGAGGAGGATGTCACCGAAGTCGCTGATGCCGGTTCCCACCGGGACCAGCACGGGCAGCGGGAACCGCCGCAGTATCAGCGCTGCCGCACCGACCAGCCGTCCACCGCGTCGCACCAGCACCAGACGCAGGCCCGCGCGGCCGTAGGTCTGCCACCACGAGTCGAGCCAGGCGTGGCACTGGAACGGGGTGGCCGCGGAGCAGCGGTCCACCAGGCTGTCCCACTCCCCGGCCAGGGCGGTCAGGGCCTCGCCGTCCCGGCAGAAGGAGACCGACCACTCCTGCGGGTCGGCCGGCGAGGACGAACGGCCGGTCGCGGACGTGGCGGCCGCAGCGGTGGCCTCCTCGAGCCTCGCCGTTCCGGCTGACGCTTGTGTGCAACGCGTCAGCTGCTCGGACGGGATGAGTGGGGGCGTGGGCGCGTCGGATGCTGAGGGCAGGTGCGTCATGCAGGGCTCCTGGCGGCCGTGCTCCGGGCCGGGGACGGTCCCTCGCTGAGGGGCTTGTAGCCGGGGACGGGGAGATCCACCGTGCCGGTCCGCAACCCGCCGGCGCCGCGGCGGGAGGCCGTTGCCAGGTGATGGTCCCGCATCAGGTGGCGCGCTCGCTTGGCGCGGAGCCGCCAGCCGCCGTCGCTGTCTCCGACGTAGCAACGGGGCAGTGACCAGCGGTCGGTGAGGGGGGAGTGGTCGATGGCGCACGCATGGTCGTATCCCGCCGTGCGGACGGCTGAGACCGCTGCGGCGTCCACCGCTCCGTACGGGTAGCAGAAGCTGTTCACCGGGTGACGCGTGATCTCCTCGAGCAACTCCCGGCTGAGGGCGGTCTCGGTGGTCAACTCGGCGTCCCCGAGTCCCGGCAGGCGGACGTGGTGGAAGCCGTGCGAGCCGATCTCCACCCCGGCGTCGGCGAGTGACCTGACCTGCTCGGCGGTGAGCAGGTCTTTGCGGGGCGCACCTGCGTCCCAGACGTTGTGCCCGCCGATGAGGCCGGCCACCACGTACACCGTGGCACTGAAACCGAGCTCGTCAAGGATCGGCAGGACGTGTCGGGTGAAGTCCGTGTACCCGTCGTCGAACGTGAGACCCACCAGGGAGCCGGCCCGTCCCTGCGCGCGGGCGCGCAGCAACTCGCTCATGCCGACGCCGCGCAGCCCGCGCCGACGCAGCCAATCTATCTGCCGGGCGAACCGATCGGGCCTGACCGTCAGGAGGTTCGGGTCCTCCTCGTAGGTGTCCACCGAGTGGTACATCAGCACCCATGAGTTCTCCCGTGCGAATGCCGTCGGGACGTACTTGCGCCCATTGGGTGATTCAAGGGACATCGCTGGCATCTCCCTTCCCGGCATGAGCCGTTGACGCTGAAGCGAGGTTCGGCTGACGGTGCGTTTCCGGCGAATCAGACAAGCGGGTGTCACGCCGCTCCGTCCGGGCTCGCGTTGCGGAGCTGAGTGATCGGCGCGCGGCGACGCCACGCTACCGCCGGAGTCGTCGACAACTCGCGTCAACAGGGGCTGACTCACTTCCGGGGCAAGAACTTCACTCATTCGGGCCGTACCCAGGGGACGGGACACCGCGTCCACTTGGCCTCCCTTGCCCAAGGCCTCATCCGCGCTGGTCACGGTGCATGCCCGTCGGCCGCTCCCCGGGTGTACGGGTTCAGCGGCGCAGGGGGTTCTCCTGCTCCAGGCGTGACAACTTGTCGGGGTTGCGCACGAAGTACAGCCCCGTGATCAAGCCGTCCTCGGTCCGCAGCGCCAGGACGCCCTCGACCTGACCGCCGATCCGCATGATCAGTGCCGGGTGGCCATTGACCAGCGCCGGCTGCACCGCTGCGGTGCCTGCGATCCTGCCCAGCCCCGCCGCCAGCAGGGCTGCGACCGGATCGGCGCCGACGACGGGATCCAGCGCGGCCTGGACGACTCCGCCGCCATCGCTCAGGAAGACGACGTCCGGGGCGAGTTGGTCGAGCAGGCCCTGCAGGTCGCCGGTTTCGACCGCGCGTTGGAACGCCAGCAGGGCTGCGCGGTTCTCGGCCTGGGAAACGGCTGTGCGCGGGCGCCGCGCGGCGACATGGTTGCGGGCCCGGTGTGCGATCTGCCGGACGGTGACAGGGGTCTTGTCGACGGCCTCGGCGATCTCGTCGTAGTCCAGGCCGAACACCTCCCGCAGCACGAACACCGCCCGCTCGGTGGGCGTCAACGTCTCCATCACCAACAGCATCGCCATCGAGACGCCCTCGGCCAGTTCGACGTCCTCGGCCACATCGGGCGCCGTCAGCAGTGGCTCGGGCAGCCAGGGGCCGACGTAGGTCTCCCTGCGCCGGCGGAGCGAACGCAGCCGCATCAGCGCCTGCCGGGTGGTGACTCGGATCAGATACGCGCGCGGATCGCGCACGACGCCGTGATCGACATCCAGCCACCGCATCCACGTCTCCTGCAGGACGTCCTCGGCGTCAGCCGCCGAGCCGAGCATCTCGTAGGCGACGGTGAACAAGAGGTTCCGGTGGGCGACGAAGGTCTCGGTGGCGTGATCGACGCGGTTGCCGCCGGTGGTCGGTTCGGTCGTCTCCATGGACCCGTCAGTGCGCTCGCTCATCACCGGCTCCTACCCGTTCTGGATCTTCCTCGTGCCACACACACGGTGCCGGTCGCGTCGGCTCCGTGACATTCGATTCCGGTGACATGGCTCACACAACCGTCGGTGTCACGCCGCTCGGGCCACCGGCATCTCCTGTTCGACCTCCGCCCAACGACGACGAACAAGGAGCACACCATGACCGCTCGTTTGAGCCTCTTCGGCAACCCGGACGCGCCCGCGGCCAAGGCCGCCGGTCATTTCGGCACCGCGAGCAAGACCATCCTCCAGGAGTCGACTCTTCCTGCCGTAGTCCAGAAGCTGGTGCTGCTGCGAGCCAGCCAGATCAACGGCGACGGCTACGCCATCGACGTGTGGGCCAAGAACGCCGCGGCCGCCGGCGAGAGCCCGACCCGCCTCAGCCTGGTCGCCGCCCGGCACGGGTCCACGGTCTTCACCGACGCCGAACGCGCGGCGCTGGCACTGACCGAGCAGGGCACCCGCATCGCCGACGCGGCCGGCGGCGTCGACGACGAAGCCTGGACGGACGCCGCCAAGCACTACGACCAGGACCAGCTGGCCGACCTGGTGATGCTCATCGCCTTGATCAACGCGACCAACCGCATGAGCGTCATCGTCCGCAAGCGCGGCGGCGACTACGAGCCCGGCCGCCTCGGCTGACCGGCGGTCAGTGTCCGCGGTCAGCAGTCTGGGTGCCGCGTGAAGGACCCGCGCGGTGCTTGGAACGACTGCATCAGCTCCGCGAGCGCCGCATCCGCCTGCTCACACCAGTCGCGGAGCCACTCGGCATCAAGTCGTTCACCAGCCACGATCAGCCCCCTTGGCCTCCTGGGAAGGTTCACCCCTCCCCGGGTCCGGAAGAACATACAGGAGCGTCCACGCAGATCCCGGAATCCAACCGGTCACCACCCGCTCGCCCACCGAGAAGTCGGTCGCCCCGTAATCCCCGGGCAGGCGGCTCGCCCGGACAGCCGGACGGGGTCAGCGGACAGCGTTTTTTGCTGAGGCCGTCCCCAGAGCCGGTGCAAACCGGCCTCCGGAGGAGCACGCTGGTTGCATGGGCGACTTCATCATCGCGACGGTCGTATTCCGGGAGCAGGTGGCGGTGGCGGGCGTGAACTTCTCCGGGGAGATGCGCCACCTCCTGGTGCGCATGGAGGACGCCTGGCTCCATGTCCGCTCGGAGGAGACCCCTTCCACGATCTACAGCTTCCCGCTCTCCGTGATCGCCTGCGTGATGTGGGAGTCGGAGAGCTGAGCAGAGCCGGACCGCCCCTGATCGGGCGATCCCCTGATGGGCGCCCCAGCCGGCCACCCAGCGCACCTACACGGGAGCGCGACAGCAGCAGCCACCCGCGAGCCAGCGCAACGTGGCCTGGCAATAGGCAACAGGCACAGCCGGGCGGCTCCCCGGTTCCCGCCCCGATCCGCCGTTCGGGAGCGTGAGTTGCCCCTGGGAGCCGCTCGGCGGTGACGTCGCCTACCGCTGCGCGTGCGAGCGGCGACGGCGCAGCAGCACCGCGCCACCGGCCAGGCCCACCGCGGCAGCGGAGCCGCCGATCACCGTCGGCGACGGCCCGGACGGACGGGCCGGTGCGGCGGCGACGAGGCCATAGCCGCCGGCCAGGCCCTTCTGGTCGTACGCCGAGCCCGGTGTCTTGTCGGCGTAGCGCTGGTGCACGAGCTTCTGGTAGTCGGCCAGCGTCATGCTGGTGCGGCCGCCGAGCCCGTCCTGCGCCTCGTGGTTGAGCGGCTGGACCTTGTTGTTCACGAGCGTGTACCAGGCGTGGATCTGCGGCTCGCTGAACACCGTGGTTCCCTGGGTGGCGCGCTTGGCGTAGCCGGCGTCCTCGTCGCCGTCGCGGATCCCGGCCAGCTGCCACGAGTTGGCATCGTGGCTGAGCAGGACGTCGGCGCGGTGGCCGTCCTTGCCGGTCACCGGTGCGGCCAGGAAGGACAGCCGCACGGCGTTGCCGGCGGTTGCGGGCTTTGCGCCCTTGACGAAGTCGGGCGACAGCTCGTAGAGCGCGACCGGCGCGTCCATGGTGAACGGCTGCTGGTCGCCGGCGGCCGCGCCGGCCGCCGGCATGGCGGGGACGGCGTTGCCGGCCGCGGCGACGGTGCCGAGGAAGCGCGAGACGGTGCTGTGCACCTGGGCGGAGGCGAGGACCTGCTGAGCCTGCGAGGGGTCCGGTACGCCCGGGCGGTCGTCGGCCTGGGCCTGCGAGCAGATGGCGGTCAGCAGTGCCGTCGTTCCCACGGCGAGCGAGGCCAGGCGGGTTGCCCATCGGTCGGTGCGGTGGTGGTTTCGCATGCGGGGCGAGCCTTCCTCAGTTGTGGATCCCGATCCGGGAGTGGGTCCAGGTGAACGAGCTGTTGCTGGCGTAACTGCCGTAGTTCCACCAGGTGTAGGTCTGGGTGGAAGGCCACGGGTCACCGACGGCGATCATGTTGGAGGACGGGTCGTAGCCGTAGATCACGTTCATGTGCCCGCCGCCGGCGGCCCAGCCGATGCGCACCGCGAACGGGCGGTTGTTGGATATCTCGTTGGTGGTCTCCGCGAAGGTGGCGCTGCGGTTGAGGTCGTAGCCGGTGTTGGCGAAGCCCATCTCCCAGAGCGCGCCGGCCATGTCGTCGAGCGTGGCGGGCTGGTCGTTGCAGCTGACGCCGCTGTACTGGTGGGCGAGATTGCAGAAGTCGTACTGGCTGTACTGGGTGTAGCCCCAGTAGTCGGCCAGGGTCAGGCCTGAGGCGTCCCAGCACCATTCGTCCTGGACCTGCTTCTGCATGGAGATGTTGAGCGTGACCGCACCGCCGCAGGTGGGGAGGCTGTCGGTGTTCTCCGCGATGAACGCGTCGGCGATGTAGAAGCTGCCGGACCAGATCCAGCGCGCGTCGTTCTCGACGCTGTCGCCCTGGGTCTGGCATCTCATGTTCACCGTGCTGCCGACGTTCGCCTGTCCCACGACTGACGAGGACAGGTGCGGCCCGCTGCGCTCGTTGATGTACGAGTAGTTGCCCTGTCCTGCCGTCACCGTGCCGGTGGAGTCGGCGAAGGCCGGGCTGGCGGCGCCGACCAGGGCCACCGCGGTCGCCAGACCGGTGGCCACTGCGGCGAATGCCCTCCTTCGGAGGGAAGGGGGAGAACCGTTCATGTAGCAGTTCCTTCTTCGATCGGACAGGCGTGCCGAGCCGGCACGACGGCAAGCCGGACGCACACACCGCAGCCGGGAGTCCGTACAAGAGAGCGCGAGTCATCCGGAAAACCCGGACTGCGAAAGGTGGTTCGGACACGCTGAGGCGCGGCGCAGCACCAAGTCGCCTCCATGGCAACCTGGTTCCGAATCAGCTTCCCATCACGACTGAAGTGACCATGACATCACTCCGCGTGTGACTCCCCCATGGCATTCCCCCGAAAGCAGCGCGACGTCGGCACCGGATCGGCGCCCGTGATGGCGGGATTGCCGACGGCAACCCCGAGTTGCGCAGGCCGTGGATACTTCGAAACCCCGCTTCGGCCCGATGGCAGATCATGTTAGTGATCAGCCGAGCCATTTGGTCAAGCCTCAGGAATCACCGAATTCGGCCTCGCACGCAACGTGATCATTCGGGTGCATCGCGTGCCCCCGGACCCACCGATGGACCACTCCGACCCTGGACGACGCCCGCCGCACAGCCTGCCCCGACACCCGACACCAAGGCCGTTTCCCCGTGCAGCACACGGGTCGCAAGCATACGCACAGCACCTGGCGACCGTCCGGAACGGACGAACCGGGACCGGATTCCGCAGCACCGGATCGCCGACCGCCGCACTCATTCGGCGCCCAACTCGGCGAGGGCCTGGCCGATGTTCTGCGTGTACACACAAGCTGCTTCGGGAAAGCGCCTCCCGTCCTTTCGGCCATCGCAACCGCGCCCGCCTCAACGGGATCCGCCGCAGCCCCCGGGCGCCTTGTGGGACAAATTGTCAACTAGAAGCCGGCGGGCTTTCCGGCCGATCGACGGGTGCCCTCCCCCGCCGATCGCCGGGTATCCGACGCTCGAATTCACCGGCCCGCGCAGCCCCGCACGGCACCTTTCGAAAAACTCCACAGTCGCACCCTCGTGCTGGATGCGTGACATGTGCAATGGTACGTTCGCAAGGCCGGGAGATCCCTGCACCATGCCGTGCCCCCGCCGCCACGCCACGAAGGGGGACCGCCACCATGGCCAGCACGGATCACCTGACCAACTGCCGTACGGCACGCGCTGGTTCGCCCCGCGGTACTGCCGTGGCTGCGCGTTCCCGTCCGGCCGCGGAGCTCTCAACGGTCGCGGCGGACGGAAGCGCGGAGCTGGGCGATGCCCAGGTCGATCGCGGCCCCCAGGTGAGTGGAGCCGCCCGTGGTCATGAGGATCAGCACGCCGCCCTGGATGCCGGCCGGCAGGGATGCGGCCTCTCGGTCGGCGTCCGGTCCGGGGGCGATCTCACCGCTGCCCTGCATGCGGCGGATTCCCTCGGCGAGTTGCTGCTGCCAACCCTCGACGGTGCGCCGCCTGGTCGCGGTGCCTTTGCGGGGCAGCGGCACGGCTCCTCCCGGTGCGAGCTGTGGGTCCCGTTCAAGCGGATCGGGCACGGTCGGCGGAGCCGACCGGGTGTCGGCAGGAGCAGCAGGGCGGTGACGTAGCCCATCCCCTCGGCCCCGAGCAGCGCCGGGGCCGCCCAGCCCGGCCCGCCCTCGGCGCGGGCGCCTACGTCCATGTAGCTCACGCCGGCGACGCCCAGCCGTACCAGCGCCTCGCCGGGGCGTGGGGTCGGGTCCGGTAGCTCAACGGTCCAGCGCATGACCTCGGGGCCACCGTGCTCCTCGATGCGGATCGCGTGCATGATGACACCTTCCTATGCGGTCGTCCATGAGGGAACGGGCATCACGCTGGGCAGCGAGAATAGGACCCGTAAGTCCAAAAGTGCTGTCAGGATGGCCAGTTGACTCGTCACCGAGCTGGCGGCCCGGACGGAAGGGGTCGTCGGCGGGCCGTCGCGGTGCCATCGAACGGACGGCGGTTCCGAACCCGAAGAGTTCGTCGTCGGTCCGGCCGGCCGGGGTCCGTTCGCCCACCCGCACTCTGGCCGCCCGCTGTTGGGGGCGCGTACGCCCAGTGTTAAGCCGCCGTATCTCCCCCCTTGCGCCGAGCCAAGTTGGCTGTACTAGTCCCGGAGCCGGTCACCGAGTTGGCTGTACTGGTTCCCAGTTCCACTGCCCGGCATGGCAGTTCGAGGAAGGCAATCGGTATGACCAGCCGGACCCGTCCGCGCAGAGCCCTCGCGGTTCTCGCCCTGCTCCCCGCGTTGCTCGCAAGCACCGGCTGCGGCAGCTCGACAGGAGACGCCGAGAGCGACTACGCGGTGATGACATGGGCTCCCTCCGGCACCGGCGCCTCCGACCGACCCGGGGTCACGGCACTGGCCGATCTGATCGGACGGGCCGTGAACAGCAAGGGTGGGCTCAACGGCCACCACCTCAAGGTGCTCACCTGCAACGAGCACAACACCGCGGACGGCGGCAATGCCTGCGTGCACCAAGCGGTGCAGCAGAAGGTGATCGCGGTGATCGGCTCGTACAGCCTGAACAGCGACGCTCTGCTGTCCGGCCTGGAGGCCGCCAAGATCCCCTACATCGGCGGGTACGGGCTGACCAGCGCCGAGTTCACCAGCCCGCTCTCCTACCCGGTGGCCGGTGGGACCCCGGCCCTGGTGATCGGCAACGGCCGGCAGCTGATCGCCGCCGGCTGCCGCACCGTCGCGTTGGTCCGCCCGGACACCATGGCCGGTGATGCGCTGACCGGCTACCTCGCCGGCGCGCTCAAGCCCGAGGGCGGACAGGTGGTCGACGTCCGGGTCAACGAGACCACTCCCGACTACGCCGCGGCCGCCCGCAAGGCGCTGGGCGACGACCGCGTCGGCAACTGCGTCAGCGATACGCTGGCGCCCGGGCAGAGCGCCGGGTTCCTGGACGCCTACCGCCGGCTGAACGCCAAGCACACCCAGCTCGGCGCGGTGATCGGCAGCGTCCCGCAGTCCGCGCTCGGCCCGAACGGCGCGGCCGACGGGGTGCTCGACAACGCCTACGTCACCAGCTGGTACCCACCCACATCAGGGCCCGCTTGGGACGCGCTGCGCTCGACCGTCGGCGGCAACCCGATCGACGTCTCCGACCCCGCGGTGCAGACCACGTGGGTGGCCTACCGGGTCTTCCTCGCAGCCGCCGACCGGCTGCACGAGGCCGGAAAGCCGATGACCAGCCTGAGCCTGCGCGAGGAGTTGGAGAGCGGGGACTCGCTGGACACCGGCGGCGTCACGCCTCAGCTGAGCTGGAGCGAGACGCTGCCGAGCGCCGAGTCGCCCCGGCTGGTCAACACCTGGGTGACGTTCCAGCAGGTGAAGGCGGGTCAGCTCGTCGAGCAGCAGAGCGGCTACCTGGACATGCGCTGGGCCTTCACCGGCGGTCAGCCGCCGGAGTGACGGACGCTCCTTCGACGATCGCTGTCGCTCGCCGACCCGCCAGGGCCACCGGAACCGCTGCGTCGCAACCCACCGGTGCCCTGCTGCCATCAGGCGGAGAAGGCCGATCACCGATCCCGTGTCCGTCAGGTCCGGCCGGACCACACGGGCGCCGGCGTCTCGCAGCCGGCCAGCGCTGTGCGCGCCGGTCACGGCGGCGATGATCCCCGTGGGGTTCGCCGACCCGGGCCCGACGGCCTGACCGCGCACCAACCGCAGCACCGCCCCCTCGGGACCGGGTACCGAACGTCGAACCGACGTTCGCACGGTCGGGTGATGCTCCACGCGTTCTGCCTCCGCACGGGGCGCCCGGTTGCCAGGATCCTGGTGGATCCCGCCCGTTGGCTCCGGCTGCCGCCGTGGTGATCCACTCCTGTTCACCTCTGGAAGGGGCGTCCGCCATGGCTCATCCGACGGGCATCGGCCTGCACCTGGTCCTCGTCCGGGCCGGGGCTCGATGTGGGCCCAGCGCAACGACCAGTGGCCCGTGTCCTGGTCGGTGCCGTGGTCATGCGGCGTGTGCGGCTCGATCACGGTGCCGCGGTCGACCGGCGCGAGGATGTCGGGGGCGCCGGCGCGTCACAAGCGCCCGCGGCCGGCCACGGTCACGAACAGCACCCAGTCGGTCGTGCCGCTGGGCCTGATGGTGCGGTAGGTGGCATCCTCGTCGAGCCGGCCGCAGCACGCGCTCGGTCCGGGCGGCGATGGTCACCGCGTCAGGAGGAGAGGGCACAGGAGGATCACCATGAGGACGACGGGTTCGGCGATACCCCGGTCGGGGTCCGGTCCAGACGATGGAGGCATGACGAACAGCACACTCTCCGTTCCGGCGGCCGATCCCGCCGCACTGCGCGACCGGTACGACCGCGACGGTGTGGTCCAGGTCGACGCGGTGCTCACGGTCGCCGAGACCGACTCGATCCGCGCGGCGTTCATGGCTCAGGTCGGGGCCGACCGCTGCGCCGTCGGTGCCGTCGAGGAGGTGGCGCAGGACGCGGTCCTCGCCCGTTATCCCCGCTTCATGAACCCCCACCGCCGCCCCGATCTCGAGATCGGGCGGCTGGCCAGGTCACTGATGACCGATCCGCGCCTGCTCGGGCCGGCCACCGCGCTGGTCGGCCCGGTGTACGGCGCCCAGTCGATGTTCTACTTCAAGCCGCCCGCCGCCCGTGGTCAGGCCCTGCACCAGGACAACTTCTTCCTGCGCGCCCACCCGGAGACGTGCATCGCGGCGTGGATCGCCGTCGACGCGTGCGACGCTGCCAACGGCGCACTTCGCGTGGTGCCGGGCAGTCACACCATGGAGATCGTCTGCCCCGAGGAGGCCGATCCCGGGGAGTCGTTCACCAGTGGGCTGGTCCGGGCTCCGGCGGGCCTGCCGGTCGTGCAGAGCGAGATGCTCCCCGGCGATGTGCTGTTCTTCCACGGCAGCACGGTCCACGGGTCACTGCCCAACACCACCGCCGACCGCTTCCGGCGCTCGCTGATCTTCCATTACGTCCCGCAGAGCAGCACCGAGATCGCCGGCTGGTACCTGCCGCTGGTCGCCCCGGACGGCAGCGACGTCGACCTGGCCGAGGCCACCGGCGGCGGACCGTGCGGAGACACCTGGACCGGGGCCGCCCACTGACCGTCAGGCGCGGGTGCGCGCTTGTTGCTCGGTCGACTGGAGATCGGCCCCATGGCGGGGCACCGGAGCCCAGCGCCGGCTGTCCTTTCGCTCACTGCTGGGGGGCGGCTGGTTGCGCGAGAGTGAGTCCGGTCCACTGGTCCAGCACCTCCGCGTGGCTGCCGACCGCCGTCGCCCGGGCAACCGCCGCGACTTCCTCCGGCGTCGGCTCACCATCGCGGAAGAGCAGAGCCAGTGGCCAGGCCGGGGTCCCCGAATGCTCACCGTCGAAGGGGTGCCAGTCCCAGGCCGCATCGAAGCGCCAGACGCGTCCGTTCCGGTCGGCTACCTCATCGCCTGGCTCAAGGAACGCGTACGGGCGGAAGAGCAGCTCGACGCGGATCGGTTCACCGCCGGCCGGATCGAGCGCGTAAGCCTGGTCCTCCAGCTCGGGGTCATAGGTGTCGCCCTGCCGCAGGAGGTCGAGACAGGACGCGGGCCGCGGCAGCATGCCGGTGACCTGGGGCGGATCGAAATGATGGACCGCCTGGACATGCACCACGGTCGCCGGGATCCCCACCAGGCACGTGTCACCCGCCCTCAGTACGGTCTCCGCAGGTTCCGTTCGGAAGATCTCCCATTCACCGACCTCGGGCGTCGGAAGCGCCCGCCGGCCGTTCCACCTGATGTTCTCGGCCTGCGGGTCCACCTCCAGCCACGGCCACCGTACGGAAACGTAGTAGCGGGAAACCTCGGTGACGGTGGCCTCGGTGAACGGGCACTCGAGCACCAGCACATCACCGGCCCGGTAGTCGTCAATCATGGACGCATTCTGCATGCCCCGGCTGACACGCGACCGAAGCGGTTGGACGACGGGTTCGAGCCTGCATAACACCGTGTGATGGGGTGCTGGGATCTTCTGGGAGGCTCCCCGGTCGGCCACTCTTCTCTCACGCATGAAATGTCACATCATGCATGGAGGAGACGTGGGACGACGAAGAGTCGGGTTGGCCCTCGGTGCCGCCCTGGGGCTGCTGTCGGCTGCCGGGTGTGCGGGCGGTGGCGGTGGCGCGGCCGTTTCGGACGCGGCAGCGGTGAAGGGCGGCACGCTGCACGTGCTGTCCACCCTCGACCTGGAGCACCTCGATCCGGCGCGCAACTACGTGACGTCCTCGCAGGACGTCGGCCGACTGATCTACCGGACGCTGACCACCTTCGCCGCGGCACCGGGCCAGGCGGGCGGAAAGATCGTGCCGGATCTGGCCACCGACACCGGTCGGCCCAGCGACGGCGCGAAGACCTGGACCTTCACCCTCAAGCAGGGAGTGAAGTTCGAGGACGGCCGCCCGATCACCAGCAAGGACGTCAAATACGGAGTGGAGCGCACCTTCGCCCCCGAGCTGCCCGAGGGTCCGCCGTACGCCCGGATGTGGCTGGCCGGCGGCGAGTCGTACAAGGGGCCCTACAAGGATCCCGCCGGGCTGGCCTCGATCGGGACTCCCGACGACAGCACCATCGTCTTCCACCTCAACCGCCCGGTGGCCGACTTCGGCTCGGCGGTGTCGCTGCCGATGTTCGCCCCGGTGCCGCAGGACAAGGACACCGGCGTCAACTACGACTCCAGGCCGTTCTCCTCCGGCCCGTACAAGATCGACAGCTTCGAACCGAAGAAGCAGCTCACCCTGGTCCGCAACACCGACTGGGACCCGGCGACCGACACCGTACGCAAGGGCCTGCCCGACAAGGTCGTCATCGACCTGGGCCTGGACGCGGCGGTGGTCGACCAGCGGCTGATCGCGGGACAGGGGGAGGACGCGGATGCGGTCGCGATGGAGCCGATCGGTCCCGCCTCGGTCGGGCGGGTGCTGAACGACCCGCAGTTGAAGAGCCGACTGGTCACCGGCGACTCGATCAACACCCGCTACCTGAGCATCAACACCAGGCACCAGCCGCTCGACGACGTCCGGGTGCGCCAGGCCATCGCGTACGCGCTGGACAAGGACGCGCTGCGCACCACCCGCGGCGGTCCGATCGCCGGTGACCTGGCGACCAGTCTGCTGCCGCCGTCCCTGGGCTACCAGGCCGAGGACCCCTATCCGAGCACGGACGGCAAGGGTGACCCGGACAAGGCCAAGGCGCTGCTCGCCGAGGCGGGCCACGCCTCCGGCCTCACCCTGACCCTCGACGCCCCCGCCTCGACCGCCGGCAAGGCGCAGGCCGAGGCGGTCCAGGCCTCGCTCGGCCGGGCCGGCATCACCGTGAAGATCAACGAGATCAGCTCCTCGGCCTTCTACAGCACGGTCGGCAACACCTCCCAGGAGCACGACCTGGTGATCGCCGGCTGGTCGCCGGACTGGCCTGGCGCGTCCACGTACCTGCCGATCGTCTTCGATGGCCGTCTGATCACCAGTCAGGGGAACAACGACTACGCGCAGTACGACTCCCCGGCCGTCGACGCGCAGCTCGACAGGATCGCCGCGATGGACGACCCGTCGGCGGCCCGGGCGGCGTACGGGCAGCTCGCCCAGCAGATCATGCAGGACGCCCCGGTGGTGCCGTTCCTGTGGGACAAGGCGCCGATCCTCGTCGGTCCGAACGTCGCCGGAGCGTACGGGCACATCGCCTACGTCGGCCGACTCGACCTGGTCTCCCTGGGGTTGCGCAGGTGACCGTGATCCGACGGCTCCTGGCCCAGCGCTCGGCGGCCCTCGCACTGGCCGTGGTGGCCGGGCTGGTCCTGGTCGCGCTCGCCGCGCCGCTGATCACCTGGATCGCCGGGAGCTCGCCGACGGCCTTCCACGGGGATGCGGTGGACCCGGCGCTCGGCGGCCTGCCGCGCGGTGCCGCAGGCGGGATCAGCACCCGCCACTGGCTGGGGGTGGAACCGGTCAACGGGCGTGACGTGCTCGCCCGGGTGCTGTACGGCGCACAGGTGTCCCTGCTGATCGCCGTGCTCGCCACCGCATTGTCGGTGGTGCTCGGAACGGCGCTCGGCCTGGTCGCGGGCTTCTTCGGCGGGTGGGTCGACACCGTGGTCGGACGCACCATGGACCTGCTGCTGTCCTTCCCGAGCCTGATCTTCATGATCGCGCTGATCTCGGCGGCGCCCGGCGTGGACCGACGGCTGCTCCTGGTCGTGGTGCTCGGCTTCTTCGGCTGGCCGTACGTCGGCCGGATCGTGCGCGGACAGGCGATGGTGCTCGCGCGGGGCGAGTTCGTCGCGGCGGCCCGGGTGCTCGGCGCCTCGCGACGGGCGCTGCTGCTGCGGGAGGTGCTGCCCAACCTGACCGGACCGGTGCTGGTGGTGGCCACGATGTCGATCCCCGGCTACATCGCCACCGAGGCCGGCCTGTCCTTCCTCGGTGTGGGTGTCCAGGCCCCGACCCCCTCCTGGGGTCAGATGATCGCCACCGCCGTGCCCTGGTACGCGGCGGACCCCGCCTACTTCCTGATCCCCGGCGCCTTCCTGTTCGTCACCGTGCTCGCCTTCAACGTGCTCGGCGACGCGGTCCGCGACGCGCTCGACCCCCGGAGCCAGCGACGATGATCCTCTACCTGTTGCGCAGACTGGCCGTCACCGCGGCCATCCTGCTGGTGATCTGCGCCGCCACCTTCGCCGTCTTCTACCTGATGCCGGCGGATCCGGCGCAGGGCGCCTGCGGCAAGGCGTGCAGCCCGGAACGGATCGCCGAGATCCGCAGCACCCTCGGGCTGAACCACTCGCCGCTGGTCCAGTTCCGCGACTACCTGGCCGGCATCGTCTCGGGGCGGACCTACGGCAGCGGCACGCAGGCCGTCGACTGCCCCTTCCCGTGCCTGGGTTTCAGCTTCCAGACCGACCAGCCGGTGTGGCAGCTGCTCACCAGCCGGCTGCCGGTCAGCTTCTCGATCGCCATCGGTGCCGCTGTGCTGTGGCTCGCCGTCGGCGTCGGCGCCGGCGTGCTCTCGGCCCTGCGGCGCGGCAGCCTGTGGGACCGGGCGGCGATGACGGCCGCCCTGGGCGGGGTCTCGATGCCGATCTACTTCACCGCTCTGGTGCTGCAGTACCTGCTGGTGGTGCAGCTCAAGCTGCTGCCGTACCCCCAGGCCGTGCCGTTCACCGCCGATCCGGTCGGCTGGGCGCAGTCGATGCTCATGCCGTGGATCACCCTCGCCATGCTGTACGCCGGGATCTACGCCCGGGTAACCCGCAGCGAGATGCTGGAGAGCCTCGGCCAGAACTACGTGCGCACCGCCCGGGCCAAGGGCCTGCCCGAGATCACCGTCGTTCGGCGGCACGCCCTGCGGCCCGCCCTGATGCCGATCGTGACCATCTTCGGGATGGACCTCGGTGCGCTGCTCGGTGGCGCGCTGATCACCGAGTCGGTGTTCGGGCTGCCGGGCGTCGGAAAGCTCGCGGCCGACGCGATCGCCTCCGCCGACCAGCCGGTGATCCTCGGGGTGACGCTGTTCGCGGCCGCCTTCGTGGTGCTCGCCAACCTGCTGGTGGACCTCGTGTACGCCGTCCTCGACCCGAGAGTGAGGGCACTCGGATGAGCCTGCTGACGGTACGTGACCTGAACGTGGAGTTCCGCTCCGGCGTCCGCGCCGTGGACGGGCTCGACCTCGACCTGGACGCCGGCCGGGTGCTCGGCGTGGTCGGTGAGTCCGGCAGCGGCAAGTCGGTCACCAGCCTCGCCGTCCTCGGCCTGCTCCGCGACGCCCGGGTCAGCGGCGAGATCCGCTTCGCCGGACGGGAGTTGACCGCACTCGACCAGCGCTCGCTGCGCCGACTGCGCGGCGACCGGATCGCGATGGTCTTCCAGGACCCGTTGTCCTGTCTCAACCCGTACTACTCGGTCGCGTTCCAGATCGCCGAGGCGTACCGGGCGCACCACCGCACCGGCCGCAGACAGGCGCACCGGGTCGCGGTGCACATGCTGGACCGGGTCGGCATCCCGGAACCGGAACGGCGTGCCCGCTGCTATCCGCACGAGTTCTCCGGCGGGATGCGGCAGCGGGTGATGATCGCGATGGCGCTGTGTCTGGAACCCGACCTGCTGATCGCCGACGAGCCGACCACCGCGCTGGACGTCACCGTCCAGGCGCAGATCCTCCAACTGCTGCGCGAGCTGCGGAAGGAGTCCGGCACGGCCATCATGCTGATCACCCACGACATGGGCGTGGTCGCCGGCCTGGCCGACCACGTCGTGGTGATGCACCAGGGTCGAGCGGTCGAGCGCGGTCCGGTGCGGGACGTGTTCCACCGGCCGCAACAGCCGTACACCCGCGGCCTGCTGGCCTGCGTTCCGCGCATCGACGGCCCCCTGCCGGACCGACTGCCCACGCTGGGGGCGACCACATGAGAGCCTTCAGGAGGCAACCGGTGAGCGAGGCGGACGGTCGAGCAGCTGACGGAGGCGGTGGCGCGGTGCTGCTCGAGGCGCGGAACCTGGTCAAGCGCTTCCCGGTGCGCCACGCCCTGACCCGACGGCAGGCCGGGCACATCACGGCCGTCGACGGGGTCTCGCTGGACGTCGGGCCCGGCGAAACCCTCGGCCTGGTCGGCGAATCCGGCTGCGGGAAGTCGACCGTCGCCAAGTTGCTCACCCGCCTGGAGCGGCCCACTTCGGGCAGCATCCACTTCGCCGGGCGCGATCTCGCCGGGCTGGACGAGACGGCCCTGCGCCCGGTCAGGCGTGACCTGCAGATGGTCTTCCAGGACCCCTTCTCCTCGCTCAACCCCCGGCACACCGTGCGGCAGATCCTCGCCGGCCCCTACCGCTACCAGGGGTTGGAGCCCGACCAGCCGGCCGAGGAGTTGCTGGCCCGGGTCGGTCTACGGCCGGAGCACGCCGACCGCCACCCCCACGAGTTCTCCGGCGGACAGGCCCAACGCATCGGCATCGCGCGGGCGTTGGCCCTGAACCCGAAGCTGGTGGTGTGTGACGAGCCGGTCTCGGCACTCGACGTGTCGGTCCAGGCGCAGATCCTCAACCTGCTGAGGGACTTGCAGGAGCAGTACGGCCTGAGCTACCTGTTCATCGCCCACGATCTCGGCGCCGTCCGCCATATCAGCACCCGGATCGCCGTGATGTACCTCGGCTCGATCGTCGAGACCGCCGACCGGGACGCCCTGTTCGCCCACCCCGCGCACCCGTACACCCGTGCCCTGCTGTCCGCCGTGCCGCTGCCGGACCCGGACTTGGAGGCTTCCCGGGAGAGGATCGTGCTCCACGGCGACCTGCCCAGCCCCCTCGACCCGCCCGGAGGCTGCCGGTTCCGCACCCGCTGCCCCAAGCCCGACGAACTCTGCGCCGCCGAGCGCCCGCGGCTGCGGACGATCGCCCCCGGCCGGCAAGTCGCCTGCCACTACCCCGAAAGGACGCCGTGATCCGCGCCCAGTACCGGCTGCCCGGTCTCGCCGTCACCGACCACGCCTTCGACGTGCCGCTCGACCACACCGAACCCGGGCGGGGAACCATCGAGGTGTTCGCCCGGGAGGTCGTCGACCCGGTGCGGGCCGACGAACGGCTGCCCTGGCTGCTCTACCTCCAGGGCGGTCCGGGCGGGAAGTCCCCGCGCCCGCTGAACGCCTCGGCCGGCTGGCTCGGCCGCGCGCTCAAGACCCACCGGGTGCTGCTGTTGGACCAGCGCGGCACCGGCCGCTCAACGCCGCTCACCGCGAGATCCGCCGCCCGGTCCCCCTCGGCCGGTGCGCTGGCCGACCGCCTCGCGCGTTTCCGCGCCGACTCGATCGTCGCCGACGCGGAGCTGATCCGCCGTCAACTGTGCGGGGACGAGCCATGGGAGACCCTCGGGCAGAGCTACGGCGGCTTCGTCACCCTCAGCTACCTCTCCTTCGCCCCCGAAGGCCTGCGCGCCTGTTACGTCGCCGGCGGCCTGCCCGGCCTCGACGCCGCCGCCGAAGACGTCTACGCCGCCACCTACCCCCGGGTGCGGGACAAGGTGGGCGCCTACTACGCCCGCTACCCAGAGGATCGCCGGCTGGTCCGCAGGATCGCCGACCTGCTGGAGCGGCAGGCCGTCCACCTCCCCGACGGCGACCGGCTGACGGCCCGACGGCTGCGGACCCTGGGACTGGCGCTGGGGATGGGCGACGGCTTCGAACGCCTGCACTGGCTCTTCGACGAGGCCCTCGACCCGGACGGGGAGCTCTCGACCACCTTCCTGCAGCAGGTGGCGAACCTGACCGGCTTCACGGACAACCCGCTGTTCGCCGCCCTCCAGGAGTCGATCTACGGCCGCCCGGGAGCCGCAACCGGCTGGGCCGCCGCCCGGGCACTCGCCGAGCACCCCGGGTTCGCCGAGGACGCCGACCCCCTGCTGTTCACCGGCGAGATGTTCTACCCCTGGATGTTCGAGGAGATCACCGGGTTGCGGCCGTTCGCCGGGGCCGTCCACCTGCTCGCCGAACGCACCGACTGGCCGGCGCTGTACGACCCGGCCCGGCTGGCCGCCAACCAGGTCCCGGTCGCCGCGGCCGTCTACCACGACGACATGTACGTCGACGCGAGCCTGTCGCTGCGCACCGCCCGCGCGGTCGGTTCCCTGCGCGCCTGGGTCACCAACGAGTGGGAGCACGACGGGGTCACCGCCTCGGGCGACCGCGTCCTCGCCCGCCTGATGGACCTCGCCGCCGACCGCACCTGATCCCCCGCCAACCGCCCCCTGCCGTAGGGAAAAGGAACGAAGAAGATGAGACTCAGGCCCCTCGCCGCCGCCCTGGCCGCGGCCCTCCCGCTGGTCGCCGCCACCCCGGCCCTGGCGGACGCCGCCCGGCCCGCCACCGCCGCGCCGGCCTCCGACTGCGCCCTGCCGGGGACGACCGGCTGGACCGACGAAGGCCACAACACCGACCACACGCAGTTCCAGCAGCCGCTCGGCACCAAGCACGTGCTGATGCTGTTCGTCGACTTCCCGGACGCACCGGCCACCGGCTCGCTCGACGACTACTACCGCGAACTCGCCCCCGCGCAGGACTGGATGAGGCAGGACTCCTACGGCAAGCTCCGCCTGGAGATCGATCCGCTGAAGCGCTGGATCACCATGCCGCAGAGCTCCGCCTCGTACGGGTTCCAGCGCGGCATCACCTTCGACCAGCAGGAGCTGTACGTGAAGCAGGCCGTCCAGGCCGCCGCGCCGTACACGGACTTCTCGAAGTACGACATGCTCTACATCGTCCCCACCAAGTCCGCCTCCGCGATCAGCTTCTCCCCCACCTACCTCTACGATCCGACCACCGCCGGCATCACCGTCAACGGCACGCGGATCAAGTGGGCGGTCACCTTCGGCCAGGACATGTACCACTGGGGCTACAAGGTCGCCGACCACGAGACCTCCCACACGTTCGGCCTGCCCGACCTGTACGCGTTCACCGGCACCGACGTGCACCCCTACGTCGGCGGCTGGGACCTGATGGGCGACATCGCCGGCCCCGCACCGCAGCACACCGGCTGGGAGCGCTGGAAGTTCGGCTGGATCGACGACGACCAGGTCGCCTGCCTGCCCTCCCCCGGCAGCCGTACCGTCCGGTTGAAGGCCGTCGAACGCCCTGGCGGCACCAAGATCGCCGTGGTCAGGACCAGCGGGACGACGGCCTACGTCGCCGAGTCCCGCCGGGCCGTCGGCGCGGACGGCAAGGCCTGCTCCACCGGTGTGCTCGTCTACCGGGTCGACACCTCCACCCCGACCGGCTACGGACCGGTCCACGTGGTCAACGGCAACCCGGGCGCCACCGCGCCGACCGGCTGCACCGCCCTCGACATGGCCGCCTACCAGCCCGGCCAGTCCTTCACCGACCCCGGCACGGGGGTCGACATCGACGTGCTGGGCCGGGGACCGCTCTCGGACACCATCAGGATCACCAAGCATTAGCCCGGCCTGACCGCCCTTCAGCTCGCCTCGTTCAGCTGCGGGGCGAGGAGGAGTCCGCGCTTCCATAACACCAGGTGATGGCGCGCTGGGAGCTGTCCGAGCCGCAGACCGCTGCGGACAATGTTCTGCACGCGCTTCTCGCACGGCGGCAGTTGGCGACCGCACGCGGGAACCGCCGAGGAGAACCGGCCGGCCGCCCGAGGGCGCGGCCGGCCGGACTCGCAACCCGGACCGATCCCTTCGGAGGCAATCATGGACCCCTCGGTCAGATCCCGGCGCCCGCTGCCGGCGGCGCTCGTCCTCGTCCTGTCCGCCGTGCTCGCCCTGCTCGTCGCCCCGGCCGGTGCCGCCCACGCGTACGACACAAGTGCCTCCGCGTGTGCCCTGCAGGGCACGACCGGGTACACCGACGAGGGCCAGCAGACCGACCACACGCGGTTCCAGGACCCGCTCGGCACCAAGCACATCGGCCTGATCTACGTGGACTTCCCCGACGCCGCCGGCACCGCGCTGCCCCTCACGTCGTACTACGACACGCTCAAGGGCGCCGAGGACTGGATGCGGAACGCCTCCTACGGCCGGACCGCGCTGGACATCCAGGTCCCGTACGCCAACTGGGTCCGCATGCCGAAGGCCTCCACCGACTACGCCTGGGAGCGCGGCTTCTCCTGGACCACGCACCAGGTCTACGTGGAGGACGCCCTCACCGCCGCGGCCAACGCCGGCGTCGACCTCTCCCAGTACGACATGTTCTACGTCGTGCCGACCGCCACGGCGACCGCGATCGGCCACTCCCCGACCTTCATCCAGGATCCGGCCGCTCCGACCTGGGTGTGGAACCCGCGGACCGGCAGCTGGGTGCTGATCCACTGGGCGGTGACCTTCGGCCAGGACATGTGGACCTGGGGCTACAAGGTCGCCGACCACGAGACCAGCCACACCTTCGGCCTGCCCGACCTGTACGCCTTCAGCGGTGACCTGAACCGGTACGTCGGTGGCTGGGACGTCATGGGCGACATCTCCGGCCCGGCCCCGCTGTACTTCGGCTGGGAGGCCTGGAAGTTCGGTTGGATCACCGACAGCCAGGTGTCCTGTCTGGACACGGCGAACACGTACACCACCACCCTGACCGGCCTGGAGTACGGCGGAACCGGCTACCGGCTGGCGGTGATCAGGACCAGCGCCACCACCGCCTATGTCGCCGAGTCCCGCAAGGCCGCCTACAACGACTCCAACGCCTGCGCCACCGGGGTCGTCATCTACAAGGTCGACACCTCCGCCACCACCGGCAACGGGCCGATCCAGCTGGTCACCAACCCCGATGCCGCGGCGCCCACCGGGAGTTGCACCGCACTGGACATGCAGACCTGGCAACCCGGCCAGTGGTTCCAGGACGACTCCGCCCAGGTCCGGATCTACGTGAGCGCCTCCGACGCGTCCACCGACACCGTCTGGACCTACAAGTGGTGACCATGTGAGGCCCCGTCACGTCACCCTGGTCCCGGCGCACTCCCGCTCAACAAACCGGCTGCGGCGAGCTGCGGCGGTCCAGCGCCCTCGTGCCTTTCGAGCCAGCCCTGGTAGACCGCGCTGCGGGCGCACGCCGCCCGGTACGCCTCGCTGACGTGCTGCACGAGCGAGGGGCCCAGCGGTTCCAGCGGCCCCTCCTCGTGCCAGGCGAGCAGGTGCCGGTACCAGAGCGGGTTCCCGGCGATCGGCCGCACGGCGATGCCCGGCAGCTCCTCGAACGTGGCCTGGCAGAAGCTCACCGCGTGGCCGTTGCGCACGACGTCCAGGAGGAGCCGGCCTTCCGCCTCGTGGACGACGCGCATCCGGTGTCCCAGCAGCAGCAGGGTCCTTGACCAGTACTCACGGATCCGGTCGTTGTCCGGACGGGGAGCGGCCCAGTCCTCGCCCTCGAGGTCCGCCAGCGCGACCTCCTCCAGCTCCGCCAGCGGATGGACGGCCGGCAGGGCGACGAAGAGCGGTTCGGTGGCGATCGGCTCGACGGTGACTCCTGGCGGGAGCGCGAGCTCGTAGCCGGGGCTGTCGCCCACCACGGCCGCTTCGAGACGGCCGCCGGCGATGTCGTCGACGAGCGGGACGGGGCAGCCCTGACCCCGCGAACTGATCTCGGCCGCCGGATGGTGCGACCTGATCGCCGTGATCAAGCCGCCGAGCAGGGGGGCGTTGACGGAGCCGAGCCGGAACCGGTGCGGCGAACAGCCCTTCTGCGCAGCGAGAGCGGAGACCTCCAGCAGTTCGTCGACGGTCGGCAGCACCGCCCGCGCCCGGCTGAGGACCACCTCCCCGAACGCGGTCGGGACGACACCCGACTGCGCGCGGCTGAACAGCTCGCCGCCGAGCACCCGCTCGATCCGGGTCAACTGGGCGCTGAGGCCGGGCTGGGTCAGCCGCAAGGAGGCGGCGGCCCGCGTCAAACTGCCGCTGTCCGCGATGCTGCAGATGATCCGGAGGTGCCGGAGTTCGAGCTCCATGGCGAGATGATAGGGAGTTCGGGCCCATCTCCATAGGGGTCGAGGGGGTGTGAGACCGGACCGGCACCCTGGCCACCGGTCGAACCGCGTGGCCGCCTACTATCGTTCCGCTTTCTTCGGGGGACGCTGACGCCTGACCGGCCGTGCTCGTCGCCCAACGCCACGCCCGTCACGGCCCCACGAGTCCACCGCACGACGGTGGACTCGTGCATCGAGGAGGAACGTTCATGCACGCCCGGAGAATCGGCGCCGTCGCCGCGACAGCAGTGGCCGTGGTGGCCGCCCGCGACCTCATCCAGAAGCGGCACGCACTGCTCCGGAACTTCCCGGTGATCGGACACGCCCGGTACCTGCTGGAGCAGATCGGGCCGGAGCTGCGGCAGTACATCGTGGCGTCCAACGAGGAGGAGCGCCCTTTCAGCCGTGACCAGCGCACCTGGATCTACGCGTCGGCGAAGGAGGAGAACAACTACTTCGGGTTCGGAACCGAAGTCGACGTCGAACACGTGCAGGGGCACGCGTACCTGAAGCAGCGCACGTTCGCCGGCGCGCTGCCCGATGCGCACGACCCGCAGGCCCCGCTCCCCTCGGCCAAGGTGCTGGGCGGGCCGCGCGGGCGCGCCAAGGCGTTCCGGCCGGCGAGCGTGGTGAACATCTCGGCGATGAGCTTCGGCTCGCTCTCCGGCGCGGCCATCACGGCGCTCAACAAGGGGGCGGCGCTGGCCGGCGCGATGCACAACACCGGCGAGGGCGGCCTCTCGCCGTACCACCGCAACGGCGGTGACATCATCCTGCAGATCGGTACCGCCTACTTCGGCTGCCGCAACGAGGACGGCAGCTTCAACCTCGACAAGCTCAAGGAGGTGGTCGCCGGCGCGCCGGTGAAGGCGATAGAGATCAAGCTCTCCCAAGGTGCCAAGCCAGGGCTCGGCGGAATGCTGCCGGGGGCCAAGGTGACCCCGGAGATCGCCGAAATCCGCGGCATCCCGGTCGGCAAGGACTGCGCCTCTCCCTCCCGGCACACCGCGTTCGGCGACGTCGACTCGATGCTCGACTTCGTCGAGCTGCTGGCGGCCGAGACCGGTCTGCCGGTCGGGATCAAGAGCGCGGTGGGTGAAATGGGCTTCTGGCAGGAGCTGGCCGCGCTGATGGCACGCGGTGACCGCGGTGTCGACTTCGTGACCGTCGACGGCGGTGAGGGCGGGACCGGAGCGGCGCCGCGGATCTTCGCCGACTCGGTGGCGCTGCCGTTCCGGATGGGCTTCTCCCGGGTCTACGGGACCTTCGCCGAGCTGGGCCTGACCGACGACCTGACCTTCATCGGCTCCGGCAAGCTCGGCCTGCCCGAGAACGCCGCGGTCGCGTTCGCCCTGGGTGCCGACATGATCAACGTGGCCCGTGAGGCGATGCTGTCGATCGGCTGCATCCAGTCGCAGAAGTGCCACACCGACAAGTGCCCCACCGGCATCGCCACCCAGAACCCCTGGCTGGCCCGCGGCCTCGACCCGACTTCGAAGGCCACCCGCGCCGCCGTCTACCTGCGCACCCTGCGCAGGGAGTTGATCAAGGTCTCTGGGGCCCTCGGCGTCGCCCACCCGGCCCTCATCACGGCCGACGACATCGAGATCATGAACGGCGACTACGAGGCCCGCACCCTGGCCGGCGTCTACGGCTACAAGGAGGGCTGGGGCGAGCTCGGCCCGCGCCTCGCCGGTGAGATCACCGCGCTGCTCACCGCCGAGCCGACCGTCTGACGCTCCGACGGCGACGGGCACCGGGCCCGTGGCGGGGCGACCACGCCACGGGCCCGCGGACACCGGGGCGGTGCTGTTCCGGCCGGGTAGCGCGGGGG
>NZ_JAJJPA010000061.1 GCF_020907985.1 Kitasatospora humi | reverse complement strand
CAACGAATGCCAGATTCGGGCGTTAGCAGCTCATGGCGCTTGCAGGTCGAGATTGCATTGTGAACGGCATTATCCTGAATTGGCAATACTGCCCCGGTCTCGCGATGTACTCTCGCCCCCAGTCTGTCAATTAGTTCCCCGGGCCCATATTCGGCATGCCCGATGCGATTCATGTCCGCCAGGGCCAGGAGGAATATCCTGAGCCACAGGGTCCAAAGCCGAGCTTGGTCAAGCGTCCTGCCTTTCGATCCAGCGATCCACGTCGGCCAGGTGGAAGCGTAGATGTCCGCCGATCTTCCGCGCCGGTAGGCCAACTGCCTTGTGGTTGTTGCAGATCCATGCCGCCTTGACCCCCAGGTAGGCGGCGAGCTCGCTCACGTTGAGTAGTCGCCCAGTCGTCATCCTGCCCCTCTCGCTCAGTGGCTCGAAGCAGCAAGACACGAGACATGGTGGCAACCGTGTATCGGGTGCTACGGTACCACTCGTACCGGGAACGGTCCGGTACACGGCGGCTGTCATGTCTCGTGGGCTAGGTTGCGAGACATGACAGAGGAGCGAGAGAGCGTGGAACTGCCCGACGGCTGGCGGCTCGAAGGAACGAAGCTCACCTATGCGCATGACCTGAGTGGCTGGGCTCTTGAGGTGACTTTCCGACTGGATCTCCTGTGGATGGACGGCCCGGCTGAGCTGTCAGTTGTCGTCCACGACGTGGACGCGTCAGAGGAGTCGAACGGCCTGACTGCCGACCTTCTGCGCTCGATCCCGATGGGGGAGATCCGAAAGACGGGTGTGCGTCTGCGTAGCCAACTGGGTTACGCAGTAGGCCCATTCGGCTCCGGGGTCGTCTTGGACAGGGTCGAGACCGACCTTGAATACGCCCTGATGTCCGAGGTCTACATCCAGCTCATCAAGCAGGGCTTCCGGAGCCCGATCAGCCGCCTGGCTGACGGGTGGGGGATGAGCCGGAACACCATCAGTGGACGCATCCGCCGTGCGCGTGCAATGGGCTTCCTCGACGGCCCGGCGGGCAAGCCCGCCGACCGGCTGACGGAGAAGTCGCGGAGCCTCTTGGAGGGGCACAGTGGCTCGGTCGTGGATCAACGCGGCTAAAAACGGCAAGGGCTGGACCGTCTTTTGGTACGACCCGGACGGCAAGCAGCGTCAGCAGACGCTCAAGCTGAAGCGTGATGCGGAGGCCGTCCGGACCAAGATCGAGCGGGAGCTTGACCTTGGTGTGTACGTGGATGTCCGGCAGAGCAAGGAACCGCTCGCCGCTGTCTTCGAGAGGTGGGCTACCTCCCGGGGAGTTGAGAACAGCAGCGTGAAGCAGTACCGCACCATCCTGAACCGGAACATCCGGCCGTTCTTCGGCTCGCGGTCCATCGCCGCTATCAAGCTGTCGGACGTGCAGGAGTGGGTGGCGTGGATGATCAGCACCTACAACTACAAGTCGTCAACGCTCCAGTTCCGGCTGAACATCCTCACATCGGTCTTCACCTGGGCGATGGACAATGAGCTGATCGGCCGGAATCCGGCGAAGAAGGCGACGCTCCCGGGGAGCCGCGCGAAGACCCGCCGGGTGCAGAAGGCGGACATCCAGGTTCCGAAGCGTGAGGACGTGCACGCGATCATCGCAGGGGCGCCCGGGCGCTACCAGGGGATGCTGTGGGTCATGGCTGGCTGTGGTCTGCGGCTCGGCGAGGCTATGGGGCTCAGTCGCGACCGGATCGACTTCAAGGCGAAGACGATCACCGTTGACCGTCAGGTTGCTGGCGACGGCGACACTGGGTCTGGCAAGTTCGGAGCCCAGCGCCTCCGCCACATCAAGTGGCGGGATGAGGACGATCACGGACGCGTGGTGCCGCTCCCGGACGCCGTAGCCCTGGGGCTGAGGCGACACCTCAAGCAGCACGGCACTTGGGGGCCGGACGGGCTGCTCTTCTGCAACAAGACCCGGACTGGCTTCCTGTACCCCGAGTACTGGTACCAGTCGGTCTGGATGCCCGCCCTGTCCGCTGCGAACGTGGCCTACTTCAAGACCCACTGCCTGAGGCACTTCTACGCCTCCTCGCTGCTTGCTCAGGGCGTGCCGATGACGGAGGTCTCCGCGTGGCTGGGCCACTCGTCGGTGAGCGTCACGGAGGAGTACTACGCGCATCTGATGCCCGATGCACCGGACCGCGCCAGGCAGGCGATAGACGCGGCCTTGGGGCTGGTGAAGCCGGTGGAAGAGGAGGAACCGGAGGCTGACGAGTCGGTAGCGTGATCAGCGATGCTGGCGAAATGCTGGGAGGAGGCTGGCCAGATGGCGTTTCGCCTGGTGGGAGCCACAATCCACTGTGTTCACCCAGATTTACGAGGGGACGAACCAGGTCCAGCGGATCGTCATGGCGCGGAACCTTCCGACCGCCTGATCCGCGCTCGGAGCAGCAGGTGAGAGGCACCCTTCGGGGTGCCTCTCGGCTTTTGCGGACCTTCCACCCGGCCCGGTCCGCCGCTGCCCCGCCGCCGGTCCAACGCTGCGGGGCTGTCCGCGCCCTGTCACAGGGCCGCAACAGGGGTAACCGCGCCCGGGGGTCGTCGCGTGGAGACAAGTGACCGCCCGTGACGGCCGGTCAGGAACGACAGCCGATCCCAGGGGGGAACCAGTCATGAAGGCCACTCGCATCGCCGCCGCCACCGTGGTCGCCGCCGCCGCACTGGCCCTGACCGCTTGCGGCCCGGACGACACCGGCGACTCGGCCGGAGCCTCGCCCAGCGCCGCTGCGTCCGCCACGGCCTCGGCCGCCGCGTCCGCCACGGCCTCGGCCGGCGCGAGCGCGCCGGCCGCGAGCCCGACCGCGGTGACCAGCGTCAAGCCCATCTCGGGCGGCTCGGCCAAGCCGACCGGCGCGGCCAAGCCGAGCGCCACCAAGTCGTCCGGTGCCACCCCGAGTTCGGACTGCACCGAGCTGGCGCTGAAGAACATCGGCGGGCAGGTGGTCGAGGCCACCGACAACGGCTACCTGACCCACATCTGGATGAAGGCCAAGCCCGCCAAGTTCGTCTGCGGCCCGAACGTCCCGGACGACGGCTACTTCGAGGGCTACGGCAGCCCCGCCCTCTACTCGTTCAGCAACGACGTGAAGACCTTCCTGCTGGAGGGCGCCACACCGAAGGCGGTCGACCTGGACACCTTCATGAAGCACCAGGACGCCTGCCTGCACAACCCGTCCGGCGTGACCGCGCCCTACGCCTGCTACGGCAACCGGTACGTCCTCACGGTCACCGGCCAGAACGTGGTCACCAGCATCACCGAGCTGTACCACCCGTGAGGCGGGCGGCCGGATCAGCGGGCCAGGGCCGCCAGCGGTCGCCGGGTCAGGCCGCTCTGAGGTGCCGTCAGACCGCGGACCGGCGCCGGGGCGGCCGGCTGGATGCCGAGTGCCACGCAGCTGTGCGCCGGCCAGGCGCCCGCCAGGGTCGGACCCCACGCGCCGTCGAAGCGGTGGTCGGCGGCGAAGGGGTGCGCCAGGGCCGGGAACGCCGCCGGGCGGAGGAGTACAGGTAGCCCGAGTACACGGTGAACAGGGCGATGCCGGCGCCACGGAGGCCACCAGGGCCGGGCCGGTGACCAGCAGGGCGTGCCCGGTGATCCGCACCGGGTTGGCTCGCCCCACCCCCACCGGGGCGAGCCCGATCGCTCCCGGTGACACGACAGTTGAACGACCGACCTGTGAGGCGAGCAATGGAGATCCGTATCGTGCGGCTGGGCCGGGGACTGGCGGCCGCCGGGCTGACCGTGGGGCTGGCCCTGGGGGCCGCGGCCTGCAACGACGACAACAGCGGCGCCGGCACGGCCGGTCCCGCGGGTGCGACGGCCGCGTCCAGCACGGCCGCGTCCAGCACGGCCGCGTCCGGCACGGCCGTGCCCTCGAAGGCCGCACCCTCCGCCGGGCGGACCGCGGGTCCTGCCGGCGGTGGGACGGGTGGCGGCAGGGGCGGTTCGCAGCCGTCGAGCGCCGCTGCCGCCGGATCCCGCTGCCACACCGACGAGTTGAGGGCCGATGTGCAGCTCCAGCCGGACTTCCCCGGCAACGCGATGGTGATGCTGGTCAACAAGGGCACCCGCACCTGCACCGTCGACGGCTACCTCGGCTACGGCGGGCTGGCCGCCGACAACAGCAGGGTGGACCTCACCACCAACCGGGTGGCGTACCCCGGGGCGCCGATCCAGGTGGCCCTGGAGCCGGGCGCCACCGCCTTCTCCGGGCTGAAGTGGAGCTCGTGCGACAAGGCCGACGCCGGCTGCGAGGTGCTGGCCGGCCTGGTGGTGACCCCGCCGGACGAGACCACCCGGCTGACCGCGGACGTGCTCGGTGTCGACGGTCAGGCGGTGCCCCAACTGACGGTGTCGGCCGCCGGGTTGACCGTGGGTTCGCTGCAGCCGAGCAACCAGGGCGTGGTCTTCGGCTGATGGCCGGACCGGCGGGGCGTGACCGGGTGGGGTCCCGTCAGGCCGTGCGGTAGCCCGCCAGGAACAGGTCCACGCCCGAGGTGATCACCCTGGCCAGCTCCGCGTCGTCGACGTGGGCCTCGGGTGCGAAGGTGTGCACGAGCTGCGGGACCCCCACGGTGGCGGCGACCAGCTGCTGCACGGCCAGCTTGGGATCCGGCGCCCGCAGGACGCCGCGGCGGTCCAGCTCGGTGAACGCCTCGACCAGCGGGCCGTTGTTCATGTCGTAGTTGATCCGGTACCAGAGCTGGCCCAGCTGGGGGAAGCGGTCGATCTCGCCGATCACCAGCCGGCGCAGCGACATGATGTCCGGCCGGAGCAGGATCCGCGCCCAGTCCAGCATCAGTGCGACCAGCGCGGCGCGCAGGTCCTCGGCCTCGGCGATGGTGGAGTTGAACGGCTTGAGGTCCGCGTAGGTGGTGGGCAGGATGCCGCCGACCACCGCCAGGAAGAGCCGCTCCTTGCTGCCGAAGTGCTTGTAGATGGTGGCCTTGGACACGCCCGAGCGCGCGGTGATGGCATCCATCGAGGCCGCCGAGTACCCCTCGCGCAGGAACTCGCCCAGGGCGGCGTTGATGATCGCCCGCCGCTTGCGCTGGGCGGCGTCCACCGGCTCCGGGATGATCGGGATTCCGTACTCGTCGGTCGGCCCGGCGCTGTTGGAGGCGGCCATGGGGATCCTTCGGCTGGTGATGGGGCGTCACAGTATATGAACTGAACGGTTCGGTGTGTTAGTACGGACGGCCGCCCGTCGAAGGATCGATCCGAGGTCAGACGGCCTCGCGGGCCCGCCGACCGGTCGCCTCCGCGCCGTCCGAGCGGCGGCCCACCAGGCGGGCCGGCACCCCGGCCCAGATCTCGTCCGGGCCGGTGGAGCAGGTCAGCACCGCGTTGGCGCCGACCACGGTGCCGGCGCCGACGGTGAGCACGCCCCGCTTGCAGATGATCTTCGCGCCGGCACAGACCACCACGCCGTCCTCCAGCACCACCCGCTCCATCGCGCTGTCCTGCTGCGGCACCCAGGGGTCGGCCCGCCCGATGGTGACGCCGTTGTAGAGCGTGACGCCGGCGCCGAGCGTGGTGTACGGGTGCAGCACCGTGCCGAAGCCGCGGTGGTACACCCGCAGACCGGGCCCGATCTCGGCGGCCGGCGGGACCTCCATGCCGTAGAGCGCGAGCAACTCCCGCAGCAGGCGGCCGAACACCGGATGGCGGCGGCGGTAGATCAGCGAAGTCACCAGTGACATGGGCACATTGTGGCCACCGGCGGCTCATGGCCATCCCGACTCGCGGACAGGATCACCGGGACGGTGCGGAGCGCGGCCCCTGGGTTGACGGGCCGGTCAGGAGGCCGGCAGCGGGTTGTCGTTCTCGATCGCGTCGAAGACCTGCTTGGACTTCACCGGATCCCACTTGACCGCCGACTGCCCGTCCGGCGTGCGGTAGTTCGGGTTGGAGATCGGGATGGTGATGCTCTTGCCGTCGCCGCCGCTCACCGAGCGCATCGCCTCGAAGAGCGAAGCCAGGTCGGTCAGACCGGTGTCCTTGTCCACGATCAGGGTGTCCAGACCGGAGCCGATCAACGGGTAGAGCGTGAACGGATCCAGCAGGGTGCTCGGGGTGGCCGCCTGGTGGGCCAGCGCGGCGAGGAACTTCTGCTGGTTGCGCATCCGGCCCAGGTCCTGGTCGGCCATCTGGTGGCGCTGGCGGACGAAGGCGAGCGACTGCTGTCCGTCGAGGGTCTGGCAGCCGGCCTTGAGGTTGAGCCCGGAGTCCTGGTCCTGGATGTCCTTGTCGATGCACATGTGCACGCCGCCCACGGCGTCCACGATGCCGACGAAGCCCGCGAAGCCGACCTCGGCGTAGTGGTCGATGTGGATGCCGGTGTTCTTCTCCACCGTCTCGGCCAGCAGCTGGCCGCCGCCGTTGTTGAAGGCCGAGTTGATCTTGCTGGTGGTGGCCGGGATGGTCCGGCCGGTGCCCGCGGTGTCCAGGTGCTGCGGGATCGGCACCCAGGAGTCGCGCGGGATGCTCATCAGGGTGTTCCCGTGGTCGCCGATGTGCAGGACCATCATCGAGTCGCTGCGCTTGCCGTCGTCGGAGCCGGTGTGCAGCTGCTGCTTCTGGGTGTCGCTGAGGCCGTCCCGGCTGTCGGAACCGACGATCAGCCAGTTGGTGCCCTTGCCGGGGGCGGGGCGGCCGGGGTAGTCGGCGAGCACGTTCTGCTGGTTCAGCTTGGAGTCGGCCCAGGCGTAGGTGCCGCCCGCGGTGGCGAGCAGGGCGCCGACCAGGCCGAGCGCGACGTAGGCGGCGATCCGCTTGCGGGAGCGGCGCCGGCGCGCGGGCTGCCCGGGCGCTCGGCCCCCGGGCGCCCCGACCGGTCCGCCGGGCGGGCGGGAGCCGGGTATCGAGCGCTGCGGCTGGGGCACGGCGCCCCGGCCGCGCGGGTTGAGCGAAGGCGGCAGTGGCGGCTCGGCGCCGCCGGTCGCACCTTCCGGTCCAGGTCGGCGGCCGCTGCCCGGTCCGCCCTGCTGCCAGTTGTCCATGGCTTCGAGCATGCCCGAGCCGTCCGCGAAAGCACCCCCGTCCGGCGCTCGCCCGCGGTCTTGTAGCAGAGTTGTCGCAGCGGCGGGACGGTCCTGCCGCTTGACGACCGAAGCTGTCCGCCGCCGCACCGGATCCTCGCACGCAACCGCTCGCTGCGGCCGGCCGAGCGCCCGTGGTACCCAGGGCGGAGGCGCCCCCTAGGGGTACCCGCACCCCGTCCCGGACCCAGGGGTCGCGGCACGTTCCTACCGGCGGATGAGGAGTTGTTCATCCGGACCGCATAGCTTTGGTACATCTGCTCGACCCTCGCTGTCCTGAGGGCCGGGCCCGGGGGAACAACGACCGAGGAGTACACCGTGACGACGGCATCCGCAGCCGTACAGACATCCGACAACCCAGGCGGCCCGTCCGCCAACGCCGCGGCGGCGCGGCAGGTCACCAAGGCGTACGGCGCGGGGGAGACCCGGGTCACGGCGCTCAACGCGGTCGATGTGGACATCCAGCGCGGCCGGTTCACCGCGATCATGGGCCCGTCCGGGTCCGGCAAGTCGACCCTGATGCACTGCCTGGCGGGCCTGGACACGGTGACCGACGGGCAGATCTGGATCGGCGACACCGAGATCACCGGCCTGAAGGACAAGCAGCTGACCAAGCTGCGCCGGGACAAGATCGGGTTCATCTTCCAGGCGTTCAACCTGCTGCCGACGCTGAACGCGATCGAGAACATCACGCTGCCGATGGACATCGCCGGCCGCAAGCCCGACCAGGGCTGGCTGGACCAGGTGGTGGCCACCGTCGGCCTGGCCGACCGGCTCAAGCACCGGCCGACCCAGCTGTCCGGCGGGCAGCAGCAGCGTGTCGCGGTGGCCCGGGCGCTGGCCGCCCGCCCGGAGATCATCTTCGGTGACGAGCCGACCGGGAACCTGGACTCCCGCTCCGGCGCCGAGGTGCTGACCTTCCTGCGCCGCTCGGTCGACGAGCTCTCCCAGACCATCGTGATGGTCACCCACGACCCGGTCGCGGCCGGCTACGCGGACCGGGTGCTGTTCCTGGCCGACGGCGTGATCGTGGACGAGATGCACGCGCCGACCGCCGACTCCGTCCTCGAGCGCATGCGCCGTTTCGACGGCAAGCGCACCAGCTGAGCCGGGGTCGAGACCGTGATACTCAAGACCTCACTGCGCAACTTCCTGTCCCACAAGGGGCGGATGGCGCTGTCGCTGATCGCGGTGGTGCTCTCGGTGGCCTTCGTCTCCGGCACCCTGGTCTTCTCCAACACCGCCACCAGCACCTTCGACAAGCTCTTCGCCGCGACCGCCTCGGACGTCGCCGTGGCCCCGGCGCCGCCCAGCGGTGACGACTCGGGCCAGGGCCAGGACACGTCCGGCCGGACGCCCACCATCCCGGCCTCGGTGGAGCAGCAGGTGGCGGCGCAGCCGGGCGTCAAGGAGACGGTGCCCCACGTCAGCGCCACCACCGCCACCCTGGTCAACCCGAAGACCAACAAGGCGGTCGGCCCGACCACCGGCGCGCCGACCATCGTCGGCGCCTGGACGCCCGGCCCGCGCACCCCGATGAAGATCACTTCCGGTGCCGCGCCGGTCGGCCCCGGCCAGATGATGATCGACGCCGACACCGCCGCGAAGGCCAAGCTCCACCTCGGCGACCCGATCCGGGTGATCGGCGAGCGCGGCACCTTCGACTACACCATCTCCGGGATCGCCACCTTCACCGGCACCAACCCGGGCGCCGCGCTGGCCTTCACCGACCTGCCCACCGCCCAGCAGGACCTGCTCGGCAGCACCAAGCTGCTGACCGGCGTGGACGCCTACAGCGACGGCAGCAAGACCAACGACCAGCTGAAGGCCGAGGTCAGCGCGGCCCTGGGCAACGCCTACCAGGTGAAGACCAGTGCCGAGCAGCAGGCCGACAACGCCAAGGGCGTCGGCTCGTTCCTCAACTTCATGAAGTACGTGATGCTCGGCTTCGCCGGCATCTCGCTGCTGGTCGGCGGCTTCCTGATCATCAACACCTTCTCCATGCTGGTCGCCCAGCGCACCCGGGAACTCGGCTTGCTGCGGGCGCTCGGCAGCAGCCGGCGCCAGGTGAACCGCTCGGTGCTCACGGAGGCGCTGCTGCTCGGGGTGCTCGGCTCGACCATCGGCCTGCTGGCCGGGCTCGGCCTGGCGCTGCTGCTGATCCAGCTGATGAAGGGCGCCGGGATGACGCTCAGCAGCTCGCTGGAGATCACCTCCTCGGTGCCGATCGCCTCGTACGCGGTGGGCATCGTGATCACGATGCTGGCCGCCTGGATCCCGGCCCGCCGGGCCGGCAGGGTCTCCCCGATGGCCGCGCTGCGCGACCACGGGACCCCGGCCGAGGCGGGCACCAACAAGGTGCGGATCATCCTCGGCCTGCTGGTCACGCTCGGCGGCGCCGCCCTGCTGGCGGTCGGCGGCACCAGCAAGGACCTCGGCCAGGCCGGCTCCGACCTCGGGCTCGGCGTGGTGCTGACACTGATCGGCTTCGTGGTGCTCGGCCCGCTGCTGGCCGGGGTCGCGGTCCGGGTGCTGGGCGCGGCACTGCCGGCGCTGTTCGGTCCGTCCGGCAAGCTGGCGCAGCGCAACGCGCTGCGCAACCCGCGCCGCACCGGTGCCACCGCGGCCGCGCTGATGATCGGCCTGGCGCTGGTCACCGGAGCCTCGGTGGTCACCAACTCGATGGTGGCCTCCACCAGCGAGCAGATCGACAAGCAGGTGGGCGCCGACTACATCGTCACGGTCAACCACGGCGGGCTGACCGCGCCGATGATCGACGCGGCCAAGGGCACCGCGGGCATCAGCCACATCACCGAGCTGCGGGAGCTGATGGCCACCCTCACCCTGCCCGACGGCTCGGTGGTCAAGCACCAGGCCGTCTCGGCGGTCTCCTCGACCTTCACCCAGGACTTCGCCGTGCCGGTCTCGACCGGCAGCACGGACGGCCTGGTGAACGGCGGGATCTCGGTCGACCAGAAGTTCGCCAAGGACCACAAGCTGGGCGTCGGTGACAAGGTCACCGTCGACTACGGCTCCGGCCGCACCCAGCAGCTGCCGGTCGGCCTGATCACCAGCACCGGCAACACGATCTTCGACAACCACCTCTACGCCACCATCGACACGGTGGCCAAGGCGGTGCCGCAGGACCAGCAGCCGCTGGACGTGATGGTCTTCGGCCGGGCCGCGAGCGGCGCGGACAAGGCGAAGACCCTCACCGCGCTGCAGAACTCCTTCGACGCCTACCCGCAGGTCTCGGTGCAGGACCAGGCCGGCTACAAGAAGATCGTGCAGCAGCAGGTGGACAGCCTGCTGACGCTGATCGACGGCCTGCTGGCGCTGGCGATCATCGTCGCGGTGCTCGGCGTGGTGAACACCCTGGCGCTGTCGGTGGTGGAGCGGACCAGGGAGATCGGCCTGCTGCGGGCGATCGGCCTGTCCCGCCGCCAGCTGCGCCGGATGATCCGGCTGGAGTCCGTGGTGATCGCGGTCTTCGGCGCACTGCTCGGCACCGGTCTCGGCCTGGCCTGGGGCATCACCGCCCAGCAGGTGCTCAAGGGCCAGGGCCTGAACATGCTGTCGGTGCCGGTGAGCACCATCGTCTGGGTGCTGATCGGCTCCGCCGTGGTCGGCCTGCTGGCCGCGCTGCTGCCGGCCTTCCGGGCCGGTCGGATGAACGTGCTGGCGGCGATCGCCACCGACTGACCGGTCGTCAAGCCGCTCGGGCCGGACGCCCCCCACGGGAGGGGCGTCCGGCCCGACGCGTTCAGCGGAGGTTCAGGCAGGTCCGGTACCGTTGGCCGGGATGAACACCATGGCTGCTGAGGAGCTGCCGGCGGTCTCCGTGATCATGCCGGTGCTGAACGAGGAACGACACCTTCGCACGGCCGTCCGGCGGATCCTGGAGCAGGAGTACGCCGGGGCCATGGAGGTGGTGATCGCGCTGGGTCCGTCCACCGACCGCACCGACGCCATCGCCGCCGAGCTGGCGGCCGAGGACCCGCGGGTGCGGACCGTGCAGAACCCCAGCGGGCGCACCCCGGCCGCGCTGAACGCGGCGATCCGGGCCTCCGGCAACCCGATCGTGGTGCGGGTGGACGGCCACGGCCTGCTCACCCCCGGGTACATCGCCACCGCGGTGCGCCTGCTCGGCGAGATGGACGCGGCCAACGTCGGCGGCATCATGCAGGCCGAGGGCGAGACCGAGTGGGAGAAGGCGGTCGCCGCGGCGATGACCGCCAAGATAGGCGTCGGCAACGCGGCCTTCCACACCGGCGGCCTGGCCGGTCCGGCCGAGACCGTCTACCTCGGGGTGTTCCGCCGCGAGGTGCTGGAGAAGCTCGGCGGCTACAACGAGGAGTTCATCCGCGCCCAGGACTGGGAGCTGAACTACCGGATCCGCCAGGACGGCGGCCTGATCTGGTTCACCCCGCAGCTGAGGGTGACCTACCGGCCGCGCCCCACCGTCAGGGCGCTCGCCAAGCAGTACAAGGACTACGGGCGTTGGCGCCGGGTGGTGACGCGCTACCACCGCGGCTCGGTCAACCTGCGCTACCTCGCGCCGCCGACCGCGCTGATCGCGGTGCTGCTCGGCCTGGTGCTCGGCGCGGCGGTGCACCCGCTGTTCTTCGTGCTGCCCGGTGGCTACGCGGCCGCGATCCTGGCCGGCTCGCTCAAGGAGGGGCGCGGCCTGTCGCCGCGGGCCCGTCTGCAACTTCCGGTCGCGCTGGCCACCATGCACTTCAGCTGGGGCTTCGGCTTCCTGACTTCGCCGCGCAAGCTGGCCGCCAAGGTGATCGCCAGCACCGCCCCGGGCAGGGCGCGCGAGTCGGTGCACTGAGCCGGCCCGGGCCGGCGGCTCACTGGTCGAGCGTGCCGGTCCAGCCCTGGACGCAGCTGCGGTCGTCGCCGTTGCGCACCGTGATGCCGCCGGGGCCGGTGGGCGCGGGTGCCGACGGGGACGGCGAGGAGTAGTCCGCCGGTACGGACGACGCCGTGGCGGCATCCGGCGCCGCGGTGCTCGCGGTCGGTGCGGCGGTGTCCGGCGCCGGGGCGCTCGCGGTCGGTGAACCGGTGGGTGCGGCGGTGGGCGAGTCGGTCGGCGCGGGGGCCTGGCTCAGCGGCCGCTCCTGCTTGACCAACTGGAACAGCTGGTCCGCGGCCGGCTGGGTGAAGGCCGCCTTCTCGCGCAGCTCCGGGTCGGGATCGTCCGGGGTGTAGTGCATCTCCGGCTGGACGAACTGCACCGCGCCCGGCTTGATGCCGCTGAGCGCGTTGGCCAGCGCGACCAGCTTGGTGGTGCCGGCGATCGCGTCGTCCACGGTGATCGAGCGGGTCGCCGTCTCGACCACCGGGAAGGCGGTGGTCGGGTCCAGCAGGGTGCCGGCGCTGGTCACCTTGCGCAGCAGCGCGGCCAGGAAGGCCCGCTGCATGCTGAACCGGCCCAGCGAGCTGCCGTCCTGCACCGCCATCCGGGTCCGCACGAACGCCAACCCCTGGTCACCGTTGAGCAGTTGGGGCCCGGCCGGGAGGTCGAGGTGCGACTCCCGGTCGTGGATCGGCGTGCAGAGGTCGACCGGCACCCCGCCGACCGCGTTGGTCAGGTCCTTGACGCCCTGGAAGTCGACCAGGGCGTAGTGGTCGATCTTCAGCTGGGTGATCGACTCCACGGTGCTGGTGACGCAGCCCGGGCCGCCGCGCCCGAGGGCCTCGTTGAGCGGCCGGTGCCGGGCGGCGGGGAAGTCCTCGCCGGTCTTGGGGTCCTTGCACTCGGGCAGGTCGACCAGGGTGTCCCGGGGCAGGTTGACCACCACCGCGGAGTTCCGGTCCGGCGCGATGTGCAGCAGCAGGTCGACGTCGTTGTTGCCGGGGCCGGTATTGTCCACGTCGCCGTAGGCGCCGTCCAGGCCGGCCCGGCTGTCGGTGCCGATGACCAGGATGTTCATCGCGGTGCGGCCGGCCCGGTCGGTCGGGCCCGGCGGGGGCGGCGGCAGGGCGACGGCGGCCCGCAGCGGCGCGTGCCGGATGTTGTGGTCCAGGTGCCGCAGGTAGAGGTAGCCGGCCGAGCCGGTGACCAGCACCAGCACGGCCAGGGCGAGCGAGGCGCGCTTCAACCAGCGCCGGGTGCGACCGTTTCCGGTGCCGTCGCGCCGCGTGCTGGTCATGGCTCGTTCCCCCCAAATGGACTGTGGGGGGAATGTACCGCCTGACTCGGATGTCTTGTCGAATCGGTTACACCATCAGAACATTTGTCCGACTGGGGTCGTGGGGCCTGATCAGCCGAGCCGGTGGGTGACCCGCTCCGCCTCGATCCGGCTCTGCCACTGGTCCTCCGTCAGGCCATCGGAGTTGCGGCAGAGCACCACCGAACCGCCGGCCGCCAGTGGTGCCAGCAGGCCCGCCTCCAGCCCGGCCCAGTCGTCGTAGGAGAGGGTGCTGAGCACCCGGGAGCCGCGCTCCAGGCCGAGCCGGGCGGCGCCCTCGCGGGCCAGCTGCACGGTCTGCTCGCCGGTCAGCTTCAGCGGCAGCCCGTCCACCGAACTCTCCAGCGCCAGCGAGTCGGCGACCACGGGAGAGTACGGGGCGAACCGGTCGCCCTGGCCCGGCACTTCGGCCGCGTAGTCCAGGAACCCCTCCGGCCGCTGCGGGAACCGCCCGCCCAACGGGCGCAGCGCCAGCGCCACCCGCTCGCCGCCGCAGGCCTCGGCGGCGGCCAGGCCCTCCGGCCCGCTGATCACCAGCTGGGCCTCGGCCGGATCTCCGCTCGGCACCGCCGTGACGCCCACCGACCAGCAGGCCAGCAGCCAGACGGCGGTCTGCCAGTGGGCCGGGAGCAGCAGCGCCGCCCGGTCCTCCGGGCCGGCGTTCAACTCGTCCTGGAGGAGGTTGGCGGTCTTGGCGACCCAGTTGTCGAAGGTCTTGACCGAGAGTTCGACTCTCTCGCCCGACCGGTCGTCGTAGAAGGTGATCAGGGGGCGGGCGGGATCCTCGCCGAGGGCGGCTCGCAGCAGCTCGGCGGGAGTACGGGCGTCAGCAGCGAAGGGCGCAGTCATGGTGCCGTCCAGCCTACGACCTGGTGCCGCCGCCGGGGGAGGGGGCTTGCTGGGCGCGAGGACCACGCTGACCTTGTCGAAGCCCCGTCAGGAACTCGGCGGCACCCCGGTGGCAGGCCGGTCGATATGGGCAGATCATCCGTTCTATGTCGAATCGATACGCGCCTCATCCCGCGCCGCCGACCCGTTCCGTGCTGACCCGCTCCGCCGCGCTGCTCGGCGCCGGGTGCGCCCTCTCGCTGCTGACCCAGGCCACGGCCGCCCCCGCCGTCTCCGCCGCCCCGGTGGGCGCCCGCACCATGACGATCGCGCTCGGCGCCCTGCCCGGCGATCGGACCGGAGGCCGGACCGTGCGGGGCCTGACCGCCCGCGGCACCAAGCGCTACTCGCTGCTGGGCGTCAGCTGGGACGACCCGGACGCCCGGCTGACCGGCACCGTCCAGGTCCGCACCCGCTGCGCCGGCCACTGGAGCGACTGGCAGCCACTGGCCGCGGACACCGAGGACCGCCCGGACCCGGCGGAAGCCGAGGGCCCGCACGCCCGCGGCTCCACGGCACCGCGCTGGGTCGGACCGAGCGACGGCGTCGAGGTCCGCGTCACCGGGAACGAACCGCTGCCGGCCGGCCTGCGGGTCGACCTGGTCGACCCCGGCACCGCGAGGCTCGGGGCCCACCCGCCGACCATTCCGTCCGACGAGGCCTCAGCTTCGGGCCCCGACGCGACCCATCGGCTGGCCCGGCACGAGGTGGCCCACCGGGCGCCCCGGCCCGGCATCGTCACCCGGGCCGGCTGGGGAGCCGACGAGTCGCTGCGCCATCCGGGTTTCACCTACACCGGGGCCGTCCGGGTGGTCTTCGTGCACCACACGGACACCGCCAACGACTACAGCTGCGACGACAGCCCCAAGGTGATCCGCGCGATCTACCAGTACCACGTGCAGACCAACGGCTGGAACGACATCGGCTACAACTTCCTGGTCGACCGCTGCGGCACCATCTACGAGGGCCGGGCGGGCGGGGTGGCCCGGCCGGTGCTCGGCGCCCACACGCTGGGCTTCAACGCCGACACCACGGGCGTCGCCGCCCTGGGCAGCTTCGGCGACGAGGAGCCGCCGCAGGCCCAGGTGGACGGCGTCACCAAGATCGCGGCCTGGAAGCTGGGCCTCACCGGCCAGGACGCGCTCGGCAGCGCCGACCTGACCTCCGCCAGCGACGGCAGCCGCTACCCGCTGGGGAGCAGCCACAGCTTCGACACCATCGCCGGTCACCGGGACGCCTTCGCCACCGAATGCCCCGGCGACCAGCTGTACGACCGGCTGCCGGCGGTGCGCCTGCTGGCGGGCCACCTGCAGGGCCGCCGGTAGCGCCCCGGCGCCCTGGACCGTCAGTGCCGGGAGCCAGACTGGACGGGTGACCGAGCTCCCCCAGGAGCGGGTCTGGCTCCCCGGCCGCCCGCTCGACCTGCACCGCACCCTGGCCCCGCTGAGCCGCGGCCCCGGCGACCCGGCCTGCCGGTTCACCCCGGACGGGGCCGTCTGGCGCGCCTCGCGGACGCCCGCCGGGCCGGGCACGCTGCGGATCGAGGTCGGCCGCGGCGAGGTGCGGGCGCAGGCCTGGGGGCCGGGGGCCGGCTGGCTGCTGGACCGGCTGCCGGTGCTGCTCGGCGACACCGACGATCCGGCCGGCCTGCGGCTGCCACCCGGTCCGCTGCGCGAGGCCCAGCGCACCAACCCCGGGCTGCGGCTGTGCCGGACGGGGCTGGTGCTGGAGTCACTGGTCCCGGCGATCCTGGAGCAGAAGGTCACCTCCGACGAGGCCTACCGCGCCTGGCGGCTGCTGCTGCGCGACTTCGGCACGCCGGCGCCCGGTCCGGCCGATCGGATGCGGGTGGCGCCGTCGGCCCGGGAGTGGGCGCTGATCCCGTCCTGGGAGTGGCACAAGGCGGGCGTCGACCCGAAGCGGTCGGCCACCATCCAGCGCGCCGTGCGGCTGGCGCCCCGGCTGGAGCAGGCCTCCGCCATGACCCACGCCGACGCCTTCGCCCGGCTCACCGCGGTGCCCGGCATCGGCGAGTGGACCGCCGCCGAGACGCTGCAGCGCAGCAACGGGGACCCGGACGCGGTCTCGGTCGGCGACTTCCACCTGGCCAACTACGTCGGCTGGGCGCTGGTCGGCCGCCCCCGCTCCACCGACGCCGAGCTGCTCACCCTGCTCGCCCCCTACACCCCGCACCGCCACCGGGTCTGCCGCCTGATCGGTCTCACCGGCCTGCGCCCCCCGAAGTACGGCCCCCGCCTGGCCCCCAACGACCACCGGGGGCGGTGAACCGTGCCTGCGCTGCGGCGCATGGCTCACATGGCACGGACCGAGGACGAGGCCGACGAGCGTGCCCGGTGCGAGGCCCTGGCACACCGCGACGACCCGACCATCGGCATGGCGGAACTGCTGGTCGACGTGTTCACCGATGGGGGACGGGAGCCCATCAGGCCTGGCATGCTGGGTGCCGACCGACCGGGGTGTGACATGTCGTCGGAGGGAGCACCAAGGTGACCACTGGGCTGCCGCAGTGGATGTACCCGCCGCGCGACAGCGGCTGGGAGGCGGATGATCTGGATCTGCTGCCGCCGGACGCCCCGAAGCACATCGAGCTGCTCGACGGAGCGCTGATCTTCAACATGTCGCCGCAACGCAGCTGGCACGATCGGGTGATCCGCCGCCTCAGCGCCGCACTGGAGTCCGCTGCCCCGGCAGGATGGACCATCGAGGCACAGATGACGGTGAAGCTCGACCGCCGTAGCCGCCCGGAGCCGGACGTCATCGCCGCCGTGGTGCCGTACGACCCCGAGCGCACCCGCTTCCTGCCGGCGGACGTCGCGCTGGTGGTGGAGGTCGTCTCGGCGGAGTCGGCGGACCGCGACCGCCGGTACAAGCCCTTGCTGTACGCCGATGCGGGCATCCGCAACTTCTGGCGGATCGAGGACGAGACGGGCCTCCCCGCGGTGCACACCTACGAGCTGGACGAGACCACCTCGGCCTACGTCGCTACCGGCGTGCACCGCGACCGGTTGGAGACCCGGGTGCCGTTCCCGGTGGACCTGGTCGTCGCGGACCTGGTCCGCTGATCCCTACCGCACCACCACGAACTCCTCCGCCCCCCGTTCCGGACGCTCCCCGGGCACCGCGGCCGGGCGGCCCACCGCGACGGCGCCCATCGGGTCCCAGTCGGCCGGCAGGGCGAGGACGTCGCGGACGGTGTCCCGGCAGAACATCGTGGACGACACCCACGCCGTCCCGTAGCCCTCGCCGCTCAGCGTCACCAGCAGGTTCTGCACGGCCGCGCCGATCGCGACGGTGAACATCTCGCGCTCGGCGGCGGCCCGGCGCGCATCGGGGTAGTGGTGCGAACCGGCCGTCACCAGGCACGGCACCACCAGGTACGGCGCCCGGCGCAGCAGGTCGCCGCGTGCGGTGCGGCGGGCGATCCGCTCCTCGTCCCAGCCGTCCAGCTCGCGCAGGTCGCGGCGCCAGGCGGCGAGCATCGCGTCCAGCAGCTCGCTGCGGGCGGCCTCGGACTCCAGCAGCACGAACCGCCAGGGCGTGGTGTGGTGCGGCGCGGGCGCGGTGACGGCAGCGGCCACCGCACGCCGGACGGCTTCGCCGTGCACCGGCTCGTCGCTGAACTCCCGCACCGTGCGGCGGGTGGTGACGGCGGTTCGGATCGCCTCCGAGGTGCCGAGCCGGAACAGGTCGTCCGCCAGGTCGCGGATCAGCGGCCTGGTCCCGTCGCCGTCCTCTTCGGTGACCGCGCCGGGCAGGCCGCGCACCACCGCGACCGGGGTGCCGGTGGCCTTGCCCTTCACCAGGTCGGCGGCGGCGGCGAGCTCGTCGGCGGTGGCGGTGACGGTCATGTGCAGCTCGTTGCCGTGGCTGTCGACCCGTCCGCGGTGGTCCTCCAGCACCGCCACGCCGGCCGCGCCGATCGCGACGTCGGTCAGCCCGCTGCGCCAGGCCCGGCCGAAGGTGTCGGTGATCAGCACGCCGAGCCGACGGCCGGTCAGCTCCTGGAGCCGGGCCCGGATGCCCCGGGCCGAGGCGTCCGGGTCGACCGGCAGCAGCAGGACGGTGCCGGGCGCGGTGTTGGAGGCGTCCACGCCGGCGGCGGCCATCACCAGGCCGTTGCGGTTCTGGACGATCCGCAGCCGGCCGCGCCGGGCGACCACCCGCACGGCCTCGGCGTCGATCGCCGCCTCGCGGTCCTCGGCCTGGACGATCCTCCCCTCGGCCTTGCTGACGATCTTCGAAGTCACCACCACGACGTCGCCGTCGCGCAGCTCCACCGCCTTGGCGATCAACGCGCCCAGGTCGGTGTCCGGCTCGATCTCCGGCAGCCCGGGAACGGGCAGCACCTCCAGACCCAGCGGCTCGGTCTCCAGGTCCAGCGGCTCGGTCATCGACGCACCTGCTCGGCCAGTTCCAGCGCGGTCCGCGCCATCGCGGCGGTGGCGGCCGGGTCGGTCATCAGCAGTGGCACCGCCCGGCAGGCGATCCCGGCGGCCGCCACCGACTCGACCGCGTCCGCGTCGACCTCGTCCACCAGCCAGCCGTCCAGCAGCTCGGCCCCGTAGTGCCGGGCCACCGCGGCGGCGGACGCCTCGACGCCGACCGCGGCCAGCACCTTGTCCGCCATGCCGCGCACCGGGGCGCCGCCGACGATCGGGGAGAGCCCGACCACCGGGGCGGCCGCCGCCACCACCGCCTCGCGGATGCCGGGGACGGCCAGCACGGTGCCGATGCTCACCACCGGGTTGGACGGCGGGAAGAGGATCACGTCGGCGGCGGCGATCGCCTCCAGCACGCCGGGGGCCGGCTTCGCGGTGTCCGCGCCGACCGGAATGATCGCCTCGGCGTCCACCGCTGCGTGCAGTTTGACCCAGTACTCCTGGAAGTGGACCGCCCGGGTGCGGCCCTCCTCGGTGATCCGCACATGGGTCTCGACCCGGTCGTCGCTCATCGGCAGCAGCCGCACCCCGGGCTGCCAGCGGTCGCAGAGCGCCTCGGTGACCGCGCTCAGCGGGTAGCCGGCGCCGAGCATCTGGGTGCGCACGATGTGGGTGGCGAAGTCCTTGTCGCCCAACCCGAACCAGGACGGTCCGACGCCGTAGGCGACGAGCTCCTCCTTGACCGCGAAGGTCTCCCCGGCCCGGCCCCAGCCCTGTTCCTCGTGGATGCCGCCGCCGAGCGTGTACATCACGGTGTCCAGGTCCGGACAGACCTTCAGCCCGAAGAGGTGGATGTCGTCCCCGGTGTTGCCGATGACGGTGATCTCGTCGTCGGGGCCCACCACGTCCTTGAGACCGCGCAGGAAGCGTGCGCCCCCGATGCCGCCGGCCAGTGCCACGATACGCATGCGCTCATCCTGCCAGCCCGGCCGTGGCGAAGGGTCACCACCGGGGCAACTCCCGGACCGCCCGGGGCGACTTGGCGTACTGGTTCATCTCGGTCAGCCCGGGGGCGTAGAGGTGGATGCTGACGGCGGGCTCCAGGGTCGCGTTGACCACCTCGTGCAGGTAGCCGGCCGAGAAGACCCGGTGCCGGCCGGGGCGCAGGACGCGGCTGCCCGAGCCGCCGTCACCCCGCGAGTGCTCCGCCAGCTCGCCCTGGACGACCGTCAGCACGCCGGTGGCGGCGCCGTGGTCGTGCAGGCCGCTGCTCTGGCCGGGCAGCCAGCTGAGCAGCCAGACCTCGTAGCCGGGGCCGGTCTCCAGTCGCGCGTACCAGCGGGTCAGCGCGTCGTAGCGGACCAGTGGGGCCCAGCGGTCCCGGTCGGCGGCGATCTCGCGGACCAGTCGCGCGTAGCCGGCCACCGTGGTGGGGTGGGCGGGCAGGTCGGTGCGGGCCAGGTGGGGGAAGGCCAGCGGGTCGCCGGCGATGCTGACGTCGCTCAGGCCGTCGGCCCAGGCGCGCACCGGGGGCGCGGCGGGGCGGCGGCGGGCGGGCCGGTCGCCGTCAGTGGATGGCCGGGCGACGGCCGTGGGGGCCGGCTGGGTGCGGTCGCGGTCGCGCATCGGGAGTCCTCGCGGGTGTCGACGGAGTCGGCCGGCATCCGCGGACGGGTCACGGGCGGCCTCGTGGTCCTGGGCGGGCGCGTCGAGGCCGGGGAGAGAAGTCCCGGGGGATCCAGAAGGAGGGGCCGACGCGCCTAGCGACAACAGGAGCGGCGACGGCAACACAGAGCGCTCGCGGCACGGCGGAGCAGCACATGGCGGCTCGGCTGGGCGATCGACTCTGACATGCGTCCCAGGAGACAGGGTCGGCGGGCGTGGTGTCAAGCCGGGTCGTACCGCCAATAGGGGGATGATCAGGACATTCTGCTTGATCGGCTGATAAGTCGGCCTCTAGGTTTCAATGTGTCGAAAGCCGGGAAGGCAGGCGGTTGACCTGGTTGATCCCGCGTCAGTGGGCGGTTGAGCCGCCGGTGCGGTCGGACGCTCCGTCAGTTCCCGGGCACTGTGGCGGCCGTCGGCGCCGGCGGCAACCGGAGCAGTCCGCGGGCGCGTCTGCTGATGCGGACGGTGTGTCAGGGGTCGTACCCGTCGCATCCGCCGCGAGCTGCGGAAAGTCCGTTCTGTCCGGATATGTACACTATTTGTAGTGCCTTGGTTCCGGGGAGTGAATTCGCGACCTAATACCAGAGCTCGGCTTGACTGAGCCAGAGTGACGCACATGTAATTTCAGTCGTGTCGTCCGGCTGAACCAGCCGGCGGCAACCTGCACGGGGACGCCAAGAGGGGCAGAGGAGGCGCGCCAATGAGCGAGCTCTTTGAGCTGTTGATCGGTGAGGGCATCGACGAGGAAGAGGAACTCGGCTGGCAGGAGCGCGCCCTGTGCGCGCAGACCGATCCCGAGTCCTTCTTCCCGGAGAAGGGCGGCTCCACCCGCGAGGCCAAGAAGGTCTGCCTGGCCTGCGAGGTCCGCTCCGAATGCCTTGAGTACGCCCTCGCCAACGACGAGCGGTTCGGCATCTGGGGCGGCCTGTCCGAACGCGAACGCCGTCGGCTCAAGAAGAGCGCCGTCTGACCGGTCGACCGGTCATCCGCATCCCCTCGCGCAGAATCCGTCCGCCCTCCACATACAGGGCCTTCGCTCACAGAGCCTGCACCGCAGTCCGGCAAGCGCCTCGCCACAATGGCGGGGCGCTTTTGCAATTCCACGCGCCCCCACCTGTGACGGAGCCTCAGCCCCCACCGGTGGGCAAGGCGCTCAGCGGAAGCCGTTAGTGTGGTGCGCCACCTGCCGTCCACTCGGAACCGGGGCCCGCGCACTCGATGACTGCCTACAGCCACCAGCACGGCTATCCAGACCAGCCGTCATCCGGCCCGCTGCCCCACGGCGGCTCCACCCGGCCGCCCGCCTACCCGCGCCACCTGGTGACCGCCGTCGTCGTCAGCCACGACGGCGCCCGCTGGCTGCCGCAGGCCCTGGCCGGACTGCTCGGCCAGGACCGTCAGGTGCAACGCATCCTCGCCGTGGACACCGGCAGCACCGACACCTCACCGCAACTGCTCCGCGACACCCTCGGTGACTGGCTGCCCGAGTCCGGCCCGATCGTGCTCGGCCGCCGGGCCGGCTTCGGCACCGCCGTCGCCGAGGCGGTCTTCAACAGCCCGCCGCTGCGCCCCGAGGACCTGCCCTACAGCCTCGACCCCTCCGGCTACGACCCGGTGACCGGCGGCTGGGACGACTTCGGCGACCCGCTCGCCTCCGAGGACGACTTCAACAACGGCAGCCGTCGCGAGACCCAGCCGATCGAGTGGCTCTGGCTGCTGCACGACGACTGCGAACCGCAGACCGACGCGCTGCGCCGACTGCTCCAGGTCGCCGACAGCACGCCGTCCGCCGGCGTCGTCGGCCCCAAGCTGCGCAGCTGGTACGACCGCCGCCAGCTCCTCGAAGTCGGTGTCACCATCGCCCGCTCCGGCCGGCGCTGGACCGGCCTGGACCGCCGGGAGCAGGACCAGGGCCAGCACGACCAGGTCCGCCCGGTGCTCGCCGTCTCCACGGCCGGCATGCTGGTCCGCCGCGACGTCTTCGAACAGCTCGGCGGCTTCGACAGGGCGCTGCCGCTGATGCGCGACGACGCCGACTTCTGCTGGCGGGTCAACGCCGCCGGCCACCGGGTGGTGATCGCCCCCGACGCGGTGCTGCGGCACGCCGAGGCGGCCAGCCGCGAACGGCGCGCGATCGACTGCGCGGCCGACCACCCGCACCGGGTCGACAAGGCCGGTGCCGTCTACACGCTGCTCGCCAACTCCCGCCGCCTGGTCTTCCCCTACGTCCTGGTGCGGCTGGTGCTCGGCACCCTGCTGCGGGTGCTGGCCAACCTGCTCGGCAAGGACCCGCGCCAGGCCTACGACGAGATCGCCGGCCTCAACCACGAGCTGATCCGGATGCCCCGGCTGCTGCGGGCCCGCAAACACCGGGCCCGCACCCGCTCGCTGGACGCGCTGGACGACCGCAGCCTCTTCCCGCCGCCCGGCGCCACCGCCCGCCTGGCCGTCGAGGGCGTGATCTCCTCGCTCGGCATCGGCGGCACCGGCGACGAGGTCGGCCGGCACGGCAGTGCGCTGGAGGCCTCCGGCGGCGACGACGACAACGAGGTGCTGGAGGTCGAGCAGTTCGCGCTGCTCAAGAAGCTGGCCCGGCGGCCCGCCCCGGTGCTGTTCGCCGTGCTGCTGCTGCTCACCCTGATCGCCGCCCGCGACCTGCTGGGCAGCGGCTCGCTGCTCGGCGGCGCGCTGCTGCCCGCCGCCGACGGCGCGTCCGGCCTGTGGAACATGTACGCCGGCAGCTGGCACGGCACCGGCTCCGGCTCCACCGCCACCGCCCCGCCGTACCTGGCCGTGCTCTCGGCCCTGTCCTGGCTGCTCCTCGACAACGCGAACCTCGCCGTCACCCTGCTGCTGGTGCTCTCGGTGCCGCTGGCCGCGGTCAGCGCCTACCTGGTCTCCCGGCCGCTGCTCGGCTCCAAGCTGGTGCGCGCCTGGGCCAGCGCCGGCTACGCGCTGCTGCCCGCCGCCACCGGGGCCATCGCCCAGGGCCGGATCGGCACCGCCGTGCTGGTGGTGCTGCTGCCGCCGCTGGCCCGCGCCGCCGCCATCGCGGCCGGCCTCGGCATCCGCCGGGAGACCGCCGCGCGGGGCGCCCGGCCCGGCTGGCGGTCCACCTGGATGACCGTCACCCTGCTCACCGTCTGCACCGCCTTCGTGCCGCTGATGTGGGCGATCGCCGTGCCGCTGACGCTGGCCATACTGGCCGTCGCCATGGTGCGCGGCGGGGCGTACGGCAGCGGGCCGGCCGTGCTGCGCTCCCTGGGCCTGCGGGTGGCCGCCATCCTGGTGCTGCCGATCGTGGTGCTCGCGCCGTGGTCGCTGGGGCTGCTGACGCACCCGTCCCGGCTGCTGCTGGAGGCCGGCCTGCCCGGCTTCAACGGTCCCGCGGCCCGGCCGGTCGGGCTGCTGCTGGTCAACCCGGGCGGGGCCGGGGTACCGCCGGTCTGGCTGTCGGCCGGTGTGCTGCTGGCCGCCCTCGCCGCGCTGCTGCGCGCCGACCGGCGCCGCGCGGTGCTGGCGGCCTGGGGCGCGGCCGGGGCCGGCCTGGTCTTCGCCGTGGTGGTGGCCGGCACCAGCATCACCCCGGCCTCCGGCGGTCTGCCGGTGGCGGCCTGGGCCGGCCCGGCCACCCTGCTGGCCGGCATCGCCCTGCTGGCCGCCGCCGCGATCGGCGCCGACGGGGCCAACGCCCGGGTGGCCGGCATCGCCTTCGGCTGGCGCCAGCCGGTGGCCGCGCTGGTGCTGGCCGCCGCCGTGCTGGCGCCGGTCGGCACCGCCCTGTGGTGGGCCGTCTCCGGCTCCGGCGGCCCGCTGCACCGCGGTGCGGCCGGCCAGCTGCCCGCCTTCGTGGCGGCCGAGTCCGCCACCGGTGACCACCCGCGCGCCCTGGTGCTCTCCGGCGACGCCCAGGCCACCTCGGTCCGGTTCGCGATCGTCCGCGGCTCCGGTCTGTCCCTCGGCCAGGCCGAGGGCACCGTCGACCCGGGCGGCACCACCGGCGACGGGCCGGCCAAGCTGGTCGGCAGCCTGCTGGCCAGCTCCGGCGCCGACCAGGCGAGCGCGCTGGCCGGCTACGGCATCGGCTACGTGCTGGTCCAGGACCCGATGATCGCCAAGGTCAGCGGCGTGCTCGACACCACCCCCGGGCTGAGCCCGGTGAGCCAGGACAACGGCACCGCGATCTGGCAGGTGACCGGGGTGCCGGTGGCCCGGGCGGTGATCACCGCCCCCGGCGCCGCCCCGGTCAAGGTGGCGTCCGGCGACCAGACCGTGCACGCCACGATCCCGGCCGGCCCGGCCGGCCGGATGCTGCGACTGGCCGAGCAGGCCGACCCCGGCTGGCAGGCCACCCTGAACGGCACCCGCCTCACCCCGGTCACGCTGGACGGCTGGGCCCAGGGCTTCCAGCTGCCCGCCGGCGGCGGCACCCTCGCCGTCACCCGCGGCACCCCGCTGGCGCACACCGGCTGGATCGCGGCCCAGCTGCTGCTCGGCCTGGTGCTGCTGGTGCTGGCACTGCCCGGCCGCCGCTCCACCAAGGACGACGACCTGCCCGAGGAGGTGGTGGCCGCCGCCGCGCTGGCCGCCCAGAACCAGGCGCCCCCGCTGCCCGGCAGCCGCCGGGCCCGCCGGATGGCCGAACGCGGCGAGACCGAGGGCGGCGGCGGGAGCGCCGACCCCGACGACGGCGTCTACGGCAGCCCGACGGCCACCCCCGCCCAGCCGGGCACCGAGCCGTACCCGATGGCCGAGCCGGTCGCCGCCCAGCCGGACCCGTACGCCGCGCAGCCCTACCAGCCGGCCGACTACCAGCAGGCCGACCCGTACGGCTACGACCCGTACGCGGCCCAGCAGCCGTACCAGAGCTACGCCCAGCCCTACCAGGCCGAGGCCCACCCCGCCGAGGCGTACACCACCGAGCCCTTCCCCGAGGGCGGCTACCAGGCCGACCCGTACGCCCAGCCCTACCCCGCCGAGTACGGCTACGGCGGCTATCCGCAGCAGGGCTACCAGGCCGACGGCCACCAGCAGCCCTGGCTGCCCGGCCAGACCCAGCACGAGGACCCCGCCTACGGCGGCCACCCGCGCCACGACGGAGCTGACCCGCGATGAAGATGCCCGCCATCAACCCGGACCGCCAGGCCGGCGGCGCGTCGGGCGGCGGCAGCCGCACCGGCCGCTCGCTGCTGGCCTGCGCCGCCGTGCTCGCCGTGGTCTTCGGCGTGGCCGAGCTGCGCCATCCGGCCGCGCCCAGCGCCCGGCCCGCCGGCAGCGCCACCGCCGCCCAGGTCGAGCGCACCGCGGTGGTCTGCCCCCAGCCGATGCAGGGGATGACCGGCACCACCCAGATCACTGCGATCACCCCCGCCGACGCCGTCGGCACCGGGAGCGGCACCGCGACGGTGACCACCGCCGCGCCGCCGCCGGCCGATGCGCCGGCGGGCTCGCCGTCCTCCCCGGCGCCCTCCGGCTCCCCGGCGTCCTCCGGCTCGCCCGCGCCGAGCGGCTCCCCGGCGGCCGGCCAGCCGGCGAGCGCCCTGATCACCCTGGCCAAGCCCGGCGTCCCGGTCAGCGCCACCGCCGCCGGCGGCGACACCACACCGGGCAGCACGGCGGTCGCCACCGGCGCGCTGGCCCCCGGCTTCACGGTCACCCAGACCACCACCGTCACCGACCAGCGCGGCACGGGCATGTCGGGGGTCACCTGCACCCCGTCCGGCACCCACTTCTGGTTCGCCGGCGCCAGTACGGCCGGCAACCGCAAGGACTACCTCAGCCTGACCGACGCCGAGGCCACCTCCGCCGTGGTCGACGTCAAGCTCTACGGCGACCAGGGTCCGATCGACACCGGTGACGCCGGCACCGGCATCAGCATCGCCCCGGGCACCTCGCAGAGCGTGCTGCTCACCACGCTGACCAACGCCTCGACCGCCGACCTGGCGGTGGAGGTACGGGTGCGCAGCGGGCGGGTCGGCGCCTACCTGCACGCCTCCGACGGCTCGGCCGGCTCCGACTGGATCCCGGCCTCGGCCGATCCCGCGTCCACCGTGGTGGTGCCCGGCCTGCCCGGCGACCTCTCGGCGGCCCACCTGGTGGTGGCGGCGCCCGGCAGCGACGACGACGCCGACCTGAAGATCCAGCTCTCCGGCCAGAACGGCTGGTTCTCCCCGGTGCTCGCCAACGGCCAGGGGACGATCCACGTCAAGGCCGGCATGGTCTCCGCCATCGACCTCGGCCAGCTCAACCGCCAGCAGATCTCGGCGCTGCGGCTGACGCCCAGCGACCCGTCCCGCGCCACCCCGGTGATCGCCACCGTCCGGGTGGACCGGGCCGGCGGCGGCAAGTCCGACTCGGCCTGGATCACCGGCGCCGGCCCGGTCGGCAAGCGCGCCACCGTGGCGGACTCGCGCGGCGGCGGGGTGTCCACCCTGCTGCTCACCGCCACCGGTGACGCCGCCACGGTCCGGGTGACGGCCTCGGCGAGCACCGGCGGCGGCACCCCGACCAGCAAGGACGTGCAGATCCCGGCCGGCGCCACGGTCGGCCTGGCGTCCCCCGAGCCGTCGGGCGGCAACGGCAGCTTCGGCCTGACCGTGGAGACCACCTCCGGCTCCGGGGTCGTCGCGGCCCGGATGCTCGCGGTGAACACCGACAACGTGCCGATGTTCACCATCCAGGCGCTGCAGGACGACCACAGCTTCGTGCAGGTGCCGCAGGCCCAGCAGGACCCGGGCGTGCTGCTGCACTGAGCGGCGCCCGGCAGGCCCCCGCGCGACGGCTCGGGTCAGTCCTCGTCGTAGCGGGGGTCGATGGCGTCCGGCGAGAGCCCGAGCAGCTCGGCGACCTGCTCGATCAGGATCTCGTGCACCAGCGCCGCCCGGTCATCGCGGGACTTGGCCCGGATCTCCACCGGGCGGCGGTAGATCGTGATCCGGCTCTTGGCGCCCTGGCGGGCCGTCACCACCCGGCCCAGCGGCACCCCGTCCAGACCCGGGCCGGCCTCGCCGCCGGTCTCCTCCGGCACCTCGGCGACCTCGAACTCGACGTCGATCAGCTGGGGCCAGCGGCGCTCCAGCCGCTCCACCGACTCGCGGATGTAGTCCTCGAACAGCTCGGACCTGGTCAGCGAGATCGGCACCTGCGGCGGGGCCAGCGGGCCGCGCAGGCCACGGCCGTGCCGGTCGCGGCGCCGGGGGCGCGGCGGCCCGGGTGCGGCGGACGCGGCGGGCGGTTGCGGTACGGAGCTGTCCATATCAATGACGAGCGTAGTCCTTGGAGGCTGGGAATTGGACCACATGAGCACCGATCCGGGCGCACTCCCACGCGACACGAACCGGCCGCGACCGGCCGGTCTTAGCCAGTCGGGCGAAGGTGCGGTACCGTCCACCCCTGTGAGCCCTGTACGTCGTTGTTCGCGGACCGCGTGCGGCCGTCCGGCCGTGGCGACGCTGACGTACGTGTACGCCGACTCCACGGCGGTGCTGGGCCCGCTCGCCACCTACGCCGAGCCGCACTGCTACGACCTGTGCGCCGAGCACGCCGAGCGGCTCACCGCGCCGCGCGGCTGGGAGGTGGTCCGGCTCGCCACCGAGGGCGGACCGGTGCGCCGCTCCAGCGACGACCTGGAGGCGCTGGCCAACGCCGTCCGGGAGGCCGCCCGGCCGCAGGAGCGCGGGCCCCGCCCGGTCCGCACCGCCGACGGCGAGCCGGTGGAGGCCGGCCGGCGCGGCCACCTGCGGGTGCTGCGCTCCCCGGAGAACTGAGACCCCGCCGACCGAGCACAGTACCGGCGGCGAGCGCCGAGCGTTCCGATCCGGTCACGATCACCGGGTACGCTGCTGCCCTCTCGCGGGTGCACCCTCAGCGGTCCGCGCACCCGAGCCGACGTATCGTGACCGTGGGCCAGCCGGCCCAAAACACACACAAGGTGGATCCGCAGTGCGCGACCTCAAGCAGCTCGTGAAGGCGTACGACGTCCGAGGCGTCGTGCCGGACCAGTGGGACGAGAACCTCTCCCGTGCCTTCGGCGCCGCATTCGTGCAGGTCACCGGCGCCACGGCGATCGTGGTCGGCCACGACATGCGTCCCTCCTCGCCGAGCCTGTCGCGGGCCTTCGCCGAGGGCGCGGCCGCCCGCGGTGCCGACGTCACCGAGATCGGCCTGTGCTCCACGGACCAGCTCTACTACGCCAGCGGCAAGCTCGACCTGCCCGGCGCGATGTTCACCGCCAGCCACAACCCGGCGCAGTACAACGGCATCAAGATGTGCCGGGCCGGCGCCGCCCCGGTCGGTGAGGACACCGGGCTGGCCGACATCCGCGACCTGGTCCAGTCGTGGATCGCCGAGGACGACACCGTGTCCATCCCGGCCGTCGACGCGAAGCCGGGCGTGCTCACCCGGCAGGACACCCTGCAGGGCTACGCCGACCACCTGCGCGGCCTGGTCGACCTGACCGGCATCCGCCCGCTCAAGGTCGCGGTCGACGCGGGCAACGGCATGGGCGGCCACACCGTGCCGACCGTCTTCGCCGGTCTGCCGCTGGAGGTCGTCCCGATGTACTTCGAGCTGGACGGCACCTTCCCCAACCACGAGGCCAACCCGCTCGACCCGAAGAACCTGGTCGACCTGCAGGCCAAGGTCAAGGAGGTCGGCGCCGACATCGGCCTGGCCTTCGACGGCGACGCCGACCGCTGCTTCGTGATCGACGAGCGCGGCGAGCCGGTCTCCCCGTCCGCCATCACCGCCCTGGTCGCGGTGCGCGAGCTGGCCCGGGCCAAGGCCGCCGGCGAGGAGCGCCCCACCATCATCCACAACCTGATCACCTCGTGGACGGTGCCCGAGGTGGTCGCCGAGCACGGCGGCCAGGCGGTCCGGACCCGGGTCGGCCACTCCTTCATCAAGCAGCGGATGGCCGAGACCGACGCCGTCTTCGGCGGCGAGCACTCCGCGCACTACTACTTCCGCGACTTCTGGCGCGCCGACACCGGCATGCTCGCCGCGCTGCACGTGCTCGCCGCGCTCGGCGGCCAGCCGGGCACGCTGTCCGCGCTGACCGAGGAGTACGACCGCTACGCCGCCTCCGGCGAGATCAACAGCGAGGTCGCCGACCAGGCCGCCAAGACCGCCGAGGTCAAGGCCGCCTACGCGTCGCTGGAGGGCGTCAGCGTCGACGAGCTGGACGGCCTGACCATCGCCGGCGCCGACTGGTGGTTCAACCTGCGCGCCTCCAACACCGAGCCGCTGCTGCGCCTGAACGTCGAGGCGAAGGACCGGGCCAAGGTGGCCGAGCTGCGCGACGCCGTGCTGGCGATCGTCCGCGCCTGATCTACGGGGCGGCGCGCCCAGGCCGGTAGGCTGACCACCGGCCGGGGCGCGCCGCGCCCTGCCGCCAAGCCCACCGACCCACGGAGCAGCACCATGACGCTCGAACCGTTCCTGCTGGAGATCCTGGTCTGCCCGCAGTGCCACGCCAAGCTGGTCGAGGGCGGCACCGCGGACGCCCCGGAGCTGGTCTGCACCGGCACCGACTGCGGCCTGCGCTACGACGTGCGCGACGGCATCCCGGTGCTGCTGGTCGACGAGGCCCGTCGCCCCGCCTGATCCTGCTCGTCCGTCCCGCACCCCCGAGCGGACCCGGAGGTCCAGCCGCATGCTCGACGACAGCCTGCTCGACGATCCGGCCGCCCTCCAGCGCGCCGACCGGGACCACGCCCTGCTCGCCCTGGCCGGCTCCGGCGCCCGGGTCCGCACCGCACTGCGGCTGGCCCGGGCCGCGGGACTGGACGCGCTGCGCCCGGAAGGCCGGCCGCGCGCCGTGCTGGTCGCCGGGCCCGACGGTGCGCTGACGGCGGGGCGGGCGCTGGCCGCACTGGTCGGCGGTGCCGGCCTGGTGTATCCGCTGGCCGCCGTCGACGTGCTGCCCAGTGAGCCGTTCAGCGCCGGGCTGAGCTGGCAACTGCCGGGCTGGGCAGGGCCGTTGGACCTGCTCGTGGTGGCCAGTGCGGAGGGCGTGGAGGAGGGCCTGATCCGGCTCGCCGAGCAGGCCTACGGACGCGGCTGCGCGATCACCGTGATCGCGCCCGAGGGCCGTCCGCTGGCCGAGGCCGCGGCCCAGGTGCGCGCCCTGCCGCTGCCCTATGCGGTCGGAGCCCTGGCGGAGCCCGTGGCGGCGCCGGCCGAACCGGACCTGCCGGCCGAGGACCCGGGCGCCTTCTGGGCCTTCCTCGCCCCCTTGCTGGCCCTCGCCGAGCGGATCGGCCTGCTGCGGCTCGGACCGGCGGAACTGCCCGCACTGGCCGACCTGTTGGACGAGCTGGCGGTCCGGCACCGCCCGGACGCCCCCGCCTACCGCAACCCCGCAAAGGGCCTGGCCGCCCAACTGGCCGGCACCGTGCCGCTGCTGTGGAGCGACGGCGAGCCCGCCGGGGTGGCCGCCGAGCGGCTGGCCGCGATGCTCGCCGACCGGGCCGGGCGCCCGGCCGTCACCGGACGGCTGCCGCAGGCGCTCACCACCCACCGCGGCATGTTCAGCGGTCAACTCGGTGCCGGCGGTGACCCCGACGACTTCTTCCGGGACCGGGTCGAGGAGCCGGAGCCGCAGCCGCTCAGCCTGGAACTCCTGCTGCTGCGGCACACCCCGCGGCCGGCCGGCGCGGCGGAAGGCGAGGGCTCCGAACCCGGCGCGCCCGCGGACCAGGCACCGGCCGGGCACGCGGTCCGCCGGGCCCGCCGACTGGCCGAGGCCCACGAGGTGCGGCTGACCGAGCTGACCGCCGAACGCCCCGAGCCGCTGGCCGCCCTGGCGGAACTGGTCTCGCTCGGCGACTTCGCGGCCGTCTACCTGGGCCTGGCCACCGGGTCGGGGCACTGAGCCGAGTCGGTTAGGGTCGGCGAAGCGTTGAAAGAAGCGTTGCAGCGAGACCGCGTCAAGAGCGAGCCAGCCGACTCGCACCGACACCTAGGAGCAAGGCCCCAGCATGGACCGCCTCGTCAACACCGTCCGTCCCTACGCCTGGGGCTCGACCACCGCGATCCCGGCGCTGCTCGGCGTGCGGCCCTCCGGTGAGCCGCAGGCCGAACTCTGGCTGGGCGCGCACCCCGGGGACTCCTCCCGGCTGGACCGCGGTGCCGGGCCGGTCGAGCTGGCCACGGTGATCGCCGCGGACCCGGCCGCCGAGCTGGGCGAGGAGTCGGTCGAGAAGTTCGGCCCGGCCCTGCCCTTCCTGCTCAAGGTGCTCGCCGCCGAGCTCCCGCTCTCGCTCCAGGTGCACCCCAGCCGGGAACAGGCGCAGGCGGGCTTCGCCGCCGAGGACGCGGCCGGGGTACCGGTGGAAGCCGGCCACCGCAACTACAAGGACGCCAACCACAAGCCCGAACTGATCTGCGCGCTGGACGAGTTCGACGGCCTGTGCGGGTTCCGCGACCCGCTGGCCACCGCCTCCCTGATGGAGGAGCTGGCGGTGCCCGGGCTGGCCCCGCTGATCGACCTGCTGCGCACCAAGCCCGCCGAGCAGGCGCTCCGCGAGGCACTGGCCACCGTGCTCTCCACCGACCCCGCGGTGATCGCGTCCACCGTCACCGAGCTGGCCGCGGCACTGGACCGGCAGTTGGTCGTGCACCCGGACTCGCCACGCGCGCTGGAGTGGGCCGGTTACGCCTACGCGGCCCGCCACTTCCCCGGCGACGCCGGAGTGCTGGCCGCGCTGCTGCTCAACGTGGTCCGGCTGCAGCCGGGCGAGGCGCTCTACCTCGGCGCCGGCGTGCCGCACGCCTACCTGCGCGGCACCGGCGTGGAGATCATGGCCAACTCGGACAACGTGCTGCGCTGCGGCCTCACGCCCAAGCACGTCGACATCCCCGAGCTGCTGAAGGTCGTGGTCTTCGAGGCCGGCGACCCCGGCGTCATGCACCCGGTGGCCGACGCCGACGGCGAGGAGCTCTTCCCCGTTCCGATCGACGAGTTCCGGCTCTCCCGCTTCCGGCTCACCGAGGGCACCGAGCGGACCGTGGACGGCCGCGCCGCGCAGATCCTGCTCTGCACCGACGGCACCGCCACCCTGACCGACGCCGACGGGCGGGCCCTGGAGCTGAACCGCGGTCAGTCCGCCTACCTGCCGGCCACCGGCCGGACCACCGCGCTGACCGGGCAGGGCACCGTGTTCCGCGCCACCGTCACGCTCTGACCCGCGCGGTGCGGGCGGATCCGGTGCGAAACCCGTGATCCGCCCGCGCCACCGCGCCCGGGCGGTGTAGATTCGTGGACGGTGTCAAACGTCGCTGCTGATGGCGGTCGATCCGAACCGGGTCGAGGGAGAGAGGTCCTCCGACGGCTTGTGCCGCGCAGCGGAGCGCCCCGCCGGGCCGCCCCGCCGTCCAGCACACCCGTACCCACCGGACCACCCGCAGCGAGGAGCAACCCCGCATGTCGAACACCACCGGCGACTTCAAGGTAGCCGACCTTTCCCTGGCCCCCTTCGGCCGCAAGGAGATCCAGCTCGCCGAGCACGAGATGCCCGGCCTGATGGCCATTCGCAAGGAGTTCGCGGCCGCCCAGCCGCTGGCCGGCGCCCGGATCACCGGCTCGCTGCACATGACCGTGCAGACCGCCGTGCTGATCGAGACCCTGGTGGCGCTGGGCGCCGAGGTCCGCTGGTGCTCCTGCAACATCTTCTCCACCCAGGACCACGCCGCCGCCGCCGTCGCGGTCGGCCCCGAGGGCACCCCGGAGGACCCCCGGGGCATCCCGGTCTTCGCCTGGAAGGGCGAGACGCTGGAGGAGTACTGGTGGTGCACCGAGCAGGCGCTGACCTGGCCGAACGGCCAGACCCCGAACATGATCCTGGACGACGGCGGTGACGCCACCCTGCTGATCCACAAGGGTGTCGAGTTCGAGAAGGCCGGCGCCGCGCCGGACCCGTCGACCGCCGACAACGACGAGTTCCGGATCATCCTGGAGCTGCTCAACCGCACCCTGGCCGAGTCCCCGCGCAAGTGGACCGAGGTCGCCGCCACCATCAAGGGCGTGACCGAGGAGACCACCACCGGCGTGCACCGGCTGTACGAGATGCACCGGGACGGCAAGCTGCTGTTCCCGGCGATCAACGTCAACGACTCGGTGACCAAGTCCAAGTTCGACAACAAGTACGGCTGCCGGCACTCGCTGATCGACGGCATCAACCGGGCCACCGACGTGCTGATCGGCGGCAAGGTCGCCGTGGTCTGCGGCTACGGCGACGTGGGCAAGGGCTGCGCCGAGTCGCTGCGCGGCCAGGGCGCCCGGGTGATCGTCACCGAGATCGACCCGATCTGCGCGCTGCAGGCGGCGATGGACGGCTACCAGGTGACCACCCTCGAGGACGTCGTCGAGACCGCCGACATCTTCATCACCACGACCGGCAACAAGGACATCATCCTGGCCTCCCACATGGAGCGGATGAAGCACCAGGCGATCGTGGGCAACATCGGCCACTTCGACAACGAGATCGACATGGCCGGCCTGGCGAAGCTGCCGGGTGTGGTGAAGACCGAGGTCAAGCCGCAGGTGCACGAGTGGCGCAAGGCGGACGGCAAGACGATCATCGTCCTGTCCGAGGGCCGGCTGCTGAACCTGGGCAACGCGACCGGTCACCCGTCGTTCGTGATGTCCAACTCGTTCGCCAACCAGACGATCGCGCAGATCGAGCTGTTCACCAAGACCGAGCAGTACCCGATCGGCGTGTACGTGCTGCCCAAGCACCTGGACGAGAAGGTCGCCCGCCTCCACCTGGACGCGCTGGGCGTCAAGCTCACCACCCTGACCCAGGAGCAGGCCGACTACATCGGCGTCCAGGTCGAGGGCCCGTACAAGTCGGAGCAGTACCGCTACTGACGCACGGTCAGGCGTCGATGGGCCGGAGCGCCGCGAGGTGCGCCGGCCCATCGGCCGTTCGGGGGCGGGCGGTCAGCGCTGCACCAGGGTGGTCCAGGCGCTCTGGTCGGTGCCGAGCAGGTGGAAGTGGGCCAACAGGTCGGCTTCGGACCCGACCTCGGCCATCATCTGGTCCGCGCCCTCCTCGGCGACGCAGATCCGCACGCCGTCCCGGGTGGCGCAGGTCTGCGCGCCGGGCGGCGCGGAGGGGGTGAGACCGGCTGACGGGTCCTGGGCCGACAGAGCCCGTTGGACCAGGACGACGATCCGGGCGTTCCCGTGCGTGAAGCGCAGCTGCAGCGACCAGGGCGCGCTGCTGCCCGGGTTCGGTTCGAACAGGTCGGTGGCCGACAGCTTGAAGTCGAGCGGCAGGCCCGAGAACCAGACCGGGAGCGGGACCTGCCGAGCGGTCGTCCGCACGTTCTCGGCGATCCGGTGGAGGGCCGTCCGTGGATCCGGGCCCGGCAGCCGGGTTCCCGTCAGCTCGGCCCAGCGGCCGGTGTCCGTCAGCCACTGCAGCCGCGGGTTCGCCGGCGGGCTCCCGTCGGCCACCCAGTACGCCTGCCGCCCGTTCACCGGGTCGGCCGGCTGCAGCATCGATGGCGGCAGGGTACTGAGCGCCGGCGGTTGCGACGTGGCGGTCGCCGGGTAGAGCGTGAGACGGACACCGGGGGCCTCGAGGCTCTCGGTCAGCGTGGCGCCCGCGCCGGTCAGCGCCGTATCTACGCCCCCCGCGTAGCCGCTCGCGTAGGTGGTTCCGCTGCTCCCACCGACCGCCCAGCTCGGCAGCCAACCGAAGGATGCCTCCGATACCAGCGGGTCGCTGCCCAGCGCCGGCACGTACTTGTCCGGATCCGTGGACCCTTCCGGCATGGAGGCCGCCGCGAAGTAGGAGCTCGTCGGACTGGGCGACGCACCGTCCGAGACCGGCGCGCCGGCCGACATCGCCGGAACGACCCGGGTGTGGTGCCCGACCGCCGGAAGCACGGTCAGTGCGCCCACCCCGAACGCCAGCACCGCGGCCGCCGAGCCGATCGCGAACCGCCGGCGCCGCCGCCGGCCGCGCCCGACGCGGATCGCCAGCTCCGCGTCCACCCGGCTCCCCGGGGCCCCGGTCTCCGCCAAGTCGATCAGCTGCTCCATCAGTTCGGGGATTTCCTCGGGCATCACGACAGCCCCTCCACAGGCACCTTCGAGCACATCGTCAGCAGTTGGCGTAGCGTGTTCAGCCCCCGCGAGGACTGGCTCTTCACATTGCCGGTGGAGCATTCCAGCGCCTCGGCGGTCTGCTCCACCGAGAGGTCGCAGTAGTAGCGCAGCACCACCGTGGTGCGCTGCCTGGCCGGGAGCGCGGCGAGCGCACGCCGCAGATCGAGGTCGCGGGCGAGATCGAGGTCGACGGACACCTCCTCGTGCACCGCCGCCTGGCTGCTGGTGAACCGGTGCCAGCCCCGCCGCTGCTCGGACAGGAAGACGTTCACCAAGGTCCGCCGGGCGTAGCCGTCCATGTTCTCCGCGCGCCGGACCCGCCCCCAGGAGGTGTAGAGCCGGGTGATGGTCTCCTGCACCAGGTCGTCCGCCCGGTGCCAGTCCCCGCACAGCAGGAACGCGACCTTGCGCAGCCACGCCGCCCGGGACGACACGAATTCGGTGAATTCTGCGTCCCGCTCCGCTTTGGCCATAGACGGCCACTCCTCTCCTCGACAGTGCTCACCGCGCTGTCCGACCTGCTGATGCGGCCGGACCGCCCGGAGGTTGCACGTAGGCTGTCGACTCATGCCGAACGGCCGCTACTCGCTCCACGACCCGCACGACCAGACCCTCCTCGGCGAGGAGCGGTTCAGCTGCGCCCCCGGCCCGGCCGGCTGGCGCTACGTGGCCAAGAGCCACGCCCTGGACGGCAGCCTGCTGGGCAGCGTCGACCTCACCCTGGACTCGCGCAGCCGCCCGCTGCGGATGGAGCTGCGGGCCGGCGGCTGGCAGGTGCGCGGGGGAGCCGTGGACGGCGTCGCCTGGGTCCGCTCCGCCGCCGCCGACCCGACCGGCGCGGCCGCCACCGAGGGCCACGACCGGGCGCACGGCTTCAGCGGCGACTCGCCGGCCTTCCTGATCGCCACCGCACGGCTGCTCCGCCTCGACGAGGGGGCCGCCGCCCGGGTGCGCCTGGTCTCCTTCACCGGGACGGCCCTGGCGCCACGCACCTTCGACCAGGGCTGGACGCTCCGCTCGGTGGAGGAGCACCCCACGGACAGCGGGCCACTGCGGGTGGAGCACTACCAGGTGGCCGACCTGGAGACCGGCGAGCAGCGGGAGATCCACCTGGCGGGGGACGTGCTCCTCGCCGCGCCCGGCATCGAGTTGGAGGAGCTGGACGCGCCGCCGAACCCCTGGCGGTACGGCGACTGACGGTCAGCCGGGGGGCGCGAAGCCGGTGCCGCCGCTGGTGGTGCCGCCGTCGGCGGCGGGTGGGGGCACGGGGGGCGCGGGGGCCACGGGTGGCGCGGGTGCCGGCGGTGCGGTGAAGGCGGGTGCCGGCGTGGCGGGGGTGACGGGTGGCGCGGGTGCCGGCGGTGCGGTGAAGGCGGTGGGCGCGGGTGCCGGCGCGGCGGGGGTGACGGGTGCCACCGGCATCGGCGTGGCGCGTGTCAACGGGCCCGGCACCGGCGCACCTGGCGGCATCGCAGGTGCCGCCGCGCCCCAGCCCGGCGGCTGGGCGAAGCTTCCGGGCGTCAACGGCTGCGGCACCGGCTGGACCACGGACACCGGCACCGGCTGGGCCACGGACACCGGCACCGGCTGCGGACTCGCGTTCCAGGGGGAGGCCACCGCCGTCCGCTGCCAGTCACGGCGCTGCCGCTCGGTCAGCACCGCGCTCAGGTAGAGCGCCGGATGCAGGCCCGGTGGCACCGGCCAGTGCACCTGGGCGGCCAGGTCGCCGGCCAGCCGGTGCGCCATCCGCAACGCTGCCGCCTCGTCCAACTGCGCTGTTCGACTGAGAAGTTGGCGGATCACCAACCACAGCCCCGGGGGCACCGAGGACAGGTCCAGGCGGACCAGGTCGTTCCCCAGGGCGGCCAGGAGTTGCGGCGGCGCGGCCACCACCGGCGTGCCGGCGGCGGGAACCCGCTCCCGCACCACCAGGGTGCCGGCGAAGATGTCGCCGAGTCGGCGCCCGTCCGCCGATACCAGCGAGGTGATCGCGGCCGGCACACCCATGGTGCCCATGATTTCCATGGTGGCGACGAGTCCCCGCACCAGGGCGTGCCGGAACCGGATCGGCCCGCCGTCCAGCCGCACCACCCGCAGCCCCAACGCGAGCTTCCCCAGCGACCGGCCCCGGCTCAGCGTCTCCACCGCCACCGGCACGGCCACCAGAAAGAGGACCATCAGGCAGACCGCCAGCGCGGCCGCCGCCGCATCGTCCAGACCGCTCAGCACGGCCAGCAGCACCATCGTGATCAGGAAGCCCCCGCCGACCTCGACCACCAGGTCGATGAGCACCGCCAGCGCCCTGCTCGGCAGCTTCGCCGTCCGCAGGCCGAGAACCACGGCCTCACCCGTCACCAGGTCGCTCACTGCACCCGCCCGTCCGCTCCGAACTCGCCGCCGCTCCGGGAGGCCGTGCCGCTCGGCCCGCCCCCGATGTCCGCGCCAAACATACGGGGCCGCCCGGAGGCCGGGAAGGGCCGTCCTCGGTCCGGCCGGTCTGGCAAGCTGACCCCTGCCGCCACCGCCCGCCGTGATCTGGAGTGAGCCCGCCCATGGACCTGGACGTCTTCGTCGCCGCCCATCAGGCGCAGTGGGCCCGCCTTGAGGTCCTCAGCAAGCGCCGGCGGCTCAGCGGCGAGGAGGCCGACGAGCTGGTGCTGCTCTACCAGCGGGTCACCGGCCACCTCGCCCGGGTCCAGGCCACGGCGCCGGACCCGGCCCTGGTCGGGCGGTTGACCACGCTGGTCGCCCGCGCCCGCAACGCCGTCACCGGCAGCCGCTCGGCCGGCTGGCGGGACGCCGCCCGCTACTTCACGGTGAGCTTCCCCGCCGCGCTCTACCGCTCGCGCCGCTGGTGGGTGCCGATAGCCGTGGTTTCGCTGCTCGCCGCCGCACTGATCGCCTGGTGGGTCGCCACCCACCCCGCGGTCCGCGACAGCCTGGCGACCCCCGCCGAGCTGCGCCAGATGACCCGCCCCGGCGGTGAGTACGAGACCTACTACACCGACCGCCCGGCCAGCTCGTTCGCCGCCCAGGTGTGGACGAACAACGCCCGGGTCGCCGCGATGTGCCTGGTCTTCGGAGTGTTCCTCGGGCTGCCGGTGCTGTGGGTGCTCGCCGGGAACATCCTCAACCTCGGGATCGGGCTGGGCCTGATGGCCTCCGCCGGGCGACTCGACCTCTTCCTCGGCCTGCTGCTGCCGCACGGCCTGCTGGAGCTGACGGCGGTCTTCGTCGCGGCCGGCCTGGGCCTGCGCCTGGGCTGGACGGTGATCGATCCGGGCCCGCGCACCCGCTCGGCCGCCCTCGCGGAGGAGGGGCGTGCGGTGATCGGCATGGCGATCGGCCTGGCCGCCGTGCTGCTGGTGAGCGGCTGCCTCGAAGCCTTCGTGACTCCGTCCGGGCTGCCCACCTGGGCCCGGATCGGCATCGGATCCCTGGCCGAGGTGCTCTTCCTGTTCTACGCCCTGGTCCTGGGCCGCCGCGCGGCCGCCGCCGGCGAGATCGGCGACCTGGAGGCCGCCGACCGCGGCGACGCCCAGCCGGTGGCGGGATGACCCCTCCAGAGCTGGTAGTCTTCTCCACATGCCGCCGGAGCCGTTGACACGGAACCGACCGGCTAGTAGATTCGAACGGTTGGGACGGGCTGGACAACAGCCCGGACCAGGCGTAGTGTCTACGACACGGCAGGCCGAGGAGAGGCATCCACCAGGATGCGGCCCGGCAAGCCACCCGCTCAGCGGGAAATTCGGATGGGAAATCGGCCGGTGAACGGCAGGGAAAACATCTGATAAGCTGAGA
>NZ_JAJJPA010000060.1 GCF_020907985.1 Kitasatospora humi | reverse complement strand
GGGTCACGCTAGACCGCAAAGGATTGTTTGCAAAGATGTCTTTGCGGTCTGCCCGAAGAATTCTGCGCCAAGGACGCGGCCTGCGCCGAAGAGTCGTTCGGCCGTCGGCGTGCTGACGGCAGCGACCGGGCCCGTTCGCCGGGCCCCTCCGGGACTCGGTTGCCGCCGGGCTGCCCGGGGTCCCGGGCAGCCCGGCGGCGATCGCGACCACGGCCCGCGATGCCGCACCGGTCGGCTCGTATGGGTGTCCGGCGCGACGCCGGCCACCAGGATCACTCGGCGGTCGGCCGTCGCTCACCGTTCCCTCGCCCTTGCGCCGGCACTCGCCGTCGTCCCCGCGACGACTTCTGCCCGCCGCCGGCTGCACCTGCCCTCACTGGCTGGTCAGCACGGTGAAGTGGGACACCTCCGGCGGATGCTCCAGATAGCCGAGTTCGCTCTCCGACCAGACCGGCCGCACCGCCCACGCCGGCCCCGCGTAGCCGCGCAGCGCCTCCTCGTCGCGCCAACGGGTGACCACCAGCACCCGATGAGTGCTGTCCGGCAGCGACCGCAGCAGTTCCCCGCCCAGGCAGCCGTCGAGCCCGACCAGTTGGGGCATCACCTCGGCCTGCAGCACGGCACAGAACTCGGCGACCATCTTGGGCGCGACCTGCGCCTCCCAGATCCGCACGATCATCGCTGCCTCCGAAAGGAAGCGGGGTTCCTGCTGTCCAGTATCGGTTGCCCCGGCGGCGCCGGCCCCACCGGAACACCGACGCCCGCGCCCTGCCGAGCCTGAACAAGGCTGGGCACGCCCGCGCCGTGCCGAGCCTGAGCAAGCGCTTGGCCGGCCCCGCGTCCGCCGCCCGTGCACCGGCCACCGACACGCGCGGGCTCAGGCGGAGTCGGCCCGCTGCCAACGCGCCGGAGGTACGCTGGCGGGCAACTCGGCCAAGACCGTGGGGGCGGTCGGGCCACACGGACTACAGGGTGATCCTGAGTGGCGGTGTTCCTGCTGGCGGTCGGCGCTGCCTGCTGCCTGGGCCTCGGTTTTGTGCTGCAACAGCACGCGGCGCAGCGCGCCCCGCGTGCCGACCTGCTGCGCTGGCGGCTGCTGCTCGACCTGTGCCGGATGCCGGAGTGGCTGGTCGGCATCGCCATCATGATCGTCGGCCTGGTGCTCAGCGCACTGGCCCTCGGCCGGGGCGAGGTCTCCCTGGTGGAGCCGCTGCTGACCAGCAACCTGGTCTTCGCGATGGCGCTGGCCAGCCTGATCTCCCGACAGCGGCTGGGCCGCTCCGGGTGGGGCGGGGTGCTGCTGCTCGGCGTGGGAGTGACCGCCTTCATCCTGGCCGGCGACCCGCGCCGCGGCGGGCCGACGGCCGACGAACTGCAGCACTGGCTGGTCGTCGGCATCGTCGCCGGGCTGGCGCTGCTCCTGGTGTCGCTGGCCCGTCGGCTGCCGCTGTTCGAGGAGGCGACCATCCTGGCGCTGGCGGCCGGGCTGCTGTACGGACTGCAGGACGCGCTGACCCGGGCCACCGCGAACCTCGCCGGCAGCGGCGGGGTGGTCTCCGTCCTGCACCGCTGGCAACCGTACGCGGTGGTCGCCCTCGGCGTCTTCGGCCTGCTGCTGGTGCAGAGCGCCTTCGAGGCGGCACCACTGCGGATGTCGCTCCCGGCGCTGACCTGTGCCCAACCGCTGGCCGGCATCGCCTGTGCGGTGGGCTTCCTCGGCGACCGGCTGCGGGTGACGCCCGCGGCGATCACCTGGGAGGTGCTGGGGCTCCTGGCGATGGTGGCCGGCGTGGTGATGATCGGCCGCCATCCCTCGATGCCCGCGGCCTGCGGGGGCGGGCCGGAGCGCAAGCAGGACACCTCGGCCCCGTCGACGAAATGACGTGCGGCCGACCGCCGTCCGGTCGACCTGCCCGGTACGCCTCATGCGCTCCCCGTCATCCGACGCGACCGGCGGAGTGTCAGCGGTTCCATCGGGTTCGCGACTTCCCCTGACAGACTGTCGGGATTCGGTCACCCTCCGCACGGGGAGCAATCAGGGATACCAACCGCCCGCCCCGTCACCCGTTCGCCGGGTTGACCGGGGGCCTGTCAGTCACCTGCGCCTCACCAGCCACCAGGAGCGGTTCCCATGTCGCAGTCGCCGTCACAGTCACCGTCGCAAGCACCGCAGTCCTCGCCCACCCGGATCGTCCGCGCCGCGCTGGTCCAGGCCCGCTGGACCGGTGACCAGGCCTCGATGCTCGACCTCCATGAGCGGTACGCCCGCGAGGCGGCAGCGCGGGGGGCACGGATCATCGGCTTCCAGGAGGTCTTCAACTCGCCGTACTTCTGCCAGGTGCAGGAGCCGGAGCACTACGGCTGGGCCGAGCCGGTGCCGGACGGCCCGACCGTCCGCCGGATGTCCGCGCTGGCGGCCGAGCTCGGCCTGGTGATGGTGGTGCCGGTCTACGAGGTGGAGCAGCCCGGCATCTACTACAACACCGCCGCGGTGATCGACGCCGACGGCCGCTTCCTGGGCAAGTACCGGAAGCACCACATCCCGCAGGTCAAGGGCTTCTGGGAGAAGTACTACTTCAAGCCCGGCAACCTCGGCTGGCCGGTCTTCGACACCGCCGTCGGCAAGGTGGGCGTCTACATCTGCTACGACCGTCACTTCCCGGAGGGTTGGCGGGCCCTCGGCCTGGCCGGCGCGCAGATCGTCTACAACCCGTCCGCCACCAGCCGCAGCCTGTCCGCCTACCTCTGGCAGCTGGAGCAACCTGCCGCCGCCGTGGCCAACGAGTACTTCGTCGCGGCGATCAACCGGGTCGGCACCGAGGAGTACGGCGACAACGACTTCTACGGCACCTCGTACTTCGTCGACCCGCGCGGCCGGTTGGTCGGCGAGGCGGCCTCCGACAAGGAGGAGGAACTGCTGGTCCGCGACCTCGATCTCGGTGTGATCGAGCAGGTCAGGCAGCAGTGGGCGTTCTACCGCGACCGGCGGCCGGAAGCGTACGGCACATTGAGCGAGGCCTGAGGGGGCGGCAGTGACCACCTACCAGCACCGGAGCCACCAGGACGGCGGAGGTTCCGCGGCGCTGCGCAAGCGCCACCGCACCGTCCTCCCCGCCTGGCTCGCGACCTACTACCGGGAGCCGATCGAGCTGACCCACGGCGAGGGCCGCCACGTCTGGGACGCCGAGGGCAACCGCTACCTGGACTTCTTCGGCGGCATCCTCACCACCATGACCGCGCACGCGCTACCCGAGGTCACCAGGGCCGTCGCCGACCAGGCCGGCCGGATCCTGCACACCTCCACGCTCTACCTCTCGTCCCCCATGGTGGAGTTGGCCGAGCAGATCGCGGAACTCTCCGGCATTCCGGACGCCAAGGTGTTCTTCACGACCTCCGGCACCGAGGCCAACGACGCGGCGCTGCTGCTCGCCACCACGTACCGGCGGTCCAACCAGCTACTGGCGCTGCGCAACAGCTACCACGGCCGCTCGTTCTCCACCATCGGCATCACCGGCAACACATCTTGGTCGCCGACCGCCCTCTCCCCGCTGCAGACGCTCTACGTGCACGGCGGGGTGCGCGACAGCGGGCCGTACGCCCGGCTGTCCGACGCCGAGTTCATCACCGCCTGCGTCGAGGACCTGGAGGACATGCTCGGTCAGGCGGAGGGCACGGTGGCCGCGCTGATCGCCGAGCCGATCCAGGGGGTCGGCGGCTTCACCCACGGGCCGGACGGACTGCTGGCCGCCTTCAAGGAGGTGCTGGACCGGCACGGCATCCTGTGGATCAGCGACGAGGTGCAGACCGGCTGGGGCCGCACGGGCGACCACTTCTGGGGCTGGCAGGCGCACGCGCGGTCCGGCCCGCCGGACGTCCTCACCTTCGCCAAGGGCATCGCCAACGGCATGTCGATGGGTGGTGTGGTGGCCCGGGCCGAGGTGATGGACTGCCTGGACGCCAACTCCATCTCCACCTTCGGCGGCAGCCCGATCACCTGTGCGGCCGCGCTCGCGAACCTGCGCCACCTGCTCGCCCACGACCTCCAGGGGAACGCCCGGCGCACCGGGGCGCTGTTGCGCTCGGCGCTGGAGTCGGCCGAGTTGCCCGTGGTGCGCGCGGTGCGCGGCCGGGGCCTGATGATCGGCGTCGCGCTGCGGGACGCCGCCGCGGCCACCGCGACCCTCGAGCACGCCCGAGAGTTGGGACTGCTGATCGGCAAGGGCGGCCGGTCCGGCGACGCACTGCGGATCGCCCCGCCGCTGAGCCTGACCGACGCGGAGGCCCGCGAGGGTGCCGACCTACTGATCGAAGCACTGCGGAGGGCAGGGGCATGACCCGGGTCCACATCACCAATGGCCTGGTCATCACGGCCGCCGACGAGCTGCGGGCCGAGGTGCTGATCGAGGATCAGACGATCGTGGCGCTCGCCGCGACCGGCAGCGCCGCGGCGTCCGGCTGGCAGGCCGACACCGTGATCGACGCGACCGGCCGCTACGTCATTCCGGGCGGGGTGGACGCGCACACCCACATGGAGCTGCCGTTCGGCGGCACCCAGGCCTCGGACACCTTCGAAACCGGCACCCGGGCCGCCGCCTGGGGCGGCACCACCACCATCGTGGACTTCGCGGTGCAGCCCAGGGGCGGCTCGCTGCGGGCCGGCCTGGACGCCTGGCATGCCAAGGCCGAGGGCAACTGCGCCATCGACTACGCCTTCCACACCATCGTCTCGGACGTCAACGACGCGGTGCTCAAGGAGATGGACCAGCTCACCGACTCCGGCGAGGCCACCTCCTTCAAGCTCTTCATGGCCTACCCCGGCGTCTTCTACAGCGACGACGGGCAGATCCTGCGGGCCATGCAGCGGGCTGCCCGGAGCGGTTCGCTGATCATGATGCACGCCGAGAACGGCATCGCCATCGACGTCCTGGTCGCGCAGGCGCTGGCCGCCGGACGCACCGATCCGATGTACCACGGCGAGGTGCGCCGGGAGTTGCTGGAGACCGAGGCCACCCACCGGGCGATCAAGCTCTCCCAGGTGGCCGGTGCGCCGCTCTACGTGGTGCACGTCTCGGCGGCCTCGGCGGCGGCCGAGCTGGCCGCCGCCCGCGACCAGGGCCTGCCGGTCTTCGGCGAGACCTGCCCGCAGTACCTCTTCCTCTCCGTCGACAAGCTGGCCGAGCCCGACTTCGAGGGCGCCAAGTACGTCTGCTCCACCCCGCTGCGACCGCGCGAGCACCAGGCGGAGCTGTGGAAGCGGCTGCGCACCGACGACCTCCAGGTGGTCTCCACCGATCACTGCCCGTTCTGCTTCGTCGGGCAGAAGGAGCTCGGCCGGGACGACTTCTCCAAGATCCCCAACGGGCTGCCCGGGGTGGAGAACCGGATGGACCTGCTGCACCAGGCCGTGGTGGACGGCCGGATCTCCCGGCGCCGCTGGATCGAGATCGCCTGCGCCGCGCCGGCGCGGATGTTCGGGCTCTATCCGCGCAAGGGCACCATCGCCCCCGGGGCCGACGCCGACGTGGTGGTCTACGACCCCGGGGCCGAGCAGACGCTCTCCGCGGCCACGCACCACATGAACGTGGACTACTCGGCGTACGAGGGACAGCGGATCCGCGGCGCGGTGCGCACCGTGCTGTCCCGGGGGACGGTGGTGCTGGACGACGGCCGGTGGCTCGGGCGTGCCGGGCACGGGCAGTTCCTGCGCCGCGGGACCTGCCAGTACCTCTGACCCTTTGCCGGGCCCCCGCGGGTCCTCGACCCGGGGTTCGCCCGACCCGGGGTTCTCGACCCGGGGTTCCCGACCCGGCGTTCTTCCCCCGGGGTTCCCTCCGACTCCCCTCTCATGAACGGTGGTTGCCGATGGACATCGGGCTCGTGCTCCAGACCGACCCGCCCGCGCGGCTGGTGGTGGAACGGATGCGCCGCGCGGAGGCGGTCGGGTTCAGCCACGGCTGGACCTTCGACTCCGCCGTGCTCTGGCAGGAACCATTTGTGATCCACAGCCAGATCCTGGCGCTGACCGAGCGGTTGACGGTCGGCCCGATGGTCACCAACCCGTCCACCCGGAGCTGGGAGGTGACCGCCTCGACGTTCGCCACCCTGAACGAGATGTTCGGTAACCGCACGGTCTGCGGGATCGGCCGCGGCGACTCCGCGATGCGGGTGGCCGGGCGCCGGCCGGCCACCCTGGCGCGGCTGAGCGAGGCGATGCGGGCCATCAAGGAGCTCGCCGAGGGCCGCACCGTCGAGCTGGACGGCACCGAACTCCGGCTGCCCTGGGTGAGCAACGGTCGGCTGCCGATCTGGATGGCCGCCTACGGCCCCAAGGCCCTGACCCTCGCCGGGCACCAAGCGGACGGCTACATCCTCCAGTTGGCCGACCCGTTCCTGACCGAGTACATGATCAAGGCGGTCCGCCGGGCCGCCGCCGACGCCCGCCGGGACCCAGACTCCGTCACCATCTGCGTGGCGGCACCCGCCTACGTCACCGCGGACGACTCCCCCGCCGCGCTCGCGCACGCCAGGGAGCAGTGCCGGTGGTTCGGCGGCATGGTCGGCAACCACGTGGCCGACCTGGTCCGGCACTACGGCGAGCACTCCGAACTGGTGCCGGAGGCGCTGACCGACTACATCAAGGACCGCCAGGGGTACGACTACTCGCACCACGGTCGGGCCGACAATCCCGACACCGCCTTCGTGCCCGACGAGATCGTGGACCGGTTCTGCCTGCTCGGCCCGGTCGAGGCGCAGTTGGCCAGGCTGAACCGGCTGCGCGAGCTGGGCGTGGACCAGTTCGCCGTCTATGCGATGCACGACGCGATCGAGCCGACCATCGACGCCTACGGCAGCGAGATCATCCCCCGGCTCTGAGCCGACGACCCGGCTCCGGCGAGCATGGCTCGCCCCCGACGCACTGCCGGGGGCGAGCGGGGCGCTCAACCGACCGCCGGAGGGTGAGCGCGGCTCTCCGGCGTTGACCAGGCGTCGCCTTCGGCCCGGGTGACTCGTTGGACCATCCATGGACCACCGAAACACCGTCACCGCGCTGGCCGGTCTCGCCCTCTCGGCAACGGTCACGGTCACCGGCTGCGCTGTCGAGCACCCGGGCCCGCTGGTCAACATGGGCAGTGCCACCCCGACCCCGTCGTCGCCCGGTTCGTCGGCGCCCGGTCCCGGCGCCCTGGTGGAGCGCGGCTCGATGGCCCTACCGCCGAGCCCCGGCTCCGCCGCCGGCTCTGCACCGGCCGGTTCCGCCGCCGTCGGCCCTGCGTCGGCCGGCTCCGCCCGGGCCACTGCGGCGGCCCCGGCCTCGGCTCCGAGCGCCCCGCACCCGCGTCCGCGCCTGCCGCAGTCCGGTCGCGCGACCAGGCCCGAGCCCTCCCCCGGCCTGCATCCCCCGGGGCAGCCGGAGGCACCCCCCGCGCCGACCGCCGGCGGGACCGGGTTGTGCGCACTGGGTGAGCAGTACGGCCAGTTGACGCCGAACTCGGATCAGGCGCAGCTGTGCCGCGGCATCTACGGGGGCTGACGGCACGGCCGTGCCGCCGTGTCCAGCGCGGCTGACGGGTCGTCGGGTGTGGCAGCATGCGGAGCATCCGGCCACGAGTCGGTCGAGCCGACAGTCAGTCAGGAGAGGGCAAGCATGATCGCCGCATTCAGTGTCACCCCGCTCGGGGCCGGTGAGGATGTCGCCGAAGCCGTCGCGGCGGCCGTCAAGGTGGTCCGCGCCAGCGGCCTGCCCAACCACACCGACGCCATGTTCACCTCGCTCGAGGGCGACTGGGACGAGGTGATGGCCGTGATCAAGGAGGCCGTCGAGGCGGTCAAGCCGTTCGCCGGCCGGGTGAGCACGGTGATCAAGATCGATGACCGGGCCGGCGTGACCGATGGCCTGACCCGCAAGATGGAGTCGCTGGAGCGGCACCTGGCGAGCTGAGCGGCCGCCCGCGGCCCGGCGCCGCCGCCTCCCATCCCCACCTCCTACCTCCCACCTCTCACCTCACCAGAGGCTCCCCCTGACGACTGACTGATCCGCCGTCAGGGGGCTTGCGCTACGCGCGCAACCAAATCGCGAAGGCAACGCTACGCGCGTAACCAACAGTTCACCGACTTCCCCCTTCGGGCGGCACCGCCGCACTGCTGTCATGGACGCATCGCACCCGGCGACCCCAAGAACCGGGTCAACTCCCTTGGAGCTTCGATGCGTTCACTTCACCGACGGCTCGCGACCGGCGGTACCGCCCTGGCTGTCACGCTCGCCAGCGGCGCTCTCGTGCTCGCCCCCGCCGCACACGCCGCCGTCCTCCCCCACGCCACGGCGGCCGTCTGCTCGCAGGACTACCTCCCGCTGCCCGATCCCGACTGCACGCCGGGGGCACTCAACCCGGACGTCACCCAGGACACCATAGATTCCACGATATGCGTCTCCGGTTGGACCGCCACCATCCGGCCGTCGACGACCTACACCAACCGCCTCAAGGCCCAGGGAATCATCGCCTACGGCTACACCGACACCAGCATGTCGGACTACGAGGAGGACCACTTCTTATCCGCTGGAGCTGGGCGGCTCCCCGACCGACCCGCAGAACCTCTGGCCGGAGCCGCACTACTCGACGGGCAGTGGCGGCACCTCGTACAGTAAGGACACCGTGGAGAACAAGCTGAAGCAGGCGGTCTGCGCAGGCAGCGTCACGCTTGCCGACGCGCAGAACGCCATCGCCACGGACTGGACCACCGCGCTGTCCTCGCTGGGACTGTGAGCCGACGGAGTGCCCCTGGCCGGGGCCGTCCGGCGCGGTGCGCACGCGGCGGACGGCGGCCCGGAAGAGAGTGGGGTATGACTGCTGGAACGCCGCGGTGGCGGTGACTCGACGAGTGCTCGTGACGGCGGCGGTCGGTGCCCTCGCCGGGTGCGGCGGGGGCGGTCACCCGGCGGGGACCTCGCGCTCCTCCGGTCCGTCCGGGAGCCCGGCCACTTCGCCTGCGCCATCGCCTGCCCCGAGCGGCACGGCGCTGCCGACGACCTCTCCCTGGCGTCCGGGGCCCGGTGAGCTCCAACCCGACGTCAAGTTGCGGGCCGCCCAGTTGATCGAGGCGATCGGCAACTGGCCGCCCGGTGGCTCCGGCACGGCTCCGGCACGGGCCCGGGTCGCCGCACTCGGCGGACTCGACCCGAACCTGGTCGACCAGGCCGGGCCGCTGCTGTCAACCGCCGATCAAGCAGCACTCCAGGTGATCTACGCGCAGTACGGCGGCCTGCTCACCGACTCCGCGAGCGTGCTGGTGGTCTGCGACCAGTGGACGCCGCAGGGCGCCGGGGGCACCACGGTCGACGTGCGCCTCAGCGCGGCCAGCCCGCGCTGGACGGTCACCGCGCTGCACCCGGCCGACCCCGGCCCGGCGGCCGGCTCGCTCTCGCCGGCGGCGCGGGCGGTGCTCGGCTCCCCGCGCATCGAACTCCCGCCTGCCGCCCTCGCCGACGTTCGCAGCGGCCAGGTGCACGACAGTGCGCTGCAGGCCATGCTGACGCTGGCCCAGGCGTACACCTTGAGCATCAGCGTGGTCCGCTCGGGCCATCCGATCGATGTGTTCGGCACCACCCGTCCCAGCGACCACCCGCTGGGCCGCGCCTTCGACGTCTGGCGGATCAACGGCATGCCCGTGGTCGACCCCGGCACCCCGCACGACCTGGTAGACGGCTTCATGCGTGCCGCCGCGGCGGCCGGCTCCTACAACGTCGGCGGACCACGCCAGTTGACCGGCGGCACCACGCCGAACCAGTTCTTCTCCGACAATACCCACCACGACCACGTGCACGTGGGGTTCGATACCTAGGCCAGGCCTGTTGCGAAAGTGCTGGTCTTGATCACTTCGCCCGCTCGTCGAGCGATCCGGGCATGTGGACTGTCACTCCGTCGTGCAAGGATCCATGGTCATGATCTCCGCCGAGCAAGTGACCAACCGTGCTGGTGACGAAGGCGTGATGCCGTTGCTCACTCTGGACGAGTTCTTCGACGGCAACGACGACGAAGGATGCATCGCGCCGAACCAGTGGGGCTATCGGCGGCCCGCTCTCGCGGAACTGGCCGAGCGCCTCCGCGCCATCGAGGGGCGCGAGGACGTTGCGTGGGTCCGGGTGCAACTGCACCCAGAGACGTTGGAGATGGGGGAACTTGCCGGGGAGGCCGTCGCCATCTGCACCACGGCGGACGAGAGTGTCCGTGCTGCGTGGATCGAGGGTTTCGAAGCCAGCGGTGTGATCCCAGAGCTGGTGGATGTCTACCACGACGTGCCGGAGGTGCCGCAGGGTGCGACTGTGTGGTCCGTGGTGTGGGACTAGGCTCGGCGGCGAAGGTGCTGGTCACAACTACTCGTTGATGACGCGACCAGCGCTGTCGCCTCGTAGCGGACAGCGAGCTCGTCGTACCTGGCCGCCACGGCCCGGTGGCGCTCGAGGCGATTGACCCCCGGCAAGATCATCTCGCAAGCGAGATCAACTTTCGCGACAGCCCTAGCCGCACGGCGCACACTGGCAATGGCCGCGGAATTGGTGCCGCGCCCGTTCCTGCTCCCCGCCTCCGGGCCGTCGCCGTGCTGGAACTGCCGGCGGTGACCGGCCTGATCCTGCCGCAACTGACCGGTTCCGCCCGAGCGTTGACCCCGGCGGCGGCTGTCGGTCTGGCCCTGGTGATGATCGGCGCGGCCCGGCTACTGGCCGCGGCTCCAGCGGATCTTGGCCGGGGGCTCGTCCATGATCTCGGGGTTGGACATGAAGCTCAGCAGGTGGCCGCAGCCGCGGCAGGCGAGGGCCTCGACGTAGGTCTTGCGGGCGAACATCCTGCCGACCACGTGGACCTTGACCATCAGGCCGCCCACCTGGTTGGCGGAGAGCACCTGCACCGGCCGCAGCTCGCCCGCGCAGAGCGGACAGGCCTGCGGCGCCCGGTAGGTGGAGCCGTCTCCACGCTCGTAGTCGTCCTGCACCAGAGCCACCCCCGACCTCGTTGCCGTTCGTTCGTGCTGCAGGCTAGTGCTGCCCCGCAGAAGTTCGTGGAGGGGCGTCCGCAGGTGGTTGTGCCTGGCGCGATCTAGGTAAAAGCCGGTGCCGACGCTGGAGGGTCAGTCGGCCAGCCGACGGCCCATCAGGACATCGTCCACGTATGCGCCGTCCAGCAGGAACTCCTCCGGCAGCACGCCCTCTACCTGGAACCCGCACCGCTCGTACAGCCGCCGCGCCGGGATGTTATGGCCGAGCACGCGCAGTGACATCCGGCGGGCGCCTTGGGCACGGGCGGCCACGCACGCGGCCTCGACCAGGGCCTGCCCGACCCCGCGGCCGCGTACGTCGGTGGAGACCTGCAGCCCCTGGATCTGCCGGACGTGCTGGTTGCTGGCGAGCGGGGTCGGCGGGACCTGGCGGATGTAGCCAACTACACGGCTGGCGAGTTCTGCCACCAGGAAGTGCTCTGCCCCGTGCCGCTCATCGAACATCGACGCGTCCTCGGCCCGCTGCGGCATGACGTCGCTCAGCCAGGACCAGCCAGCCCGGTCGAGCGCGATCAACGCCGGGCCGTCCGACTCGCAGGCGGGACGGATCCTCAGATCATCATTCGGCACGGCGACATGCTAATCCTGCGCGGAGAAGTCCGTGGAGGGGTGTTGATCAGGCTGCCTTGAGCGGGGTGCCCTCGTAGGTCCACCGGTAGGGCTTGGTGGTCTCGTTGTGCCTGATCGTGTACGCCTCCAGCTTCTCGATGAGGTCGTCGCGGCTGGCGAAGTCGCCGTGTCGCAGGACCCGGCGGGTCAGGGCGGAGAAGAACAGCTCGACCTGGTTGAGCCAGGAGGCGTGCGGTGGGGTCCACCGGACGTGCCATCGCGGGTGCGCGGCCAGCCAGGTCTTGGTGTGTTTGGCGGTGTGGGAGGAGCCGTTGTCGAGAACGACGTGGATCTCCTTGCCGGGGGCGATCGCCCGGTCGAGTCGGTCCAGGAAGGCGGTGAAGGTCACCGCGTCGTTGCGGATGATCACCTCGGTGAGCACCTCGCCGGTGCGGACATCGAGGGCCGCGACGAGGGAGGCGGTGCCGTGGCGCCGGTACTCGAACTCCTGCCGGGCAGGTTCACCGGGACGCGCGGGACGCCCTGGATGGCGGCGCGAGCGGGCGGCGATCGCGGTCTTCTCGTCGATCGAGAGCACCACCGCCCCCTCGGGCGGATCGAGGTAGAGGGCGCACACCTGGGAAGCCCGCTGCCAGAAGTCGGGGGTCTCCCGCCGGGTGAGCCAGCCGCGGACCTTGTGCGGCTTCAGGTCCAGGCCAGCCAGAATACGGCCGACCTGGGAGGCGGAGACCGGCGCGAAGCACGTGCCGGCCACCCGCTTGGCGATGGCCCGGTGCGACCAGGTCGACTCCGGATGCGGTGGCGCGCTCGTCGCGGTGGCCACGATCGCCATACGCACTTCGGGCCCGTAGGTCTTCGGCCGCCCGGATCGCTCGGCGTCCCACAAACCCTCTAGCCCCAGGGCAGCGAACCGCCCTCGCCACTTGCGCACCGTGTTCACACTGACCTCCAGGTCCCGGGCGATCGCGCCGTTGGCGAGCCCGTCCGCCGCCGCGAGCACGATCCGGGCCCGCAATACCGCCCGCACCTGGGACTTCGTCGAGGCCACCGTCCGCACCAGCCGCTCGCGAACCTGTCGATCGAGCACCACCGCAACCGCCGTCCCCACCCGTTGGCCATCACACACAGCCGACGATCATGGCGGCCCGACGCCACACCCGGCAGGATGGGCCCGTGCCGAAGAACCCGCCGGAATCAATGCAGCACCACCTGCGCCAGCGCCTGAACAACCACGCCCGTGAACGCTGGCCGCACGTGAACGCCGTCACGGTCCGCTTCCGAGCCGGATTCGCCTACGTAGCAGCCGAATTGCCCGGCGGGGAGAGCCTGCCGCTGTGCCGCCTGCGCTTCACCGGCGTACTGCACACCTGGGGCTTCGCCCTCTACCTCGCCAGCAGCGACAGCTACAAGGACAACATCCTGCCCAGCGGACTGCCAGCCGGTTCCCCCGACGAGGCCCTCGACTGCGCATGCGCTTTGTACTTGGGCGACCCCACCGGTCGGTCCCTGTCTGACACTGCAGCCCGGACGACGCGGGCATGATTCCTCTCCCCGCGCTGCCCCCGGAGGCCACGTGGCGCGACACCGGCACAGGTGTCTTCTGCTACGCGGCCAGGGTCGAAGGACGCTGGTGGGTCCTGCGACTCAACGACTTTCCCGAGCATCCCCTCTACACCTTGTTCATTGACGCACAGGTCATCGGTGACGTGGACGATGATCCGGCCGTCTGGCAGCAGTTGCCACCCTCTGCAACGCTCCCCGTTCTCGGAACGCCGGAGCGTGCGGAGGTACTCCACCTCATGGCCGGTCTCGGCCCCTACGGCGCCGAGACCGGCACCCCATGCACAGGCGACTATTGCACCTGCACCATCCTCACCGATGAATACGCGGCCCGACCCAACACCCCTCCACGAACTTCTGCGGGGCAGCACTAGCCCCGGTGAACGGGTGCCCAACAGTCGGGGGCCGGTCACGGTTCGTTCGACGGGTCGGATAGCCCCGCCCTCGGGCTTGGTCCTCGCGGCGCCGAGGTGGCCAGGCCCATCCGGTGACCGTGCGGCGCGCGACGCGGGCGGCCGGTCCATCGGACGGCCGCCGCGCGGTTGCCGGGGCGGCGTGCTACGGGAGGGTCACATCCGCGGTGGCGGCCCAGATGTCGTCGGTGCCGGCGTTGGGTGCCACCGCGCTGCCCCAGGCGAGGGCCAGGCGGGTGGGCGAGAGGGAGGCGAAGCCGAAGGTGTCGCCGGGCCAGACGCCGGTGGCGCCGAAGGCCTGCGAGATCTGAGCCGGTGCGGAGAGCCAGCCGTGGGTGGTGGAGAAGGTGCGCAGGTACTGGGCGTAGCCGCGCGGGTCGCTGGAGGCCAGCCAGCCCACGTAGGCGATACCGGGCGGCCCGGCGACGACCTGCATGACGTGCGGCACGTTCAGGGTGTCCGGCGGCGCCTGGACCGGCGTGGACCAGGTGGCGCCGTGGTCCTGGGAGTAGGAGAGCCAGCCCGTGTCGCTGTTGGTGCCCTGGGTGTCCCAGGTGGCGTACAAGGTGCCGTCCGGGCCGAGGGCTTCGCTGCCGTCGATCCACCACTCGCTGTTGTTCATGGAGCCGGCGCCCGGTCCGATCCGCACCGGCTGCGACCAGTTGGCGCCGCCGTCGGTGGAGCGCGACGCGTAGGTGTAGGCGACGGTCAGGTCGTCGGTCGGCACGTTGGTGACCGTGTAGCCCTGGTAGACCACGTCGAGCGAGCCGTCCGGCTCGACCACGATCGGCGCGCTGTCGCCGCCGCTGTCGGGGTAGCCGGGGCTGATGTGCGACATCGCGCTCCAAGTCCGGCCGCCGTCGGTGGACTTCTGCATCACCGCGTTGACGTCGCCGGTGGCGAAGGCGCAACTGCCGTTGGACGCGCAGATGAAGGTCACCGCTGCCGCGCTCGGCCCGTAGTCCCAGGTCAGGTAGAGCGTGCCGTCCGGGCCGGCGGCGATGAAGTCCCGGTCACCCCAGTTGTTCGAGTCCGGCGGGGTGATCGCACCGGCGGTGCCGAAGTCGGCGCCGTGGTCGGTGCTGACGTCGATGACCGGATGGCTCTGGCCGGCGCGGGAGACCATGAACGCCGCGTACACGGTGCCGTTGGGGGCGACGGTGATCGCCGGGTCCCAGGAGCGGGCGCCCTTCTGCCCGACGCTGCCCGGCAGGGTGACCGGCGTGCCGAAGGTGGCGCCGCCGTCCAGCGAGACCGCGACTCCGATGCCCTTGCAGCCCATCCACTCCTGGTAAACGGCGTTCGCGGCCGGATCGGTGGCCTCGATGGTCTCGGCGTTCTGCCCGGCGCAGGATCCGGAGATGTCGGTCGGCGTGCTGGTGGTGTAAGTCGCGACAGCGACTGCGCCGGCCGGGGCGGCAACTGCCCTGGCCGGAGCGGCAACTGCACTGGGCGGGGCGGCGACTGCCGTGACGGGAGTGGGCGCTGGAGCGGCCTGTGCGGGGCTCGCCGTGCAGGCGAGTGCGGCGATCCCGGCACAGAAGCCGGCCAGCAGGGACGATCTGAGCATGGCGCGAGGTGAATGCACGGGCTGATCTCCTCACGGTGCAACGGACTTGGGGGTGGCGGGCCGCCGTTCGGCGTGGCACCGCCTCCGGACGGATTCCCGCAACCGCCGCTTCCGAAGCCCGGCCCCTCACGCCGCCGGCGACGGGCCGTCAGGCCGACCGGGCGGGCAGGCCACGGATGGCCGGGTCCTCGGCGAGTTCCGTCAGCAGGGCGTCCAGCTTGGCCCGGTCGACCGAGGGCATCAGGAAGACGTGCACATAGCTGCGCCGGGTCGACTCGTCGCCCGGGGTCATCAGTACGTCCTGGGAGGACAGCGACCACTTCGCCACCAGCTCCGCACTGGGCTTGCGGAACCGCACGGTGACCGCGCCCGGGGTGCGGGCCGGCCAGAGCTCGACGCCCAACTCCCGCTCCATGGCCTGCAGTCGCCGCTCCAGGTAGCCGGCCAGCGCCTGGGCGTTCCGGATCCGGTCCACCTGGTCCCGGTAGGAGTGCCGGGACAGGTGGTCCCAAATGACCAGCGGGGAGAAGCCGTTGCGGGATCCGGCGAAGGTGGTGTCCGGGGCGCCTATGTACTCCGGCTGGGACGGCGGCGAGATCTGGTACTTGACCTTCGTCATGTAGATGCCGCAGGGCCACGGTGCGCCGGGCCACTTGTGGCCGCTCATCGCGATCGAGGAGACCATGTCGACGTCACCGAACTCCCGGGTGGGCAAGGTGAGTCCGAAGTCGTATTCGGGCAGCGCCACTTCGGGGGTCCAGCCGTAGGCCTCCGGGTCCTGGGAGGCCATCCGCATGAACGGTGCGTAGCCGGCACCGAGTGCGCCGTCCACGTGGATCCAGAAGCCCCGGCGCAGGTCGACCAGCGGCTCGCCGGTCCGGCGGTCCGTGCCGTAGACCACCTCGCGCTGGACCAGGCCGTGCTCCTCGAAGATCGGCAGCAGCCGCTCGCAGACTGCCCGGACATCGTCATGGGCGCCCTTGAAGGTGCTGCCGAGGTTGAGGTTGACGAAGATCGGGTGGCCCTTCGCGGCGAAGAACTCGACCAGCACCGCGAGGGAGTCCACGTCGATCTCGCCCGGCCCGTCCCAGGAGCGGCCCGAGGGACCGGGGCTGGAGGGCACCTCGGTGGGCCATTCGCGGCGTCCGGTGGCCGGGTCCACCAGCGGGCACTCGTCCGGGTACAGCTCCCAGCCGACGGCGTGGAAGGTCTCGACGCCGAGCACCCGGACCGCCTTGGCGAAGGAGTAGTGGGTGTCCTCGGAGTAGAAGGCCACCGGGCGGTGGGCGTTCGGGTTGTGCCGGTCTGGCCTGGCCTTGACGTAGCGCAGCGCCTCGAACGGGGGTGTCGGCGGCTGGATCAGCGCCTTGCCGCTCAGGTAGTCCCGGGCGTTCCACAGCGCGTACATGTTGCCCTCGGTCGAACCCATGGACAGCATGTAGCCCCAGTACGACTCCGGGTCGGCGGGGTCGTGCGGGCCGTTGGCGTGCCAGAGCTCGGCGTAGTAGTCGAGCACCGCGCGCTCGACGACCTTGGTGTTCGGCTTGTACCCGCCGCTCTGGAACGGGTCGCCGAGGTTGTTGATGTTGTTCGGCATGAAGCGGGCCAGGTCCAGCGCGCAGCCCTGCATGTCCTGGGTGGCCTGGTAGCCGACCAGGTGCCGGCGCTTCCTGGTCAGGTACTCGTCGACCGTGTCGAGGACCTGCAGTCGGCGGGCGTCGTCCAAGCCGCTCGCGGGAAGCTCGAAGTCCCGGTGGTCCAGCTCGGGGCCGGGGTCCGCGGCGGGCCGGGGGTCGGCGTCGGGCGCGGCGGCGAAGATGTCGAGCGGGATCGAGCTGATGGACACGGATGCTCCGGGGTCGCTGGCCGGCCGGTCCGCCGGGCGGGGAACGGTGGCGGCGCTGGCCACTCGCGGGCCCAGGATGGAACCTTTCGATGATTGATGGAAGCCATGCCGAACGAAATTCGGCTGATGGGCGACATGGTTTGCAGATCGACGGCAGCGACGGCGATCATGGGGAGCATGCCGAATAATCCGCAGGCCCGCGGTGCTTCCATCGATGACATCGACCGGGCGATCATCCGCGCCCTGGCCGACAACGCCAGGCTGGCGAACAACGCCCTCGCGGAGGCGGTGGGCATCGCTCCTTCGACCTGCCTGGCCCGGACCCGCTCGCTGCAGGAGCGCGGGATCATCCGAGGGTTCCGGGCCGAGGTCGACCCCGCCGCGATCGGGCTGCCGCTCCAGGCGATGATCTCGGTCCGACTGCGGGCCCACACCCGCGAGCAGGTCGCGAGCTTCCGCAGCACGGCCCCCGACCTGCCGGGCGTGCTGGCGGTGTTCCACATGGCGGGCTCCGACGACTACCTGCTGCACGTCGGCGTCGCCGGCCCCGAGGCGTTGCGCGACTTCGTCGTCGACAACCTCACCACCCACCCGGCGGTGGCGCAGACCCGTACCAATCTGATCTTCGAGCAGATACCCGGCCGACGGTACCTGGCCCCGCCCGGGCGCTGACCACGGCGCGGGGCGAGCTGCGGAGCGCACGGGCGCTTCTGCGAACGCAGGGCCTCCGATGGCCGGATTCCCCGATCCTGCCGGGGAGCCCTTCGGCAGCCCCCGCCGTTCACCGAGCTGTTCGACGCGGAGCTGCGCCGGGCCGAGGAGCACCCAGACCGGGCGCAGGGTGGAGATGTCGGCGACGTCCCGCTCGGCCGCAGGGCTGCCCGGGCCCCGCCGGCAAGGAAAAACCGGCGGGGCCCGGGCAGCCTGTCAGGTCAGAGCCCCAAGTCCAGGGCGAGGCACGAGTAGAACATCCATGCCTTCTCCGGGTCGTACGCGTCCGGCCCGCTGACCGCCGACACGTCCTTCGTCTCGGTCATGTCCTCGAAGCGGACGCGCTCGGGCAGCGTGCGAAAGCGCTCACGCCCGGCCTCGACGACGGCATCCAGTGCGGGTGCGTGCTTCGTTGCCATGGTCCGCCACCTCCGGTTCTCTCAGACCGATACCGCGACAGCGTTGACGGTGACCGGAATGTTCCCCCGCGTGGCCTTGGAGTAGGGGCAGAGCTGGTGCGCTGCCTCGGCCAGCTCGGTGGCGGTTTCCTGGTCGACGCCGCCGAGTTCGAGGTTGAGAACGGCGCCGAGGCCGAAGACTCCGTCGTCGCCGCCGTTCAGCGTCACCTCCACGGTGACGGCGGTGCTCGTCAGGGCGACCCTGCGCTGGGCGGCGGCCCGGCGGACGGCGCCCAGGAAGCAGGCGCCCCAGCCGGCGGCGAACAACTGCTCGGGATTGGTGGCTCCGCCGGCCCCGCCCAGCTCCTTGGGGATGGCGAGCGACGTGGTGAGAAGCCCGTCGTCGGCGGCGACCTGACCTCCGTTGCGGCCTTCTCCGGTCACCGTGACCACGCCGGTGTAGCTGACTGCCATCGCCCGTCCCCCTCACCTGTGTCGGCCGGCGACCCAGTCGAGTCACCGCTTTGAACGGTTACGAGTGTCACTCTCATGTGCGTCACCAGTCAAGGGGGTGATGGGCAGTGCGGTCGGTCTTGGCGCCGGTCCGGGCTCGGTAGGCGGCGGCCCTGACGCGATTGCCGCAGGTCCGCACGGCACACCCTCCCTGTGGTGGCCACGCGAACCGTCGAGGTGGACCAGGGGCGCTCGGGGCACGCCGACCGCTTGGCTGGGCAGCGACCGGCCTTCGAGGCGGGCGGGACGGGGCGGGGTTCAGCTGCCGCCGGGGTGGCCGCCGGACCCGCCGGACGCGCCCTGCTGTTCGACCGGGGGCGCCGCATCGACCGGCCCCGCCGGGCCGACGCCGGGTGCCGTACCGGCCGGGCCGACGCCGGGTGCCGTACCGACCGGGCCGACGCCGGGTGCCGTACCGACCGGGACTCGCGGCAGCGCCTGCGGATGGTGCTCGCGCAGATAGGTGATCATCCGCTCCCGGACCTGGCAGCGCAGCTCGAAGGCGTCGCCGCCGTCACGGGCGGTCATCAGCGCCCGCACCACGATGGTCGTCGGCGTTGTGTCCACCACCTGGAACGCCTTGCCGCGGCCGTCCCAGAGCTTGTTCCCCTCCAGGAACTCCTCGAACTCACCGCGCAGATCGTCGACCGGCGCGCTGTGGTCCAGGTGCAGCAGGGCGGTACCGGTGATGCCGGGATCGCGGCGGGACCAGTTCTCGAACGGCCGGCTGGTGAAGTACGAGACCGGCATGACGATCCGCCGCTGGTCCCAGGTGGCGATCACCACATAGGTCAGCGTGATCTCCTCCACCGTCCCCCACTCCCCGGAGACCACCACCACATCGCCGATCCGCGCCATGTCGCTGTAGGCCAGCTGGAGGCCGGCGAACAGGTTGGCGAGGGTGCTCTGGGCGGCCACCCCGGCCGCCACGCCCACCAGCCCGGCGGAGGCCAGCAGGCTGGTGCCGAGCGCCCGCACCTCCGGATAGGTCATCAGCATCGCGCCGAGCGCCACCAGCGCGATCAGCACCTGGCAGACCCGGCGCAGCAGCCCCGCCTGCGTCCGGGTCCGGCGCGCCCGTGCGGGGTCGCGGCGCCGGACGGTCACCCGCACGCTGGTCTCGATCACCAGCGCCACGAGCCGGCCGGCCAGCCAGGCGCAGCTCGCGATGGTCGTCAGCACCAGCAGGTGCCGCACGCTGCCGCGCGCCCCGGGGGCGAGGCCGACGGACGGCACGGCCGCGAGGGACAGGGCCGAGGTGAACGCGGCGAGCACCGGTGCCCGGCACTGCCGGACGAGCGAGAACGACGCGTGCTCGCCGCGCAGCGGCAAGCGCCGCACGGCGAACACCACCAGCCGGTCGGCAGTCCAGGCCACCGCCACCGCGAGGGCGGCGACGGCAAGCATCCGCAGACAGGCCCACTGGTCCACCCGGTACTCCTTCCCCTTCCGCCCCGCACCCGGCGCCGAGCTCTACTGATCGATCGTCAGCTACATCCATTGGCAGGACGATCCACGGAATCGGTGACGTGCGACCGGTTGCCCCCATCCATCGAGGGCAACCACGTCGACATGGAACCTCCACGGGTCACCCACCTCCGTCACACATGAGTCCGACCGGGGTCACGGCCCCGGCGCCCGCGCGGCACCGACCCGTCATCGCCCCGGCCCACCCCCGCCCCGGCCCCGCACGGCACGGCCCCTGCTGTGCGGGTGACGCCACAGCGCTGCGGCGGTACCTTGCCCGGATGCCCACGCTCTTCGAACCGCCGCTGCTCACCCGCCTGAAGGCAGCCGACCGGATCCTCATCGCCGGTGCCGGCGGCGGATTCGACATCTACGCCGGACTGCCGATCGCGCTGGCGCTGCGCGCCGCGGGCAAGGAGGTGCACCTGGCCAACCTGTCCTTCAGCCACCTCTACGGCCTCGACGCCGAGGTCTGGCTGGAGCCTGAGGTCGCCCGGATCACCCCCGACACCCGGTCCGCCGAACGGTACTTCCCCGAGCGCACCCTGGCTCGCTGGCTGCGCCTCCACCGCATGCCCGAAACCGTCTGGGCCTTCGCCTCCGTCGGGGTACGCCCGCTGCGGAAGGCGTACCGAGCGCTCACCTCGCACCTCGGAATCGACGCGATCCTGCTGGTGGACGGCGGCACGGACATCCTGATGCGCGGCGACGAGGCCGGGCTCGGCACCCCTGAGGAGGACATGGCCAGCCTCGCCGCCGTGGCCGGACTGCCCGGCATCCCGGAACGGCTGGTCGCGTGCCTGGGGTTCGGTGTCGATGCCTACCACGGCGTCAGTCACACCCTGGTCCTGGAGAACCTCGCGGCACTGGACCGCGCGGGAGGCTACCTCGGCGCCTTCTCCCTCCCCCGGGACTCTCGCGAGGGCAGGCTCTACCTGGACGCCGTCGAGCACGCCCGAGACGCGTTCCCCGAGCACCCCAGCATCGTCCACGGTTCCGTGGCGGCCGCGCTCGAAGGCCGGTTCGGCGATGTCCGCTTCACCGATCGCACCAGGAACAGCGAACTCTTCGTCAACCCGTTGATGACGCTCTACTTCACCGTGACCGTCGAAGCCCTGGCTGCCCGCAACCTCTACCTTCGACGGATCGAGGAGACCCACCTGATGCGCCAGGTCAGTTCGGCCATCGAGGAGTTCCGCGACAGCCTGCCCGGCCGGCGCCCGCCCCGGATGTTCCCTCATTGACGCGCCGGGTGCCTGGGGTCGTCGGCTCCCGGCCGGACTCGGTGCCGCGTTCGCCGACCGCGACGGGCTCCGTTGACTCCGGCTGAACGGCGTGCGACGGTGGGGAAGCACTGCTCTTAACCCGCTGGGAATGGGAGGCAGCTGGCTGTGACCAAGGGAAGCGACCGCGACCGCCAGGCCACGGGAGGCAGCTTGACGCCGGACCAACTCGACCTCTTCGAGAAGGAGTTCTCCGATCGTCCGGCGAACCGGCTGATGCAGAACGCGGTCACCCAGTCGCCGGTGGACGATGTCGCCCTGGACCGGCGGATCCTCACCGGCATCGACCACTCGGTCTCCCACCAGCTGGACGACTGGAAGGCCACCAACCAGAAGCAGAGCGGCCGCTGTTGGATGTTCGCGGGGCTCAACCTGCTCCGGGTCGGCGCCGCCCGGAAGCTGGGCGTGAAGGACTTCGAGTTCTCCCAGAACTACCTGCTCTGGTGGGACAAGTTCGAGCGGGCGAACTACTTCCTCGAGGCGGTCATCGACACCTCGGACCGGGATGTGGACGACCGCACGGTGGCGCACCTGCTGGCGGACCCGATCGGTGACGGCGGGCAGTGGAACATGTTCGTGGCGCTGGTCGCCAAGCACGGTCTGGTGCCCAAGTCGGCCATGCCCGAGACCGACAGTTCCTCGGCGACCCGGGCGATGAACCGAGCCCTGAAGACCCTGCTCCGCCAGGGCGCCCGTGATCTCCGGCGGCATGCCGCCCAAGGAGTCGGAGCGCAGCGGGAGTTCAAGCGCGAGGTGCTGGGCGCCGTCCACCGGGTGCTCAGCATCCACCTCGGTACGCCACCGCGGCGGTTCCTCTGGCAGTGGCAGGACGAGGCCAAGGTGTTCCACCGGGACGGCTGGCTCACCCCGGCGGAGTTCGCCGCCTCCTACGTGCAACTCCCGCTGGACGACTACGTCTGCCTGGTGCACGACCCGAGGGAGTCGAGCCCGGTCGGCCGCACCTTCACGGTCGAGTACCTGGGCAATGTCGTGGACGCCCCGCCGGTGGTCTATCTCAACGCCCGGATGGAGCTGCTGAAGCGGCTGGCGATGGACGCGGTCGTCGGCGGTGAGCCGGTGTGGTTCGGCTGCGACGTGGCGAAGATGATGCGCGCGGACGTCGGCGTGTGGGACGCCGGGCTCTTCGACTACGCGGCGGTCTACGACGCCCCCTTCACCATGGACAAGGCCGACCGGCTGCTGCACCACGACACTCGGATGACCCACGCGATGCTCTTCACCGGCGTCGACGTGGTGGACGGGAGGCCGCGGCGCTGGCGGGTGGAGAACAGCTGGGGCGAGGAGAAGGCCGACAAGGGCTTCTGGACCATGAACGACTCGTGGTTCGGCGAGCACGTCTTCGAGATAGCGGTCCGGCGCTCCGCGCTGCCGCCGGAGCTGGCCTCCGCCCTCGACCAGCCGCCGATCGTCCTCCCCGCCTGGGATCCGATGGGCGCCCTCGCCGAGTGAGGCGCGGACGGGCCGCCCTCCTGCGGCCGGCGCTGCCCGCGGAGTCCCGGCCGGCGTCGGACCGCGGGGCCTACAGCGTCTCGGTCGCGTACTCGGCCCGCAGCCCGGCGAGCCGTTCGGGGTCGAGCGGCTCGCCGGCCTCGATGGCGCGGTGGATGTCACGGAAGTAGTCCTCGTACCCGGCCGGTGTCAGCAGGAACAGGCAACGGGCCGGGGCGGACGAGGTGTTCCGGAATCCGTGGGCCATTCCGATCGGCACCGACACCGTCCCGCCCGCCCCGAGCGTGCTCACACCGCCGGGGAGGTCGAACGTCACCTCGCCCTCGAGCACGTGGAAGTGCTCGGCATGACCGCGATGGATGTGCGGCGCGGCCCCCACCGCCCCGGCCGGAAAGGTGTACTCCACCACGGCCAGCGCACCACCGGTCTGCGCCCCCGAGAGGTGGACCAGATACGACCCGGTCGGTGCGTGCAGCCGTTCTCCACCGCCGGGTTGGACCATCGCCAGGTCAGTCATGGCCTGATGATATGTCGGCCGTGCTCGACGGAGTAGCTCGGTGTGCAACCGCCTGCCCCTGCCCGACCCGCGGAACGAAGCGCACCGCTCAGTCGGCGAGGTGGCGTTCGATCCAGGCGGCCGCGGTGCGGCGGAACAGCACCCGGTTGCGGGTGTTCCTGAACTCGTGGCCCTCGTTGGGCAGGACCAGCAGTTCGGCGGGGATCCCCCGTTGGCGGGCCGCCAGGACCATCTGCTCGGACTCGCCCAGTGGCACATTGGTGTCGTGCTCACCGTGAACGGCCAGCAGCGGCACCCGCAGGGCGTCGATCCGGCTCATCGGGGAGAGCGCGTGCAGCAGGTCCCGGTCGCGTTCGGGGTGGCCGTACTTGGCCGCGGCCGATCGGGCGATCCACGGCTCGGTGCCGGCGAAGAACGTCAGGAAGTCCGACATGCCGCACACGGAGACACCGGTGCGGAACAGCTCCGGATGCCAGACCAGGGAGGCCAGCGTGAGGTAGCCGCCGTAGGAGTGGCCCATCACGGCCAGCCGGCGGGGGTCGGCGAGTCCCAGGCCGACCACGTGCGTGGCGCAGTCCGCGACGTCGTCGATCGCCGCGAACCGCCCGGTTCCGAGGTCGGCGTTGACGAAGGAGCGGCCGGAGCCCAGCGAGCCGCGCACGTCGGGGGCGAAGACGTCCAGGCCGTGGCCGAGCAGTTCGTGGTAGAGCGGGTCGAAGACCGGTCGCTCCTGCTGCTCCGGGCCGCCGTGCAGATGGACGACGCACGGCGCCCGCAGGTCGGGGCCGGCGCCGGGTGCGCGATAGTACCAGCCGCCCAGTTCCAGCCCGTCGCGGGCCCGCAGGCGCAGGTGCTCGGGCCGCTCCGGCGGCGGCCGGCCGGGTGCGACGGCGTCCTCGTCCCGCGAGGACCACGGGGTGCGGACGGGCGGCCCGCCGTCGGCCGCGTGCCAGATGCCGGGCCGGCGCACGGAGCCGGAGACGGCCAGTGCCAAGCCCGACGGGCCCGCCGGGCTGATCCGGGTCACCACCTCGTGCGTCAGCGGCAGTGGGCGCGGGGCGAGTTCGGGCGGTGCGCCGTCCACCTCCGCCCCGGTGCCGGCGCCGGCCCGGCGCCGCCCCGCGGCGGGCAGGGCGACGACCTCCAGCTCGGTGCGGCCGCGCACGTTCCAGGCCAGGACGGCGCTGTGGCCGTCGTCCCGGACGGACAGCAACTCCAGGTCGACACAGTCCCGTTGGGCGATCACCTGGCGACGTCGGCAGTGGCCGTCCGGCCCGAGCTCGGCGGTGACCAGGGCCGCGAACTCACGGTCGGCGTCGCTGCGCAGGTACAACGTCCGGCCGTCGGGCGAGAACCGGCCGATCCACGGGTCCCCGTCGGCCACCGGCACGGTGCAGGCCGTCTCACCGCTGTCGGCCCGCAGCACCACGGCCTCGCGCCGGCCGCGCGGCCCTCGCAGCAGCAGGACGAGCCGGCCGTCCGAGGTGGTGTCGCACACCCGCAGGGTGGCGCCCGCCGGTTCGGTGGCGAGGAGTTCGGGGGGCCGCACGCCGGTCGGATCGGCCAGGTAGGCGGCCAGGCCCCCGCCTGTGAGGTGCGGTTCCAGGCCGGTTTCGTACGGGGCGGGCATCGCCGGACGCAACGCCGTCGGCACCGCCCCCGGCAGGCCGGCGTCCAGCAGCAGGGTCCCGACCTCGCCGTGGTGGGCGCCGCCGAGCAGCACGGCGCGCCCGTCGCGGCTGATCCACTCGCTCGGGGGCACCTCCTGGTACGGCTCGGCAGGTGCGGCGGTGCCGGTCTCGGTGGCGGGCAAGCCGACCAGCGGGTCGGTGGTGGTGATGGCGATGGCCGAACCGTCGCGGGTCCAGCGGCCGAGGTAGGCGGTGCTGCCCGCCAGCGCGCCGGCCAGGATCCGGCGGTCGCCGCCGTCCGGCCGCACGCAGAGCACCCGGGTGTGCTCACCCCCGCCGGGGGCGGTGGTGTAGGCGATCCAGCGGCCGTCCGGGGACCACGAGACCTCGATCACCGGGTCGATGCCGGTGTCCAGCAGGTGCACGTCGTCGCCGTCGGCTGATCCGGTCCACAGCTGCGGTACGCCGCCGCGGTTGCAGATGAAGGCCACCTGCCCGCCGGTGGGGTCCGCCGAGGGGTACCAGCAACCGTGGGCGGTCACCGGGCTGTGGCCCTCCCGGCTGTCGTGGGCGTCCGGGAGGACCACGGCCTGAGGGGCCGCCGGCGGCGGGGCCACGGGATCGGAGCGCTGGTCCACCACGGTCCGCCTCCCGTTCAGCTGATCCCGTGGGACTGCAGCCACATCTCCAGCAGGGCCACCTGCCACAGCGCGTTGGCCCCGCGTGCCGTGCGATGGGCGTCCGGTGCGGCGAGCAGCTCGGCCAGATAGGTCTCCTGGAAGATTCCCCGGGACCGGGCCTCGGGGGCCGCCAGGGCCTGCTGGATCCGGCCGAGCACCGGCGGGGCCATCCGCCGGATCGCCGGCACGGGGAAGTAGCCCTTGGGTCGGTCGATGACCTCGCGCGGCAGGAGCTTGCGGGCGGCGTCCTTGAGGACCCCCTTGCCGCCGTGGGCGAGCTTGAACTGCGGCGGGCAGGCGGCGGCCAGCTCGACCAGCTCGTGGTCCAGGAACGGCACGCGTGCCTCCAGGCCCCAGTCCATGGTCATGTTGTCGACCCGCTTGACCGGGTCGTCGACCATCAGCACATGGGTGTCCAGCCGGATGGCGGCGTCCAGGGCGGTCTCCGCCCCCGCGGGCGCCATGCTCGCGCGGACCAGTTCGCTGGAGGCGTCGTGGTCCGCCAGCAGCTCCGGCCGGAGCATCCGGGCCAGTTCGGCGTGCGACCGGTCGAAGAACACCTTGGCGAAGGTCTCGGGCTCCCGTTCGCGCGGCACGGCCGCCAGGGCGGGGTGCCAGCGGTACCCGGCGAAGACCTCATCGGCACCCTGCCCGCTCTGCACGACGCTGACGTGTTTGGAGACCTGTTCCGACAGCAGGTGGAAGGCGACCACGTCATGGCTGACCATCGGCTCGCTCATGGCCGCCACCGCCCGGTCCAGGGCGCCCCGCACCCGGTCCGACGGGACCATGATCTGGTGGTGGTCGGTGGCGAACTCCCGGGCCACCAAGTCCGAATAGCCGAACTCGTCGCCCTCCTCGCCGCGTTCCGCCTCGAACCCCACGCTGAAGGTGGCCTGGTCGTCCTGCCCGGCTTCGGCGAGCAGCGCCACGATCAGGCTGGAGTCCAGACCGCCGGAGAGCAGCACCCCGATCGGTACGTCCGCCACCGTGCGGCGGCGGACGGCGGTGCGCAGCGCGTCGAGCACGGCGTCGCGCCAGTCGGCGGCGTCCATGCCCGCGTGCTCCGGCCGACGGCTGTAGGACGGCTGCCAGTAGCACTCGTCGTGCTGGCCGCCGTCCGCCTCCACGACCCGCACGGTGGCGGGCGGCAGCTTGCGGACGCCGGTGAGCACGGTGCGCGGGGCCGCCACCGTGCCGTGCAGGGTCAGGTACTGGTGCAGTGCGGCCGGGTCGATGGAGGTGTCCACGCCACCGCCCGCGAGCAGGGCGGGCAGTGAGGAGGCGAAGCGCAGCCGGCCCGGCCGCCGCGCCAGGTAGAGGGGCTTGATCCCGAGCCGGTCGCGGCCGAGCACCAGCCGACCGGTGTCCGGTTCGGCCACGGCGAAGGCGAACATGCCGAGCAGTCGTCGCACGCAGGCCGTGCCCCACTGCCGGTACGCCTTGAGCAGCACCTCGGTGTCGGAGGTGGAGTAGAAGCGGTGCCCCAGGTCCTCCAACTCCTGCCGCAGCGCCTGGTAGTTGTAGATGCAGCCGTTGAAGACGACGGTGAGGCCGCTCACCGCGTCGGTCATCGGCTGGGCACCGCGCTCGGACAGGTCGATGATCTTCAGACGGCGGTGGCCGAGCGCCGTGGCGCCCTGCGACCACACTCCGCGGCCATCGGGCCCGCGGGCCGCCAACCGATCGGTCATGCGCTCCACGGCGGCCAGGTCGGGGCGCCCGCCGTCGAAGCGGATCTCTCCGCTCAGCCCGCACATGCCGAGCCACCCCCGTTCGGGCGGCGCCGGGGGGCCGTCGGGAGGACGGTGGCGATGGTCGGGTCCCAGCGGCCTGCGTAGGACTGGCCGTCCGCGGCCGTCGTCCGGCCCGTCCGGCCGGCCGTCCGGCCCGTGCGGCGCAGCAGGGCGCCGGACCGGTGGGCCGCGAGCCGAGCGGCCCGGTTCTGCCGGCAGCGGGCGGACAGGCTCCTGCGGTCGATCCGCGCGCGGGGACCGATCACCGCTGGGTTCGCCCGGGTCCGGGCGATCAGGAAGTCGACGGCCGCCGTCAAGCCGCCGTCGGCGGCGACGCGCCGAAGCCGGTGGGCGACGTCGCCCAGCCCCAGCGTCTCCTCGACCAGTCCGGAGACCGTCGGCCAGTCGCCGAACCCCTCCAGGGTCGGCCGCAACCGCGCCAGCAGCGAGCGGACCACCGCGCAGGCCGGCTGCTCCAGACCGGTGTCCGGGTCGACCAGGTGGCCGCCCAGTCCCGAGCGGGCGGCCCGCCAGGTCATGGCGCGCAGCCAGGGCTGGCGGGAGTGCGGACAGCCGTTGGATCGCCGTACCGCCTCGCAGGCGTCCACCACCAGCGCGCGGAACAGTCCGGCGATCATCACGGCCGTTTCCACCCGGGGGCAGGCGTCGCACACCCGCAGCTCCAGGGTCGGCCGGTGCGCTGACGGCCGGATGTCGTAGTAGACCATCCCGGCATCGGTGATCACCCCGGAGCGGATCAACCGGCCCACGGCCGTGTCGTAGGCCGCTGCCGAACCGAAGCAGCCGACCGGGCCGCTGGTGGGCCAGCGCTGCCACAGCATGGTGCGCCAACTGGCGTAACCCGTGTCCGCGCCGAGCCAGAAGGGTGAGCTGGCGGACAGTGCCAGCAGGGTCGGCAGCCAGGGCGAGACCAGGCACATCACGCGGACGGCCATGTCGCGGTCGGGCACGTCCACGTGGAACTGGACGCCGCAGATCAGCTGCTCGTCAGCCACCGTGCGGTACTCGTCGGCCATGTGCAGGTACCGCGGGTCCGGGGTGGCCTCCACCGACTCCGTCCGGGCGAGCGGCGCGGTGCCGGCCGCGACCACGGCCAGACCCAGCGGGGCGGCCGCGTCGACCAGGCTCCGCCGGGAGCGGGCCAGGTCGGCGTGGAGGGCGTCCAGCGAGGCGTGCACACCGCTGTTGGTCTCGACGGCCGACTGGAGGAACTCGGTCGTGAAGCCGCGGGCCGGTAAGCGTTCCAGCACCTCGTGGGCCCGTGCCGCCAGCATCCGGGTCTCCACGTCGACGATGTGGAACTCCTCCTCGACTCCCATCGGCACGGTCATCGGGCACCTCCGAACCGGTTCGACGGCACGGCCTCCGCTGGAGCACCGTGCCCCGGGCGGCCGCCCTGTACGGTCGTCCGCCCCCGAACACCCAACCTCCCACGCCCGCCCCCGAACCGCATCAGGACCCGGGCCGGTGGTCGGCGACGGGCCGCGGGCCGACCGGCTGCCCGGTCGTCTCCGGGCCTTCCGTGGGCGGGTCCGGGCGAATCGGAGGAGCATCTGTGGGTGGGGGCGTCTGCGGCGTGCTGAGCCGCCGGTGGGGCGACACGCGGCGCAGCCGGCTGGGCACGAGGAGGAAGAGCATGATCGTCGACTGCGCGCACTACCGCGACGGAAGTCGGCAGCACGAGGGGCCCATGTCGCTGGAGGAGGCGGCCGCGCGCTGCACGGAGGGCGGGTTCGTCTGGCTCGGCATGTTCGAACCGGCCCCCGAGGAGCTCGACAGGGTGCGCGCCAGCTTCGGGCTGCACGAACTCGCCGTCGAGGACGCCCAGGCCTTCCACCTGCGGCCCAAGGCCGAGCAGTACGAGGACGGCACCGAGCTGATCGTCCTGCGCACCGCGCGCTACGACGACGAGCGCGAGGAGGTCGACACCGGCGAGATCAGCGTCTTCCTCGCCGAACACTTCGTGATCACCGTCCGCCAGGGCATCGCCAGCGAGTTGGGCGGCGCCCGCAGCCGACTCGAACGCCGCCCCGAACTCCTGCGCGCCGGCAGCGCATCGACCCTGTGGGCGATCCTCGACCAGGTGGTCGACAGCTACTCGCCCGTCGTCGCCGAGCTCGAACGCGACATCGAGCAGATCGAGGCCACGGTCTTCTCCGGCACGGTCGCCCCGACCGAACGCATCTACTTCCTGCGCCGCGAGGCCACCGACTTCTACCGCGCCGTGCACCCGCTGCTCGCCGTACTCGCCCGGCGGGTGCTGCCCCGCCGGTCCCCCGGAGAGCTCCTGCCGTACTTCCGCGACGTTCAGGACCACCTGCTGCTGGTCAACGAGGAGGTCGCGGCCCAGCGCGATCTGCTGGCCACCGTCCTCGAAGCGAACATCGCGGTGATCTCCGTCGAGCAGAACAAGATCAATCTTCGCCAGAGCGCCACGATGGAGAGGCTCACGATCATCGCCACGGTGTTCCTCCCGCTCTCCTTCGTGGTCGGCTTCTTCGGCCAGAACTTCGAGTGGCTGGTCAACCACATCAGCAGCTTGACGGCCTTCATCACCCTCAGCGCCGTCGGCCTGCTCCTGCCGGTCCTGGTGCTCTACGTCTGGCTGCGCCGCCGCCCCGGCCAGGCGGCGCAGCCGTCACCCGGAGTGGCCGACCTGGGGGACCACCCGTCGAAAGCCCCAGCGGGCAAGTGATGCCGCAAGGCGCCTCCGGTGCCCTGGAACGGTGGCGACCGACCCACCGGGCGACCGAGCCACCGTGCGACCGAGCGACTGCCGGGGAACGGCGCGACCGAGCGACCGAGCGGCTGCCGGGGAAACCGGCGCGACCGACCGCCGCTTGGCGCGTTCGATCAACTACCGTCCGTGCGCTGCCCGGTGAGCGGCGATCAGCTCTCGGTACCAGGAGTAGGAGGCCTTCGGGGTGCGGCGCTGGGTGGTGAAGTCGACGTGCACCAGGCCGAACCGCTGACTCATCCCGTCCGCCCATTCGAAGTTGTCGATCAAGGACCAGGTGTAGTAGCCGCGAACGTCCACTCCCTGGGCGACTGCCTCGGCGAGCGCGTCGAGGTGGCCGGCCAGGTAGTCGATGCGGAAGCGGTCGTCGAGGGCGTCGTCGGTGGAGCAGCCGTTCTCGGTGATGGTGACGGGCGGCAGGGCGGTGCCGTAGCGATCGCGGAGGGTGAGGAGGAGTTGGCGAAGGCCGTCGGGCACGACGGGCCAGCCGAAGTGGGTCCGGGGAACGCCGTCGATCTCCACCTCGGTGAAGGGTAGGGCGGGGTCGGTGGGGGCGGCGATCCGGGTGGGGTTGTAGTAGTTGACGCCGAGCCCGTCCAACCGGCCGGAGGCGGCGATCAGTTCCAGGTCACCGGGGTGGACGCTGCCACCCAGGTCCGGGGCGACTCCGTAGGCGCTCAGATCCGGGTAGCGGCCGAGCAGGATCGGGTCGGTGAACAGGCGGTTGTGCAGCGCGTCATAGGCGTCGGCGGCGGTCCGGTCCTGCTCGCTCGGCGAGGCGGGCCATACGGGGGTGAGGTTGTTGGCGATCAGCACCCGGCCGCCGCGCCCGCGCAGTTGCGCCGCGGCCAGCGCGTGGCCGAGGAGTTGGTGGTGCCCGGCGGGCAGGGCGTCCAGCATCAGGGCACGGCCTGGGGCGTGGATGCCGAAGGCGTACCCGAAGACCATGTGGACCACGGGCTCGTTGAGGGTGATCCAGGCCGGCACCCGGTCGCCGAGACGGTCCGCCACGATCGCGGCGTAGTCGGCGAAGCGGTGGGCGGTGTCACGTGCCAGCCAGCCGCCGCCCTCCTCCAGCACCTGCGGCAGGTCCCAGTGGAAGAGCGTGGGCAGCGGGGTGATCCCGGCGGACAGCAGGGCGTCCACCAGGCGGTCGTAGAAGTCCAGGCCGGCCGGGTTCGCCGAACCCCGGCCGGTGGGCTGGATCCTGGGCCAGGCGATCGAGAACCGGTAGCCGTCGAGCCCTAGTTCACGCATCAGCGCGACGTCGTCGGCATAGCGGTGGTAGTGGTCGCAGGCGGTCCGCCCGGTGTCGCCGTTCTTCACCGCCCCGGGCCGGTCGACGAACTCGTCCCAGACGGAGCGTCCGCGACCGTCCTCGTCCACCGCGCCCTCGATCTGGTAGGCCGCAGTGGACACCCCCCAGTGGAAGCCGGCCGGGAGATCACGTCGGTCGCTCATGGCCACACCTCTCAATGAATATGAGTTCACCTCATATTAGGGACTCGTTCGCTGAACTACCAGAAGCAGAAGGCAACTTCCTTCACAGTCAGCGGAGGTCCGGTTGTCGGGCACGGGCAGCGGTCACGGGAAGCGGTCACGGGAAGCGGTCACGGGCAGCGGTCACGGGCAGCGCGTGGCGCACCGAGCGACGCGGCGATGCCTCGGCGGAGTCCATTGCCGACTGCCCGACGTGTTCGCGCGCCCGGGGCGCGACGGCACCGGCGCCGGCGCCCGCCACGAGGGCGTGCCCTCCAGCGTGGTCACCGCGCCCCACCGCGTCGAGCGGCTCGGCCTTCCCCCGCACCCGGGGGCGATTTGTCCGGTCCCCACTGCCCGAAGGGCTGCACCCTGCCCCGCTCCCGACTACCTCAGAGTCACTTGCTACCTTGCGCAACTGGAACCGATGGCGTGTCGCGCAGCGTCGCCATCCCAGAACAGCGCACAACGGCGCAGAGCAGCACCGCGGAACACGGGTCGAGGAGGGCTTGCGGGGATGGTCGACGTATCAGCGGGCGGCGGGTCCGAAGCCCCCCGCCGTGCACGTGGTGCCCGCCCGGCCGGGGCGGCCGCCGAGGGCCGTGCGGCGGTCCGCAAGAGCAAGAAGAAGCCCAAGCGGAAGGGCCTGCGGATACTGGCCTACACCACCGCCGGGCTGGTGCTGGTGGCGGCCGCCGGCGGCGGCTACATCATCGAGATGCTCGACGGCAACATCAAGCACTCACCGCTGTTCGCCGGCACCTCCGGCGACGCCGGCCACGAGAAGCCCGACGCCTTCGGCCGCACCCCGATCAACATCCTGGTGATCGGTTCCGACAGCCGGGACAATGCCGCCGACTGCCAGATCGGCGGGGACTGCGGGCCCGGCGCCAACGCCGACGTCGAAATGGTGCTGCACGTCTCGGCCGACCGCAGCAACGCGACGGTGATGAGCATCCCGCGCGACACCGACGCCTCACTGCCGGGTTGCACGGACAGCCAGAACCACACCTCGATGAAGCCGCACCGGGACCGGATCAACAGCACCCTGGACTACGGTCCGGGCTGCACGGTGGCGGCCGTGCACCAGTTGACCGGCATACCCATCGACCACTTCATGATGGTCGACTTCCAAGGTGTGGTGAGCATGTCGGACGCGGTCGGCGGCGTGCCGGTCTGTGTCGACAACAACGTCTACGACCCCTACTCCCACCTGAAGCTGAAGAAGGGCAGCCACACCCTGCAGGGCATGTCCGCGCTGCAGTTCGTCCGGACCAGGCACGGCTTCGGCGACGGGTCCGACCTGGGCCGCGCGTCGGCCCAGCACATGTTCCTCAGCTCGATGGTCCGCCAGCTGAAGAGTGCGGGCACCCTCACCAACCCCGCGGCGGTGCTCTCGCTCGCCAATGCCGCGACCAAGGCGCTCACCGTCGACGACGGCCTCGCCGGCGTCACGAACCTGGTGAACCTGGCCGACGACCTCAACAAGGTCCCGACCAACCGCATCACCATGACGACGATGCAGAACGACCCGGACCCCACCGACCCCCTTGCCAAGGTGGTGGTCGACCCCGCGGCGAAGAACCTGTTCAATGCGATCACCAACGACGTCTCGCTGACCAACGGAGACGGCTCAAAGGCCTCGGCGGCCGCCCAGGCCACCTCGACGGCCAACCCCGACGCCACCACCGCCGCCCCCACCTCGGCCCCGGCCGCGCCCGCCGCCGGCGGCGCGCCGAAGTCGGAGATCACGGTGCACGTCAGGAACGGCAGCGGGATCACCGGACGCGCCGCCGACGTGGCCGACGCGCTGAAGGCGGACGGTTACAACCCGGGCACCGCCGCCGCCAACGCGGCCGGCACCGAGGAGACCAGCGAGGTGACCTACACGGCGGGCCGCGAGGCCGACGCCCAGGAGGTGGCCGCCTCGGTGGGTCTGCCCGCTTCGGCGGTCAAGCCCGGCATGGGCCCGGGCATCACCCTGGTGATCGGCAAGGACTGGCCGAGCGGCACGACCTTCGGCGGTGGCGGCGGTAGCTCCGCCGGCACTCCTGCCCCGGTCAACACCCAGGCCGCACTGAGCAACTCCTCCGCCGAGACCGCCGACGACTCCAGCAAGTGCGCCCAGGTCGCCACCCAGGACACGGTGAAGCTCAACAACGTCGGCATGAACCCCACCGAGGCGTACGACAAGAGCCCTAACGTCGCCGACTCGGCACCGTGACCGGGCGCGCGCACGGCTGACGGGCCGCGCGCGCACGCCTGACGGGCCATGGGAGGCGCAGGCCGCCGTCCGAGCGGCTTCGACGCCGGCCCACCGACCCGGCGGGTCTGGCGGGCGCGCCGGGCGGCGGCGATCCGCGCGCCGCCGCTGCCCCTCCCGGCGCCGTCGTGGCACCGTCGTGGCGGCGGGTGGCTCCTTCGCCGCCGCCCGGCAGCGGCCCCGCCCGATCGCCACGGGCGCCTCGTCGCCGCACTCGTCACTGCGGCGGCCGCCACGGCCACGCCGCTGCTCACCGCTCCCCCGGTCTCACCGTCTGGTCACCGTGCCGGCCGCGGTGGGCAGCTCGGTCGGCCCGTGCCTGCTCACCTTGCCGGTCGCCCGCCGTCGACCGCGTCCGCACCGACCCTGCGCCCCTTCGAGAGCCATCGGTCCATCCCCGGGCCGACAGCCCACCGGGCGGCCGCGCCGGTGCACCGTTGCGGGTCCCCCACGGTCGCCGGGGGCTCGGGGCCCACGACGGTCGGCAGCGCGGCCACTCCCCCGTGCGGGGCCCGGCGATCGGGGCCCTGAAGCGTCGCGAGCGACACCGTCCGCTGCGTTCGAAGCGTCGGGCCAGGGGCTGCCCGGACCCGAGCCCATGGTCGACGGCACGCGGGCCGGTCGGCCATCAGCCGGAGTCCGCTCACCGCCGTGGTGCGCAATCCGCCGCCTCTCCATTGCGCATTCATGCTTGGACTTGCTAGACATTGAGCAGATTCAATCATCTGTCATCGTGGTCCTTGCATCAGGAGACGCCATGAACCGCGTGATCCCCACGGCCGACAGCCGGTCGGCGTGCCGACGCCACAGGGCGGCGCCGCTGCCGGCCGGGCTGCCCGAGCCCGAAGCGCGTCTGGCCGCACGACCTGGGCCCGAAGGACCACGCTGCGTGACCGCGTGGTGCGGCGGCCCGGAGGAGGGCACCGCGTGACCGTCATCGCGCTCGCCGTCGGCGGCACCGAGATCGAGGCCGGCGTGCTGGCGGAGGACGGCGCCCTGATGCACTCCGAGCGCCGGTTCACCCGCGCCGAGCGCGGCCCCGAGGCCGTCATCGACACCGTCATCGACTGTGCCGCCGAACTCGCCCGCGAGTACCGGCCCGCAGCCGCCGGGATCGCCGTCCCCGGCATCGTGGACGAAGCAGCGGGGACCTGCGTGTTCGCCGCCAACCTCGGCTGGCGACGGGTCCCGGTCCGGGACTGGCTCGCCGAGGAGCTGGACCTGCCGGTCGCGTTCGGGCACGACGTCCGGGCCGGCGGGCTCGCCGAGGCCCGTCTCGGCGCCGGCCGGGAGTGCGGTTCGTTCCTCTTCGTCCCGGTCGGCACGGAGATCGCCGCCGCGATCGTGCTCGGCGGTGAGGCGTTCGCCGGCGAGCAGGGATCCGCCGGCGAAATCGGGCACCTCGTGGTGCGCCCGGACGGCGAGCCGTGCCCCTGCGGTCGCCGGGGCTGCCTCCAGACCGTCGCCTCCGCCTGCGCCATCGCTCGTCGCTACAGCCGTGCCACCGGTGAGATCGGCGTCAGCGCCCGGGACGTCCGGGACCGGGCCGACGCGGGCGACGCCGTCGCAGCCGAGGTCTGGCGCGACGCCGTCGAAGCGCTGGCCGATGGCCTCAGCGCCGCCGTCACGCTGCTCGACCCCGAGTGCATCGTCATCGGCGGTGGGCTGGCCCGCGCGGGAGCCGCGTACTTCGACCCGCTCCGAACCGCCCTGGCCGAGCGCCTGACCTTCCGGACCGCTCCCCCGGTCCGTCCCGCCGAACTCGGCCACCGGGCAGGCTGCCTGGGCGCCGCCCTGCTGGCCCGGGACCTCCACCGGGCCGGGCCCGCCACGTCGCCGCAGCCGGTGACGCCGCGACAGATCTCACAGAAGGCCGTCGGATGATCCTCACCGTCACGCTCAACGCCGCCCTGGACGTCACCTACCGGCTCGACCGGCTCCGCCCGCACGCGAGCAACCGCGTCCACGGGACTGCCACCCGAGCCGGTGGCAAGGGCATCAACGTCGCCCGCGTGCTGCACGCCCTCGGGCACCCGGCCGTCGTCACCGGCCTCGTCGGCGGGCCCACCGGCGAAACCGTGCGCCGCGATCTCGCCGCAGCGGGAATCCCGGACGAGCTGGTGCCGATCACCGGCGAAACCCGCCGCACGGTCGCCGTCTACGACGAACACGACGCCGACACCACGATCCTGCTGGAACCCGGCCCGGTCGTCACCGACGCCGAATGGGCGCGATTCCTCAGCCGTTTCGACGAGTTGGTGCCGCGCGCCGAGGCCGTCGTCCTCTCCGGCAGCCTCCCGGGCGGCGTCCCCACCGACGCGTACGCCGTCCTGATCCGCCGGGCCCGCGCCCACCGCGTGCCGGCCGTGCTCGACGCCGACGGCGCGGCCCTGCTCGCCGGCCTCGCCGAGGCACCCGCCATCGCCAAACCCAACGCCCATGAACTCGCCGCCGCCAGCGGCAGCACCGACCCGCGCGCCGGAGCCGAGGCCCTGTGCGCGGCGGGTGCCCGGGCGGTGGTCGCCTCGCTCGGGGCCGACGGGATGATCGCCTGCACCCCGCAGGGCAGTTGGCGTGCCCGGCCACCGCGAGCGATCACCGGCAATCCGACCGGAGCCGGCGACGCGGCGGTGGCCGCCCTCACCCTCGGGCTGGTCGACGACGCCCCTTGGCCCGATCGGCTCGTCCAGGCCGTCGCCCTGTCCGCCGCCGCCGTCGCCGCCCCACTCGCCGGCGACTTCGACCCCGGCGTCCAGCGCCGTCTGCTCCACGAGGTGACCGCCGAGCCGCTCGCCGCGCGCCAAGGCTACGCCGTCAACCCCTGACCGGCCCGGAACCGGCACCGCGGCACCGGCACCGCCCGGCGGAGACCACCATCGGCGGCGGCACGTCGGCACCTTCCAGCGCCTCCCGCGGGCCGTCGCCGCCACCGGCCCGGCCCACGCCCGCACCGGGTGCCCGCTCTCCCGGCAGGAGCGCGGTCCCCAGGTCGCGCCGCCGGCGGCCGGGGTGCGCGGGGGTGGTCGGGGCTCGCCGAGCGGTGGCGGACGACGGCAGGCCACCGCGGCAGCAGGTGGCCGCCGCCCGGCGCGCCCTCCATGCCTCCTCGTCCGGCCGCGAGTGCGTCGTCGTCCGTCACGGGACCGCCCGGGGACCACCGAATCTGACGTGTCCGGGCGCCCGGGCAGGCTGCGGGCACCGCGGTTTCGGCCGACGATGGTAGTAAGCCATCGATCGACCCTGGAGTGTGCGACATGGCTGGTCTCATCCGCAGGAGCTTGGACGCGCCCGAGGAGGTCCGTCCTTTCGAGGGCGGCATGGGCGAACTCGCGCTGGTCAACCTCGACGCGGGTCCGGTGGGCCGGGCGGTCTTCCAACCGGGCTGGCGGTGGTCCAAGCATGTGAAGCCGATCGCCAAGACCGAGAGTTGCCAAGCGGCCCACATGTGTTACTTCGTCTCCGGCCGCATGAAGGTCGTCATGGACGACGGGGAGGAGATGGAGTTCGGCCCGGGCGATTTCATGAACTGCCCGCCCGGTCATGATGCCTGGATCGTGGGCAACGAGGCGTGTGTCGTGATCGACTGGCAGGGATTCGCGGACTACGCCAAGCGCTAGTCCCACCGTTCAGAGGGATCCACGCGCGATCCACGCGCGAAGTCTTGCACCGGGTAGCCGAAGGCACTGCATGGTGCCGCCACCCCCTTGCACGGCTGATGGACCAGCCTGGCCAGTTGACACCGATCGGGGCCGCAGGGGGTGGCGGGCACGCCCGCCGGCGCGGCCGCGCAGGCGCTGACCGGAACCGGGCCCGTCGACTTCCCTGAGGGTCAGCCGCGCCACCGCCCAAGTCGTTGCAGCCACCCACCGGTTCATGATGCTGATCGGAGTACTGGGCGCCGAGCGGCAGTCGACCCCCGGCCATCACGAGGGGGACGGCCTGGGCACGCTTCTGCAGCCTGCCACGTCCCCTGGGCGCGCCGGCCTTTCGATCGAAGGCCGCCTTCCGGTGGAGTTCCAAGCCGGCCTGCGGGATCAGGAGTTGCCACAGCTGACCGATGCCGGCTCCCGAGCGCTGGCTCGGCCCACCGGCGGAGACCGCCCGACTACGCGTCGGTCGCCTGCGGCTCCCGCTTCCCGGCGCAACCAGCTCCCTGCCTCTCGCCGACGCCACCTCGGCCGGTGGGCGACCGCGGCCGGCGTCGCCGCGGTGCGCACCCCTGGGGCTCTGCGGCGTGCGCACCCCTGGGCTCTGCGGCGCTGACTGACCATCAGAAACCGGGGCTCCCCTGCGCAACGCCGGTCCGATGCGGCAGAGTGGTAGCCAGAACCGGCGAGTTGCAGGGAGAAGGGGCCGATGACCGAGCAGAGCACGGGCACCACCACGGTCGAGGTCACCGAGCCGGAGCTGCGACGCAAGCCCGTGCAGCAGCGCAGCCAGCAGCGCCTGGAGCGGATCCTGAACGCCTGCGCGGAGTTGCTCGACGAGTCCGGCGCGGCCGCGCTGACCACCAAGGAGGTGGCGGCCCGGGCCCAGGTTCCGATCGGCACGCTCTACCAGTTCTTCACCGGCAAGCAGAGCCTGCTGGCAGCGCTGGCCCGGCGCAACCTGAGGCGCTACCTGGACCGGCTGACCAGGCGCCTGGAGGCCGAGAGCCCGCAGGACATCGGTGGCTTCGTGGATCTCGCGGTCGAGGAGTTCGTAGCGATGAAGCGGGCCGTGCCGGGCTTCGGTGCCCTGGACTTCGGGCTGACCGGGCCGACCCCGCCGGCCATGGGCGATGTGGCGCACCTGCTCGACCTGACGCTGGACAACAACACCGCGGTGGCCTCGCTGCTGCTCCGGCTCGTCTCCGAGCACTCGGTGGACAGCGGCCGACGGCCGGGGCCGCTCGCCCTGCGGGTGGCCTTGGAGTGCGCGGACGCGGTGCTCAAGCTCGCCTTCGAGCAGGACCGGGACGGCGACCCGGAGTTGATCGCCGAGTGCAAGGTGCTGCTGCGGCGCTACCTGGCCGGGTGAAACGGCGGCTCAAACCAGAACACGGGCTCGACACCCATGGCAACTGTTCGACTCGGCGCCACTCGCACGGGTCAATTCACCCATCCAGGCCAAGGATTCGCATCCCCCCAACGGCGCGCCTGATTATCGTCCATGGTCATGCACGGCGATGACGACCCCCCGGAGCCCCGCCCGCCGGACCGGTACTGCCCGGGAGACCATGAACACCACGGTCACCATCACCACCACCCCGGCTGCTGCGGCCATCCGCACCATCACCACCATCACCACCACCACGA
>NZ_JAJJPA010000006.1 GCF_020907985.1 Kitasatospora humi | reverse complement strand
CCGCGGTGGCGGCAGCCGCCGGAGCGACCGCGGCCGGCCGTGTTGAGCGCGGTAGCGGCGGGTGGGGCGCGGCCGGGATCCGGGGGGCCGCTGCCGCGGGCTGCGCGGCGGCGGGTTCGGGCGCCGGAGCCGGAGCTGCGGTGGCTGCTGCCGCCAGCCGGGCCTGGTAGGCCGCCGGTGCGGTGGCTGCTGCCGCCAGCCGGGCCTGGTAGGCCGCCGGTTGGTGCTCCAGCTCGGACTCCCGGTACCGGTCGACGCCGTGGTGCCACACATGGATGCCGCTCATCCAGTTGCGCAAGTCCTGCACGTAGGCCTCCATTTCGGCCCGCTGCTCGCTGGTCAGCCGGAAGTCCTCGTAGAGCTGCGGCAGTTCGTCGGCCGTCAGGTGGTTGAACTGCTCGAGCCGCGACTGCTGCAGGTCGCTGACCACCGCCAGGGCGTGCGGCAGATCGCAGTTGAGGAAGTTCTGCACCACCAGGACGGCGTTGTGGAGGTCGCCCTCGTACTGGATCTCCTTGCGGTGCGAGAAGAGGTCGTTGATCAGCCAGGCGTAGTCGGCGGCCGCGTGCTCCAGGGCCTGGACGGTGCCGGACTCGAAGACCTCGTCCGGCACGGTGCGCTGGTGGGCGAACCGGCTGAGGGCCATGGTGAGGTCGGTGCCGAAGGTGTCCCGGCGCATCTCGATGAAGTCGACCGGATCGGGGATCCGGTTCTCGGCCAGGTTGGCGACCTCCCAGACCCAGCTCCGCAGCATCGCCTCCACGGCCTGCCGGAAGGTGTCGCGGGCCTTCCGGTCCAGCGGACCCGTGGTCTTCGCCCACAGCTCGGCCAGACCGCGCTCGACGGCGGTGGCGGGCTCCGGGCCGGCCGCCGGATCGTCCAGCGGCATGAAGGCGGCCAGCCGCTCCACGCAGGCCCGGGCGCCCGCCACATCCCCGGTGTGGCCGAAGGCGAGCGGGAACCAGTCGTCCGCGTAGGTGCCCCAGACCAGCCACTGGGCGGAGAGCAGCAGCTCCTCCGGCGTGCCGTCCGGGTCGAGGCCGGCCGAGCACAGCGCCAGGTCGTAGTCGCGGATCTTCTTCTCGCTCCACACCCCGGAGTCGGGCACGCCGGGGACCACGTCGAGGTAGCCCATCTCGCGGGCCCAGTCGGTGGAGCGGCGCCGGGCCGACTCCAGGTGGGGGTTGCGGCCGGGGGTGAAGGGCAGTGGGATCTCGGGGCGCTCGTAGGGCGGCAGCACCTGGTAGCGCCGGTGGGTGAACTGCCGCAGCGCGGGCAGGTGGACCACCTTGCCCAGGTCGGCGGCGGCGGTGCCCAGGCCGGTCGGCAGCGCGGAGAAGCCCGGCAGGCCGCTGCGGCCGGCCGGACCCTTGTTCATGTAGCGGCTGGACCGCATGTGCCACTCGTGGCCGCCGGACTGCCAGTCCTGCAGGCCCTTGGCGTAGGCCAGCACCCGGCCCATCTCCGCCATGTCCAGCCGGTGCTCGGCGAAGAGCGGCGGCAGCTCGGTGAAGAAGGTGTTCTCGAACTGGTGCAGCCGGGAGCTGAGCAGCTCGTTGACCGCGTCGGCGGCCTGCTGGGTGCTGTAGTCGAGGAACCGCTCCAGCACCAGCACGCCGTTGCTCAGCTCGCCCTCGGAGCCGATCTCGCGCTCGTAGGAGAAGAGGTCGTTGCGCAGGTGGACGCCGTCGGAGAAGGTGTCGCGCAGCACTCGCAGCGGGCGGCTGTCGGCCACCCGGGCCGGCACCTCGGCCTTGGCCGCGAACTCCACCAGCCCGGCCGACCAGGGCGCGCCGCCGACCTTGCGGCGCATTTCGATGTACTCCACCGGGTTGGCGACCCGGCCCCGGTCGATGTTGGACAGCTCCCAGAGCGACTCGTTGAGCAGGTGCTCGGTGGACTCCCGGAACCGGGCCCGCCAGGCCGGCGACATGTGCGGCACGGTGCGCGCCCACAGGTCGGCCAGGCCGGCCTCCACCGGGTTGGTGGGTTCGGGGCCCCCTTGTCCGGCTTGTCCGGGACGGGTGGCCTCGGAGAGGTCCATCGGCATGAAGAGCGGCAGCCGGTCCAGGTAGGCCTTGCCGCCGGCTCGGTCCAGGGTGCGCTTGAAGGTCTCCAGGAAGTGGTCGTCGAAGAAGAACACCCAGACGTACCAGTCGGTGACCAGGTCGAGCGCCTCGGCGTCGCAGTCGGGGTGGGTGTAGGCGCAGAGCAGGGCGTAGTCGTGGTCCTCCAGGTCCTGGAGCTCCCAGATGCCGCTGCCCTCCAGCATGCCCATCCGGCGGGCCCAGGCCCTGGTGTGTTCCCGGGCGCCCTCCAGGTGCGGGTTGAGCCTGGCCGGGTGCGGCAGGTAGAAGTCGGGAAGCTGGAACGGCTGCGCCACGGGAGATCCCCCCACCGGGAAGTCGGAACGTCGACCCTCCCCATCTTCGGTGGAAGATCGACGTCCGTTAAGCCGCGTGCAGCAGCGCGGACCCGGCGTGCAGGGCTCGGCGCACGAGTTCTTTCGAGTGAATTTCCGTCAGGTCGGTATGACCGGCGAGGAGCCTCGTGCGGGCTACCGCCTGTCCGGTGAGCCCCTGCGGGCTACTGCTTGTACGTGGTCAGGAACCGGCCGATCCGGCTGATCGCGGTCTCCAGGTCGTCGGCCCGCGGCAGCGTGACGAACCGGAAGTGGTCCGGGCGCGGCCAGTTGAAGCCGGTGCCCTGGACGATGTGGATCTTCTCGCGGAGCAGCAGGTCGAGCACGAACTTCTCGTCGTCCTTGATCTTGTGCACCGCCGGGTCCAGCTTGGCGAAGGCGTACAGGGCGCCCTTGGGCTTGACGCAGCTCACCCCGGGCAGCTCGTTGAGCGCCCGCCAGGTGACGTCGCGCTGCTCGGTCAGCCGGCCGTTCGGCAGGGTCAGGTCGTGGATCGACTGGTGCCCGCCGAGCGCCGCCTGCACCGCGTACTGCGCCGGCACGTTGGGGCACAGGCGCATGCCGGCCAGCATGGTCAGCCCCTCCAGGTAGTTGGCGGCGTGCTGCTTGGGCCCGGAGACCATCAGCCAGCCGCTGCGGAAGCCGGCCACCCGGTAGGCCTTGGAGAGGCCGTTGAAGGTCAGCGTCACCACGTCGTCGGCGAGCGCGGCCAGGCAGTGGTGCTCGACGCCGTCGTAGAGGATCTTGTCGTAGATTTCGTCGGCCAGCACCATCAGGCCGTGCCGGCGGGCCAGTTCGAGGATGCCGGTGAGCAGCTCCCTGGGGTAGACCGCGCCGGTCGGGTTGTTGGGGTTGATCACCACGATCGCCTTGGTGCGCTGGGTGATCTTGGCGGCGATGTCGTCCAGGTCCGGGTACCAGTCGGCCTCCTCGTCGCACAGGTAGTGCACCGCCTTGCCGCCGGCCAGCCGGACCACGGCCGTCCAGAGCGGGAAGTCGGGGGCCGGGACCAGCACCTCGTCGCCGTCGTCGACCAGGGCCTGGACGGCCATCTGGATCAGCTCGGAGGCGCCGTTGCCCAGGAAGACGTCATTGACGTCGATGCCGGTCACACCGCGCTGCTGGTAGTACTGCACCACCGCGCGGCGGGCCGGCAGGATCCCGCGGGCGTCGCTGTAGCCGTGCGCCTTGGGGAGGTTGCGGATGATGTCCTGAAGGATCTCCTCGGGCGCCTCGAAGCCGAACGGCGCCGGGTTCCCGGTGTTCAGCCGCAGCACGCTGTGCCCGGCCTCCTCCAGGGCGTTGGCCTGGTCGACCACCGGGCCGCGGATCTCGTAGCACACGCCCGCGAGCTTGCTGGACTGCCGGAACTCCATGTCTGAGCCTCCACACCGCCGAACCTGGATGCTTTGTTCTACCAAGTGGGCACTTGGAAAGTCCAACCTCTTGGCTATGCTGATGGCATGTCACGCCGAAGCTACGACCAGTACTGCGCGATCGCCCGGGCCCTGGACGCGGTGGGGGAGCGCTGGAGCCTCCTGATCGTCCGTGAGCTGCTCGGCGGGCCGCGCCGCTACACCGACCTGCACGCCGACCTGCCCGGAGTGTCCACCGACATCCTGGCCGCCCGGCTCAAGCAGCTGGAGGCCGAGGGCCTGGTGGTCCGGCGCCGACTGGAGCGGCCGGCCAACGCCACGGTCTACGAGCTGACCGGGCGCGGCGCGGCGCTGCGCCCGGTGCTGGCCGCACTGGGCGACTGGGGGCTGGCACTGCTGGGCGAGCAGCGGCCGACCGACGCGGTGCGCGGGCACTGGGTGACGGCGGGCGCGCCGGTGGACCAGGCCGGTCCGGCAGCCGCGGTGCCGGACCGGAGGGTGACGGGAGCGGTCAGCTCGCCAGGCGCAGCGCCGCGCTGATCCAGTCGTGGGCGTCGCCCATGGTCGGGCCCGGGTGCAGGACGCGGACCAGCTGCCAGTAGCGGCTGATCACCGGGTGGGTCGGTTCGAAGGTCGCCAACTCGCGGCGGAAGGCGGCGTCGTCGACCCGTCCGGCGCCGCGGGCGAACGCCGCGACGTAGGCGTCCAGGGCCTCCCCGGGGCCGGGCTCGGCGCCCCGGGCCAGCTCGGCGAGGGCGAGCCGGTAGGCCTCGCTCGTGCCCTGGTAGGTGAGCGTCAGGCTGCGCGTGTCCTTCCCGGCCGGGGGCCGGGCGGCGGCGGCCAACTTCCGGTCACTGCCGAGCGCGTGCAACCGGGCGTAGGCGAGCGCCTGTCGGGGCGTCGGCTCGGCGGGCAGCTCGGGCAGCACGACGTCCACGATCGCGCTCTTCAGCCCGGTCGGCAGCCGCACCGGCAGCACCCGGCGCCAGAACGTCGCCAGGACGTCCAGCCCGGGCGCCGCGCGCAGCGCCTCGCCCAGCGTCAGCAACTCCTCGGGATGGTCCGCCAGTGCGGCCAACGCGGCCTCCCGCCAGCGCAGTTCGGTGAGCTGCCGGGCCAGCTCGGCCCGCTGGTCGGCCAGCGCCCGGTCCAGCGCGAGCTCCCCGGCCGCCACCTCCCCGGCCGTCGGCAGCGACAGCCCCAGCGCCCGCAGGCCGCGAAGCTGCCGCAACCGGGCCAGCGCCGCAGTACCGTAGCGCCGGTGGCCGCCCGCGCTGCGCTGCGCACCGGGCAGCAGCCCCTGGTCCGAGTAGTAGCGCACCGTCTTGACGCTGACCCCCGCCGCTTCGGCCAGCATCCCGATGCTCAGGCTGGTTTCTCCCCCTGGGGGAGTTCCTACGGTCACGCCCATGAGCATATTCGTACTGGTTCCCGGGGCCTGGCTGGACGGCTGGGCCTGGCAGCAGGTGGCGGCCGAACTGACCGCCGCAGGACACCGCGCCGTGCCGGTCACCCTCGGCACCGCGCCGACCGTCGGACTGACCGAGCACATCGCCCGGGTCCGCGAGGTGCTGGCCGAGCAGGACGGGCCGGTGGTGCTGGTCGGCCACAGCTACGGCGGCTTCCCGGTGCTGGGCGCGGCCGACGCCCAGCCGGAGCGGGTGGCCCGCACGGTGCTGATCGACGCGCCGGTGCCGGAGGACGGCGAGTCGCTGGTCGACCTGGTGCCGCCCGTCCACGCGGACACCGTGACGGGCGAGTTGGTGCCCTACCCCGCCCAGGCCTGGCTGGATGCCGGCGACTTGCCCGCCGACATCGCCGAACAGCTGCCACAGCGGGTGCCGTTCTGGCCTGCCCGCAGCATGACCGAGCCGATACGGCTCACGGGTGCCTTCAAGGACCTGCCGATGACCGGCGTCTTCTGCACGCTCAGCGGCGCCGACCTGGCCCTGGTGCGCGGCCTGCACGCCACCGGCGCACCCCGGTTCGCCTGGCTGGCCAACCCCGCCAACCGCTACGTCGAACTCCCCAGCGGCCACTGCCCGATGTTCTCGATGCCCGACCGCCTCGCGGAGGTCCTGGACGCGGCCACCCGCGGCGAGGGCGAACCGCTGCTCGCCGAATAGCCCGCGGCTGACGGGCCGGGCGAGGGGACGGCCCGTCAGCACCGGTCGGATCAGCCCGAGATGACGCAGCCACCGGCCCGGTTGCTCCACAGCGGCTGCATCGCGAAGGTGCCGGTGGGCAGGGTGACGTGCTGGAAGTTGCTCTCGCAGGTGTCACCGATCTCCTGGCCGAGGGCGTTGGTCCAGCCGCCGCCCGGCTGCGGATCGGAGATCGACTCGGCGTACTCGTGGCCCTCGACGATGCTGAACGCGTCCAGCTTGCCGCCGAGCGCGCTGTTGGGGCAGCGGCTGCCGGCCGGGGCGTCCAGCTGGTAGGGCATGTTGGTGTACGAGACGCTTCCGGTGTAGTCGTGCCAGGCGCAGAAACCGGAGTTGGGCCAGCCGTCGGGGGAGGTGCCGTGCGGGCTGAGCACCACGATCTGGGCGTTCTGGTTGCCGGTCACGCCGAAGTGGGCGGCCGCCTTGTTGGCTTCCCTGGCGATGCCGCTCTGCGAGGCGGCGGCCGGCGCGGCGGACGAGCCGTCCGTCCAGCTGCCGCCCAGCACCGGACCGTTGAAGGTCGACCCGGTGCCGGTGTAGTCGGTGTACTGGGAGGTGATGGTGGACCAGTGGTCCTGGCTGGTGCCCAGCCCGTTGAACAGGTTGGTCAGGTACTTCTGCACGCCGTTGGTGTCGCTCTGCCACTGGCTGCCCCAGAAGTCCAGGTAGACCACGGGGTGCTGTTGGACCGGGCCGCCGCCGTACTCCATCGGGTAGCCGGCTTGGACGTCGGGCTGCGGAGCGTAGGCGTGGGCGTGGACGGGGGACGCGCCGGCGCCGGGGGCAGCGGCCAGCAGGGCGGCGGGCAGTGCGGTGACGGCCAGGGCGGCCGTGACGGCTGCCAGGGCACGGCGGACGGAGGACTTCTGGCGAAGAGACATGGGGGCGCTCGCATTCACGGATCAGGAGGAACGTGTGGGGGGTGTGCTGCGGCGACTCGGTCCAGATACTGGTGGCCTGCCGCGCGGTACTCAAGCGCGCCGGCGAGACGTATACACGACAAGGCGGGAAACCGTCCCGAAGGAGTCGCCGTGACCAACGCCACCCCGACCGACCCCACCCCGACCGACCGCTACCGCGCCGCCCGGGACCTGTTGCTGCGTAAGGAGCCGTTCTCCTGGCCCGAGTTCGACGACCGCTTCAACTGGGCCGTCGACTGGTTCGACGCGATCGCCCGGGGCAACGACCGCACCGCGCTGTGGATCGTCGAGGAGGACGGCCGGGAGCAGCGCCGCAGCTTCGACGCGATGGCCCGCCGCTCCGACCAGGTCGCCCACCACCTGGCCGACCTGGGGGTGCGCAAGGGCGACCGGGTGCTGCTGATGCTCGGCAACCAGGTCGAGCTGTGGGAGGCGATGCTGGCGGTGATGAAGCTCGGTGCGGTGATCATGCCGACCACCACCGCACTGGGCCCCGCCGACCTGGCCGACCGGATCGAACGCGGCCGGGCCCGCCACGTGATCGCCAACGCGGCCGACACCGGGAAGTTCACCGGGGGCGGCTGCACCAGGATCGTGGTCGGCGGCCCGGTCGAGGGCTGGGCGCCCTTCGAGGACGCCTACCGGATCGCCGAGCCGGCGCCGCTGACCGCCGTCACCGCGCCGGACGACCCGCTGCTGGTCTACTTCACCAGCGGCACCACCAGCCGCCCCAAGCTGGTGCAGCACACCCAGGTCTCCTACCCCGTGGGCCACTTGACCACCATGGCCTGGGCCGGCCTGCGCCCCGGCGACGTGCACCTCAACATCAGCTCGCCCGGCTGGGCCAAGCACGCCTGGAGCTGCTTCTTCGCGCCGTGGATCGCCGAGGCCACCGTCTTCGTGCACAACTACACCCGGTTCGACCCGTCCCGGCTGCTCGGCGAGCTGCGCCGGGCCGAGGTGACCACCTTCTGCGCGCCGCCCACGGTCTGGCGGATGCTCATCCAGAGCGACCTGGGGATGCGTCCGGGCACGCTGCGCGAGCTGTTCGCGGCCGGGGAGCCGCTCAACCCCGAGGTGATCGCCCAGGTCGAGCGGCGGTGGGGGCTGACCATCCGGGACGGCTTCGGGCAGACCGAGACCACCCTGCTGATCGGCAACACCCCGGGCAGCACGGTCAGGCCCGGCTCGATGGGCCGGCCGCTGCCGGGCGTGCCGGTGGTGCTGGTCGACCCGGTCAGCGGCGAGCCCGCCGACGAGGGCGAGATCTGCCTCGACCTGGCGCGGCACCCGGTCAACCTGATGACCGGCTACCTGGACGACGAGGAGCGCAACGCCGCCGCCATGGCCGGTGGTTACTACCACACCGGCGATGTGGCCGGCCGGGACGCCGACGGCTACATCACCTACATCGGCCGCACCGACGACGTCTTCAAGGCCTCCGATTACAAGATCTCCCCGTTCGAGCTGGAGAGCGTGCTGATCGAGCACCCGGCGGTGGCTGAGGCGGCGGTCGTCCCGGCCCCCGACCCCACCCGTCTGGCGGTACCCAAGGCGTACGTCGCCCTGGCGCCCGGCTGGGAGCCGAACCGGGAGACCGCACTGCTGATCCTGCGGCACGCCCGCGAGAACCTGGCGCCCTACCTGCGGGTGCGCCGACTGGAGTTCTTCGAGCTGCCGAAGACCATCTCCGGCAAGATCCGCCGGGTCGAGCTGCGCACCCGCGAGGAGCAGGGCGGCGAGCGGCCGGCCGAGTGGCGCGACGACCAGTTCCCCGAACTGAAGGGCTGAGCCGAAGCGCGGGGCCCGTCCCGGCGCGCCAGGCGACCAGCATCTTGAAGTCGATCAACCGATGTCTCCGTCCACGCCCGGGGTCTGCAGGTCGGTGGTGATGGGCACCGACTTCAGGAGGATGTGGGTCAAGGGCCGGACGTGCTCCGCGGTACCGAAGTCGTAGCGCACCCGCCCGGGGGCCAGAGCAACCAGGGAGAGCGACACGGTGCCCCAGACGCGTCCGCCCGGTGGCTCCAGGCGGCGTATCAGGGCTGCCGGATCGTCTGGCGGCAGACCGTCGCCGCGTGCGATCGGCAGCCACTGGCCCCACGCGACATCCGGTGGGCCGAACGCCGGTTCGGGGCGGGCGACGGCTTGCAGCCGGGCGCGGAAGTGCGCGGTGCGGGCAGCCATCGTCGCGTGGATGTGGGGCGGGCAGCCGCTGGCGCCCGCCTGGCCGCCCAGGCCGTTGTTGAGCACGATGCTCAGGCCAGTTGGCAGCTCGCTGTCCTGGAGGGTGTTGCCGCTCCAGCTGAGCACCCGCGCTCCACCGGGGCGGGCCAGGATCAGGTGGAACGGGTCGTAGCGCTCCGGCCGGTCGATCCGTTGGCCGCTGGCGGCAACGAGTGGGATCTCGCCCCGGGAACGCCGCCGGTGACGGGGGACGCGCGGGCCGAAGCCATTCAGCAGACAGGCTGTCACCGGCTCCCGGCAGCCGGTGACAGCAAGCCACGTCCCGCCCGCATGCAGGTCCAGACCGCCGGTGATGGCGGGTCGGGACGGCCAGTGGCAGCCGGGCGGCAGCCACTGGCGGTCGGTGTACTCGTCCCGGACGGCGAGCAGGAGGACCGGCACGGCCGATCCCGGGTCGATGCTGACGAACGCCGTGCACACGGGCGGCCCCTTCTACTCGGTGCTCAGGTGGCGGGCGGCCACGAGGATGCCCAACGACGCTCCGGGCAGGGTCAGTCGGCCGTCGTACGCCGCCTGGACAGCTTCTGGCAGGTCCCACCACTCCATGCTCATACCGGTCTCCGAGGCGGTCAGCTGCTGTTCGCCGAGGATCAGGTCGCGCGCCAGGAAGAGATGCAGGCGGGCGGTGTTGCGGGTCATCGGAGGAACTTCTCTCGGGGAATCCAGGTCTGTGCCATCGCGGTGCCCCCGCCTCAGGCCACGGGCGCGAACAGCGCGCGCAAGTGGGCGGCGTCCGAGGTGCCGGGGATCGGCGCGACCTGCGGACCGAGGTCCAGCAGCCACTGCAGCGCCGCCACCGGGTCGGGCGCCAGCCCGGCGTTCAGCGGCCGGTACGGCACGTACGGAATGCCCTGGTCCAGGCAGTACGGCAGCGCTGGGTCGTCCGGCTCCTCGATGTTGAGGCAGTTCTGCACGGCGGCGACCGTCACCAGCTCGCGGGCCTCCTTGATCTGTTCCGGGCTCACCTTGGAGAGGCCGATGGCACCGATCTTGCCCTCGGTCCGCAGGCCCTCAAGCTCCCCGACCTGATCGGCCAGCGGCACCGTGGGGTCCACGCGGTGCAGATAGCACAGGTCGAGCCGGTCGGTGGCGAGGCGGCGCAGGGATGCCTCGACGGCGGCGCGCAGGTACTCGGGGCGCCCGAGCGGGCGCCACACGTTCGGCGCGGGCCTCACCATGCCGACCTTCGTGGCCAGTAGCAGTTGCTCCGGGTACGGCTGCAGCGCGCGGCGGAGCAGGTCTTCGACTGTGTGCGGGCCGTAGGCGTCGGCGGTGTCGATGTGGAGAATGCCGAGTTCGTTGACGGCCGTTCGCAGCAGCTCGACGGCGCCGACCAGGTCGCCCGGGTAGCCCCAAGTGCCGGGCCCGGTCAGGCGCATGGTGCCCAGGCCCAGGCGGGGGACGGTCTTGCCCGCGATGGTGATGTCGTTCACGCGGCACTCCGGGCAGTCCAGGCAGCGGTGATCGTCTCGACGGCCGCTTCGACCGCGGCGGCGTGCCCGTCCGCCGGCACCTGGAGGTGCGGGACGGTGTGGGCGTTGAGCCTCCGGTGCAGCTGCTCGTCCACGCCCTGGCGGAACGCGGTGTCGGTCCAGTCGGGGTCCTTGCCCGGGCGGACGGCCAGCGGCAGCTGCGGGTCCAGCACGGTGGCGAGGAACACCGCCGGGGCCGGAGCGGTGATTAGCTGCGCCAGCCCGGTCACGCGGGACAGCTCTTCGAGGTCCGGGCGCTCGTTGCGGTGCTGGAGGGCGGCCAGGTAGTAGGCCAGGGCGTCGTACGGGGTGCGGTCCACGATCACCACGTCGGCGACGAGTTCGGCCTCCAGGATGGCGGTGGCGGTCGCGCTGATGATCCAGGCGGTGGACTGGGCGGTGTGCCGGGTCATCTTCGGGAAGCCGAGTTCGGCGGCCCGCCTGGCGAAGCCGCCGGTGCGGGCGACCGTGATGCCGGTGGCGCGCAGCTCCATTTCGATGCGCCGGGCGAGGGTGGTCTTGCCGGTCGAGTGTGTTCCGGCGACGTAGAGGCGAAGGGGGGTCACCACAGGGTCTGTTCCTCCGAGTCGGGGGTGGCGAGCAGGGGGGCGCCGGGCATGCCGGGCGGGACGGCGGCGGCGGTCAGCGCGTCCCAGGTGTCGTAGTGCGCGGCGAGGTTGAGCAGGAGCAGGGCGGTGGCGTGGGCGTCGAAGCCCGCGCGGTGGCGCTGGCCGGGAACCGTCGTCAGGTCGATGCCGGTCAGCTCGACCAGCGCGTCCAGGCTGTACCCGGCGGCCTTCGGGTAGGTCGCGCGGGCGAGCCGCAGGGTGTCGATCACCCCGGCCGGTTGCCAGGTGGGCATGTGCCGCAGTAGCACCCCGTAGTCCACGTGGGCGGCGTGCGCCGCGATCCACACGCCCTCCAGCTCGGCGTGCACCTTCGGGCCGACCTGCTCCCAGGCCGGGGCAGAGGCCACGTCCTGGTTGGTGATGCGGTGCACGCGGGTGGCGAACGGCGTGATCGGGTGCGGGGGGCGCAGCAGCACGGAGCGGGCGGACGACGGCACTGGGCTCCCGTGTTCTACGGGGATCGCCGCGACCTCGACCAGGTCGGGTGGCTGGGAGCCGTTGCCCTCCACGTCCACGACGAAGAGACGGGGCCAGGTGCCGAAGTCCATTGGTGCTCCTCAGTGAGGGGCCGGCCAGCCGATATCGGCCCGGCCGTGCCTGCGGTAGCGATGCGGCTTGTCACGGTCGTGGACCTGGTATCCGAAGCCGTGCTGCAGGAAGTAGCGCGGCGGCTCGTTCAAGCCAGAGACGATGATGGCGCGTTCGTTCACCTCAACGCCCCCGGTCGCCCCGAGAGCACGGGCCTGCTCGGTCGCGTCCTGGAGAGGGGGCGCCTGCCAGGCGTTGCGGCACAGGCCCAGCTGCGCCACCGGGCAGATGTCGCACAGCTCCTGGATGCCGTAGTGCCCGTTGTAGTCGGGCACCTTGTGGGCGAAGGCGACCCCGCAGCTGGTCTTGCGGAACAGGGGCCCGTACGGCTCGCCCTGGTCGTCGGGGCGGCGGAAGGCGGCGAGGATGCGCTGCTCGGACTCCTCCGGCATGATCTTGCGCCGGGCGGTGTCCTCGTAGGGCATCGGCAGGCCGTGGTCGGCGTAGTACCTGGCGATCTCGTCGCGGAAGAACAGCCCGGTGAACACGGTCGCGTCGGCGTGCTTCGACAGCTCCAGGGCCCGTTGGATGTGCTCGTCGGAGTCGTTGAGGCCCGGGACGATCGGCCGCCAGTAGAGCACCGTGCAGTAGCGCTCGGCGTGGCGGTGGAGGGTCTGGAGGCTGGCTGCGGCGATGGTGGAGTCCACCGGCTCGATGCCCGGGTGGTCGATGCCGGAGTGGGTGACCAGCATCGTCAACCGAATGTTGCGGAAGGAGTTGAGGACCTGGCAGTCCTCCGGGGTGACCCTCCACCTGGTGATGATTAGGACGTGGTTGGTCAGGCCCTGCTCATCCAGCAGCCGCAGCGTGTTGAAGGTGTGCGGCTTGACGACGGGCAGCATCGGGTCGGTCGCCCGGTTGAAGATCTGGATCGGCGTGCGGTCGCGGCGGAAGTACTGGTGTCCGGTCAGCAGCGCCACGGCGGCCTCGTCGCTCATCAGCGCCCGGGGCGTCTTGAGCTCGAAGTTCCCGAACAGGTGCCGCACGCAGTAGCCGCAGTCCAGCGGGCAGCCGACGATGTGGTTCAGGGACAAGCCCGACTTGCGGTACTCGATCACCTCAGCCAGCTCGGGCTGGAGCTTGCCGATCTGCTCGGGGGTAAGGATCGGCAGCGGGCGCCGGGCCATGGGAACGGCGGTCGTCATCGGTGGTCCTCCTTGATGTCGAGTAACTGGTGCTGGTCGGCGCCGAACCACGTTCCGAAGTCCCGGCGGGCGGCGCGAGCGTGGTCGGACGTGTGGATCAGGTTCTCCACCAGGCGCTGCTGGGCGCGGGCAGCGGTGAGGCTGTCGGTGCCCAGGTCGGCGCGGACGGTGCCGGGGGCGGCCTGGGTTGGGTCGAAGTGGCCGAGGAGGTCGCGCAGCCGTTCCGGGGTGCCCGGCTCGCCGTGGGCGAGCGCCACCTCCACCTGCTGTCCCACGTACGTGCTGCGCAGGCAGGCGGGCACGTCCACCTCGAACAGATCCCGGTCAACGAGCAGGTCCCAGTAGTGGACGTGGATCTGCCAGTCCGCCACGACGACCCGGCGCCGGTGCACGATCTGCGCAGCGGGCTCCAGCCGGGCCAGCACCCGATCGGTCAGGCCCCGGCGAAGGCAGTCGGGCTTGAGGAGGACCACGCTCCACCGTGACCAGTCCACGCCATGCAGCGGATCTGGCCTCACGCGACCTCCCCGGTGGCGACGCGGGTGAGCCAGCGGCGCTCGAACTGCCAGCGCGCCCCGGGTTCCAGCGCTTCGAGGAGGTGCCGATCGACGAGGTCTTCCGGGCAGTTGACGATTTGGCGGTGCGCCTCGAACAGCAGCAGCACGCGCTGCCAGTACACGGGCAGGTCCAGGGCGGCGACATCGGCCGGGGTGTATTGGACCTGGTTGGTGCGCAGCAGCTCCTCGTGCTCCAGCACGGTGCGGATGTGCTTCCAGCTGGTGTTGATGGGCATCACTGGGGCCGCGAACGGCGGCGCGGTCTTCGGGCTGGCCACCGTCTCCTCCAGCACCCGGCCCGCGCGCTCCAGGTCCCGGACGCCGACGTGCAGCGACCCCACGTGGTGGGTATACGAGCCCAGGCGCAGGCCGAGCTGAGCGGCGGCGAACTCCTGGATCAGGGTGAAGGAGTAGACATCGCAGACCATGCCGCGGTTGGCGTCGTTGGCCCGCATGTAGGTGACCATGTGCAGGTAGCCGTCACGGGCCAGCAGTTGGAGGCCGACCAGACACGGCAGGTCGGGGTGGCCGATCTCCTCCAGGTCGCCGGCCTCGAACACCGGCAGGTAGGCCCGCTTGCTGTCCGTCTCGGCGCGCAGCAGCTCCAACGCGCGGTCGAAGGCGGAGGGGGCGCCGTCGGGGCGGGGTGCGAAAATCCTCGCCCCATAGGAGGAGCCCTCGATCGTCGTGCCGTCGCGCGAGTCCGCCCGGCGGCGGGAGGCGTAGTGCCCGATCAGGTCCAGGTTCCGCAGGCCGCCCAGGTACCAGAGTGCCTCCGCGTAGTGGTACACGGGGTTGACCGGCCGGCTCGTCAGGTACAGGGCCCGCTGGCGCGGGTCGGTGAGCCGGAAGCTCGCGCCGATGACCTCGTGACTGTCGTTGCCGCGAGCGGTGTTGACGTGCTCGTAGTTCTCGGTCACGTACCGCAGGACGGCGGCGTAGGCGTGCTGGAACGAGGGGAACGTGGCGGGTGCAATCACGCTGAACTCCACTTTTGCAGTGCGGCTTGGTAGGGATGGAGACGGGCGCGAGCGGTCCGGTGTCGTTACGAGTGCGGAATCGGTGTGCGCCTCGCGGTCGGGTTCGGTACCGCGATCACCGGTGCCGGTAGCGGTGGGGACAGCGGGTGCCAGGGCCCGCACTCGAACCACACCGTCTTCGTGCCCGCGTCCTCATCGGTGTCGACGCCCCAGGTGTCGGACAGAGCCATGACCAGCGAGATTCCTCGGCCGTGGGTCCGCTCCTCGTCGGGGTGCGCGTCAGGATCCTCGTCGGAGTGTCCGGGGACGACCGGCTGTTGGATGCTCTCGTCCGTGACCGCTACCCGGACGACCGCACCGTCCCAGGTCGCGGAGACGATCGCCGGCTTGCCGGTGTGGAGGACGGCGTTGTTGATCACCTCGCTGGCCAGCAGCCGCACGTCTTGCATCCGCTCCTGAGGCAGGGGCAGGCCCCAGCGGGCGATGCCGTCGAGCAGGCGGCGCCGCGTCTCGGCGGCATCCTCCAGGGTTGGGGCCACGTGCAGAACCAGCTGTAGCGACTGGCGTGGTGCCAATGGAGCGCCCGGGTGCAGGGCAGGGCACAGTGACTCATTCATGGGAAACCCCCGGTGAGCGCACAGCTTTTGATCACCAAGAGTGCTACTTCAGCCACTGTCGGTGCGTGCCCTGCTACGGTCCCGCACTCGAGGCGATAATGCAACTGTCGGCGGTCTGCAATTTTGCAATCCGCGGAGCTGACACTTTCTTGTAGGGTGCACCAGACTTGATGAAGAGTCAGTGAGACCTGATAGGGGTGGCCCATGCCAGCGAAGACCAAGAGCGCCACGGGCGTGCCGTTCCTCGCGCAGGTCCTCGGCCGGCGCCTGCGACGTCTCCGGGAGCAACACGGTTTCACCAGGGAGCAGGTGGCCGCCGAACTCGAGCTGTCAGCGTTCTCCGTGCTTCGCCACGAGACCGGCGAGACCAAGGTGAGCGTCGCCAACATCCTCGCGTACGCTTCCCTCTACAAGTTGTCGACCGAACAGGTCGAGCCTCTGAAGCAACTGGCGCGGCAGAGCAAGCAGCGCGGCTGGTGGACTGCGATCGGCGCGAACCTGCACCCGGCGTTCGCCTACCTGGTCGAGGCCGAGCTGATGGCGAAGTCAATCCGAAACTGGGAACCGTCGGTGATCCCCGGCCTGCTCCAGACCGAGGACTACACCAAGGCGCTGTTGGCCCGCGCCAAGTTCCTGTGGAAGGAGGACAATCCGCTGTCTCTGGCCGAGGCAGTGGAGAGCCGTGAGCGGCGCAAGCAACTACTGACGGCCACGAACGCCCCGAAGTTCTGGTTCATCATCGGCGCGAGTGCCTTGCGCATGATGGTCGGCGACGAGTCGGTGATGCGGGGCCAGATCCACCACCTTCTCAAGCTCTGCGAGCTCGCGAACGTCACCATCCAGGTCATGACCGAGGAAACCGGGTACCACGTCGGAACTGACGGGCCGTGCGTGCTGTTCCACCTCTCGGAAGAGCCAGGAGACGCTGTGGTCTACTACGAGAACTCGCTGTCGTTCACGGACGACGCCGGAACCCTCAAGCGTCACGCCCGACAGTTCGAACTCCTGGTGTCCCAGGCACTGGACCCGGCCGCCAGCCGGTCATACTTGCAGGCAATCCTGGCTGCGTAGGGCACCCAGGGACACCTGGAAGGACGATCATGCAATACGGCACGGCCCTCGACCAGGGTGGCTTCGACTGGCGCAAGTCCAGCTTCTCCGGCGGTCAGAACGGCAACTGCATCGAGGTCGGCCGTACCCCGGCCGGCACCATTCCGGTGCGCGACACCAAGCAGCACGGCTGCGGCCCGATCTTGGAGTTCGCCCCTGCGGTGTTCCGGGACTTCGTCAACGCCATCAAGGCGGGGGAGTTCCCGGTCCAGCGGTGACGGCTGAGTAGACGGGTGGGTGGACCCTGGCGAGAGAGCCGCCGGGGTCCACCCACCTCTTGCATACCACCCCGCCGCGACACTTCCCAAAGGCACTGAGGTACTCAGTCCTTCACAGTGATCCGCAGGCCGACCGTCCCCTGAGAGCCGCGCCGCAGCCGGCTGCCCAGCAGGCTCAACCGGCCGAGCAGTCCGTACTTGCGGGCCAGCAGGGGACGGTACGGGGCCGCGTCGACGATCTCGGCGGTGGCCGGCACCGACTCGCCGGTCGGATTGCCCCGCAGGTCGCACGGCCCGACCAGCACCTCGGGCCGGCGCCGGATCCGCTTGACCTTCCAGCTGTCGGCAACCGTCCAGACGCCCAGCGTCCGGCCGTCGCGGACCACCCACACCGGGGTGGCCACCGCCGTGCCGTCCTTCTTGTAGGAGGTGATCAGCAGGTACTTGCCGTTCCCCAGCCGGTCCAGCAGCGCGTCATCCATACGCGGACTGTACAGCTGACAGAATGCGTGCGTACGTGCAGAGACACTCTGGAGAAGGTGACCGGCTTCGTGACCACACCAGCCGAAGTAGCAGTCGGGCGGCGGATCGCCGAGGAGCTCGGGGTCCGGGAGGGGCAGGTGAGGGCGGCCGTCGAGCTGCTGGACGGCGGGGCGACCGTGCCGTTCATCGCCCGCTACCGCAAGGAGGTCACCGGCGAGCTGGACGACGCCCAGCTGCGCACCCTGGAGGAGCGGCTGCGCTACCTGCGGGAGCTGGAGGAGCGCCGGACCGCGGTGCTGGAGTCGATCGAGGCCCAGGGCAAGCTGGACGACGCGCTGCGCGCGCAGATCCTGGCCGCCGACTCCAAGGCCCGCCTGGAGGACATCTACCTGCCCTTCAAGCCCAAGCGGCGCACCAAGGCGCAGGCGGCCCGGGAGGCCGGCCTGGAGCCGCTGGCCGACACCCTGCTGGCCGACCCCACCCAGGACCCGGTGGCGCTGGCCGGGACCTTCACCAACGAGCAGGTCGCCGACGCCGCCGCCGCGCTGGACGGCGCCCGGTCGATCCTGGTCGAGCGGTTCGCCGAGGACGCCGACCTGATCGGCTCGCTGCGCGAGCGGATGTGGACCCGCGGCCGGCTGGTCGCCAGGGTCCGTGAGGGCAAGGAGCAGGAAGGCGCCAAGTTCGCCGACTACTTCGACTTCGCCGAGCCCTACACCAAGCTGCCCTCGCACCGGATCCTGGCGATGCTGCGCGGCGAGAAGGAGGAGGTGCTCGACCTCGACCTGTCGCCCTACGAGGGCGAGGAGGCCGACCTGCCGGACGAGCGCGACTACGAGCAGCGGATCGCCGCCCGGTTCGGGATCGCCGACCACGGCCGCCCGGCCGACAAGTGGCTGGGCGACACGGTCCGTTGGGCCTGGCGCACCCGGATCCTGGTGCGGCTCGGCCTGGACCTGCGCGGCCGGCTGCGCCAGGAGGCCGAGGACGAGGCGGTCAAGGTGTTCGCCGCCAACCTGCGCGACCTGCTGCTGGCCGCGCCCGCCGGCACCCGCGCCACCATGGGCCTGGACCCGGGCTTCCGCACCGGCGTCAAGGTCGCCGTGGTGGACGCCACCGGCAAGGTGGTCGCGCACGACACGGTCTACCCGCACCAGCCGGCCAACAAGTGGGACGCCGCGCTGAACACCCTGGCCAAGCTGGCCGGGGCGCACGGCGTGGAGCTGGTGGCGATCGGCAACGGCACCGCCTCCCGGGAGACCGACAAGCTCGCCGAGGAGCTGATCAAGCGCCACCCGGAGCTGAAGCTGACCAAGGCGATGGTCTCCGAGGCCGGCGCTTCGGTCTACTCCGCCTCGGCCTACGCCTCCCAGGAGCTGCCCGACCTCAACGTGTCGATCCGCGGCGCGGTGTCGATCGCCCGCCGGCTGCAGGACCCGCTGGCCGAGCTGGTGAAGATCGACCCCAAGTCGATCGGCGTCGGCCAGTACCAGCACGACCTCAGCGAGGTGAAGCTGTCCCGCTCGCTGGACGCCGTGGTCGAGGACTGCGTCAACGCGGTCGGGGTGGACGTCAACACCGCCTCCGCGCCGTTGCTCACCCGGGTCTCCGGGGTGACCGCCACGCTGGCCGACAACATCGTGGCGCACCGCGACGCCAACGGCCCGTTCCGCACCCGCAAGGCGCTCAAGGACGTGGCCCGGCTGGGCCCGAAGGCGTTCGAGCAGTGCGCGGGCTTCCTGCGGATCCCGGGCGGTGACGACCCGCTGGACGCCTCCGCGGTGCACCCGGAGGCCTACCCGGTGGTGCGGCGGATCCTGGCCAAGACCGGCGGCACCGTCAAGGAGCTGATCGGCAACGGGGCGGCGCTGCGGGCCCTGAAGCCGGCCGAGTTCGCCGACGAGACCTTCGGCATCCCGACCGTCACCGACATCCTGGGCGAGCTGGACAAGCCGGGCCGCGACCCGCGTCCCGCGTTCCGCACCGCGACCTTCAAGGAGGGCGTGGACACCATCGGCGACCTGGTGGTCGGCATGGTGCTGGAGGGGGTGGTGACCAACGTCGCCGCGTTCGGTGCCTTCGTCGACGTGGGCGTGCACCAGGACGGCCTGGTGCACGTCTCGGCGCTCTCCTCGAAGTTCGTCAAGGACCCGCGCGAGGTGGTCAAGCCCGGTGACGTGGTGACCTGCAAGGTGGTCTCGGTCGACGTGCCGCGCAAGCGGATCGGCCTGTCGCTGCGCCTCGACGACGAGGCGCAGCCGGCCCGCGGCGGCGGCCAGGGCGGCAGCGGACGGGAGCGCGGGCCGCGCCCGCCGCGCCAGGACCGGCGCGGCTCGGGCTCCTCCGCGCCGGCGCCGGTGAACAGCGCCATGGCCGACGCGCTGCGCCGGGCCGGGTTGGGCCGCTAGGCCCGGACGACGAAGGAGCGGGGGCGGGCCGGCGGCGCGCCCCCGCTGCGTCATGCCCGGCGCAGGTCGGCGGCGAGCCTGATCAGTTCGGCCCGCCAGGGTTCGGCGGCCATCAGCCCGGCGGCCTCGGCGACCGGCATGGCCCGGACCTGGACGACCTGCTCGCCGTCGTCCGGGTTGGTCGGCGGGCCGTCCAGCTCCACTTCGGCCCAGCCCCACAGCCAGGCCTTCTCCGGGTGCGGCTGCCACGGCCGGTAGGGGGCGGGCCGGTCGGTCACCGCGCGGTGCGCGCCGATCCAGACCGGCTCGCCGCACAGCCGGGCCCCGGCCTCCTCGCGCAGTTCGCGGACCAGGCAGTCGAGCACCGTCTCATCGGCCTCACGGGTGCCACCGGGCAGGAACCAGTGGCCGCGGCTGTCCTCGCAGAGCACCACCCGGTCGTCGACGAACCCGATCAGGTGAATGTTGGTGATCAGTCCATCGGGCGGCAGGGTGGCGGCGAACCGGGCGTCGATACCGCCCCACTCCCAGCGCTGGGGCGCGAACAGCGCCGGGTACCGGTCCTCGGGCGGGCTGATGAGCTCAGGGCTGTTGGTCACCGCTGGATCCTAGTGGCGGCTCTCCGTGTGGCGTGAGCGACTACGGACCGTATACGCATCGTATGGTTATGGTGACAGGTAGTTGCTGGAACGGTGCGGCGAGGCGGAAGACATGGCAGTGCTCTGCAGGCCGGCGACAGAAGTGCCGGAGCACATCATCACGATGGACGACACCCTGGCGATCGCCCGCGAGCGGCACCGCGACCATCGGGACCTGGACCTGGTGCTGCGGCTGATCAGCAACACCGGCGTGCGCAAGCGGCACATCGTCCAGCCGATCGAGCGGACCCTGGAGCACCCGGGCTTCGAGAGCCGCAACCTGCTGTTCCAGGCCGAGGCGCGCAAACGGGTCCCGCGGGTGGTGCAACGCGCCCTGGACCACGCCGAGCTGACGGTCGATCAGGTCGACCTCATCGTCTACGTCTCCTGCACCGGCTTCAGCATGCCGTCGCTGACCGCCTGGCTGATCAACGAGATGGGTTTCCGCTCGCAGACCAGGCAGCTGCCGATCGCCCAACTCGGCTGCGCGGCCGGCGGCGCGGCGATCAACCGGGCGCACGACTTCTGCACCGCCTACCCGCACTGCAACGCCCTGGTGGTGGCCTGCGAGTTCTGCTCGCTCTGCTACCAGCCGACCGACCTCGGAGTCGGCCAGCTGCTCTCCGACGGCCTGTTCGGGGACGCCGTCTCGGCCGCCGTGGTGCGCGGCGGCGACCAGGGCTGGGGCATGCGGCTGGAGCGCAACGGCTCCTACCTGATCCCCGGGACCGAGGAGTGGATCTCCTACGCGGTGCGCTCCACCGGCTTCCACTTCCAGCTGGACAAGCGGGTGCCCGGCACCATGGAGCCGCTGGCCCCGGCGCTGGAGGCGCTCGCCGAGGAGCACGCCTGGAAGGCCGCCGACCTGGACTTCTACATCATCCACGCGGGCGGCCCGCGGATCCTGGACGACCTCAGCCGGTTCCTTGAGGTGCCCGGCGAGGCCTTCCGGCACAGCCGGGCCACCCTCACCGAGTACGGCAACATCGCCAGCGCCGTGGTCCTGGACGCGCTGGGCCGGCTCTTCGACGAGGACACCGCGATCAGCGGGCACCGCGGCATCGTGGCCGGCTTCGGCCCTGGCATCACGGCCGAGATGTCGCTGGGCACCTGGATCGACCGCCGACGCGAGCGACTGAACTGAAAGGGCTTCGGATGTCGGACAACGAACCGGTCCTCTGGACCGTCGACGAACTGGACGAGTTGGACTTCGACCCGGTGCTGCACGACACTCTCACCCGGGAGGAGCTGGGCCGGATCCGACTGCCGCACGGCACCGGTGACGCCTGGCTGGCCGGCAAGTACGCCGACGTCACCAAGGTCACCTCGGACCCGCGGTTCAGCCGGACCAGGCTGCTGCAGCAGGACGTCACCAGGTTGGCGCCCAACCCGATCCCGCTGCAGGACGCGGTGGGCTTCGCCGACCCGCCCGAGCACACCAAGCTGCGCCGGGCCGCCTCCCGGGCCTTCACCGGCAAGCAGATCGAGGCCCGGCGGGCGCGTTCCGAGGCGCTGGCCGACCGGTTGCTGGACGCGATGGTCCACCACGGTCCGCCGGCCGACCTGATGGAGCACTACTACACCCCGTTCTCGCTGCACGGCATGAGCGAGCTGATGGGCATCCCGGAGGCCGGACGCGAGCAGGTCGCCGACTGGACGGTGCGGATCATCACCGCCTCGCGCAGCCCCGAGGAGAGCGAGCGGGCCAAGAAGGAGATCGGCGCCTACCTCGACGAGTTGGCCGAGCAGCGGCACACCGATCCGCAGGACGACCTGCTCAGCCACCTGGTCCAGGGCGAGCGGGACGGCGAGCTGACCCGCGAGCAACTGGTGGCCTTCGCGGTGCTGATGCAGATCAGCGGCATGAACTCGGTGCGCTTCAACAGCAGCACCATGGCCTACATCCTGCTCACCCGCCCGCACCTGTGGCGGCGGCTGCTCGACGAGCCGGAGCTGCTGCCGCAGGCGGTGGAGGAACTGCTGCGCTGGCTGCCGCACCGCAACGCCACCGGCCAGGCCCGGATCGCCACCGAGGACGTCGAACTGGGCGGAGTGATCGTCAAGGAGGGCGAGGCCGTGCACTCCTCCTACCTGGCGGCCAACCGCGACCCGGCGGTCTTCGAGCGCCCCGACGAGCTGGACTTCGAGCGGCAGCCCAATCCGCACCTGGCCTTCGGCCACGGCCCGCACTACTGCGTCGGCGCGGCCTTCGCCCGGATGGAGACCCAGACCATGCTGCGGGCCCTGCTGAACCGCCTGCCGGACCTGCGACTCGCCGTGCCGGCCGATCAGGTGCCGTGGCGCAAGGGCGAGTTGATCCGCGGACCGCGCGCCCTGCCGGTCACCTGGTGAGCCGCCCGTTGAGCGGCCTGGTCCTGCCGCCCGGTGGCGGACGGACGCTGCTCGGACCGGCCCAGCACGTCACCTTCAAGATCACGGGGGAGCGGAGCAGCGTCGGCTCGCTCTTCGAGGTGGTGGTCCCGGTCGGCTTCGACGTCGGTGCCCACCGGCACACCAAGAGCGAGGAGTTCTTCTACGTGCTGGAGGGCGAGGTGGACATGTTCGCCTTCGAACCCGAGGTGCGCACCGCCGGCGGCTGGCAGGACTGGCGCTCCGCGGACGGCGATAGGGTGCGCCGCGGCACCGCCGGCGCCTTGATCCACGTGCCGCCCGGCTGCCCGCACGGCTTCGCCAACGCCGGCCCCACCCCGGCCCGGATGCTCTTCCAGGCCGCCCCGCCACCCGACCACGAGCGCTACTTCGAGGAGCTGTTCGAGCTGCTCGCCGACGGTGCGCCCCCGGTCGGTGCCGTCGAGGAGCTGCGCCGCCGCTGGGACGTCGAGCAGCTGACCCCGCTGGTACCCGGGCAGCCGCTGCCGGTGGGGGCTCCCCAATCCGCGGACGATGAGGCACGCTGGGACTGACACTTACTCACGAGTAGGAGCAGGCCGTGCCGCACACCCACGAGGTCACCAACCAGGTTCCGCTGCCGTACGGGCACAACACCGCCGAGGATCCGGCCATGCTCGCCGCGCTGCACCGGGCCGGGGCCGACTGGGTGCTGCCCGAGCTGCACGAGCTGGGCCGGCTGGCCGGCACCGAGCAGGCCGCCGAGTGGGGGCGCCTCGCCAACGAGCACGAGCCGGTGCTGCACACCCACGACCGGTTCGGCCACCGCATCGACGAGGTCGAGTTCCACCCGGCCTGGCACGAGCTGATGACCGTCGCCGTCGAGCACGGCCTGCACGCCGCGCCCTGGCAGGACGCCCGCCCGGGGGCGCACACCGCCCGGGCCGCCAAGTTCTACCTGTGGAGCCAGGTGGAGGCCGGGCACGGCTGCCCCATCTCGATGACCTACGCCGCCGTCCCGGCCCTGCGCACCACCCCCGAGCTGGCCGCCTGGCTGGAGCCGCTGCTGGCCGCCCCGCACTACGACTTCGGCCTGCGCGAGCCGCACGGCAAGCGCGGCCTGATCGCCGGCATGTCGATGACCGAGAAGCAGGGCGGCTCGGACGTGCGGACCAACACCACGGTGGCGCTGCCGGCCGGCGACGGCACCTACCACCTCACCGGGCACAAGTGGTTCACCTCGGCGCCGATGTCCGACGTCTTCCTGACCCTGGCCCAGGCGCCGGGCGGGCTCAGCTGCTTCCTGCTGCCCCGGGTGCTGCCGGACGGCACCCGCAACGCCCTGCGGATCCAGCGGCTCAAGGACAAGCTCGGCAACCGCTCCAACGCCTCGTCCGAGCTGGAGTACGAGGAGGCGGTCGGCTGGCTGGTCGGCGAGGAGGGGCGCGGAGTGCGGACCATCATCGAGATGGTCAACATGACCCGGCTGGACTGCACCCTGGGCGCCGCCGCAGGCATGCGGGTGGCCGTCCAGCGGGCCGTGCAGCACGCCAGCCACCGCAAGGCCTTCGGCGCCGAACTGATCCACCAGCCGCTGATGCGCAACGTGCTGGCCGACCTGTCCCTGGAGTCGGAGGCGGCCAGCACCGTCGCGCTGCGCCTGGCCGAGGCCACCGACCGCTCGCTGGCCGGTGACGAGGACGAGGCCGACTTCCGCCGACTGGCGCTGGCCGTCACCAAGTACTGGACCTGCAAGCGCGGTCCGGCGCACGCCGCCGAGGCGCTGGAGTGCCTGGGTGGCAACGGCTACGCGGAGGAGTCCGGCATGCCCCGGATCTACCGGGAGGCGCCGCTGGTCTCGATCTGGGAGGGCTCGGGCAACGTCGCGGCGTTGGACGCGCTGCGCGCGATGGCCCGCAACCCGCGCTCGGTGGAGGCCTTCTTCGCCGAGCTGGAGGCGGTGGCCGGTGCCGACCGCCACCTGGACGCGGCGGTCGCCGGGCTGCGCAAGCAGCTCGGCGACACCAGCGAGATCGAGTACCGCACCCGGCGGGTGGTGGAGCAGCTGGCCGTCACGCTGCAGGCCGCGCTGCTGGTCCGGCACGCCCCGGCGGCGGTGGCCGACGCGTTCTGCGTCTCCCGGCTGGGCGGCGACCACGGCGCCGCCTTCGGCACGCTGCCGACGGGGGTGGACACCGAGACGCTGATCAGCCGGGCCGCGATGGTCCGGGCCTGAGCCGGCCGGCCGGGCCGCGGTGGTCCGGTTGTGAGCCGGCCGGCCGGGCCGCGGTGGTCCGGTTGTGAGCCGGCCGGCCGGGCCGCGGTGGTCCGGTTGTGAGCCGGCCGGCCGGGCCGGGGTGGTCGCGGTGTGATTCCGCGGCGGCGGGCGTCAGCAGGCGGCCCGCTCCTTGATCCAGATCAGCTTCTTGCCGGTCTCGGCCGGGGTGGTGGGAGACTCCTCGTGCACCCGATCGAGCCGGTAGCCCAGCTTGCGCGGCACCGCGGCGCTGGCCGCGTTCGCCTGGTCGCAGTGGATCTCCACCCGCTCGATGTCGGGCAGCGCCAGGGCGGCCCCGGTGAGCGCGGCGGCGCCGTTGGTGGCCAGCGAACGGCCGGTGTACTCGCGGGCCACCCAGTAGCCGATCTCGATCGCGCCCGGCCCGATCCGCCGGTGCAGGCCGAACATGCCCAGCACACTGCCCGGTTGGTCGGCCCGGCCCAGCACGTACATGAAGTCGGTGCCGTCCTCCCAGAGTTGCCAGCCGATCTTGGTCATCTCCCGGGAGCGCTCGAGGGTCGGGGCGTTCGCGGCCCAGGCCATCCACGGGCGCAGGTGGTCGAGGTCGCGGACGATCACCTCGTTGACGGTGTCGGCGTCCGCCAGGGTGCGGCGGCGCAGTACGAATCCGTCGGGCAGGTCGAGCAGCTCGGGCGGCCGGGCGGTGGTGGCCGGCGCGAGACTGACAGGGCCGTCGTCAGTGTGGTTCATGTCAAGCATCATGGCAGCCGGTTCCGGTCGCCGCCCAGCGGATTTCGCCGTGTTACAGCCGCACCAGCACCTCGTCCAGCTCCTTGCGGTGCAGGTGCGGCACTCGGGCGCCGTCGGCCGGGTAGCCGACCGGGATCACATAGGCGGCGCGCTCCTCGGGCGGGCGCTCGCACACCGCGTTGAGGAACCGCATGGGGCTCGGGGTGTGGGTGAGGGTCGCCAGGCCGGCCTGGTGCAGGGTGGCCAGCAGCAGGCCGACCGCGATGCCGACCGACTCCTTGGTGTAGTAGGGGCGCGGTGAGTCGGGGCCCTTGTGCACCTCGAAGACGACGATCACGGCCGGCGCGTCCTCCAGGAACGGCTTGTGCCAGTCGGTGCCGATCGGGGCGAGCGCGGCCAGCCACTCCTCGGAGGCGCGGTGCTCGTAGAACTCGCGCTCCTCGGCCTCCGCCGCCTCGCGGAGCCGCCGCTTGCGCTCCGGATCGGTGACGACCACGAACCGCCACGGCTGGACGTGCGCGCCACTGGGCGCCGTCGCCGCGGTACGGATCGCCCACTCCAGCACGCCCGCCGGCAGCGGGCGCGGGGAGTAGTCGCGAACGGTCCGGCGGCGGGCCATGACGTCGTGGAAGCCCCGGGCGCGCGCCTCGGCCTGGTGCGGCGGCACCACGTGCGGGTGCAGCGGGACGGTGGGGTGGGTGGTCACATGACGGGTATCCACCCACCCGAGGTGGTCTAAACCTCCGTCAGCTGCCCGTCGGCCATCGAGATCCGGCGGTTCACCGCGACCGACTCCAGCATCCGGCGGTCGTGGGTGACCAGCAGCAGGGTGCCGGTGTAGGAGGCGAGCGCCGATTCCAACTGCTCGATGGCCGGCAGGTCGAGGTGGTTGGTCGGCTCGTCCAGCACCAGCAGGTTCACCCCGCGCGCCTGCAGCAGCGCCAGCGCCGCCCGGGTCCGCTCGCCCGGGGAGAGGGTGTCGGCCGGGCGCAGCACGTGCACCGCCTTGAGGCCGAACTTGGCCAGCAGGGTGCGGACATCGGCCTCGTTCAGCTCCGGCACGGCGGCGCCGAACGCGGCCAGCAGGGTCTCCTGGCCGAAGAACAGACCGCGTGCCTGGTCGACCTCGCCGACCACCACGCCCGAACCCAGCGACGCCTGGCCGGAGTCCAGCTCTAGACGCCCCAACAGGGCAGCCAGCAACGTGGACTTGCCCGACCCGTTGGCGCCGGTGATCGCCACCCGGTCCGCCCAGTCGATCTGCAGGTCCACCGGGCCGAAGCTGAAGTCGCCACGGTCCAGGGCCGCTTGGCGCAGCGTCGCGACCACCGAGCCGGAGCGCGGGGCGACGGCGATCTCCATCCGCAGCTCCCACTCCTTGCGCGGCTCCTCGACCACCTCCAGGCGCTCGATCATCCGCTGGGTCTGCTTGGCCTTGGCGGCCTGCTTCTCGGAGGAGGAGACCGCGGCGGCCTTGCGGATCCTGTCGTTGTCCGGGCTCTTCTTCAGCGCGTTGCGGGTGCCCTTGTCCGCCCAGGACTTCTGCATCCGGGCGCGGGCCTCCAGCGACGCCTTGGTGTCCGCGTACTCCTCGTACTCCTCACGGGCGTGCCGGCGGGACCGGGCCCGCTCCTCCAGGTACGACTCGTAGCCGCCGCCGTAGAGGTTGACCTGCTGCTGCGCCAGGTCCAGCTCCAGCACCCGGGTCACCGTGCGGGCCAGGAACTCGCGGTCGTGGCTGATCAGCACGGTGCCGGCGCGCAGGTTCCGGACGAACGCCTCCAGCCGCTCCAGCCCGTCCAGGTCCAGGTCGTTGGTCGGCTCGTCCAGCAGGAAGACGTCGTAGCGGGAGAGCAGCAGCGAGGCCAGCCCCGCGCGGGCCGCCTGGCCACCGGAGAGCGAGGCCATCTCCAGGTCCAGGCTGACGGTGAGGCCGAGCGAGTCGGCCACCTGCTCGGCGCGCTCCGCGAGGTCGGCACCGCCCAGATCGAGCCAGCGGTCCAGGGCGTCCGCGTAGGCGTCGTCGGCACCCGGGGCCTCGGCCACCAGCGCCTCGGTGGCGGCGTCGAGCGCCGCCTGGGCGGCGGCCACTCCGGTGCGCCGCTCCAGGAACGCGCGCACCGACTCGCCGGGGCGGCGCTCGGGCTCCTGCGGCAGGTGGCCCACGGTGGCGGTCGGCGGGCTGAGCGCGATGCTCCCGTGCTCCGGCCGGTCCAGCCCCGCCAGCAGCCGCAGCAGCGTCGACTTGCCGGCGCCGTTCACCCCGACCAGGCCGACCACTTCCCCGGGCGCCACCACCAGGTCGAGGCCGCTGAAGAGGGTCCGCTCACCGTGGCCGGCGGCCAGGTCCTTGGTTACGAGAGTCGCGCTCATGATGGGGCCGATTTTAGCGGGGCACCTGGATCGGCCTTCCGGGGCAGGTCGGCCGGCTGGTCCTCCGCGGCGAAGTACCGCAGCACCATCTCGACCAGGGCGTCGACGTCGGCGTCGACCATCGGCTCGCCGGTCATGCCCATCCGGTGCAGCAGGGTGCCGACGACGACGTCGATGAAGAACAGGACCCGCTGCGAGGGCTCGTCGAGCGCGCTCAGCAGGGCGAGCCGGTAGGGCTCCTGCAAGCGCGCGGCCAGGACCTCCCGCAGGGCCGGGTCGCTGACGGCGTCGCTGAAGACGCCGGCGAAGGCGTCGCCCACCCCGGGCTCGCCGATCTTCGCCGCGATCCAGCGGATGGTCGTGGACATGAGCTCGGCCCGGCCGGCGTCCTTCTCGAGGGGCGCCGGCCCGAACGCGTCGAGCAGGCAGTCCACGATCAGCTCGCCCTTGGAGGGCCAGCGGCGGTAGACCGTCGTCTTCGCGACTCCGGCCCTGGCGGCGATGCGCTCCACGGTGGCACGGGCGTAGCCGAACTCCTGGACGGTGCGCAGGGTGGCGGCGAAGACCTCGGTGGTGACGCCGGTGCGCGGGCGGCCGGGAGGCCGGGGGGAAGAAGGCATTTCCCCAGGGTAGCTCGTTACGCTACCTTAGGTATCGAAACCTCAGGTATCGAAACTACGCGACCGGAGACGACATGAGCCAGGCATTAGCGGAACAGCCGGACTGGGTGGCGATGAGCGCCGGGGAACTGGCCGCCTACCGGGAGAGGGAGAACCGCAGGCGGGCATCGCCGGCGATGCGTGCGTTCACCGGGGAGCCGGACCCGGAGGCGGTGATCGACTGGCAGGAGCTGGCGCTGCCGGGCCGCCGCCTCCCGGTCCGGGTGCACCGGCCGACGTCGGCCGAGCAGCACGGTGACCTGCCCGTGGTGGTGCACGTGCACGGGGGCGGGTTCGTGGGCACGGCGGTGCAGAGTGACTGGGTCAACAGCCACCTCGCCGCCCGGCTGCCCGCCGTGGTCGTCTCGGTGGAACATCGCCTGCTCGCCCCGGACACCCCGCTGGCGGCGGCGGTCGACGACGGCTGGCAGGAGCTCTCCCACGTGGTGCGCCACGCTGAGGAGTTGGGCATCGATCCGGCGCGCGTCGCCGTCTTCGGTGAGAGCTGCGGCGGTCTGATCGCCGCGCTGGCCGCCACCCGGGCCCGCGGGGCCGGCCTGGACTTGAGGGCGCAGGTGCTGGTCAACCCCGTCGTCGACGTGACCGAGGCGATGTTCGACCACCCCTCGATCACCGAGTACGCCCAGAGCCCGACGCTCACCGTGCCCCAACTGCGCCTGATCCAGCGCCTGGCCGTGCTGCCTGGTGCTGACCCGGGTGCTGTTTCACCGCTGCACGCCGACGACTTGAGCGGTCTCGCCCCGGCGCTGGTGGTGCTGCCGGCCCGTGACCCGCTCGCCGACCACGGCCGCCGCTACGCCGAACGCCTGCGCGCGGCCGGGACGTCGGTGCGGCTCACCGAGTACCCGGACGCCGGGCACGCCTTCCTCAGCCTGCCCGGCGTGGTGGGGCAGCCCGCCGAGGCCGCACGGACGGAGGTCACCGAGTTCCTCCGGGGTGCCTTCGACTGAGCCGGGACTCGAGGTGCGTTCCGGCCGTGGTCTACTTCGACGTCGACCACGTGACGATCGACCAGGAGTCGAGGCCATGGCCCACCACTGCTGCGAAACCATGACGTACCACGCCGGCCGGCAGTGCGACCAGCACGACGACCCGTTCGAGTGTCCCGACGCCCTCGTCCACTTCGCCGCCAAGTACCAGGAGTACGGGCTGATCATCCATGACGGCGGTGCGTCGATCATCGGGATCGAGTTCTGCCCATGGTGCGGCCGGCGGCTGCCCGAGTCACAACGGGACCGCTGGTTCGCAGAGTTGGAGCGGCGCGGCATCGACCCCTGGGTGGACGAGGTGCCCGCCGAGTTCGAGGACGGGCGGTGGCTCGCGCTCTGAGCGCCGGGCCCCCGTCACGAACGTCGGCAAGACCACCGGGCCGAGGCGACCAAGGAGCAGCGGACAGGCGACGATCGACGCCACGCTGAAGCCCGGCGGTTCAGTCCGAGCCGAACCGAGGTCGATGTCCGGGCCGAACGGGTCGAAGCCGGTGTGGTCGTCCGCCGTCGTGCCGGGCCCCGGGTCGGGACGCCGGGCGCTGGTCAGGGACGCCTTGTCCTGGTGGGCGGCCTCGGCGAAGTACGGGGCGGCGCCCGACAGCGCCCGGGTCGCGGTCGCCTCCCCCTCCCGCTCGAAGCGCTCGAAGCGCTCGAAGCGGTCGAAGCGGTCGGAGGGGTCGCTGACGCTCAGCCCCGCGCCGTTGTCAGGCTGAACGGTCGACCGCTGGACCGCCTCACCGCAGTCGCCGTCGGGACCGTGCCCCTGGGCAGCGCCCAACGCAGGATGCTCACGACTGCGGCCCGCCGGTGCTCGGGGCGCTGCTCGATCGTCGCCCTCGCGGGTCTCAGTGGGGGAAGCGGCTGCGGATGCCCTCCAGGACCTCGCTGCCGTCGAGCAGGGTGTGCAGCAGTGCGGTGAGCGTGTCGACGTCCTGCGGGGACAAGCGGCCGGCCATCTCGGCGGTGAGGCGGCCGGTGGCCTCGCCGAGTTGGGCGGCCAGAGCGCTGCCGGTGTCGGTGAGTTCGATCAGGACGGCGCGCTTGTCCTGCTGGTGCGGTACGCGGCTGACCAGGTCGCGTTGGACCAGGGAGTCGACCAGGCGGCTCGGGCTGCCCTGTTCGCAGACGAGGAGCCGGCCGAGGGCGGCCAGGGTGATGGGCTGATGGGCCGTCAGGACGTCGAGCACTTCGGCCTGGGAGGGGGTCAGGCCCAGCGGGCGCAGGGCGTCGCCGAGCCTGCGGCTGCCCTCGCGCTGCGCGGCCAGGAGCAGGTAGCGCAGTTCGTCGCGGGCGGCCCGGGTGGGGTGGCTGCGGTCGGCGGTCATGGGCTGTCCCTCGCTTCGCTCGGCGTGGCCTCGGTGTGGAGTCAGCATATCAATGACACGACATTGATGCAGCGACATTGATGACATGACATCGATGTTGTGTCATGATTTCACCCATCGACGGGTTCCACTCCCAGCGGAAGGGCATGACCATGCGAAATGACTTCGTCGTACTCGGCGCGTCCGGTACCACCGGCACCCTGATCGCGGACCACCTGGTGCGGCAGGGCGCGCGGGTGGCACTCGCCGGCCGGGACGCCGCCCGACTCGGCGAGGCCGCGGCGCGGCTCGACAGTGACGCGGTCTCCGTGCTGGCCGTGGACCTCGCGGACCCCGACTCGCTGGCCGCGATGGCGGCGGCGGGGCGGGTGCTGGTCAACACGGTCGGCCCGTTCGCCCGACTGGCGCCGCCGGTGATGGCGGCCTGCCTGGCCGCCGGCACGCCGTACCTGGACCTCGCCAACGAGCGCGCCGCCGTGCGCGCCGTGCTCGACCGGGACGCCGAGGCGCGCCGGCGGGGTGTGGCGCTGGTGACCGGAGCCGGGTTCGGTCCGGCTGCCACCGAGGCGCTGGTCCTGGCGCTGCTCGAACCGGGCATCCGCGCCGCCCGCGTGGTGGTCGCCTCCGCCGCCGGCAGCGCGTACGACACCGAGGGCGTGCGCAGCACCGTCGCCGCGGCCGCTGCCGAGGGCGCCACCACGTACCGCGCCGGCGAGCTGGTGCGCGCCCCGCTCGGCAACGGCGCCACCACGCTCGTCTTCGGCGGTGCGCCGCGCACCGTCATCCCGGTGCCGGTGGGCGATCTGGAGGCGGCGCGGCAGGCCAGCGGCGCGCCCGACATCACCGCGTACGCCGTGCCGCGCGGCGCCGGCGAGCCGGACGGCCGCTCCTACGGCTACGCGGAGATCAACGATGTGGACGGGCGGCGGCACACGGCCGAGCTGCGCACGGGCGAGGGGTTCGCATTCACCGCGGCGCTGGCCGCCGCGACCGCGACCAGGCTGCTCGACGCCCCGGCGCCGGGCGCCTGGACGGCGGCGCGGCTGCTCGGCGCCGAGCAGATCGCCGCCCTGCCCGGCACCGGCATCGAGCTGGGCCGGTGAGCACGATGACCGACTTCACCTCTTCCGCCACCGCCTCCGTCCCGACCGTCCACCGGCTGGGCGACCAACTGGTCAACTTCTACCTCGTCGACGCCGGTCCGGCCCTGGTGCTGGTCGACGCCGGACTGCCCGCGCACTGGGACCGTCTGCTCGACACCCTGCGCCGGATCGACCGGCCGATCACCGACATCGCGGCGGTGCTGATCACGCACGGCCACCCCGACCACGTCGGCCTGGCCGAACGCGTCCGGGTGGCTGCCGGCGCCGAGGTCTGGGTGCACGAGTCGGACGCGCCGATCCTGGCCGAGCCGCGCAGGCTCACCAAGGTCTGGAAGCCGGAGCGGTCCCTGCTCGGCTACGCGGTCCGCCGCCCGAGCGCGCTGCGCCCGCCGCTGCACCTGGCCCGCTCGGGAGCCCTGCGCACCCCGGCGGTACGGCAGCTGCGGACCTTCAGCGACGACCGCCAACTCGATCTGCCCGGGGCTCCGTTGGCCGTTCACACGCCGGGGCACACGCGTGGCAGCACCAGCTACCTCTTCCCGGGCGCCGCCACCGCCTTCACCGGCGACGCACTGGTCACCCTCGACTCGGTGGTCGGACGGGTCGGACCGTGCGTCATCTGCCGTGCCTTCACCCAGGACAGCGGCGCGGCGCTGGCCTCGCTGGAGAAGATCGCCGGGTACGAGGTCGGCACCGTCCTGCCGGGCCATGGGGACCCGTGGACCAGCGGCCTGGCGGCGGCCGCACGGGAGGCGGTGGCGGGCGGCATCCGCTAGGGCCGGCGCGCATTCGGCACGGGTGGCGCGCCGGTGACGACCGGCGGTCGAGCCGGCGCGCGCACCACCCCGGGAAAACCCTTTGCGTGTCCGGCGGACCGGACGTACCGTTGCTGTCGTTGGTTCGCCGGAAGGTATGGAGAAGGCCGTTGCTCTACTGAGGTCCTGAGACACCGCTCTCGCGCTGGGTATTCGCGCGGATCATGGAGCGTGCCTGCGATCTCGGTGTGGAGCCCGTCCCCGTGTGGGATGCCTTCCGTTCCGCTGCCCTCGCCTCGCCCTCCTCGCGGTGTCTCCCGTGTTGCTCGTTCCCACACTCGCGCAACCTCGCAGGAGGCCCCCATGGCATCACCCACCACCGCGATCCTCTGCACCGACCTCAGCTTCGAGTGGCCCGACGGCAAGCCCGTGCTGGAGGACTTCCACCTCGCCGTCGGTCCCGGCCGGACCGGTCTGATCGGCCTCAACGGGGCCGGCAAGTCCACCCTGCTGCGGCTGCTGGCCGGCGAGCTCACCCCGACCGCCGGATCGGTCCGGATCGGTGGCGAACTCGGCTACCTCCCGCAGGACTTGGCGCTGGATACCGGTCTTCGGGTGGACGAGGCGCTCGGCATCCGGGCCCGCCGGGAGGCGCTGCGGGCCATCGAGTCCGGGGACGTCGCCGAGGAGCACTTCGCCGTGCTCGGCGACGACTGGGACGTCGAGGAGCGGGCCGCGGCCACCTTGGACAAGCTCGGCCTGGGCAAGCTCGGGCTGGACCGGACCGTCGGCGAACTCTCCGGCGGCGAGGCGGTGTTGCTCCGCCTGGCCGCCCTGCTGCTGGACCGCCCCGATGTGCTGCTGCTGGACGAACCGACCAACAACCTGGACCGTTCCGCCCGCGCCCGGCTCTATGAGGCGGTGGAGAGCTACTCCGGGGTCATGGTGATCGTCAGCCACGACCGGGAGCTGCTCTCCTACGTGGACCAGATCGCCGACCTGCGGGACGGCGAAGTCACCTTCTACGGCGGCAACTTCGAGGAGTACGAGGCCGCGCTCGCCGTTGAGCAGGAGGCGGCCGAGCGGATGGTCCGGGTCGCCGAGAGCGATGTGCAGCGGCAGAAACGCGAACTCGCCGAGGCCCAAGTGAAGTTGGCCAGGCGGGCGCGGTACGGCAAGAAGATGTACGAGAACAAGCGGGAGCCCAAGATCGTGATGGGCGAACGCAAGCGGCAGGCCCAGGTCTCCGCGGGCAAGCACCGCAACCTGCACGCCGACCGGCTGGCCGACGCGCAGGAGCGGCTGGTCGCCGCGGAGGAGGCGTTCCGCGAGGATGCCGAGATCCGGATCGACCTGCCGCGCACCGAAGTCCCCGAGGGGCGCACGGTGTTGCGGATGGCAGACGTCGCGCTGGCACACGGCGGCACCGTCGACCTGACCCTGCGCGGCCCCGAACGGGTCGGCCTGGTCGGCGGCAACGGCGCCGGCAAGACCACCCTGCTGCGCACCATCGCCGGTGAACTCACACCGCTCGGTGGAGAGATGCTCACCCCGGTGACCATCCGGTACCTGCCGCAGCGGCTCGACCTGCTGGACGACAAGCTCAGCGTGGTGGACAACGTCAAGGCGCTGGCGCCCGGGATCAGCGACAACCTGGTGCGGGCCCGGCTGGCGCGGTTCCTGTTCCGGGGGCGGCGGGCCGACCAGCCGGCCGGCACGCTCTCCGGCGGCGAGCGGTTCCGCGCCACCCTGGCGGCGCTGCTGCTCGCCGACCCGCCGCCGCAGTTGCTGCTGCTCGACGAGCCCAGCAACAACCTCGACCTGGCCAGCATGCGCCAGCTCACCGAGGCGCTGGAGTCGTACCGCGGTGCGTTCCTGGTGGTCAGCCATGACGTGCGGTTCCTGCGGCGGCTCGGGCTGACCCGGTGGCTGCAGTTGGACGCGGAGGGGCTGCGGCAGGTGGATCCGATGTAGGAGAGGTACACCGGAGGCGCCGGTCCGCCCCCGCGGCGGACCGGCGCACCCTGCTCCCTCGCCAGGTGCTACTTCGCGGGGCCGTGCCAGGTCGGGCTGGTGGCGATCGCCTTGACCTGGTCCACGGACAGCGCGGGCTGACTGCGGGTGACCTCGTCGGCGGTGAAGGACGTGCCGTTGAACGATTCGACGACGACCATCAGGTGCTGCGGGGTCAGGACCTCGGCGAAGTTGCGGACCTCGCCCTTGTAGTGGCTGTCGGTGCCGGAGATCAGCTTGTCGCCGTTCGGCAGGACGGCGGCGTTGGTGAACTCGCCGTCGATCGGCGGGTCGAACGGGTTCTGCTTGTAGACGCTCCAGTCCTCCACAGCCACCCGGATCAGGCTCTTGCCGTGGCCGTCGTCGACCAGGAACGAGCCGAAACCGGCATCCTTCGCGACGCCGGGGATCTGCTGCTCGGTGAGGCCGGACGGCAGCAGCGGCGCGGCGGTGCGCAGGATGTCGTCGTACGGCAGCCCCACCCAGTCCTCGGTGGGCGACCCCTTCGTGTCCGGGACGTCATGCGGGGCGCCGAGCGCGGCGCCCACCTGCGGCCAGACCGGATCGAGGGCAAGCGCCTTGAGCTGGTCGGCCGTCAGGAACGGGCCGTTCGCCATCGTGGAGCCCTGCCCCGGGGCGGGGATGTTGCTCGAACTGGCCGTCACCACGGTGCCGTCGGGCCGCTGCAGTTGCACGGCCCACAGCTGCGACCCTGCGGCGCCCTGGTCGGGGTGCGATCCGTCGGCCTTGGGCGGCAGGTCCAACCGCAGGTAGCTGCCGTCGGCCTGGCGGGTGCGGGTGCAGCCTTGCCAGGTCGAATCGCAGGCCAGGTCCTTGGTGTTGAGGTCGGCCTTCTGCCGTGTGACGGTGATCTCCACCGTGCCCTTGCCCTGGCCGTCGGCCGCGGTGTAGGCGGCCAGTGCCATCTGGACGGCGCCGGCGTCGTTCTGCTCGGTACCCTGACTCCGTGGTGCGCTCAGCTGGAGGCCGGCGGGCAGCTTGGACTTGAACAGGGCCAGCATCTGATCGCCGGTCACCGGCTTCGGATCGACGGAGGCCGAGGCGCTGACGGAGGCCGCCGCACTCAGGTCGGTGACCGCGGAGTGCGAAGAGGCCGGGGGCGACTGGACGGCCAAGGTGCCGGCGACGGCCAGCACCGCCACCGAGGCGGTCGCGGTGAGAATGGCGCGGCGGCGCTTGGTGCGACGGCCGCGCTGGGCGGCGCCGGCGGCCATCAGCTGGACCGGCGGCGGCTCGGAGGCGTCGGCCGCCTCCCGCAGGGCATTGCTGAAGTCATCTTCAAAAGGCATTGCTGTGGCCTGCTTTCTGATCAAATCTGTCAGGACGTGGTCGAAATCCGCCTAAGCGGGGCGGATCCGCGCTCAGCGCGGGCTGCCGCCCGCGGCCTGGTCGGCGAGGCTGTCGCCGAGCAGGGCCCGCATCCGGTTGAGCGCCCGGTGGGCGCGTGACCGGACGGCGGTGGGGCTCAACTGCAGTGCGGCTGCCGTCTCCTCGACGCTGCGGTCCTCCCAGTACCGCAGCACCAGGACCGCGCGGTCCGAGGTGGAGAGGTCCTGCAGCGCGCGCAGCAGGGTGAGTCGGAGAGTCGGGTCGGTGTCGGTGACGGCCACCTCGGGGAACTCGAAGGTCACCCGCTCGCTGCTGCTGCGTCGGCGGCGCAGCGAGAGGAAGGCGTTGACCAGCACCGTCTGTGCGTAGCCGGCCGGATTCTCCACCTTGCGCACCCGCCGCCAGCGCACGAACAGCCGGCTGAGTGCCTCCTGTACGAGGTCCTCGGCCAGGTGCCGGTCGCCACCGGTGAGCAGATAGGCCGTCTTGAAGAGGTGCCCGCCGCGGGCTGCGGCGAACTCCAGGAAATCGGGCGGGCCCGAGGCGGCCGGTCCGCTGGTCGGTGAGTGCTTCATGCCTGGCTAACGCGCCGGGTCAACGGGCCTGTTGCAGGCTGTCGCGAGAAAGTTCGATCGCCCCCCGGGGCTGGTACCCCTCCGATACCCTGAGCGCATGCCAGCACTCAACATCGAGTACACCGAGGCGGAACTGGCCGCGATCCGCGAGGCCGCCGCGGCAGACGGCAAGAGCGTCAAGGCGTACGTGCATGACCTGAGCGTGCGTGAGCAGCAGCGTCGAACCTTCGTCAACCACGCGGTGGCGTTCTGGAACGCGCACCTGGAGGAGTTCGACGCCGCCTTCCCCGAGGACACCCCGGCCGCCAAGCGCGCTGCGGCGTGAGCATGCTGCACGTCGACATCCGCTGGTTGCTCGACGTCCAGGAGCAGGCCTCGCCCGAGGACCTGAGCGTGCGGGACTACTCCGCCCTGCAGGCCGCCGTCGCCCGGCACCGGGTGAACACCGCGCAACTCGGCCACGACGCCGACCCGGCCTGGTGCGCGGCCGCCCTGATGCACACCATCGTGCTGCTGCGGCCGCTGCCGGTGCGCAACAACCTCTACGCCTGCATGGCGACGGCGGCCTACATGCACGCCGCGAAGGAGGGCATCGACCCGCCGTACGGTGCGCTGGTGGAGCTGGCCCGCGACGTCGCGGCGGCCGAGGCCGACATCTTCGCGGCGGCCGACCGGATCCGCGCCTGGCGGATCTGACGACGTCCGGGCCCACCCCGACGGGCCACCACCGCAGACCGGGCGCCGGCGGTCGGGGGCCTTAGCGGTGGGGGCGTTGGCGGGTCGGGTCGATGCCGACCCGGTGGTCATTTCGGCAGGACGAAGCCCGAGTCATAGGCGATGATCACCGCCTGGGTCCGGTCGCGGGCGCCCAGTTTGGCGAGGACGCCGGCCACATGGGACTTGACGGTCTCCGGGCTGACCACCAGCTCCGCTGCGATCTCCCCGTTGTTCAGGCCGGTCGCCATCAGCCGCAGCACCTGCCCCTCGCGCTCGGTGAGCCGGCCGATCGGCCCGCCGCGGCCCTTGCCGGTGGGGCCCGGGCCGCCCCCCGGGAGGCTGGAGCCGCCGGACGCGCTGCGGTGGGCGGCGACCAGCTCGCGGATGGCGGTCGGGTAGAGCAGCGAGTCGCTGCGGGCCAGCAACCGCACCGCCTGCACCATCTCCTCCGCGCCGGCGCGCTTCAGCAGGAACCCGGCGGCCCCGGCCCGCAGGGCCTGGTAGACGTAGTCATCGTGCTCGAAGGTGGTGACCACCAGGATCCGCGGCGGCTGCGGCACCGCGGCCAGGATCAGTTCGGTGGCCCGGATCCCGTCCACCTGGGGCATCCGGACGTCCATCAGCACGACGTCCGGTGCCGTCTCACGCACCAGTGGCACCACCTCACTGCCGTCGGCCGCCTCGCCGACCACCGTGAGGTCCGGCTCGGAGTCGATCACCACCCGCAGGCCGAGCCGGACCAGCCGCTCATCGTCGGCGAGCACCACGCGCACGGCCGTGGCGGCCGTGGCGGGCGGGTCGGTGCCGATGCCGGTCATGCCGCCGCCACCTCCACCGGCAGCCAGACCGCGAGCCGCCAGCCGCCCCCGTCGGCCGTGCGGCCGCTCTCGCAGCCGCCGCCGCGCGCGGCGGCGCGTTCGGCCACTCCGCGCAGCCCGCGCCCGCCGCCGGGCCGGCTCGGGCGCCCGGCGCCCACCGGATTGGTCAGTTCCACGGTCAGCCGTCCTCGGTCGATGTCGAGCGTCAGCACGGCCGGCACCGAGCCGGCGTGGCGCAGCACATTGGTCAGCCCCTCCTGCACGATGCGGTAGGCCTCCCGGGAGAGCGCGTCGGGCAGCGCTGCCACTCCCGGCCCAGTCCGGACCGTCACCGGCACCCCGGCCAGCCCCAGCTGACGGGCCAGCAGGTCGAGCGAGGCCAGCGTCGGGCCGGTGGCGTGGCGGGCGCCCTCGCTGCCGGGGGCGCCGGCCGGTGGGTCGGCGCCGTCGTCGGCGTCCTCGCGCAGGATGCCGAGCACGGTGTCCAGCTCACCCACGGCGGTGCGGGCCGCCTCCTCGATGGCGAGCAGCGCCTCCTCGGCGAACGCGGGATCACGGTGCAGCACCCGGCGGGCCGCACCGGCCTGGATGGTCACCGCGGTGAGTGCGTGCCCGACCGAGTCGTGCAGCTCCCGGGCCAGCCGGTTGCGCTGCGCCAGGACCAGCGAACGGCGCTCCGCGGCGGCCAGCCGCTCGGCCGGCGTCGGGCCGAGCAGCACCGGGGCGCAGCGGGCCAGCAGCGCACCGGCGCCCGCGCTGACCAGCAGCAGCCCGAGCAGCACCGCCAGGCCGAGCGGGGGAGTGGGCGGCGGATGCGCGCCGAGGGCCTGGTGGACCAGCCCCAGCCCGGGATGGCCCAGGAATCCCAGCGGTGAGACGCAGAGCAGCAGCACCAGTGGCGGAATCGCCAGCGACAGCCCGCTGACCACCCCGCCGACCAGTAGGTGCAGCACGAACCAGTGCGCGGTGCGCCGCCGGGCCGCCCAGCTGTCGGCCGGGGTGTGGGCGAACTCTCCGGCGCGGCTGGCCGCCAGCGCCCGGGCGGCGGTGGCCAGCAGCACCCGGGCGACCGGCAGCAACGCGACCACCCAGGCCATCGGCAGTGCCACCAGCACCGCCGGCAGCTGGGCCAGGACGGCGCGCCACGGACCGGCCTGGGCGCTCCCGCCGGGCTCGGCGTACACCGTGGAGACCAGCACCGTGCCGAGCATCCAGAACGGCATCAGCAGCGCACCGCCCAGCACCAGGTGCACCCACCGCACCCGGGCCGTGCGGCCCACCAGGAACGCCGTCAAGGTTCGCATGGGACCGACCCTACGGCCGGGGCGGGCGACGGTGCGTCAATCGTTCGGTTGATCTCCGCATCCCCCGTCCGAGGGAGGGGCCCCGGCACGGAGCGACCGGTCCGGGTCAGGCCGGCGGTGTCCAGTCGTACAGCGTCACCGTGGTGATCGCCTGGAAGCCGAGCCGGCGCAGGATCGGGGCGCTGTCGTCGGAGGCCTCCACGTGCAGGTAGCGGTAGCCGTGCCGCTCGGCGATCCGGGCCCGGTGGGCGACCAGCGCACGGTAGATGCCGCGGCCCCGCCAGGCCCGCAGCGTCGAGCCGCCGACCAGGCCGGCGAAGTCGCTGTCCTCGCGCAGCACCGTCCAGGCGCTGCACACCAGGGTGCCGTCGGCGGCCTCGGCCAGCAGGATCGGGGTGCTGTCCGGCCGGTTGGCCATCCGGTCCTTGAGCACCCTGGCGAGGCGGCTCAAGTCCTCGCCCCAGACCTCGGTGTGCTGCTCGGCGATCCGGTCGGCGTCCGACGGGTCGGTGGTCCGGCGGATCGTCACGCCGGCCGGCAGCGGCACCTCACCGGTCAGGGCCGCGGTCTCGCCGACCAGCACCGTGCCGCGGCGCTTGGCGGTGAACCCGGCGGCCAGCAGCCGCTCGCCCAGCTCGGCGGGCCGGTCGTGGCCGTGGACCCGCCAGTGCACCGCCGTGCCGTCGGCGACCTGGCGGCGGATCAACTCGTCCAACTCGGCGCCCGTCACCCCGAGACCGGGCCGGCGGCCGGTGAGGATGTTGCCTGCGCCGCCGCCGCGCACCAGCGGGCCGCCGTCGTGTTCCAGCAGCCTGCCGTGGGCATCGGAACTGCGGCGGAACTGGCGGTCGTACAAGTCCAGGAGCGTGTCGGGTGCCGTCATTCGAAGGAGCCTACGGGCGGCCGCAACCGGTTTTCCGGGCGCGGCGGTCGGTCCGCGACCAGCAGCGCCGCGCCGGCCACCGCGCCGGGCATCAGCAGCACCGTGGCGAACGGGACCAGGAAGGCCAGCACCAGCGGCAGCCCGAAGCCGATCGCCGCCGTCCGCCGACCGCGCAGCCGCTCCCGGGGCGGCACGCCGTGCAGGTCGAAGGCGATGCCGGTGAGCTCCACGGTGAGGAAGTACCCGGCGACGCAGAACCCGAGCGCCGGTGCCAGCAGCTGGCCGAGCACCGGCACGCAGCCGAGCGCGAACAGTCCGACCGAGCAGAGCGCGGTACGGAATCCGATCCGCAGCGCGGCGGCCAGCGCGTCGCCGATCCCGATCTCCGGTGCCCCGGGCGGCGGCGGGAGCACCGCGCGCACCAGCCGCTCGTAGAACGGCTGCCCGATGGCCACGGTGAGGCCGGTGAACGTGACGATCGCGATCAGCGCCCCGACGCCGATGAGCAGCGCGGTGGCCGTGTCGCGCAGCAGCGCCCGTTCCCCGGAACTCCAGTGCGCGGCGAACGGGGTGGCCCAGTCGACGATGTCGCCCGCCCACCAGGCGAGAGCGGTCAGCGCGGCACCGACGAGCACCAGCGCGACCAGCGCCGGGAGCAGCCCGAAGAGCCACCAGCGCGGCCGCCGCGCCACCCACACCTGCCCGCGCCACAGCGCGCCCACACCCGTCAGCAGATCAGACATACTGATCAGCCTATGGCGCGCCGCTGACCGGCCGCGATGCCGGGATCACGGTTGTCGCGGCTCCGGCACGGCGGCCCGTCCGCCAGGCGCCCCCGGGCGCTTCGCACGGGTGTCCCGGGGGCGCTTCGCACGGGGTGTCCCGGGGGCTCGCCCGCAGGGGCCCGGGACGCTCCGGCCGGGCGCCCCGGGGCTCTTGTTACTCGCCGGTCACCGGCATACCATCCGCAGTGTTACAGCTTCACTGTCACGCTCGCGAGGAGGCGATCGCGTGGTCGGTTCCGGGGCGGCCGGCGCGGCCGGGCCGCTGACCGGCGTCCGGGTGGTCGAACTGGCGGGGATCGGGCCCGGGCCGTTCGCCGCGATGCTGCTCGGCGACCTCGGCGCCGACGTGGTGCGGGTCGACCGCCCCAACGGCTCGCCGCTGGCCCAGGATCCGGCGTACGACCTGACCAACCGCAACAAGCGCTCGGTGCTGGTCGACCTCAAGTCCCCCGCCGGGCTGGACCGGGTGCTGGCCCTGGTGGAACGGGCCGACCTGCTGATCGAGGGCTACCGGCCCGGTGTCGCCGAACGGTTGGGTGTCGGCCCCGAGGCCTGCCTGGCCCGCAATCCGGCCCTGGTCTACGGCCGGATGACCGGCTGGGGCCAGGACGGGCCGCTCGCCGCCACCGCCGGCCACGACATCGACTACGTCGCCCTCACCGGCGTGCTCGGCATGATCGGCCCGCCGGGCGGCCCGCCGTCGGTCCCCGCCAACCTGCTCGGCGACTTCGCGGGCGGCTCGCTCTACCTGGTGGTCGGCCTGCTCGCCGCCCTGCACCACGCCCGCGCGACCGGCACCGGCCAGGTGGTGGACGCCGCCATCGTCGACGGCACCGCCCACCTGGCCACCCTGATCTGGGGGTTGCTCGCCCAGGGCAGCTGGCACGACCGCCGCGGCGTCAACCTGCTGGACGGCGGCGCCCCCTGCTACGCGGTCTACCAGGCAAGCGACGGCGGGCACTTCGCGGTGGGCGCGCTGGAGCCGCAGTTCTACGCCGAGTTCGCCCGCCTGCTGGAGCTGCCGGCCGACGCGCCCGGCCAGTACGAGACGGACCGCTGGCCCGAACTGCGCGCGCTGATCGCCACCCGCTTCGCCGCCCGCACCAGCGCCGAGTGGCGCACCGTCTTCGCCGGCTCGGACGCCTGCGTCGCCGAGGTGCTGACGCTGCGTCAGGCTGCCGCCGATCCGCACCTGGTGGCCCGCGGCACCTACCCGACCCGGCACGGCGTCACCCAGCCCGCCCCCGCCCCGCGGTTCTCCGCCACCCCCGGCACACTGCGGCGCCCGCCCGGCCGCCCCGGCGCCGACACCGCCGAAGTCGCCCGCGACTGGGGCGTTCCCGCACTCGACCCCGCTGACCGTCCCGACCCTTCAGAGAGGCCATCGTGAGCACCGAAGCGTACGTCTACGAGGCGATCCGCACCCCGCGCGGACGCGGCAAGGCAGGTGGTGCCCTGCACGGCACCAAGCCGATCGACCTGGTGGTCGGGCTGATCCGCGAGATGCGCCACCGGCTGCCCGACCTCGACCCGGCCGCGATCGACGACATCGTGCTCGGCGTGGTCAGCCCGCACGGCGACCAGGGCTCCGACATCGCCCGGATCGCGGCCATCGCCGCCGGCCTGCCCGACACCGTGGCCGGCGTGCAGGAGAACCGCTTCTGCGCCTCCGGCCTGGAGTCGGTCAACCTGGCCGCGGCCAAGGTCCGTTCGGGCTTCGAGGACCTGGTGCTGGCCGGCGGCGTCGAGTCGATGTCCCGGGTGCCGATGGGCTCCGACGGCGGGGCCTGGATGATGGACCCGATGACCTCGTTCGAGGTCAACTTCGTGCCGCAGGGCATCGGTGCCGACCTGATCGCCACCATCGGCGGCTTCTCCCGCACCGACGTGGACGGTTACGCGGCCGAGTCCCAGGCCCGCGCCGCCAAGGCCCAGGCCGACGGCCTCTTCGACCGCTCGGTGGTGCCGGTGCGCGACCGCAACGGCCTGGTGGTGCTGGAGCGCGACGAGTACCTGCGCCCGGGCACCACGGTCGAGACCCTGGCCGCCCTCAAGCCCGCCTTCGCGACCATCGGCGAAATGGGCGGCTTCGACGCGGTGGCACTGCAGAAGTACCACTGGGTCGAGCAGATCGACCACGTGCACACCGCCGGCAACTCCTCCGGCATCGTCGACGGCGCCTCGCTGGTGGCGATCGGCAACCGGGAGATCGGTGAGCGCTACGGGCTGCGCCCGCGCGCCCGGATCGTCTCGGCGGCGGTCTCCGGCTCCGAGCCCACCATCATGCTCACCGGCCCGGCCCCCGCCACCCGCAAGGCGCTCGCCAAGGCCGGCCTGACCGCCGCCGACATCGACCTGGTCGAGATCAACGAGGCGTTCGCCTCGGTGGTGCTGCGCTTCATGGGCGAACTCGGCTTCTCGCACGAGCAGGTGAACGTCAACGGCGGTGCGATCGCACTGGGCCACCCGCTGGGTGCGACCGGCGCGATGATCCTCGGCACCCTGATCGACGAGCTGGAGCGCCGCGAGCTCCGCTACGGCCTGGCCACCCTCTGCGTGGGCGGCGGCATGGGCATCGCCACCATCGTCGAGCGCATCTGACGTCCCCCTCACTCGACTTACTGGAGCCACCTGTTATGAGCGAGCCGACCGTGATCCGCTGGGAGCAGGACGAGGAGGGGATCGTCACCCTCGTCCTCGACGACCCGGACCAGTCCGTCAACACCATGAACTCCCGCTTCACCGAGCAGTTCCAGGAGGTCGTGGCGCACCTGGCCGCGACCGAGGGCCTGCGCGGCGTGATCCTCACCTCCGCCAAGAAGACCTTCTTCGCCGGTGGCGACCTGCGGATGCTCTCCGCCGTCCGGCCCGACCAGGCCGAGGAGTTCCTCGCCGGGTCGCTGAAGCTGAAGCAGGCCATGCGCACCCTGGAGACGCTGGGCGTTCCGGTGGTCGCCGCGATCAACGGCAGTGCGCTGGGCGGTGGCCTGGAGCTGGCGCTGGCCTGCCACCACCGGATCGCGCTGGACACGCCGAAGAGCAAGATCGGGTTCCCCGAGGTGACCCTGGGCCTGCTGCCGGGCGGCGGCGGTGTGGTGCGCACCGTGCGGCTGCTCGGCCTGGCGGACGCGCTGCTGAAGTGGCTGCTGACCGGCCGCCAGTACCGCCCGGCGGCCGCGGTCGAGGCCGGCCTGATCCACGAACTGGCGGGCAGTCAGGACGAGTTGCTCGCCAAGGCGCGGGCCTGGGTGCTGGCCCACGAGACCGCCCAGCAGCCGTGGGACGTCAAGGGCTACAAGATCCCGGGCGGTACTCCCTCGACGCCCGCGCTGGCCGCCCAACTCCCGGCCTACCCCGCCAACCTGCGCAAGCAGCTGAACGGCGCGCCGTACCCCGCGCCGCGCAACGTGCTGGCCGCCGCGGTGGAGAGCAGCCAGGTCGACGTCGACACCGCGATGGTCATCGAGGCGCGCTACTTCACCGAGTTGGCGACCGGCCAGACCGCCAAGAACATGATCCAGGCGCTGTTCTTCGACATGCAGGCGGTCAACGCCGGTGCCTCCCGGCCGACCGGGGTGCCCGAGCGGCAGGTGTCCAAGGTCGCCGTGCTGGGCGCCGGGATGATGGGCGCGGGCATCGCCTACGCGTGCGCCAAGGCAGGGCTCCAGGTCGTGCTCAAGGACGTGACCGTCGAGGCCGCCGAGCACGGCAAGGCGTACTCCGCCAAGCTGTTGGACAAGGCGGTCGCGCGCGGCCGGAGCACGGCGGAGCAGCGTGACGAGCTGCTCGGCCGGATCACGGCCACCGCGGACGTCGCCGACCTGGCGGGCTGCGACGCGGTGATCGAGGCCGTCTTCGAGAACGTCGAGCTCAAGCACAAGGTCTTCCAGGAGGTGCAAGGCGTCGTCGCGCCGGACGCGCTGCTCTGCTCCAACACCTCCACGCTGCCGATCAGCCTGCTGGCGGAGGGAGTCGAGCGGGACGCCGACTTCATCGGCCTGCACTTCTTCTCGCCGGTCGACAAGATGCCGCTCGTCGAGATCATCCGCGGCACCCGGACCGGCGAGGAGGCGGTGGCCCGCGCCTTCGACCTGGTGCGGACGTTGGGCAAGACCCCGATCGTGGTCAACGACTCGCGCGGGTTCTTCACCTCGCGGGTGATCGGCCAGTTCCTCAACGAGGGCGTCGCCATGGTGGCGGAGGGCGTCGAGCCGGCCTCGATCGAGCAGGCGGCCGCCCAGGCCGGGTACCCCGCGAAGGTGCTGTCCCTGCTGGACGAGTTGACGCTGACGCTGCCCCGCAAGATCCGCGGCGAGGCCCGCCGCGCGGTCGAGGAGGTCGGCGGGGTGTGGGAGCCGCACCCGGCGGAGGTCGTCTTCGACCGGATGGTCGAGGAGTTCGACCGGCCCGGGCGCAGCGGCGGCGCCGGCTTCTACGAGTACGACGAGAACGGCAAGCGGGGCCGCCTCTGGCCGGGCCTGCGCGAGCACTTCACCCGCCCCGACGTCGAGGTCCCGTTCGAGGACCTGAAGGAGCGGATGCTCTTCGCGGAGGCGCTGGACAGCGTGCGCTGCCTGGAGGAGGGCGTGCTGACCTCCGTCGCCGACGCCAACGTCGGCTCCATCCTGGGCATCGGCTACCCGGCCTGGACCGGCGGCGTGCTGCAGTACATCAACGGCTACCGGGGCGGCCCGGCCGGGTTCGCCGCGCGGGCCCGCGAGTTGGCCGCCCAGTACGGCGAGCGGTTCGCCCCGCCGGCGATGCTGGAGCGGATCGCGGCGGAGGGCGGGACGTTCAAGGACTGAGGTCCGCGGGAGCATCGTCCGGGCGGCGGCACGCCATGACGCCGCGGGTGCCCGCCCCGCCTTGGTGGGCACCCGCGGCGCCGTGTGCGGCCCACGTCGTCAGGCGTTGTAGCCGCCGTCCACGGCGAGGGCGGTGCCGGTGACGTAGCGGCCGCCGGGGCCGGCCAGGTAGGCCACCGCGTTGGCGATGTCGTCGGCCTCGCCGTACCGGCCCAGGGCGGTGAGGGAGCGCTGGACCTCGGCGCTGTCGCCGTCCGCCGGGTTCATGTCGGTGTCGATCGGGCCCGGGTCGACGACGGTGGCGGTGATGCCGCGCGGGCCCAGCTCGCGGGCGAGCCCCTTGGTCAGCCCGATGAGCGCGGACTTGGCCGTCGCCTGCAGCACGAAGTTCGGGAACGGCACCCGCCCGTTGAAGCACGAGCCGATGCTGATGATCCGACCGCCGTCGGCCATGTGGTTGGCGGCGGCCTGGGCGGCCAGGAACACCGAGCGGACGTCCACCGCCAGCACCCGGTCCAGCTCCTCGGCGGACACCTCGGCCAGCGGGCCGTAGGTGAGGAATCCGGCGTTGTTCACCAGGACGTCGATGCGGCCCAACTCCCGCACCGTCTGCTCCACGGCGGCCGCCGCGGCGGTCGGCTGCGTCAGGTCGGCCTGGATGGCGACGGCCTTGCCGCCGGCCGCCTCGATCTGCTTGACGACCTGGCGGGCCTCCTCAGCCGCCCGGACGTAGGTCAGTGCCACTGCCGCGCCCTCGTCGGCCAGTCGCTTCGCTATCGCCGCGCCGATCCCGCGGCTGCCACCGGTCACCAGTGCCACCTTGCCGGTCAGGTCACTCATCGCTCTCTCCTCCGTTGACGCGGACGTTGGCGTGAACGGTGCGCTCGCTCACCGCAGCATGGTAGAAGTTGCCACCAGTGTCAGGTTCAAGGACGAGTGGCGGTTTCAACCTCAAGCGTCGGTGCCACAATCGAGTTGAAACGGCATCAGGTGGGAGTGGGGACATGCGGATCGGTGAACTGGCCCGGCGCAGTGGGGTGAGCGAGCGGTCCCTGCGCTACTACGAGACCCAGGGACTGCTGCGGGCCGAGCGCACGCCCGGCGGCCACCGGGACTACGGGGAGTGGGCGGTGGACCGGGTGGTGCGGATCCAGACGCTCTACGCGGCCGGCCTCAACAGCAAGAAGATCGCCCAACTGCTGCCCTGCATGAGGGACGCGGACGGTCGCCCGAATGAGGTCGCGACCCCGGAGCTGGTGGACGAGCTCACCGCCGAGCGCGAGCGCATCAACCGCATGATCACCGAATTGGTGCGCTCCCGAGAGGTGCTGGACGAAGTGATCGACACCGCCTCGCAGATCACCACCACCAGGGCGGCGTAGCACGCCCGGAACCGGCAGCCACCAGGGGGAGGAGAACAGGGATGGCAGTGGGGATAGGCCGGATCGTCGGCGTGGCCGCGGTGTTGGCGTTGGCGGGCGCGGCGCTCGTCGGCTGCGACGGCAAGCAGGTGGTGAGCTGCGGCAAGACGGCCATCACGATCACCGGTGATGTGCAGGACCTGGAGGATTCGGCCACCAACGTCGGCCAGTTGACCGACCAGGCACGTCGTCAACGCACCTCCGACGCGCTCAAGAAGCTGAGCGACGACGCCGGAAAGCTCCACGCCGGGCCGCAGAGCGCCAAGGCCGCCGACGACCTTTCCAAGGCCGTGCAGAACGCCCAGCAGGCCATGGCGGACGGCAAGCACCCCGATCTCGGGCCGGTGGCCGCCGCGGCGGGGGAACTGACCAAGACGTGCGCATAGGCCGGCTGATGTGGCGTCAGGCGTTCTGAATCGAAGGGGTGTTGGTCATGTCGAGCATGCTGAGCGAGGTGCTGAAGGGCAACCACTACCCCGGGCGCGGTGTGCTGTGGTGCCGGACCGGTGACGGCAGCACGCTCGGCGCGTACTTCCTCACCGGACGCAGCCCCGCATCCCAGGCCCGCACCCTGCATCGCACCCCACAGGGTGAACTGATCGTCGCCCCATCGGATGACACCCGCGCACCGGACCACCTGCGCCACTACGTCGCTGCCCGCCAGACCGGAGACTGGCTGGTCTTCGGCAACGGGGAGCAGATCGCCGTGGTCGCCAACCGCCTCACCGTGGGCCAGACTCCCGCCCTGGCCCTGGACGGGCTGGACTACGAGCCGGACCCGCCGATCTTCACCCCGCGCCTGACCGTCGTCGCCGACGGGCGCGGCGGCGGCCCGGTCTGGTTCGGTTCGGCGCGGCGCAGTGGCGGCGACCGCGCGGCCACCAACCGGATGACCCTGCAGATCAGCGACCTCGAGCCGGGCGAGGGCGTGCTGATGACCACCTACCGCTCGGACGGGCAGGAGATCGCCACGGGCGAGCCGTTCACCGAAGTGCGTACGGCCGCGGTGAAGCGTGGTGAGCTGCTGGAGGAGCTGTGGTCCGCCCTGGTGCCGCAACTACGGGTCGCCGCGGCCGTCTTCGCACCCGGCGCCCTGGCACGGGCCGACATCCGGCAGGCGGCCCCGGGGACGCGCTGACGGCCGGACGGCGAGATGCGCCGCACCGATCCGAGCGACGGCGGGGCGGATCCCATGGCGGCCGGCGCCGCGATCAATATGATCAAGGAGCGGACCGGCGACCGCCCGCCGGAGCAGCACGGATCAGTGGCAACGTCGAAGCGGGGGTAACGCAGTGGCCGGAGAGTTCCTCATGGAAGCGGACGAGGAGATGCGGAGCTTCTTCTCGGAGATCGCTGATGAGATGGTCACGCGCTGCGGCATCGACCGCGCCGAGGCCGTGGCCCGCCTCAACGAGTCGTGGGGCCCGCTGACCTTCGAGCCCTACCCGGACCTGGTCTGCCACGAATCCACCGAGTACTGGGCCTATCGCTTGTACTACGACGACGTCCTGTCCTGGGACGAGCAGGCCGATCGCTCCGAGTGGGAGGTCCGCCCGCTCCCGCCGGCGGACTCCCCGGCCTGGACGCTGCTCCGCAGCGCCTGACCCGGCCGCCGTCGAGTCCGATCACCACGAAACCCCGACCAGGGCCCGGGTGCCGCGTGGGCGCTCGTCGAAGAAAATCCGGTACGAGTCCGCCTACCGTGTCGATCTGCGACCGCGCCGTTCGACCTGTGGTGGAGAGGGTCGAGAGGCGACCCACGAGCAAGGAGACCGAGATGGCGAAGTACATGCTGATCATGCGGGGCACGGACGAGTCCGTCGCGAAGATGATGGAGACGCCCTTCGAGGAGATGCTGGAGACGGTGGGCCGCTTCAACGAGGAGCTGATTCGGGCGGGCGTGCTCGTGGCCGCCGAGGGCCTGGACGACCCGTCCCAGGGCGTGGTGGTCGACTTCAGCGGGGAGACCCCGGTTGTCACCGACGGCCCGTACGGTGAGACCAAGGAGCTGTTCGGCGGCTTCTACCTGATCGACGTCGCCTCCAAGGAGGAGGCCGTCGAGTGGGCCACCCGGCTGCCGGTGTTCCCCGGCTCGAAGTGCGAGGTCCGCCGAGTGCCGGGCATCGACGAGTTCCCGCAGGACAACGAGTGGATCATCAAGGAGCGGGCGTGGCGCGAGCGGACGGGCCAGCTCTGACACCCGCGGCGGCCGACGGCCCGCCGGGCGCCACGTCGGCGCTGCGGGCCGTCGAGGCCATCTGGCGGATCGAGTCCGCGCGGATCGTCGGTGCGTTGGCCCGCTACACGGGGGACTTCGCGCTCGCCGAGGACGTCGCGCAGGAGGCGCTGGCGGAGGCACTGGTCTCCTGGGCGCGCGACGGCGCGCCGGCCAACCCGGTGGGCTGGCTGCTGACCACCGCCCGGCGGCGGGCCATCGACGTCTTCCGCCGCAGGTCGGCCCTGGACGAGCGGTACGCCATGATGGCGGGTCAGTTGGCCGAGGGCGAGATCAGCTCGGGCGGGGTGACCGGGCAGGAGCGGTCGGACGACCTGCCGTGGGATCCCGACCGGGTGGACGACGACGTCCTGGCGCTGATGTTCATCGCCTGCCATCCGGTGCTCTCGCCCGAGGCCCGGGTGGCGCTCACGCTCCGCGTGGTCGGCGGCCTGTCCAGCGAGGAGATCGCCCGGGCGTTCCTGGTGTCCGTGCCGACCGTCCAGGCGCGGATCACCAGGGCGAAGAAGACGATCGCCGCCGCGCGGGTGCCGTTCGGGCTACCGCCGCCCGAGGAGCGGCGCGAGCGGCTCGGCGGGGTCCTGAGCGTGCTGTACGTGGTCTTCACGGAGGGCTCGACGGCGTCGACCGGCGACCGCCTGCTGCGCACCGACCTCGCCTACGAGGCCGTGCGGTTGGCCCGGATGCTGGTCGCCCTGTTGCCGGCGGAGCCGGAGGCGTCCGGGCTGCTCGCGCTGTTCGAGCTCACCGCCTCGCGCTTCCCGGCGCGTACCGGGCCGGACGGGGAGGCGGTGCTCCTGGAGGACCAGGACCGCCGCCTGTGGGACCGCTCCGCGATCCGTCGCGGTCTGGCCGCGCTCGGCCGGGCCGCGGCGGTCGGGCGCGGCCTGGGACCGTACGGTCTGCAGGCGGCGATCGCCGCCTGCCACGCGGCGGCGCCCTCGGTCCGGGAGACCGACTGGGAGCGCATCGTGCTCCTCTACGAGGCGCTCGGCCGAGTGGCTCCGTCGCCCGTCGTCGAGCTCAACCGGGCCGTGGCCGTCGCGATGGCGAGCGGACCGCAGGAGGCGCTGTCCATGGTCGACGACCTGGTCGTCTCCGGGCGGCTGTCGGGGTCGCACCTGCTGCCGAGCGTGCGCGGTGAACTGCTGGTCCGCCTCGGCCGCACCGCCGAGGCCCGGGCCGAACTGGAGCTGGCCGCCCGCCTGTGCGGCAATGCGCGCGAGCGCTCCGTGCTGCTGCGCAAGGCGGCGGACCTGGGGTGACGGCACCGCCGCATGCGGCGGTGCGGCCCGGGTGCGGCCCGGGTGCGGCTCGGGCCGCCGCGCGTCCGGCGGCGGCCCGGAGCGCCTGAGGAACCCGTCCATCCGCACCTGGCCGGTCCCAGCGGGCCTGCTGCCGATCCCGTCTCCAACCGGTACCAGGACACCGACCTCGCAGGGGAGTTGACGTGGCCGCGCACGACCGCGAATCCACCGGAGGGCGCACCCAGCCCTCCCGGGAGTTGTTACAGAAGCCTCTGGTTCTCGATCAACGATCGGCTCTAGAGTGCCGGTACCGACAACCTGGGGAGGGCCGCGGATGGCGACGCAGCGGGAGAAGGTCGAGGCTCGACTCGCCGGGAACCTCATGCCTGACGAGCGCGTGCTCCACGCGGTGGCCGCGTTCCGCATCGGCGGGGTCCGCAGCACGATGATCGGTGGTGCGGCGGGCATCGGCGGGCTCGCGGGCGCGGCCGGCATGGCGCTCGTCGCGCGGCGGGGGCGGACCGAGGTCCTCCAGGTCCCGATCCGAACGCCCGGCCGCTTCATCCTCGCACTCACCTCGCAGCGGTTCGTGCTCTTCACTCTCGGCGGCTTCATCCGGCCGGCACCGGGCAAACTGGTGCACTCGTGGACGCTCGACCGGCTCGCCTGGGTGAGCGATCCGGAGCTGGTCCCCGGAGTGGCGCAGGCGCTCAGGGTCCAGGTCGGCGTGGCGGGCGAAGGCATCCTCGGCTTCGAGTTCCCCCGGCTCAACGTGCAAGAGGGACGGTCCATGATCGAGCGGCTCACGCGGGAGCTGGCGGACCTGGACGAACGCGGGCCGGTTGACGCAGTGGACGGGCCGGACGCGGTCTCCTGACCCAGGCGACTGAGGGGGCGCACGCGACCTGGGGCTGCGCACGCGACCCCAGGGTGTGCACGCGACCCGGGGGTGCGCCCCGCCCTCCGGGCAAGCCGCGCCGGGTCGTTGCGCGTCCTACTCGGGTCGCCGACGTGCGAGGTGGACGGTGATGTCCGCGGCGATCTCCACCGTGTCCGGCAGGGCCCGGGTGATCGCGTCGAACGCCTGCCGCCGTGTCGATCGCGGCAGTTGGAGATAGGCCGAGACGGTCGACAGGTAGCCGACGTACTCGGGCGTCGGCATCGTGAAGCGCCGTTCGATGACGGACTGGCGGACGTCATGGAACAGCTCGGACCGTTGCAACTCGGTACCGGGCCACTGCATCTCGCCGTCCGGAGCGGTCCCGTCGAGCGATGGCACGTCATCGTTCTCCAGGAACGGCGCCCGGGCCGCACGCACGGCCTCTTCCACAGCCGGGTCGGCCGGCTGGACGGGGCCGCCGAAGTTGGCGACCACGCCCGCTGGTTCGAGCAACGCGGCCACTCGTGACCACCGGCCCTCCGGGCGCGTCCAGTGCAGGGCCGCCGCCGCATAGACCAAGTCGTAGGTCTCGCCCGGCCGCAGGTCCTCGAACGCGGCCCGCACGGCCGTCACGCCGGCGGGCACGGTCTTCTCCAACTCGGCGAGCATGTCTGCGTCGGGCTCGGTCGCCGTGACCCTGACCCCGTGCTCGGCGAACAGGCGAGTGGCCTTGCCCGTCCCCGCACCGATCTCCAGCGCCGTCCGAACCGGCCTGCCCGCGTACGTCATCACCAAGTCGTGGAGCTCGTCGGGATATCCCGGCCGGAACCTTTCATAGGCTTCCGCCACCGCCCCGAAGCTCAGCGCACGAGTAGACATGCCGTGCATCGTGGCACGACGGGCCAGGGAGCGCTCGGGAATTACCCGGTGGCTTCCTTGGGGCGGGAAGCGCATCAGAGGGCCACCGGGGAATGCTCAGTCGAGACAGAACTCGTTGCCCTCGACGTCCAGCATCGGGATGCACGCGTCGTTGCCGTCATACAGCGTTTGCACGTGTACCGCGCCGAGCGCGACCAGTCGCTTGCACTCGGCTTCGAGCGCGGCCAGGCGCTCCTCGCCCACCAGCCCGGTGCCGACCCGCACATCGAGGTGCACCCGGTTCTTGACGACCTTGCCTTCGGGAACGCGCTGGAAGTACAACCGCGGCCCCACCCCTGTGGGATCACTGCAGGCGAACCAGGAACCCCGATCCTCAGGAGCCCGGGACTGGTCGTACTCCTCCCACGTGGCGAACCCCTTCGGCGGGGGCGCGACGTACCCCAACACCTCGCACCAGAAGCGGGCGACGCGCTCGGGTTCCGCGCAGTCAAAGGTGACTTGGAACTCCCTGATCGATGACATGGGCGCACCATAACAGGGTGCCTCCCATGCCGACCTCCCTTTATCGGCCCGCACGTTGAGCCATAGCGGTCACGGTGTGGCGGGCGCCGGGCGAAGCGGGGCGGCAATGCTCACAATATGCAGCGTATTGATCACGGTATGCAATCATGATGGGTGTTGCGTCCCCCTGCCGAAGGATTGTCCGCCATGGCCATTCAGCTGACCGCCATCCGCACTCAGAACACCCTGCCCGAAGTTCCCGACCTGGGACTCACGTACGTTTCGACCCTGGACCTGTTCCACGCGGACGGATCCCGGGCGGGTTCGGGCGTCGCGAGCAGCGCGATCGTCGACCTGACTCCAAGCGGGCCGGTCGTCCTCTCACAGATCGTGCTCACGCTGGCCGGTGGCGAACTCCAGTACCAGCGTGTGATCGACCGCTTCGGCAGCTACCCGCGCACCGCCGCCGGGGCCATCCTGGGGGGCACCGGCAAATACCGGGGCAGCAGCGGTGATGTCGAGATCACCTGGCCCGACGAAGACAGGATCGAGCTCACCATCAAGCCTGTGAGGTGAATCGGTCTCAGTGCCGACGGCTGCTCCGGTCCTCGACCGCCCTCGGTCGTCTGGGCCTCGACCCTGGCCCACGGGTCAAGGCTCAGCGTCCGACCATGAACGTGACGCATCGTCTTGTACGCCTGGTCCGCCGCCCCGCTGGACTGCCGACGCCGGATGACTTCACCCTGGCGCAAGCCGCGCTACGACGCCACCGTGTTGCGCGGAGCGGCCCCCGGTCCGCAGGCAACTCGCCGAGGTGGCGCCGGACGGCGTCGACGTCGTCCTTGACACCGTGGGCGGGCCGTTCTTGTGGGGGAGGGGTCCCGTCAGGACTTGAGCGCGTGGCCGGCTGCCGCGAGAGCCACCCGGCGGGGGGCGAGCCGGGCGGCGACGGCTGACAGGCGGTTGCCCAATCCGGCGACCACACTCGGTGGGGTGCTCCGGCGCTCGAGTGCGCGTCGTGCCGCGGTGACCACCTCCGCAGGGGTGGCCACCTTGCCCACGGCGGCCTTCTCGGTGCCGACCACGTCGAAGAACTCGGTGCTCACCGGCCCCGGGGAGAGTGCCAGCACCCGGAGTGGGGACCGCCGGACCTCATGGGCGAGCGCCTCCGTCAGACTCAGCACGAACGCCTTCGTCGCACCGTAGACGGCCATCGACGGGGTGGGCTGGTAGGCGGCGGTACTCGCGACGGTCACCAGCGCGCCGCGACCGTCGGCTGCCATGGCCGGCAGGAAGGCACGGGCGAACTCGGTGACCGCTCCGACGTTGAGCTGGATCATGCGGGCGATCTGCGCCGGATCCTGACTCATGAACGGGCCGTAGCTGCCGAATCCCGCATTGTTGATGAGGGTCTGAACGGCGATGCCGCGTGCGTCGAGTTCTGCGCGGAGCTCGGCCGCGGCGCCTGGCCTGGACAGGTCGGCGGCGATCGGGGTGGCCGTGATGCCGTAGCGCTTCCGCAGGTCCGCGGCCAGCGCCTCGAGGCGGTCGAGTCGGCGGGCGACGAGGACGACGTCGGCGCCCCGCTCGGCCCACTGGCGCGCGAACTCCTCGCCCAATCCGGAGCTCGCCCCGGTTATCAGGGCAACGGTCCCCCGGTAGATCATGGTGGGCATGATGGCGGCTCCACTTCCGTTGCGTACTCTGCGGCAGCCGCAATGTTGTCAGTGGCCATCATTGTAGTCAAGTGACAACATTCGACGCGAGGAGGACGCATGCCAGAGGGTTCGTACCACCACGGCAACCTCAGGGCCGCCCTGCTGGAGCGAGCCGAGGCCGTGCTGACCGAATCGGGCCTGACCAGCCTCACGCTGCGCGGCCTGGCACGTGACCTGGGCGTGAGTCACTCGGCTCCCACCCGCCACTTCCGCGACCGCCAAGCCGTCATCGACGCCCTCGTCACCGGCGGGTTCACCGAGCTCAACCAGCGCATGCGGCAGGCGGCAGCCGGACCCGGCACGGTGCAGCAGCGACTGGCCGCACTCGGCCGGGCCTACCTGGGCTTCGCGGTCGAGCGCGGCGCGCTCCTGGAGCTGATGTTCACCACCAAGCACAGCGACGGCTCCAGCCAGGAGCTGCGCGAACTCGGAGAGGGAAGCCTGGTGATCGCAGCCGAACTGATCGCGCAGGGACAGAGCACGGGCGCGGTCCGTCCCGGCTCTCCGGTGCAACTGGCTCAGGTGGCCTTCGCCACCATGCACGGACTGGCCGCGCTCGCCGCAGGCGGCCTGCTCGACGACACCCCCCTCGACGAGGCCGCCGCACTCGCCACGGACGTGCTGCTCGCCGGACTGCGCCCGCCCGCTTGAGACCGGGACGGCCGACGGCCCACTCGCCGGCTTCTGATCGACCGGACCCCCTACTCGTCCCGGTCGGCGATCCAGTTGCCATGGAAGCCGAAGGGCACGCGAGCGGGCAGGTGGATGGTGGCGACCGGCGGGGCGGAGGGGTCTGCGGCGGCGAGGAGGACCAGGTCGCTGCGGTCGGTCGCGGCGTCGTGCACATAGGTCACGAGCCAGCCGGCACCGCCGGGCGTGCCGTCGGCCGGGACGAACGCGGCCTTGGACGGTGTACGTCCGGGACCGAAGTCGTGGCTGGTCGTACGGCCGGTGGCGAGGTCGTAGCACACCAGCGAGGTTCCGCTCGTGATGTGTCCGTGGGCCGAGTCGAGGCCGACCAGGCGGTCATCGGTGCGCGGGAACTCGCCCGGCCTGTCGTCGATCTGCTCCTCGCGCACCGTGCCGGTGGCCGGGTCGATCGTCCACTTCCACAGGACGGCGCTGTGCGTCGACGGCGTGGTCCCGTCGGCGGCACGCCGCGCCATCTCCTCGTAGCGCATGACATGAAGCACGATCGAACCGTCAGGCGCGTCATGGGCGTTGAGGAAGTGGAAGACGTAGCACGGGTCGATGGTGGGCGCCATCGCAGCCGGGCTGGTGTGATCCGCACCCTGGTCACAGCGGTGTCGGCGGCACCTTGAGCCGCTGGTGCCCCAGCCGTGGCTCCGGGGCCGGAAGGCACCGCGACGGTTCATAACACGTTGTTATGACAGAGTGAGGGGCTTGCGGATCAACTGCCCGCTGTCATCCTGTCCTGACACGGAGAACTGTGAACGGGCATCTCTGCGAAGCGGGTTGACCTGCCTCCCAGCCGCAGCTGTGGCCGGTGCCCTGCCCGGCCGCATCGTCCCGTGCCTCAGGATCAGTTGACGCCACCATTCACCGACGGAGTGGAAATGATGCGTGCGAGGACGTTGGTCGCCGTCTGTGCAGGAGCTTTGCTGGCCGCGACGTCGGTGCTCTCCAGCGCCACGGCTGAGGCCGCCGACAAGCCCGGCGACGGGCAGCTCCGCGGCACTGCGGGAGCGGTGCACGACCAAGGCCGGGTGAACCTCTACGCGCCGGCTTCGAACCAGATCGTCGAGCTGAAGACCGGTTTCGTGGTCCCGCCGAAGCCGTCCGAGGTCGGCACCACGTTTCTCTGGCCCGGACTCGAACCCGTGAGTGACGGAGTGAACTTCGAGCCGATCGGTACGGGGGTGCTACAGCCGGTCCTGACCTGGGGGCCAAGCTGCGCGCCTGCGGCGGGTAAGCCTGCTGACAGTGACGCGTACTCCTCGTGGTGGATATCCGGTCAGTACGTCAACACGCTGGGGAGCGATCCCGGGTACGAGGGCTGTTTCTCCGGTCCGGCAATGCTGGTGAAACCCGGCGACAGGCTGGAGGTCGACATGAAACTGGACTCGGCCAGTGGCCAGTGGGTCCAGACCGTCGCCGACGGGGCGAAGCGCGCCTCCTTCAGTTTCGGTCTCCAGGGCCAGGCGCAGAACCGTGTGATGTTCTACATAGAGAACTACGACGGCGCACCGTTCGCCGGGCCGCTCTCCTTCTCCCACACGACGGTCACCTTCGCGAAGGCGGACGGCGGCAGCACGTGCGGTAGTTGGGCTGCGGTGCCCGGCGTGTCCGGCGTGCGGTCAGTCGCCGATGGACGCAAATGCGTCATCAAGACCGCGACCGTGGCACTCTGAGCCAACGCCACGGCCGAGGGCCGCGCATCGCCACTGCATCGAAGCCTCCAGGACCGCTGACAGGACTACGCGCTGTGCGCACGACGCCACCGCTTTCGCCGCCGGGCGCCCGGGGGCGCTCAGCGGCGGGCGGCGTCGTGACAGGTCGTTGACGAGCTCAGCCGAAGCTCAGCGGGTGATCGGGGGCGAGCGCGGCTGAGATCTCCTCCGCGACCGTCTGGGCGGGGTTGACCTCGGTGGTGTGCGGGCCCTCCGTGGTGGAGACCGCGATGGCCAGGTGCTCCTCCGGCAGGTACGCCTGGACGGCGGCGTAGCCGGAGAACGACGGGTTCTGCGCCACCCAGTGGTTCAGTACCAGCACGCCCGTCCCGTAGTGGGTCTCCTCGGTCTGGGGCAGGCAGACGCTTGCGGGGCAGTCCGGGGTGGGCGTGCCGAGCCCCACCGTCCCCGGGTCGAGCAGCTCCCGGTAGCCGTGGTGGGAGAGCAGTTCGCCGGAGCCGATCGCCTCCGCCGAGCGCGCCAGGTCGCAGATCTGGGTGGTGATCACGGCACCGGGCGCGGTGGTCCAGGACGGGTTCCAGAAGGTGGACTCCTCGTAGGTGCCGCGCTCCGAGGTGAAGGCGTGCAGCACCGGGGAGGGGATCTGCGGGGTGTAGCTGTTGCGGGTGCCGTGCAGCCCGAGCGGGCCCATCACGCGCTCCTTCAGCAACTGGTCGAGCGGCGTGTCGGTGATCCGTTCCAGCGCGGCGCCGAGCAACTGGAAGTTGGCGTGCGAGTAGCTCCAGTTGGTGCCGGGCCGGTACAGCAGCGGGTGGCTGGTGGAGATGCCGACCACCTCCTCCGGCGTCCAGTGCTTGAACGGGTGGGCCTCCAGCTCGGCCACGAAGTCGGGGTCGGTGACGTAGTCCCGCAGGCCCGAGGTGGAACTGCCGAGCATCCGCAGGGTGATCCGGTGGGCGTGCGGCACCTCCGGCAGCCAGTGGTCGATCGTGTCGTCCAGGCTGATCCGGTGCTCATCGGCCAGCTGGAGCAGGACGGTGCCCATGTAGGCGATGGCGACCGAGCCGGCCCGGAAGTGCATGTCCGGCTCGGCGGGGACGCTGGTCATGGACTCGCCGAGCGCGGCGGTGACAACTTCCCGGCCGTCCTTGGTGACACGGAGGATCACGGAGTTCAGGTCCTGGTCGTGCTTCACCCTTTCTGCGATGTCGAGTACCTGCCGACCGGGCCCGTGAGCGGGGTGGGGCGAGCTGACGCATCGGTGTGCGTCGCGGAGGTCGGCGACCGTGGCGGCGGTGGCCGCCGAGGTCTGGAGGGCGGGGGCGATCAGCGAGGTGGCGCAGAGCAGAGCAATGCGGGTTCGTGTCATATCGCACTATGGGCGGACCGGAACGTCGGTACGGTGCTCGACACCCCGCCCGGTCGTCCGGACGGCCGGACCGAATCGCCCGGACGACGAGCGCGCCCGCGGTCACGACCGAGGGGGCGCCGGGCCGTCGACCGGCGAGCTCACGGGCGGCCTCGGCGACCTGCCCATGGCATCGTGATCACGTGATCAACGGCATCGTGGTCAACGGAACCGTGGTCAACCCCTGCCAGGCATGGCCCCGGACACCCGGAGCGGACGCTCCGGCAGGGGAGCGGGGCGGGGTCGGTGGTGGAGGTGGTGGGCGGCGTCAGGGGGTGGCGAGGCGGATGCCGGCGATGACGGACTTGCCGCGGGTGGGGCGGGACTTGACGCCCCAGGCGTCGCTGAGCGACTCGACGAGGAGCAGGCCGCGCCCGGTCTCGGTGTCCGGGGCGGGGCGCTTGAGGACGGGCCTGGTGGGGGAGGGGTCGGAGACGGCGAGCCAGTAGTGGCCGTCGGCGATCCAGAAGGAGAGTTCGATCAGTTCGTCCTCGTCGGGGTCGGCGCCGTGGCGGACGGCGTTGGTGACGAGTTCGGTGGCGAGCAGGCGCAGCTCGTAGGCGAGTTGCGCGGGGCAGTGGTCGGGGAGCGCGTCCGAGAGCGCACGCCGGGCGCGCGGGACGGACGCGGGCTCGGCCGGGAAGCGCCAGTGCCGGGGCAGGGCGGGGAGGAGGTGGGCGGCGGGGGAGGGGGTGGAGGTGGCGGAGGTGGCGGTGAGCGTGGTGAGCTGGGTTCCGGGCATGGCTGACTCCAAGTCAGGGCGCGGGGGTGATTGTGCTGTTGATTGCGGCGGCCTGCCGGTGGCCTGCCTCCCTGGGCGCGGGCATACCGGTCCCAGGGAAGGCGGGCATGCTCGCGCGGTGCACTTCCGGGGGTAGCCGTATGTGACTCCTGCAACACTCAAGGTAGAGCATCGGGGAAACATGTTCCACGGGATCTGCTGAGATGGACCAGCGATCCGGAATCGGGGCACACTGGGCGTCATGCGCGGAGAGGGGACACATGCCACCCAGGAGTAACCCGACGGCCCGTCAGCAACGCCTCGGCGTCGAGCTTCGCAAGCTGCGTGAGGCTGCCGGGATGTCCACGGAGCAGGCGGCCGCCGTGCTGGCCACGAATCGGACCGTGATCACGAACACCGAGGCGGGACGTCACGGGATCAGTCCCGAGCGGGTGCGACGGTTGGCGTGCAACTACGACTGCACGGACTCGGCGTTGGTCGAGGCGCTTGTGCGGATGGCCGGCGAGCGCACGGTCGGGTGGTGGGAGGAGTACCGGGGGATCCTGCCGCCAACTTTTCTGGACATCGCGGAACTTGAATGGTTCGCGAAGGGGCTCCGGATGAGCACTATGACTCATATCCCCGGGCCCTTTCAGACAGAGGCGTACGCACGCGCCCTGTTCGCGGCGGCGATTCCAGAGCTTCCATCAGATGAGTTCGATGCTCGGGTGGCGCACCGCGTTCAACGTCGACAGGTGCTCGATCGGGCCGACCCGCCGTCGTATGCGGCCATAATTCATGAGGCGGCACTGCGCATCGAGGTTGGAGGCCGGAAGGCTCTGAGGCAACAGTTGCAGAGCATCCTGGAGATGGCAGAGCGGGATGGTGTCACAGTGCAGGTCATCCCGTTCTCAGCCGGAGCCTTCCCTGGCTCCGGGCAGACCATTCTCTATGCCGCGGCCGATGTGCCGAGCCTGGACGTCGTACAGCTGGATCGCACGATGGTTGCCGAGTTCCTGCACGTGGACGCGCAACTGCGAAAGTTTGCGCTCCAGTTGGATCAGATGCAGCGGGTTGCTTTGTCGACTGAAGAGAGCCGTAGCCTGATCCACAGCATCGCACGCGAGCTATAGGAGACACCAATGGCTGACATCACTTGGGAACCCCCGTTCTGCCAGGACTCTGGCAACTGCTTCCGCCTCGGCACCGATGCCGATGGCAATGCCTACATCGCCGTCAACGGCCAGGAGCAGCACGCCATCTCGGACTCCCTGGCCGCCCTGCGGACCCTGATCCTGGACATCAAGGCGGGCAAGGCGGACCATCTGCTGTAGGCCCCAGCAGCCGGGGCTGTCGTGCTCGTGCAGTCCCGGCTCGTCCCAACGGGAGGCGCACCGAATGCCCGACATCGCTTGGGAAGACCCTTCCTGTGCCGAGGGCAACAACTGCTTCCGCCTCGGCACTGACCCCGATGGCAATGCCTACATCGCCGTCAACGGCCAGGAGCAGCACGCCATCTCGGACTCCCTCGCCGCCCTGCGCACCCTGATCCTGGACATCAAGGCGGGCAAGGCGGACCATCTGCTGTAGGCCCCAGCAGCCGGGGCTGCCGCAACGTGCAGTCCCGGCACGTCCCAACGGGAGGCACACCGAAATGCCCGACATCACTTGGGAAGCCCCTTTCTGTGCCGAGGGCAACTCCTGCTTCCGCCTCGGCACCGATGCCGACGGCAACGCCTACATCGCCGTCAACGGCCAGGAGCAGCATGCCATCTCGGACTCCCTCGCCGCCCTGCGCACCCTGATCCTGGACATCAAGACGGGCAAGGCGGACCATCTGCTGTAGGCCCCAGCAGCCAAGGCTGCCGCGCTCGTGCAGTCCCGGCAAGTCCCGACGGAGGCGCGCCACATGCCGGACATCACTTGGGAAGATTCGTTCTGCGGCGAGGGTAACTCCTGCTTCCGCCTCGGCACCGATGCCGACGGCAACGCCTACATCGCCGTCAACGGCCAGGAGCAGCACGCCATCACCGACTCCCTCGCCGCCCTGCGTACCCTGATCCTGGACATCAAGGCCGGCAAGGCGGACCACCTGCTCTGACGCCACCGCCGCCCGAGCAACCCCGCCAGTGGCCGATGGCACCGACGGGCACCCGCCTCCTCTACGATCGGGGCCATGGCGCTGAACATGGTCGACGTGGAGCGGTTCGAGGCCTTCAGGCCCCGCCTGGAGGCCATCGCCTACCGTCTCCTCGGGTCCGCGAGCGAGGCGGAGGACGCCGCGCAGGAGACCTTCCTGCGCTGGCAGGCCGCTGACGTCCAGCACATCGAGGTCCCCGAGGCGTGGCTGACCAAGGTCGTCACCAACGTGTGCCTCAACCAGCTCACCTCGGCCCGCGCCCGACGCGAGACCTATGTGGGCCAGTGGCTGCCCGAGCCGCTGCTCGCCGGGGACCCGATGCTCGGCCCGACCGACACCGTCGAGCAGCGCGAGTCGGTCTCGTACGCCGTCCTCACGCTCATGGAGCGCCTCTCGCCCAACGAGCGGGCCGTGTACGTGCTCCGGGAGGCGTTCGACTACCCGCACCGGGAGATCGCCGAGATCCTCGACATCACCGAGGCCGCCAGCCAGCAGCTCTTCCACCGCGCCAAGAAGCACGTCGCGGACGGCAAGGTCCGCACCGAGATCGACACGGCCGCCGCCCGGCGGGTGGTCGAGGAGTTCCTGGCGGCTGCCACCAGCGGCCGGACCGAGCCGCTCGTGCGGCTGCTCACGGCGGACGTCGTCGCGATCGGTGACGGCGGCGGGAAGATCCCGGCCCGTGCCAAGGCGGTCGAGGGCGCTCTCGCCGTCGCCAAGTTCATGCGGGGCCTCTTCACGCCCGGCCCGGCCAAGGCCGCCATGCTCGGCGGCTCCGTCGAGGTCCATGTCACGGCAGTCAACCGCGAGCCCGTGGTCGTGGCGGTCGTCGAGGGCCGGGTCGTCGGCGTCATGTTCCTGGAGATCACCGCCGAGGGCATCGCCGCGTTCCGCAACCAGGTCAATCCCGACAAGCTCCACCGCGCGACTCAGCAGTGGGCGGCCTCCGATCACGGGGAGCCCCTGCTCATCGCCTTCTGAGCCTTCTGAGTCTTCTGCGCCGGCTGTGAGCTGCTTCACACCACTCTCCTGTCAGGAATCGGCGGGCTGCCCGGTTCAAGGGGCGAACCCGCGAGAGACACGCGAGAGACAGGAGCAGGGAAATGCAGCACCGCGTCATCGTCCTCGGAGCCGGATACGCCGGAGCGATCGCCGCCGGGCGCCTCGCCAAGCGGCTGTACCGCGCGGACGTGGCCATCACCCTCGTCAACGCCGAGCCCGACTTCGTCGAGCGCGTCCGGATGCACCAGCTGGCGGTCGGCCAGGACCTCAAGGCCCGGCCGTTCAGCGAGGTGTTCGCGGGCACCGGTGTCGAACTCAGGCTCGCGAACGTCACCGGCGTCGATGTCGACCGCAGGACGGTCGCCGTCGTCGACGTGCACGGCACCGGGGAGTTGGAGTACGACACCCTCGTGTACGCCCTCGGCAGCGGCTGGAACAGCCAGGGCGTCCCCGGCACCGCCGAGCACGCCCACGAGATCGCCGGTCGCCCCGGGGCGCTCCGGTTGCGCGAGCGCCTGGCCCGCCTTGACGCCGGACAGCCCGTGGTCGTCGTGGGCGGTGGCCTCACCGGCGTGGAGGCCGCGACCGAGATCGCCGAGGCCCGTCCGGACCTCGACGTCGCCCTCGCCGCCCGTGGCGGCCTCGGCGACTGGCTCGGTCCCAAGGGCCGGCGGCACCTGCGCAAGGTCTTCGACGGGCTCGGCATCACCGTGCACGAGCACACCGCCGTCACCGGCGTCGAAGCGGACCGCGTCACCACCGCCGACGGCGCGGCCCTGCCCGCCGCGGTCACCGTGTGGGCCACCGGCTTCGCGGTCCACCCGATCGCGAGCGCCACCGCTCTCGACGTCACGGACACCGGCCAGATCGTCGTCGACGCGACCATGCGCTCGGTCTCCCACCCGGACGTGTACGCCGTCGGCGACGCGGCCATGGTGACCGGCCCCGCCGACAAGCCGCTGCGGATGTCGTGCGCCTCGGGCATCCCCACCGCCTGGCAGGCCGCCGACGCCATCGCGGCACGCCTGACCGGCGTGAAGCCCCCGAAGGTGCCGATCCGCTACTTCAACCAGTGCATCTCGCTGGGCCGCAAGGAAGGCGTGATCCAGTACGTCACCGCCGACGACCGCGCCGTCCGGGCGGCCCTGACCGGGCGGATGGCCGCCGTCTACAAGGAGCTGGTCTGCAAGGGCGCGGCCTGGAGCATCGCCAACCCGACGCTCGGGATGCCGACCCGCCGCCGCCGCGTCGTGCAGGGGCGGGCCCAGGCGGGCTCGACCGCCGAGGTGATGGCCTGACCCACACCCCGCTCCGCCGTCGGCCGGCGCACGGCGTCGGGCGGATCTTAGGCAACAACGGAGACGACTGGGGCCGGCAACCGCCGGGTGCCGACGTCCCTGCGGCTCCCCGGGAGCCACTGACGCGGCCACCCGGCCTGCGGGCCGGCAGGATCCCTGCCGGCCCGACCGGCCTTCGGGCATGCCCGAGGGCAGCAGCCCCGCCCCCGCGCTGCCCCAACGTCCATCCCCGTCCGCCCCGCCCCGCCCGTAGGCTGCCGATCGTCACCGCGACGAGAGGCAGCCCACTCGCCATGTACGCTCGTGAGCCGCGCAAGCAGGCCGGCGCCCCCGAGCCACGCACCGCCGCCACCACCCCCGCGCCCGCGATCCGCCCGGGCGCGCCGCGCGACCTCCTGGCGCTGCAACGCAGCGCCGGCAACGCCGCCGTGGTGCAGCTGATGAAGGCCACCGGCGCCCCCGCCACCTCCGTTCCCGTGGCCCGGGTGATGGACGAGGAGAAGTTCAAGGAGCAGACCAGCGGCTCCGGGCTGCGGTCGCGCTCGGCGATCACCGCGGTCGACAAGGCACTGCGCGCGTTCCACGCCCTGCGGGACCCGTCGCCCGAGGAACAGATCGCCGCCCTGGGCGGCATCGTGGACGCCTGCCTGGTCTACCTGGCGCGCAAGCCGAACGGGCCTCGCAGCGACGGGGTCGAGCGGCTGCGCCAGGAGGCGAACGTGGAGCGCGGCACCTTGGTGCTGGGTCCGAAGGCCCCGATCCTGTCGGAGGGCGAGCAGCGCTTCCGCGACGTACTCGCGCAGATCGACGCCGGCCTGGAGCTGGTCCGGCAACACGAGTTCGCCGCGGAGGCGTTCAACCTGCGCAATCTGCCCCAGGACGCACAGCGGGAGTCGCAGGGGCTCGACCCGGCGCAGTTCCACCAGATGATGCTCCACTACATCGGCGAACTCGGCGGCCTGCTCGACGACGACGACCTCCCCGACGAGACCCGCACGGTGATCCAGGAGGTGGTCGGAGTGGCCGACAGGGTGACCACCATGCGGTACCCGGCCGGGACGATCGGGACGTCCGTGAATCACCCGGCACCGGACGACCTGGCCGACACGGAGTACACCTTCAACGTCGACACCCAGGCCCGGGGCGGTACGCCGTTCATGCTCGGGCACATCGCCCACGAGCTGACGCACGTGGCCGCCCACCAGGCATTCAACAGCAGCTCGGTCATGGCCCTCGCGCCCATCGACACCCCCGGGGACGAGATCGCACAGCTCGCCCGGGAGCGCGCGCAGACCATGGACGCGCTGCTGGCGCTGCTCCGGGCGGACGACACCTTCCACCCCGACCAGCGCACCCTGCTGGAGGAGAAGCTCAACTACGGCAAGGAGGCGGGCAAGCTCGCCCGCTACGCCGCCACCTTCCGCGCACGCGGCAGGATCAGCGAGGACGAGGAGACCCGGCTGCGGGAGTGGGACGCGGCAGCCGGCGTGAACTCCGGAACGCTCGTCGAGTACGACACCGTCCTCAACCAGATGCTCGTCTACCTGCACCTGTGGCGCATCGACCAGGCCGATGCCTTCTACGTCCGGCTGCGGGCGGCGGCCGCCGAGGCGACCGACCGCCGACTCGCCGCCCTGCAAGCGGCGTAGCGGGCTCCTCAACCCCGGTGGCGGAACCGTCTGAACGCCGCCGCGACCGACAGGCCCTGCTCCCGCCACACGATGCCCGTCACCGCACCCAGCACGATCACCACTCCGATGGCGATCAGCCAGGACATCAGGGAGAAGACCACCCCGATGGGGCCGTACTCCCTGGAGTCCGACGTGATCATGGCGGAGGCGACGAACGAGAACACCACCATCGCGCCCAGGTAGTACAGGCCGGTGGCGCAGGCGGACGGGAACAGGTCCCGCCACGGGATCCGGCCCGCCAGCAGGAGCCACATCGTGAGCCACCAGTAGGCCGTGACCACGACCAGGCCGGCGGCTGCGAGGAGCACCGGCCCGCCGACGTGGCGCACGGCCGGGGAGGCCCAGGCGGACAGTGCACCGGCCGCCACCAGGACGGCCAGCGCCATCAGTTGATGGGGCATGTCGCGCACTCCCCGGCCCGGGAGGTCGAAGATCCGCTGGTAGAGCTCCTGCAGCGCCGCCAGCGCGGCGATGCCGCCCACGACGAAGAAGACCGAGGCCGCCCCGCTGACGGCGTTGCTCGTGGCGGTCGAGGAGGCGAACAGGCCTCCGACGTCGGCGGCGGCCTGCCGGTCGAGACCGAGCCGCCGGGACAGTCCGCTCGCCGCCGACCGGCCGGCCAGCGCGTCCGCCACGAGCATGAACGGGAAGAAGCACAGCAGCAGCGTGGCGGCGAACAGCATGCCCCGGTTGATGAACCCGATGGCCTGCAGTCGTCTCCACAGCACCCCGGCCCACGAGTCGGCGAACCGCTCGCGGCCCGACCCGCTGAACCGGTGCACATGCCGCACGCCCCAGCGCTCTCGCAGCTTCATGTCACCGCGTCACGGCGCTCCGGGCCGACCGGGGTCGACCGGGGCGGGCCGGCCGTCGCCGCCCGGCCCGGGCCCGCCGCCTGCGCCCGGCCCCGGTTCGCCGACAGCCGGACCGGGCCCGCCGCCTGCGCCCGGCCCGGGCTCGCCGCCGGCCGGCGCGGGCCGGCCGTCGACGTGCGGAGCCAGCCGGAGCGTCAGCACGTAGCAGACGACCACCGCGATGATCACCAGCGGCATGACGGTGAGTCCGTTGGAGCCGAGCAGCAGCGTCGCCAGGAGCACCGACGTCATCGGGAGCCGCAGCATCGCGACCGACAGGGCGCCGACGCCCATCGCGAACGCGGCCGTGATGGGCAACCCGGGCAGGTGGGAGAGCGCCATCCCGCCGGCCGCCCCCACGAACATCGCGGGGAAGATCGGGCCGCCCCGGAAGGCGCTCAGCGAGGCGGAGTACGCCAGGCCCTTGCAGGCGACGAGCAGGGTCAGTGCACCGGCCGAGTAGTCGGCGTGGTGCGCCAGCAGCGGACCCAGGGCGTTCTGGCCCGAGAAGAGCACATCGGACGCGCTCTTGCCGGTGCCTTCGGCGTAGGCGATGGCGAACCCGGCGACCGCCAGGCCCATCGCCACGGTCACCGGCATCCGGTGCCGCTCCACCCGTGCCTGCAGCAGGAGGGCCAGCCGGCGGATGCCGGCGCCGAGCAGGGCGGCCGCCACCGCGATGACGAGCGCCCAGCCGAACTCGGCGAAGTCCGGCCGATCCGCGTGCGGCACGCTCGGCAGCGCCAGGGAGTAGGTGCCCAGGCCCGTCCAGTCGTTGAGGCCGATGAAGATCAGCGAGCCGATGCCGGCGGCGAGCAGGCCGGGCGCCAGGGCGACGCCCAGCATCGCACCGCCCAGCCCGGAAGCCTCCATCAGCAGGAAGGCGCCGATCAGCGGCGACCCCAGCAGGGTGCTGACGGCCGCGAAGCTTCCGGCGCCGCCGACGACGGCCAGGGCCTGTGCGGGGGTGTTCGGCTGCACCAACTTGACGATCAGCACGGACAGCCCGCTGCTGAGCGCGATCAGCGGCGCCTCCGGGCCGAGGACCGCGCCGAGGGCCAGGGTGGCCAGCGCTGCGAGGAACACGCCCGGTAGCTCGATCGCCGCGGGCGAGCCGGACGTCTTCAGGCCCTCGGCCGGCCGGTGACCACCGATCCCTGGGAGGTACCGGATGGTCGCGGCGACCAGCAGGCCGGCCACGCCGAGCAGCGGCAGCGGCCACCAGGGTGGCGTGCCGTGGAAGCCCAGCCCCTTGGGCAGATCGGTGTAGGTGAGCGACTGGAGCTTGGACACCAGGGCCAGGAAGCCGTAGGCCCCGGCGGAGATCGGCACCCCGAGGACGGCTGCCAGGACCAGCAGCTTCAGGTAGCCGGCGGTCCGGACCGTGGCGAAGGGGTCGGGAGCCGCCACCCCGGGCGCAGGGGCAGCGCCGTCGGCCGCCAAGCGAATCGCCTCCTCGTCACCGGTCCGAGCGGAGGACGCGACGGTGCCCGCGCCCATGACGTGCCATCACCAAAGCATCCCCGGCCATCGGGCGGGCCGACGGCGACGGCCCAGCGATGCGGGGAAGCATCATGCGAACGGCCCACCCGCGCCGCCGGGGTGACCACCGGGAGCGGAGGCTGCCGGGGCCCGATCGGCAGTTCCGGCGTTCCGTCACCATGCGCCGTACGAGTGACTACCCTGGGTGCATGCCAGCCCCCGCAGCAGCGACCCCCACCCGTCCCAGCCGGCTCCTCGCCCTCGGCACCCTCCCGGTCGCGGCCGCCGTGCTGACCGCGACGGTCGCGCTCTACCTGCTCCTCGTCGTCTTCGGGAACATCACCGACTTCGGGACCAACCAGCAGTTCGTCCACCACGTCCTCGCGATGGACACCACCTTCCGCGACCGGCACCTGATGTGGCGGGCCATCACCTCGCCAGCGCTCCAGGACACCGCCTATGTCGCGATCATCGTCTGGGAGGCGGCCACCGCCCTCGTCCTCACCGTCGCCACGGTCCACTGGATCCCGGCCCTGCGCCGCCGGGGCGGCTATGCGAGGGCACGGCGAGCGGCCACCCTGGGGCTGGTGATGATGCTGCTGCTCTTCGGGGCCGGGTTCATCGCGATCGGCGGCGAGTGGTTCGCGATGTGGCAGTCCAAGGCGTGGAACGGCCTGGACGCGGCGGGCCGCAACATCACCCTGGCGGGGATCGCCCTCCTCGTCGTCCAACTCCCCTCCCGCCACTGGGACGACGCCGGCTGACCCTGCCCGCTCGTGGGGCCGAGCCGAGTGAACCCGCTCGCCCCTGGGTAGGCCTCCGCACGATCCACGACCACGATCCACGCCCACGACCCACGATCTCGACCACGGCCACGACCCACGATCTCGACCACGACCACGACCACGACGGAGGGAGACGGGGTTGTCGCTGCCACTGGCGGGTGTCACGGTGATCGCGGTGGAGCAGGCGGTGGCCGCGCCGCTGGCGACCAGGCACCTGGCCGACCTGGGGGCCGCGGTGGTGAAGGTCGAGCGGCCCGACGGCGGTGACTTCGCCCGTGGCTACGACCGCAGTGTGCACGGGATGGCCAGCCACTTCGTCTGGCTCAACCGCGGCAAGGAATCGCTCACCCTCGACCTCAAGTCCCCGGACGGCCGCGCCGTGCTGGCCGACCTGGTGGCGACCGCCGACGTCTTCGTGCAGAACCTCGCGCCCGGCGCCGCCGCGCGCCTGGGCTTCGGTTCCGGCGAACTGCGCGCCCGGCACCCCCGGTTGACCACCGTCGACCTGTCCGGCTACGGCTCCGGCGGCCCGTACCGGGACAAGCGCGCCTACGACATGCTGATCCAGGCGGAGTCGGGCCTCGCCTCGGTGACCGGGCCGCCGGAGCGGCCGGCCAAGACCGGCGTGCCGAGCTCGGACATCGCCGCCGGGATGTACGCGCTGACGGCGACGCTGGGCGCGCTGGTCGGCCGCGCGTCCACCGGGCAGGGCAGCGCGATCGAGGTCTCGATGTTCGAGGCGACCGCCGAGTGGCTGGGCCACCAACTGCACCACACCCAGGGCACCGGCCGCTCACCGGGCCGCGCGGGCCTCTCGCACCCGGCCATCGCCCCCTACGACGCCTATCCGACCGCCGACGGCCGGGAGGTGCTGATCGGCATCCAGAACGACCGCGAGTGGGCCCGTTTCGCCGCCGGCTTCCTGGAGCGCGCGGACCTCGCCGACGATCCCGAGTGGTCGACCAACGTGGCCCGGGTGCGCCGCCGTCGACTGGTCGACGCCCTGGTGGGCGGGCGGACCGCGACGATGACGGCGGACGAGGTGGTCGAACGCCTCGACCCGCTCGCCATCGCCTCCGCCCGCCTGAACGAGGTCGGCGACCTCCTGCACCATCCGCAGCTTGCCGCCCGCTCCCGCTGGCGCACCGTCGCCACCCCCGTGGGCGACGTGCGCGCTCTGCTCCCGCCGTTCACCTTCGCCGGTGTGGAACTCCCGATGGGCCCGGTGCCGGCCCTGGGCGAGCACACCGACTCGGTGCTGCGCAGGCTGGGGTACTCCAAGGAGCGGGTGGCCGAACTGCGTGCGGTCGGGGCACTCGGGGACTAGCGGCCCCTGCGGGCCACGAACCGCTTCAACATGACTCCTTCCCTTTCCCTCCAGGCGAGTCGGATGGATCCAGGATGTCCGACCGCATTCCGTGCGGTCACGTACTCCACACACATCCACACGCGCCATAGACTCCAGGCGAACCAACAGGCAGCGGCGTGGAGGTGACGGGGGAAGTGCCAGCGCCACAACGCGGCGGCGGGCCGGATCCGGCGAAGGCCGCGGATCTCGCCGAATTCATCAGTCTGCTGGGAGAGTTGCGGATCTGGGCAGGTCAGCCCTCCTACCGGGTGCTGGCCAGGCGGGTCGGGCCGCTGCTGCGCCCGCCGCGCACGGTGTCGTCTTCCACCGTCGTCGACGCCTTCAAAGTCGCCCGCCGGCGGCTGGACTTGGACCTGGTCGTGGGGATCGTCCGGGCGCTGGGGCTGGACGAGGACGAGGTGGACCGCTGGCGGAATGCGTGCATCCGGGTGCACGCCCAGGCCAAGTCCGGCGGCCCGACCGGGGTCCTGCGGCAACTCCCCACCGACCTCGCCACCTTCACGGGCCGCGACAAGGAGCTCGACGCGCTGCTCGCGGCGGTTGCGCGGCCCGGCGGGGCCGGCGGGGCGCCGACCGTGGTGATCTCGGCGATCGAGGGCATGGCCGGGGTCGGCAAGACCCAGCTGGCCCTCCACGCCGCCCACCGGCTGGTGCGGGACGGCCGGTACCAGGACCTGCAGCTGTACGTGAACCTGCGGGGTTTCGACCCGGAGTCGCCGCCCGTCGATCCGGCCGCGGTCCTGGAGACCTTCCTGCGGCACCTGGAGGTGTCGGCCCAGCAGATACCGGACGATCCGGACGAACGCGCGGCCATGTTCCGCGACCGGATCAACGGCAGCAGCGCGCTGATCATCCTGGACAACGCCGCCAACGAGCAGCAGGTGCGGCCCTTGATCCCGTCCTCCTCGTCCTGCCTGGTGCTGATCACCAGCCGGCGCAGCCTGATCGAGCTCGACGACGCGGTCGTGACCCAGCTGGACGTGTTCGCCCCCGGGGAAGCGGTCGCGCTGCTCACCCGGATCGTCGGCGAGGAGCGGGTGGCGGCCGAGCCGGAGGCGGCCGCGGCGATCGTCGAGACCTGCGGCCACCTGCCGTTGGCGGTCGCGCTGGCCGCGGGCCGGCTGCGTTCCCGGCCCTCCTGGAGCCTGGCCCACCTGCTGGGCCGGCTGCGCAAGCACGGCGTGGACGCGGTCAGCACGTCGGAGCGGTCACTCCAGGACGTCTTCGACCTGTCCTACGAGGGGCTGGCCCCCCGGACGCAGCGGCTGTTCCGGCTGCTGGCACTGCATCCGGGGCAGGACTTCACCCCGCCCGCGGCCGCCGCGCTGGCCGGACTGGGCGAGGCCGAGACCGAGTTGCTGCTGGAGCAGTTGCAGGACGAGCACCTGGTCCAGCAGCGCACTCCCGGCCGCTACGCCCTGCACGACCTGCTCCGCGCCTACGCCGCCGGCCGCGCCCGGCAGGACCCGGACGAGGAACGCGCCGCCACGGAACGGGTCCTGGGCTGGTACCTGGCGTCCGTCGACGCCGCCACCCGGCGGATCACCCCGGCGCGTTACGCGCTGCCGCTGCGGCTCGCCCCGATGACGGCCGCCCCTGCCGAGTTCGACGGCAGCGCCGAGGCGATGGCCTGGTGCGACCAGGAGTACGCGAACCTGCTGGCCGCCGCCGAGCGGGCCGCAGGGATGCCCGGGAGCGACCTCGCCTGGCAGTTGGCGACGTCGATGTCCATGTACCTGTTCCTGCGCTGCCATTGGCAGGAGAGCCTGCGGGTCAACGAACTGGGGTTGGAGGCAGCCGCCGCGACGCACCACCTGGCCGTCGAGGCGTGGGTGCGGGGCAATCTGGCGATGTCCCTGGCCGCGCTGGGCGAACCGGAGCTGGCGGCCCCGCAGTTGACCCGAGCCCTGGAGATGCGGCGCGAGCTCGGCGAGGTGGGCGGCGGGACGGAGGGCTTGGGCGACCTGTCCGGCCCCGTCGACGCACATGAGTTGGAGGCCGGCCTCGACGGGTCCCTCCGGGCCCTCGAGGCGGCAGTCCGTGCCGGTGACCGCAAGCGGGAAGGCGCGGCGTTGAACGGAGTCGCCATCTGCCTGTGGGAGTTGAAGCGACCGCTGGAGGCCCTCGACTACCTGCGGCGGAAGTTGGCGCTGCACCGCGAGGCCGGGGACCAGTTCGGGCTGGGGCCGGCGCTGCACAACATCGCTGAATTCCACGAGACCGTCCAGTTGTACGACGAGGCCCTGGAGGTCTTCCGGGAGGCGCTGGAGGTCGCCAGGGCCAGCGGCGACCCGCACGCCGAGGCCGGTGCGCTCTTCGGCATCGCCCGGTGCCTGTCCGCCACCGGGCAGTACGAGGCGGCCCGTCCGGACCTCGAAAGCGCCCTCGCCGCCTTCAAGCGACTGAACGCGCCGGAAGTCCAGCAGGCGCGTGAACTTCTCTCCCGGATAGCCGAATTGGTCGACCATGCGCAGTGAGGAAGTACCGGTGCGGCCTGACGGCACGGCTCAGGCGCCGCCCTTCGACCCGGAGTTGACCGCCGTACTGGCCGCCGTCGGCCGCCGGGAGCCGCTCACCCTGGCCGGCCTGGCGGCCCGGCAGGAGCGGGACGCCGCGGCCCGGCCCCGGCCGGCGATCGGCGAACTCCGGGACGGCGGCCGGTTCGAGGTGGCCGAGCTGCGTGCGCCGGCGGTGAACGGGCGCGAGGTCGGCCTGGTGGCCGCACGGCCCGCCGGGGTCACCGGGCCGCTGCCGCTGCTGTACTACCTGCACGGCGGCGGGATGGTCATGGGCAACGCGTGGTCCGTGCTGCCGCGACTGCTGCGCGATTGGGCGCTCCCCCTGCGACTCGCCGTCGTCTCCGTGGAGTACCCGCTGGCCCCGAAGGCGCAGTACCTCGAGCCGCTGGAGCACTGCTACGCCGGGCTGGTCTGGGCGGCCGGGCACGCGGCCGAACTCGGCCTGGACGCGGACCGCGTCGTCCTCGGCGGCAAGAGCGCCGGTGGGGGACTGGCTGCCGCACTGGCCCTACTGACCCGCGACCGGGGCGGGCCGGCGCCGATCGGCCAGCTGCTGCTGAGCCCCATGCTCGACGACCGCGGCGCCACCTTCTCCAGCCATCAGATGGCCGGCCACGACCCGTGGGACCGGGCCTCCAACGCCGTTGCCTGGCAGGCCCTGCTGGGTGACCGGTACGGCACCGCCGACCTGTCGCCCTACGCGGCCCCGGCGCGCGCCACCGAGCTGGCCGCGCTGCCCCCGGCCTACCTGGAGGTCGGCTCGGCCGAGACCTTCCGCGACGAGGTCGTGGCCTACGCCGACGCGATCTGGCGTGCCGGTGGCGACGCCGAACTGCACGTCTGGCCCGGCGCGTTCCACGGCTTCGACACCCTCGCCCCGCGGGCGGCCCTCAGCCGGGACGCCCGCGAGGCCCGCACCCGGTGGTTGCGGCGGGTCCTCGGGCGGTGAACCGTCACCAGGGCTTCCCGGGAGGCGGCTCGATCACCAGAGCTTGTCGATCTCCCCGGGATGCAACTCGACGCGGCTGTGCGGGAACGAGGCCCGGGCCTGCCGGCCGGCCGGGGAGAAGAAGTCGGCCATGGTGACCTTGTCGAACCCGGGCCGGTCGCTGGGGAAGGGCGCCCGCGCCGTTCCGCCGACCAGTACGGCGCCGGGCAGCAGCTGCCAGCCCGCGCTCTCGTAGAACGCCTGGAGCGGGCGGTCGCAGCTGAACAGCCCGAGGTCGAGGCCCTGGTCGGCCATCAACCGACGTGCTGACGCGACCAGTTGACGACCGTGCCCGCGACCCCGGGCGGACCGCCGGGTCACCACGGTGCTGAGCCCGCCCGCCAGGAGCCGCCGGTCGGCATGGACGATCTCCTTCGCCAGGATGTCCAGGGCGGCGAGCACCACGGATCCGTCCACCAGTAGCACCGAGCACGGCCGCAGCGCGGGGTCGTGGGTCAGCGCACCCGCGACCGGGCCCTCGCCGTCATCGGACGGCCAGGCCTCCTCCTGCAGGTCCAGCACCTGGGCACGCAACTGCCGGGGAGTGGCCTCCTCCGGGAACGACACGATCCGCATGCGCAAAGTCTGCCCGCCGGGGTGCGCGGGGCCCGTGGCCGGGTACCCACCGGCCCGTCTGTCGGTGGCGGCTGCCATGATCGGCGCCCATGGAGATCAACACCCTGCTCCGGCAGCTTGCCGAGGAGCACATCGAGTACTCGTCGGACCAGCCGGACGAGTTCCACTACGCCGGCGACCTGCGGGTCGCCTCGGCGCTGGTGTTCAGCAGCCCGGATCCGTCGGAGTACTCGGCCTGCGGTGACGTGCCGCCGGGCCTGCACCCCGTGCACCTGGGCGTGGTCCGGCGCCGTGACGAGGAGAGCGGCGAAGAAACGGCCTACGTCAGCATGGCGTTCATCCCGCTGGCCGAGCCGGAGGTGATCGCCGGGGCCGAGTTCGTCGACGCCATCGAGGACACGCAGCCGCTCGGCCCCGACTTCGGGTTCGTGTGGGACGCCGGCGCGATGAACGCGTTCCACTCGGACGACACCCGCTCCGACGGCTTCGCGGACGTCGACGCGCTGGTGGCCCACGTCGAGGCCGAGCTCGCCACGGCCGACCCGGCCGGCCGCCCCCGGGCCTGGGTGGACGTCGTGGTGGACCAGGAGACCGGCCTGAACGTCCTGGCCTTCCCGGTCAACGACGAGTTCGCGCTCTGCCTCGAAGCCCGCGACACCGATGGGAAGCTGCTGGGCCTGCTGTGCATCGGCACCATGTGACGGCCCGCCGGTCGGCGGCCTGAGTCCCTGCCCGAACCTGGTGCCCCTCCGGACGCTCCGGAGGGGCACCATGGGTGATGCGGCTCAGTTCAGGTGGAGGGAGGAGGCCGTGTCGTTGAACCAGTCCGGCACGTTGTTGCAGGTTCCGGGGTCGACCATGATCCAGTCGCCCTGCATGCCGCTGTCCGCGTAGAGCGTGGCGCGCACGCCGGTGTGGTTGCACACCGAGCTGGTGATGTCGTTGAAGCCGTAGTCACTCAGCCAGCCGATGTTCCCGTCGGTGAGCAGCACGCGGCCGGGGGACGGCTGGTTGAGGCCGGAGTTCTCATACAGGCAGACGAACCCGTCGGTGCAGGCAACGGAGCCCTGCCCCGTGACGATGCGCACGCGGTGCACGTCGGCCGTGGCCGTCTGGGTGGGCAGGACGGCCAGGCCGGCCAGCACGGCGGTGCCGAGGACGAACGAGATCCGACGCTTCAAGACTTGCTCCCTGTCATAGGTGCGGCTCCCCCGCTGCCCTGCATCCTGATGACATCCACCCGGCGCCCCCCGGAGGCACACGGCACCCGCGCGAACAGTCACCGGTCCGGGGGAGCGCCCCATCCGCCTTCCCGGGGTGGCGGCCGTCGATCGGTCGCAGGCGGAGCAGCGGGCGTCGGCGGGGCTGCTGCCGGGACGGACGCGGTGGTGCGAGGGATCGCCCGCCGCCGCCGAGCGCCGGGGCCGCCGACCGGGGTGGTGAAGTGGGCCGTACACGCCCGTCCGCCCTTCCCGGCGCGCCCCCGCATCAGGTGTCACTCTGGTACTGATCATGGTCAATCTCCGCGCGGAGAGCGGGACTTCGTGGCACCATGAGTGCTCGCCGTGCGGCGTGATCACCTTCGAGGGAAGGGGGAACGGCAGCGTGCCCGACACACCGAGACGCCTGCTGGGCGTCGAGGCCATCGAGGACCTGGTGCGCGACTGCTGGGTGCGCGCCAGGACACCGGCCCAGCAGGGCGACTTCCGGCGGCCGGACCGGGAACTGCCGGTGATCGCGCTGCTCGGCCGGCACGGCAGCGGCAAGACCTCGCTGCTGCGCCACCTGGCGCACCGCGCGTCCACCGCGCCGCAGGCGGGGCACGACTTCGCCGCCGGTGCGCTGCGCCCGCACGAGGTGGTGGCGCGGCTGGCGTTCCGGCTCTCGCTCACCCCCAAGGGGCCGCGCTTCCCGCGGCTGACGCACGGGCTGGTGGCCGTCGACCCGGATCTTCGGCTGGACGTGGCCAGCCCGGACCGGGCGCGCCGCGAGTTGGAGAAGCGGATGCGGGAGGCCCGGGCCCGCGGTGCCGGTCTGGTGGCCGACGCGCTCTCCGAAGGTGTCGGCCTGCTCAACGACTTGGGCGTGATCCCGGTGCCGGGAGCCGGCTTGATGGCCGCGCTGCTGCTGCGCGGACTGGGCCCGAGACTGCTGAACGCCTCGTCGCGGGCCGGCCTGGAATGGTACGGCGGTGACCGCGGCCAGCCCGCGCTGGACGCCCTGGTGGCCCTCAACGAACGCAGCAGGAGCGAACAGCCCGCCGACATGCACCGGGTGGACCGGCTGCTCTGCGAGGCGTTCCTGGCCGATCTGCGGGCCGCCTACCGCCGCCCCGGCGGCGCGGGCCGGGAGCGCAACTGCCTGGTGGTGCTGGACAACATCGACCGCGGTGGCGGCGCCCGGTTCCTGGCGCTGCTGCTGGAGGTGCGGGAGTCGCTGATCCAGCGCGAGGGCGGCGGCTGCGACCCGCTGCTGGCGGTGGCCACCTCCTCCACCGCGCGGGCCGTGCCGGGGCCGTTCGACCCGGGGCCGGCCGGGCTGCGGATAAGTGACGCCCACCGGGCGTCGTACGCCGACTGGCGGTCCGGCGTCCCGCAGTCCCCGGCGGACGCCTCCTGGTGGTGGTACGCCGTCCAGTTGCCCGACCTGACGGCGGGCCAGGTGTCCCGACTGGCAGCCGCGATCGACCCGCAGCTGCCGGAGGCCACCCCGCTGGTCCACCGGCTGACCTACGGCCACCCGTGGAGCGTGCTGCGGATGCAGCGGGCCGCCGCCCGCATGATCGACCAGCCGGACGCCGACGAGCGGCTGCGCGGCATCCTGGACTCCGGGCCGGTCGGTCCGGAGTCCACCGCGACCCGGTCGGCGGCCGGCGGCCGGCTGACCCTGCGCCAGGAGTCGCTGCGCTACCTGCTGCAGGACATGGAGGCGGAGCAACTGGCGGCGCTGGCCACCTGCGCCGCCTCCCGGGACATCGAGTCGGCGGTCAACTCGACGCTGCTGACCGGCTTTCCGGACCGGATCCGGGAGACCCTGCTGGAGGAGACGGCCGGGCGCCTGTGGCTGGTGCCGTCGCTGACCGAGGACGCCGGCACCCGGGGCGGCCGCGGCTGCGGCTACCTGCCGACCGACGGCCGCACCGCCCATCCGCAGCCGCTGCCCGAGGCCCTGGTGCTGCAGCCCTGGCTCTGGCTGCTGCTGCTACGGGAGTTGGCCGACCGCGGCCCGGACGGCCCGTATCCGGACTGGGACGCCGCACACCAGCGCCTCCACGACTGGCACGCCGGCCGCGAGGGCCACCAGCTGAGTGCCCTGTCCCACCAACTCTCGCTCGGGCAGGTGGAGTCGGTCGTCGCGCACCTGGAGGACGGCCTGAGCAGCCTGCCCACCGAGGCCTGGCTCTACGAGTTGTACGCGGTCACCGCGGCACCGATGCGCGATCCGGTGGACGCCTCGGTCTCCGCCTCGCACCGGGCGGACCGACTCGCCCGCCGGCTGGCCCCCGAGGCCTTCCGCCGGCACCGGGCGCTGGCCCTGCTGGTCACCGCGCTGTGGCTGGCCGTCGACCCGCGCAACCGACTGCCCAGCGCCCGGCCCGACCTCAACTTCACCATCAGCGCGTCCTTCCGGGACCTCGCCCTGCACACCCCCGACGCGAACGGTGCCGTGCTGCGTTCCGAGGCCGCCCGCTACGAGAGCCACCCGATCTGAGCCGCAGTCAGCAGTCAGGAGGTCCACCGCGATGACCCCGCTCTCCTCGAACGACCTCACCGAGCCGGAGCCCTGGGACCCGCCGAAGCCCTGGTGGCTGCGGCGCACCGGGATCACGGCGATGGCGGCGGCGCTCGCCCTGGTCGGCACCGGGCTCTACTTCGGGCTGCGCCCGGCGAGCACCAGCTGCGGCGACGGGGTGGCCAGGCGCGGCGCGGACCACGAGTGCGTAGGACTGACCGACGGGAGCCACGACTTCACCTTCTCCCCCGACCTGAAGACGGTCATCGGGAAGATCGCCACGGAGGACCACGCGGTCACGACCGGCAGCACCCCCTGGGTCAGCGTGGTCTACCTGCTGCCGATGGTCCCGAGCGCGGACGGCACCAGCACCGCCGACTCGATCCGGCACGAGATCGAGGGCGCCTACATCGCCCAGTACCTCGCCAACCAGCGGAACACCAACGGCGACGCACCGAAGATCCGGCTGCTGCTGGCGAACCCCGGCTACGACAAGGAGCAGCGGGACTACGCCCTGGCGCAGATCGAGGCGCACCGCGCCCGGGACCGCATCGTCGCGGTGGCGGGGCTGGGCACCAGCACCACGAACACCCGGGACACCATCGACCGGATCACGGGTGACGGCCTGGCCGCCTTCGGATCGGTGATCACCGCGGACGGCCTCACCCCGACGCACGGCCTGGTCCGGGTGGCACCGCCCAACTCCGACGAGGCGGCCGCCGCCGCGGCCTTCCTGCAGTCGTACTTCAAGGACCAGCCGGCCGCGAAGGTGCAGCTGGTCAGGGACGCGGTGCAGGGCGATCTCTACAGCGGCTCGCTCGCCGACCAGTTCACCAAGAGCTACCACGCGCAACTGCTGCCGCACGACATGGTCTTCGACTCCGGTGAGAAGGACGTCTCCACCAACTTCGCCAACCAGATGGCCGGCCTGTGCCAGAACCGTCCGGCCGCGGTGTTCTTCGCGGGCCGCGGCATCGACCTGCCCCAGTTCCTCGGGCCGCTCTCGCAACGCCAGTGCGTCGACCAGCAGTTGATCGTGATCGCGGGTGACGACGCGTCGCAGGTGACGCAGTCGGCGGGCCGCGACGAGGTGGAGAAGGCGCTGCGCCTGGGCAACATCCGGCTGCTGTACACCGGTCTGGCGCACCCGGACGCCTGGAAGCTGGCGCCGCGGGTCTTCTCGCCCGCGGCCATCGAGCCGTTCACCGCCGGGGGCGAGTACACCCGCCAGTTCGCGAACGAGGAACTCTTCGACGGCCAGGCCATCATGGGCCACGACGGGGTGCTGGCGGCCGTGGTGGCGATCCGGGCCGCCGTCTCCGCCAGCACCCCGCCCGACCAGGTCACCGGCTCCAGCGTCATCCAGATGCTGACCGCCCTCTACGGCCCGACCGCGATCGAGGGGGCCAGCGGCCTGATCTCGCTGGACAACGACGGCAATCCGATGAACAAGGCGATACCGATCGTCGAGTTCAAGCCGAACGGTCAGGTCGTCGCGGTCGACGTGTCGTCCAGCACCGGCCGGCCGCCGCAGGCGCAGTAGGCCTCAGCCCTCGCCGCCGCGGGCCGAGCTTTCGGCCAGCGCCTCGGCCAGCGAGCGGTGGAAGGCCGTCACCAGCGCCTGGGCGAGCAGCGGTTCGACCTCGGCGGTGAGTTCGCGCATCCGGTCGAGTTCGGCCGGGTCCGACTCCCGTTCGCGCAGCGGCTTCCAGACCGTCTCGCGGAACAACCGGTGCAGTTCGCGGGCGGTGGCCTGGCTGTGCAGCCGGACCAGGGCCCGGGTGGCCATGATGGTCTCCAGCGGTATCGGCAGGTCCAGCACCCGGGCGCCGAGCGGCAGCAGGCCGGGGTCGACCCGGAACACCTCGGGCCGGTCGGTGCGGTGCAGGGCGCCCATCGCCACCAGCCGGTCGAGGTCGTCGCCGCTCAACCGCCGGCCGACCCGCTGCGAGAGCCGCTCGGCATCGGCCTCCTCGGCCGACTCCGGGGTCCACGCGGCCACCAGGGCGCGGTGGATGGCCAGGTCCAAGGAGCTGATGTCCTTGGGTAGTTGGGCCAGGTAGCGCTCGATCGCGGCGAGCGTGAGGCCCTGCCGCTGCAGTTCCTCGATCAGCTCCAGGCGGTCCAGGTGCGCGGCGCCGTACCAGCCGACCCGGCGCGGTCCGAGCTCCGGCGGCGGGAGCAGCCCGCGACCGCTGTAGAACCGCAGGGTGCGCACCGTGACCCCGGCGCGGGCGGCGAGTTCGTCAACGGTGAGCCGAAGCGGCGCGGTCGGCGGGGTCGCGGGCATCAACGCTCCTGGTGGGACAGTCCTGCTGTGACACTAGCAGTGCCGTCCCACCAGAGGTCCGGGATCAGGCGTGCGCGTAGTACCGCTCGGCGACCTCGGGGTGGGCGCGGCGGTACCCCTTCAACTCGTTCTCGCCGAACTCGGCGAAGAGCGGGTTGGCCGGGTCCTCGGTGGCGCCCGGGGCGGTGTGGGCGTGCGGGAACTCCAGCGGGGCGATGTGGGCGTCCAGGCGCGGGTTGTAGAAGAACGGCACCGAGTAGCGCTCGCGGGCACCGGGCGGGCTGACCACGCGGTGGTTGGTGGCCTTCAGGTAGCCGTCGGTGGCGACCTCCAGCAGCTCGCCGAGGTTGACCACGAAGGCGCCGGGCTTCGGCGGCACGTCCAGGAAGCCGCCGTCCGGCATCTCCACCTGGAGGCCGGGCACCTCGTCGGTGAGCAGCAGGGTCAGGAAGCCGTAGTCCTTGTGGGTGCCGACGCCCTGGCCGTCGCCGTCGGGGGCGCTGCCGGGGTAGCGGACCAGCTTGAGGTGGTGCGCCGGGTGACCGGCGAAGGCGCTGTCGTAGAAGTCCGGGCGGGCGCCGATCGCGGTGAGCAGCTCGCGCAGCAGCCGGGCGGCCACCTGGTCGAGGCGGTCGATCCAGTGCAGGGCGGCGGTGCGCAGCTCGGGCAGCCGCGCCGGCCACTGGTTGGGGCCTTCCAGCCACCAGTAGGCGGGCTCGCCGGGGGCGGGCCGGTGCTCCGGCAGCTCGGTGCCGATGTCCAGCTGGTCGCGCCAGTCGCTGCGACCGCCGGTGCGCTCGGCGCCTATTCGGGTGTAGCCGCGGAAGTGCGGGGAGTTGAGGTTGCTGATGGCCAGCCGGTCGGCCTCGGGGAGGGTGAAGAAGGCGCGCATCGCCTCGGTCAGCCGGGTGGTCTCCTCCTCGGTGACGCCGTGGCCGACCAGGTGGAAGAAGCCCACCTCGGTGGCGGCGTGCAGCAGGTCCGCATGCAGTGCGGCCCGCTGCTCGGGGGTTCCGGAGGCGGCGGCGAGGTCGATGACGGGGAGGGCGTTGCTGTGCTGCTGCGACATGGGGTGGCATCCGCTCGGGGTCGGCCCGGCGGCTCCGGCGGTGGCCGGGCCGGTCGGGGACGCTGCGGAGATGGTGCGGCGCCCCCGGAGCCGGGGTCCTGGACTGGGAATGGTCAGGGTCGGTGCGAGCAGTGACAGGACATGCTCGTGACGCGGAGCAGGTCCACATGACGGCGACTGACGAGGAGGAGCACGTTCACCACACTAGGCAAGGCAGGACATAGGGAAGCTTGTGACCCGTACAAGATACGCTTATACGGGCGCGTTCTCCAGGTCGCTGATGACGAGATCTGACAGCCGCAGCTGGTACCACATCTCGATGGTGGAGCCGTCCTCGAACTTCTCGGTGAGGATCACGGTGGTGTGCCCGGCGCCGCTGCCGCCGTACTCGAGCGTCCAGGTGACCGGCACGTTCCGGGCCCGGATGACCGGGTCGTCGTCGTGGGTGCCGGCCCACTCGTCGAGCCTCCCGTTGAGCCCCGGGGTCAGGTACAGGTGGCGGACCCGCCTCGCGCCCCCGAAGTTGCCGTTGAGGATGTCCCGCCGGTACAGCGCGAAGAAGGTGTCGACCTGCTGCTCGGCCGGGGTCAGGGCATGCTGCCGGGCGGCTGCCGACGGGCGGTCCGGCTGCCCGGCGGCGAGCGCCGGCGCCGGCGCCAGCAGGGTGGACACGGTCAGCGCGAGGGCCGCCGTGGCGGCGGTGCGAAGTGGCTTCATGCGCACCAGTTTGCGAGCGACCGGTCACACTCCGCAGGCGGCGCGCTGCCTCACACCGAAAGTCGGCCGAATCGACTTCCGAGGCAGGGGCCCGGCCTCAGCTGCGGGGGCAAGGCCCAATCGCCGGAGCCAGGCCCAGTCGAAGGGCCCCGGCTCGGTCGCGGGGCCCCGACCGGAGGTCCGGCTCAGTTGTTGCCCGGCTCCGCGGCGATCTTGCTGCGCACCTCGTCCATGTCCAGCGACTTGGCCTGCTGGATCAAGTCCTCCAGCACCGGCGCCGGCAGCGCCCCGGGCTGGGCGAAGACCAGCACGTTCTCACGGATGATCGCCAGGGTCGGGATCGAGGAGATGCCGAAGGCCGCGGCCAGCTCGGTCTGGGCCTCGGTGTCCACCTTGCCGAAGACCAAGTCCGAATGGGTCTCGGCGGCCTGCTCGTACACCGGAGCGAACTGCTTGCACGGTCCGCACCAGGACGCCCAGAAGTCGATCAGCACGAACGAATCCTCGTTCACGACCTGGTCGAAGTTGTCCTTGGTGAGTTCCACGGTAGTCATGGTGTGCCCAACCAGGCCGCTGCCGCCGCTATTCCGCGTCCCGGTGGGTCTCCAGCAGCCGCAGCCAGATCTCGCTGACCGTCGGATACGCCGGCACCGCGTGCCACAGCCGCGCGATCGGCACCTGGCCGACCACGGCGACGGTCGCCGCCTGCAGCAGGTCACCGACGCCCGGGCCCGCGAAGGTGGCCCCGAGCAGCACGCCGCGGTCCCGGTCCACCACCATCCGGGCGCGGCCCCGGTAGTCGTCGGCGGTCAGCGCGGCGCCCGCCACGTTGGCCAGGTCGTAGTCGACCACCTGGACCGGGTGCCCGGCCCGCCGCGCCTCCGCCTCGGTCAGTCCGACCGCCGCCACCTCCGGGTCGGTGAAGACCACCTGCGGCACCGCAGCGTGGTCCGCGGTCGCCGCGTGCGCGCCCCACGGCCCGGTGTCCACCGGCCGGCCCAGCGCCCGCGCGGCGATCGCGGCCCCCGCGATCCGCCCCTGGTACTTGCCCTGGTGGGTCAGCAGCGCCCGGTGGTTGACGTCACCGGCGGCATAGAGCCAGCCGCCCGGCACACCCGCCACCCGGCAGCTGTCGTCCACGTCCAGCCAGTCGCCGTCCCGCAGGCCGACACTGGCCAGGCCCAGGTGATCGGTGCGCGGCGCCCGCCCGGTCGCGAACAGCACCTCCTCGGCGGGCAGCCGCCCACCGTCCGACAGCTCCACCGTCACCTGCGGCCCGTCCCGGCGCACCGCCCGCACCCCGGTGCCGAACCGCACGTCCACCCCGGCGGCCCGCAGCCCGGCCGTCACCAGCTCGCCCGCGAACGGCTCCATCCGGGGCAGCAGCCCCGAGCCGCGCACCAGCAGCGTCACCGCCGACCCCAGCGCCCGCCAGGCGGTGGCCATCTCCACCCCGACCACCCCGCCGCCGACCACCACCAGATGGGCCGGCACCGTGCGCGAGCTGGTCGCCTCCCGGCTGGTCCACGGCCGGGCCTCGGCCACCCCCGGCAGCTCCGGCACCGCCGCCCGGCTACCGGTGCACACCGCCACGGCGTGCCGCGCCGTCAGGGTCAGCTCGCCGCCCTCCAGGGTGCGCACCAGCACCCGGCGCTCGCCGTCCAGCCGCCCCCAGCCGCGGATCAGCTCCGCGCCGATCCCCTCCAGCCAGGCGACCTGGCCCTCGTCCTTCCAGTGCGAGGCGAAGCCGTCCCGGCGGGCCAGCACCGCCGCCGCGTCCAGTGCGCCGCCGGCCGCCTCCCGGGAGCCGGCCACCGCCCGGGCCGCGGTCAGCGCGGCGGGCGGGCGCAGCAGCGCCTTGCTCGGCATGCACGCCCAGTAGGAGCACTCGCCGCCGACCAGCTCACGCTCGATCACCGCGGTGCTCAGCCCCGCCGCCCGGGTGCGGTCCGCCAGGTTCTCGCCGGTCGGTCCGGCGCCCAGCACGATCACGTCGTACTCGGTGGTCATCCGATGCTCCCCACGGGATGGTTGACGTACTGACGCCCCCATCCTCGGGCAGCCGGAGCTTGACGGGTAGTCAGAGAGCCTTGTGTCGCTGCAGCAGTCCGAAGGCCAGCCAGCCCGGCAGCACCGGCAGCAGCACGGTGATCAGGCGGAACAGCACCACCGCGTTGAGGTTCCCCTCACCGGTGGTCTCCGCCAGCAGCGCGGTGGTGGCCAGCTCCACGCCGCCCACGCCGGCCGGCGTGGGCACCGCCGAGCCGAGCGCGTTGCCCAGCAGGAACGCCACCGCGACCGCCGCGAACTTCGGATGGCCCCCGCACGCCCGGACGCAGCAGTACAGCGTCCAGACGTAGGTGAGCGAGATCATCAGCTGGCCGAGCATCCCGACCGCCAGGTGCCCCGGGTGCCGGGCCAGCTGCCGCAGCCGGCCCAGCGAGCCCTCGGTCAGCGGGACCACCTTGCGCAGCGCCCACCGGCGCAGCGCGGGCGACACCAGCAGGGCCAGCGCGAGCAGCACCAGCACCGCCAGGCAAGCCATGATCGTCCAGCCCAGCACGGTGTCGTCGCCGGACGAGGTCGGGTCCGGTCGGAAACCGGTGAGCCAGAGGAAGAAGGCGAGCTGGCCCAGGTGCAGCCCCAGCCCGATCAGCTGGCCCGCGCCGACGCTGGAGGCGGCCGGCCCGGGCGCTATGCCGGCACGCAGCAGCAACCGGGTGTTCAGCGCCATCCCGCCGAAGCCGCCCGGTGCCACCAGCTTCACGAAGGAGCCGGCCAGCTGCGCCAGCCCGGCTCTCGCGAAACCTATCCGCTCCGGCACGAAGCCCAGGAAGCCCATGGTCGCGGCCAGGTAGCTGGCGGCCATGCCCGACACGGCCAGGGCCGTCCACCCCGGGTCGACGCCCTCCACCAGGTGGATCGGGTCGACTGAGGAGTGCGCGCCCTCCAGGTAGAGCATGACGGCGAAGACCAGCACTCCGGCCACGGTGATCATCGTCCGTGGGCGGAGCCAGGCCGGCCTGCGAACCGTCTGCGTCTGCGGTGTCCCCCTTGTCACCGATGCATGGTTTCACGGAGGTAACAGCGTGCGCTTACTTCTCAGGTATGACTTGCGGTTGGCCCCGAGGGGTACCTGGGGTGGATTCCGATGCCCCGGGGGTCGACTCCGACGCCTCACGCCGCCCTTACCCGGAGGCGTGACATACTCCGGTCCGTGACCACCTGCCTGACCACCCGGACGCTGCGCGCGCTGCTCTTCGCCGCGCTGGCCGTTCCGCTGGCCGCGGCCGGGCAGGTAGTGGTCACCGGGCGCCCGCTGCCGCTGGACCTGCTGGCCGGCGCCGCCGTCGTGGTGTTCGGCGCCGCACTGTTCGCGGCCGGTGCCGAGCGGGGCTTCCTGCAGATAGCGGCCCTGCTGCTGCCGGTCGAGCTGCTCCTCAACACCACCTTCAACCTGGGCCAGGACACCTGCGCCCCGCCACCCGGTGCCGCACCACGCGGACCGTCCCACGGCCTCGACCTGATGGTCTGCGGCGGCGGCTCGGTCGGCGGCGGCACCGACGGCTTCCTCGACCTGGCGCCGGCTGTGCTGGAGCTGCTGCTGCTGGCCGTGCACGTCACGGTCACCCTGGTCGCCGCGCTCTGCCTGCGGCTGGCCGACGCCGCGCTGGTGCGACTGCCCGAGCTGATCGGCGCGCTGGCCCGGCTCGCGCCCGGCGCGCTGCGGGCCCTGCTGCTGCTCGCCCCGCTGCCGGCCCGCCCGGCCCCGGGCGCGCCGCTGCCGGAACCGCGGCCGGAGCACGCCCCGACCGAGGACCTCCCGCTCTCCCCGTCCCGTCGCCGCGGCCCGCCGGCGTCGTTCGCGCTCGCCTGCTGACTCCCGCCCCCCGCGGAGCCCTGCCACCTGCGGGGCCCTGCCGCGGCTGCGGTGAGCCGCGGGCGTGCGCTGCCGACATCCCGACATCCGCAGCGAACCAGCGCCGGCGTGCCGCAAGGCCCGGCGCGGACTGGACACCCCCCATGAGCAGCACCGCCAAGAAGAAGCCCACCAACGCCGAGCAGCAGGCCGCCCGCCGGGAGCGGCTGCAGCAGGCCATGCTCGCCGAGCAGCGGGCCCAGCGGACCCGCCGCCGGGTGACCATAGGCATCTCCAGCGCGCTCGCCCTGCTGCTGGTCGGCGGCGTGGCGATCGCCGTCGGCAGCGCCGGCTCCTCGCACTCCGCGTCGTCCCCGGCCGCGAGCAGCGCCCCGCTGGTCACCCCCGCCAACACCAGCGGCGACGGCACCGTGGTGACCTACGGCAAGCCGGACGCCGCGCACACCCTGGCCGTCTACGAGGACTTCCGCTGCCCGATCTGCGAGAAGTTCGAGACCACCAACGGCGCGACCGTGCAGCAGCTGGCCGACAACGGCGACTACAAGATCGACTACCACATGGCCGCCTTCCTGGACGACAACCTGGGCGGCAAGGGCTCGATCACCGCGCTGGCCGCGGCCGGTGCGGCGCTCAACCAGAGCGTGGACGACTTCAAGAAGTTCCACGACGTGCTCTACGCGAACCAGCCGAACGAGCGCACCGACGGCTTCGGCGACGTCAACACCATCCTCGACCTGGCGGGCAAGGTGCCGGGCCTGAAGACGGACGCCTTCACGGCAGCGGTCAAGAACGGCACCTACCTGCCGTGGGCGCAGAAGGTGGCCGCCGCCTTCGACAGCAGCGGCGTCAACGGCACCCCGACCATGAAGTTCGACGGCAAGCAGCTGACCCTGTTCGACTCCAAGGGCACCCCGGTCAGCGCCGACCAGTTCAAGCAGCAGGTCGGCGCGAAGTGACCAGGGCCTACGGCTGGCTGCTGGCGGTGGCCGGGACCCTGGGCCTGGCCGCCTCCGCCGAACTCACCCTGGACAAGCTCCGGCTGCTGGAGAACCCGAACTACGTCCCCGGCTGCAACATCAACCCGATCATCAGCTGCGGATCGGTGATGCGGACCGAGCAGGCCTCGGTGTTCGGGTTCCCCAACCCGCTGCTCGGGCTGGTCGCCTTCGCCGTGGTGCTGGCCACCGCGGCTGGGCTGCTGGCCGGGGCGCGCCACCGGCGCTGGTACTGGCTGGGCCTGCAGGCGGGCACGCTGCTCGGCGTGGTGATGGTGCACTGGCTGATCGGGCAGTCGCTCTACTCGATCGGCGCGCTCTGCCCGTACTGCATGGTGGTGTGGGTGGTGACCATCCTGCTGTTCTGGTACACCACACTGGCCAACCTGCGCACCGGAGTCATTCCGGTGCCGGACCGACTGCGGCCGGTGGTGCGGGAGTTGGACCGCTACCACTGGGTGGTGCCGGTGCTCTGGTACGGGGTGATCGCGCTCCTGGTGCTCAACCGGTTCTGGTACTACTGGCGCACCCTGCTCTGACGGCGGGCCGGCGGTGAACCGTGCGCATCCGGCGGGCCGTGGTCCGAGTGCCGGTGCCCGCGTCAATTCGTCATGGAATTGCGCGGGTTCGGCAACAGGCCCGTCCCGACGGGAGTGCGAACCGCGGCCCAGGGCATCTGGGCCAGTGTGGGAAGGAGCACCGCCATGTCCTTGACGTCGTCACCCAAGCTCATCGCCGTCGCCCTGCTGGCCGGGCTGGCACTGACCGCCTGCTCGTCCTCGGGCTCCTCGGGCTCGACGAACCCGTCGGGCTCCGGCGCCCCGTCGACCGCCGCGTCGGCCGGAGCCGGCGGCTCGTCCGCACCGGGCGGCGGCGCCGCCCAGGCACCGCCGACGGAATCCCGGCCGACCCGGTCCGGCGGCTCGGCGGAGCCCGAACCGTCGAGCCCGGCCACCGGCGGCGGCAGCCCGGTGGCGGCCGGCGGTCAGCAGTGCACCAGTGCGCAGCTGACCGTCGCGCAGACCGGCGAGAACGCCGGCGCGGGCCAGCTGGGCTTCACCATCACGTTCACCAACACCGCCGACCTGCCGTGCACCATGGACGGCTACCCGGGCGTCTCCTACGAGGCCGCGGCAGGGCAGCCCACCGGCGCCCCGGCAGCACGCAGTGGCGCCCCGCACCACACCGTGACGCTGGCCCCGCACGGCACGGCCGGCGCCACCTTCCAGGACGCCAACGGCCTCAGCGGCTACGACCCCGGGACCTGCCGGCTCACCGACGCCACCGGCCTCAAGATCTACCCGCCGGGCGAGCGCACCGCGCTCTTCCTGCCCTGGAAGACCCAGCACTGCACCGGAACGGGGGTGCACCCGGCCACCATCGGCCCGGTCACCCAGGGATGACCCGGGCGAGCCGGGAATGCTCCGGGTGTGGTTGAACGCGACCCGGGGTACGCGCGTACCCCAGGGTGGAGCGGCTGGGCAGCCGCCACGCACGGACGGAGCTTTCTCATGTCCACCATCCGCCGGGTCGGGATGCTGGCGGCCTCCGGGGTCGCCGTCCTCGCCTTCGCCACCGCCTGCGGTTCCAGCGGGCACAGCAGCACCATGCCGTCGCCGAGCGGGCCCAGCAGCACCGCGCCCATGACGCCGGCGCCCAGCCAGTCGGCGACCACCGTCAAGGTGACCGACAACGGCAGCCTGGGCCGGATCCTCACCGACTCCAACGGCTTCACCCTCTACCGCTTCGACACCGACACCAACAACCCGCCCACCTCCAACTGCAGCACCGGCTGCATCGAGACCTGGCCGGCCGCCACCGTCACCGGCCGGCCGACCGCCACCGGGGTGGACGCATCGCAGCTGTCCACCATCACCCGGCCCGACGGCACCAAGCAGCTGACCTTCCACGGCTGGCCGCTCTACCGCTACTCCGGTGACAGCAAGGCCGGTCAGACCAACGGACAGGGCATCGGCGGCACCTGGTGGGCCGTGACGCCGAGCGGCGGCAAGGCGATGGCGGCCTCCAGCAGCCCGACCGCACCGCCCAGCACCGGCGGCGGATACTGACGGGCCGTCAGGAACGCTGAATTGAGGCCGACATGCGCCAGGACGGGCTCATGACCGAAGAGCGCGGGCAGGCCCCCGGGGGCCGCACCGACGAGGAGCTGATGCGGGCCCTCTACCGGGAGCACGCCGGCCCGCTGCTCGGCTTCGTGATCCACCTGGTCGGCGGCGACCGGCAGCGGGCCGAGGACGTGGTGCAGGAGACCCTGGTCCGGGCCTGGCGGCACGCGGACCAGTTGGAGACGGCGACCGGATCGGTGCGGCCCTGGCTGGTCACGGTGGCGCGGCGGATCGTCATCGACAACCACCGGCGCAGCCTGGCCCGGCCGCCCGAGACCGACGCGGCGCCGCTCGAACTGATCCCGGCCGAGGACGAGATCGACCGGGCGCTACGGATGATGGCGATCACCGATGCGCTGGGCGCGCTCACCCCGGCGCACCGCGAGGTGATCGTGGAGACCTACCTGAAGGGCCGCTCGGTCGCCGAGGCGGCGGCCGAACTCGGCATCCCGGAAGGTACCGTGAAGTCGCGGGTGTACTACGCACTGCGGTCCCTGCGGATCGCACTGGAGGAACGAGGGGTGACGTCGTGACCGAGTCCCGGTTCCCCACGGACCCCATCGGCCCGGACGACCCCCACCTGGACGTCGGCGCCTATGTGCTCGGCCTGCTGGACGGCGCCGACCGGGCCGCCTTCGAGGCGCACCTGGCCGACTGCCCGCGCTGCCGGGCGGAGGCGGCGCGCCTGGAAGGACTGCAGCCGCTGCTCGCCGAGTACGCGGCCGGCGGCGCGGAGCCCGTGGAGCCGAGCGCGCGGCTGCTGGACGGGCTGCTCGACGAGGTCGCGTCCCGCCGCCGGCGGCAGAACGTGCGGCGGCGCTGGCTGGTCGCCGTGGCGGCCGCCCTGGTGCTCGGCGGCCCCGCCGTGACCGCGGCGGTGATGGAGACGGCGGTGGTCACCAGCACCGCCGCGCCGTCCGGTCCCTCGCCCACCGCGCCCGCCACCGGGCCCACCGCCACCAGCAGCGCCACCGGCCCCGGCGGGGCCGTCGCCACCGTGGGCGTGGCCCCCAGCGCCTGGGGCAGCACGATCTCCCTGACCCTCTCCGGCGTGACCGGACCGCGCACCTGCGACCTGGTCGCCGTGTCCGAGTACGGCGCCCAGCAGACCGTCACCACCTGGACCGTCCCGGCGAGCGGCTACGGCGGTGCCGCCCCGCAGCTCCACATGACGGGCGGCACCGGCTACGCACCCGGTGACCTGTCCCACTTCGAGGTGCGGGACCTGGTGACCGGGCAGCTCCTGGTCTCCGTCCCCGCACCGGCGAGGTGACGGCTCGTCAGTCAGTGGCATCGCCACGACCACCCGGGGCCCGGCTGGAACCACCGGTTGGAACCACCAGTGTCAGTGGTGACTGCCACGATCGGCGGATGACCACCTTGCGGAGCAACATCGCGGACTACTGGGACGCCGCCGCCCCTTCGTTCGACCAGGAGCCCGACCACGGCCTGCGTGCCGCCGCCACCAGGGCCGCTTGGGCCGCGCGGCTGGCCGACTGGCTGCCCGCCGCCCCCGGCGAAGTGCTGGACGCGGGCTGCGGCACCGGCTCGCTGGCACAGCTCGCCGCCGAGGCCGGTCACCGGGTGACCGGGGTGGACTGCGCGCCCGCCATGGCCGCGCGGGCCCGCGCCAAGTTCGCCGCCGCCGGGCTCGACGGTACCTTCCTGATCGGCGACGCCGCCGAACCGCCCACCGGCGACCGGAAGTTCGACGCGGTGCTGGCCCGCCACCTGCTCTGGACCCTGCCCGACCCGGCCGCCGCACTGCGCGGCTGGACCGAACGGCTGCGCCCCGGCGGCCGGTTGGTGCTGATCGAGGGCCGCTGGCGGCAGCCCGCCGAGCCGGTGCCCTACGTGCCGGGCGCGGCCGCGCTGCCCTGGGGCGGTGGCGTCGGAGCGGAGCGACTGGCCGAGTCGGTGACCGAGCTGGGCCTGCCGGTGCGCGTGGTGGAGCTGTCGGGCGAAGACGCGTTGTGGGGAAGGGCCGTGGATGACGAGCGGTACGCACTAATCGCGGGGTAGCGGGGTGGCAGCGGCTCGGGCTTGCGGGCGTGATCACTGGCGAAGCCCTCTGGATGCGGTGTCCAGAGGGCTTCGCGGGTTCTCGGCCCGGGACTCAGGCGCTGGCGAGGTCCTTGAGCTTGGCGAGGGCGGTGGCCACGTCGCCGGTCTTCACGGCGTCCAGGACTGCCAGGCGCTCCTCCTCGTCGAGGTAGAAGCGCTCGTCATTGCCGAGCAGGACGGACAGGAGGACGGCGGTGCGCTCACGCTTGTCGAACGCGAGCGGGGCGAGGTCTGGGCGTTTGGTGTCGCGGACCATGATGTCGCCGTTGGGGAACTCGATGAGGTCGACGCACTGGGCGCCATTGGCCGAAGCCTTCGGCGTTCCCCAGCCCTGAATGCTGGTCAACTCATCGTTGGCATAGGGGTCATGCCGCTCCATCAGTGACCTCTTTCAGTCGGCCTTTGATTGCTGTGACGGTATCATCCGGGCTCAGCGCCAACTCCTTGATCCTGTTGAGGATGCGCTGGAAGGCCCGCGCGTGCAAGTCGGGCTCGCGCACATAGAGGGCGCCGAAGCCTTCGGAGAAGAAGTGCTGGGGAGAGTCCTCACCCGGGAACGTCAAGCGATCCGGCCCGTGCTTCACTTTGCCCGGCCTGCCGGCGGCTCGCGGGATCATCTGGAGCGTGATGTGCCCCAAGCTGGCAACCGTCAGAAGGTGCTCCAGCTGATCCACCATGATTTCCGGTACCGCTGAGCTGGCAAGTGCTTCCTCTTCGAAGAAGCTGTGCACGTGCAGCGGATCGGGCCCCTGGAGCCGCCGTTGGCGTTCCTCGCGGAAGTCGAGCCAGGACTCGATCTCGTCAGGGCCCGGTACCTGGATCGAGTTCTCGATGATCTCCCGGGCGTAGGCCCGCCGCTGGAACAGAAGCCCGAAGGTGTCCCCAGTGAGCTCCTCCAAGAGACAGGCTTCGGCCTCAAGGGCTACGCGGCGTTGCAGCTCAGGAGGCACGAGTGAACCGTACTTCGACCACCATGCGAGCACTCGGTCGTCGGCGATGAGGCCCAGAAGGCGCTCCCGCAGATCGCCGTCGACCTCGTAGAAGTCCAGCAGTTTGACGAGCGACCTGTGGCCGATCTTCTGCTGGCCCTTCTCGACCCGGCTCAGGTAACCGGGGTCCATCCGGGCCGCCTTGCCGACGTCTCTCGCAGCCCTCGTGCCCCGAATCGCCCTCAGCTCGGCTCCCAGGGTTTCGAGGTTGATCGCTGAGATGGTCTTGCGCGCCGGACCTGGCATCGGGCTCTCCCTTCTGGTGCAGCGTCAGTGTGCTGCCGAGTCGTCGGCAGGTGCAACGTGCCGGGCGTAGGTCAGGACACGATGTCAATCTTTTGAAGCGATTGACTTGAAGTTCGGCGCGCTCGAGTCCACACTCGGGGCATCACGTACAGCAACGGTGTTGTTACGTTGAGTTCCGAAAATGTGTGCGGCTAGGCGTGGCCTCGCCGTGCGACTGGAGGGGTCATGCGCAGTGTCGACCTGCCGCAGTGTGAGACTCGAACGTTCGCGGCCACCGCCGCGAATGTGGCGGCAGCCCGAGCCTTCGCCATAGCGGCCGCCCAGGAGCGGGGCTGGGTTGACACCCTGACGGTGGAACTCCTCGTCAGCGAGTTGACGACCAACGCTGTCAAGGCCGCCACGGAGTTGACCGTCACCGTCGGGGGCTGCTGGCATGACGCGGACGGCAACCGTTACCTGGAACTCCGCGTGGCGGACAACTGCCCTTCCGTGCCGCCGAGTAGAGCGGAGATGCCAGACCCGGCGGGGCTGGTGGAGAGCGGGCGCGGCCTGCCTCTCGTGGGGCTGCTCGCGCATGAGTCCCGCTGGGAGCCGGACGGCGGCGGCAAGGCGTGCGTGGTCACCCTGTGCGAGGGAGTCAGCTCCCCGCCGCCCGTGGCGTAGCCGCCCCCAGGTCCACGAAGTCACGGCACCAGAACCTCGTTTCGTCCACAGCGTGGGCGCAGAGGCGTGCGCCGTCGGTTGGCGCACGGGCAGTAGACGGGGGCGCTGACGATGCAGCCGGCGCCCCCCGCGAGGTCGCTCAGCACCAGGTGCGGGGGAGAGAGCGGCCGGGAGAACCAGCGCGGGAGCGCCGCCCGCCAACGGGCCGGCGCTCCCGCCGTACGGCGCACGGGCAGCTCCTGGGGTCAGCCCCGGAGCGGGACCGGGTTGCCCGGGCCGTCCAGCCACACCGTCTGGTGGTCCGGGGTCACGGTGAGGCCGAACCGTTCGAAGCCGGGACGTCCGTGGCCGTCCCACCAACGCCAGGCCGCTTCCACATCGTCCCAGAGGTTCCGGGGGCCGGACTGGTACACCTCGTAGGCGGTTCGGCCGGGTTCCCAGTCGGCCGTGGCCCACGACGTGATGTCCGTGTCGTGCAGCCACAGCGTGTACGTGCCGTCGCCGTACCGCTCGGTCAGCGGGAATGCCTCGGGCACCTGCACACCGACGGCGAACATGGCCGGCCAGCTGCCAACGTCCTCCGGAGACAGCGCAGTCGACGACTTCACCGCATCTGCGGGCCAGGGGCCGGACAGGTACTCCAGGCTGCTTGGCCGGGCACTCCGCTGCTGGCGGAGCCGCATGAAGGCGGACGACCCGACAAACCGGCCGCTCGCCGTCCCGTTGTCGTCGACCACCAGGCGGACCACCGCTTCCCCGCCGTACTCGGGGGCCCAGGGGGTGACGATGACGGCGCCCGGGCGGGACTGCGCCACCCAGGCGTAGGGCACTCGGCGGACCGAGCAGGTGGCGATCACGCGATCGAACGGCGCGCCGCCGGCGAAACCATCGGATCCGTCGCCGACCACGGACGTGGGAGAGTACCCGGCCCGCGTGAGGCGACGTCGCGCGCCGGCGGCGCTCTGCTCGTCCACCTCCACCGTGACCACGTTCTCCGAGCCGAGGCGGTGGGCCAGCAGGGCGGCGTTCCACCCGGTGCCGCTGCCGACCTCCAGCACTCGGTGGCCGTCGTCGACATCCAGGGCCGCCAGCATGGAAAACACCATGGTCGGCTGGGAGTTGGACGATGTGGGCATGGTGCCTCGGACGTCCCCGGTGTGTTCGCCGTCGTCCCACTGCGTGGTGAGCGGGACGTCCGAGTAGACGGCGTGCCACCACCCGGCCGGGTCGCTGCGGCGGTTGACGGCCTCGCCCTGGCACACTCCGTCCGCGTGGCCGGGCCAGATGGTGTCCGGCACGAACAGGTGGCGCGGGACGGCATGGTAGGCCGCCAGCCAGTCCGAGGTGAGTGACCCGTTCGCGATCAGCGCCTGTATGGCAGCCATATGAGCCGCACTGACGGGCCGTCGGGGGCGCCGGTCGTGCTGTCGCTGCTCGGCAACGCGCTCGCCATCGCTGCCGCTTCTCGCTGTGGGCATGGCCAGCTCCCCTGACGCTTGTGCTTTCCCTGTCGAGAGCTCAAGGTAGGGCTTGAGTGAGTTTCTTCCTAGGTGATTTCCTGTTCGCGCAAGAACTCGTCTCTGATCGCCGCCACCGCATGCCGCATATTGCCATCGGACAGTGCCGAGGTCCAGAAGCCGTCGAACTTCTGGACGTAGAGGCCAACGTCTCGCGGATCCGTGATCGTGATCTCGGCGTGGACTGTCTCCACAGTGACGACGCGATCATCGCGGATGGTGAAGGAATGTCCGGGCGCGTCCTGTTGCGGTACGGCGAGTGGGACTACGCGAATGTCTACGTTCGGCAAACGAGATGCGGAGATGAGTCTGTCCAACTGGCCGGCCAGCATGGCAGCCGGTAGCAAACGCCATCTGAGCACGGACTCGGTGATGATGAACCGCAGAGTCTTGCTCGTGTCATAGATGACTCCCTGCCTTTCAAGCCTTCCGGAAACCGCCTTGAGTAGCTGATCCTCAGTGAGGTTCTTCCTGGCAAATACCGCGCGAGCGTACTCGGGCGTTTGGAGGAGCCCAGGAACCAGGGAGGGCTGAAATAGCCGCAGCAGCGCCATGGTCTCATCAAGGGCCTTGATCTGCTGCTGCTTGCGGTGGTATCCGAGGCGTCGATACATGCGCCACGCGGTGGTCTCGGTGGCCTCTACGCGTGCGGCGGCCATGTACTCGGCCTTGACGGCCTCGGACACGCCGATCGCCGTAAGGATCCGCTCCACATCGATAACAGTGGGGGCGACACGGCCGGTCTCGATCTTGCTTAGCTTGCTGGTGGACATGACGGCGCCGCGGGCGACGGTTTTGGCTTCCTTTCCGGATGCCTGCCGAAGCGCCCGCAGCGCCGTGCCCAGCTCTGACCTTTTCACTCGCCGTATCTTGCCCACCAGGCTGCAAAAGGCTCGGCATGGGCCATGGCGATGTCGCGGTACGACTGAAACTGCGGGAGCTTGTCTGCCCCCAGGAAGTCGCTGCCGCGGTACTTTCCGGCGTCATCGTAGGTCATGGCGGCGATGACGTGAGTCATCAGTGGAACGTCCAGCTCTGGTTGGGCCAGCCGTTGCAGGCCCAGAGCTGGACCTTGGCGCCGTTGTTGCCGATCGTGTTGGTGTCGCCGTCCAGGCACTCGCCCCTGTCGGAGTTCCGCAGCGTGGAGCCGTTCCAGAGCCAGGTCTGGTTGGTCCAGCCGTTGCAGGCCCAGAGCTGGACCTTGGCGCCGTTGTTGGGGATGGTGTTGGTGTCGCCGTCCAGGCACTGCATGGCCTCGCCGTTCTGCAGCGTGTAGGACCCGGAGGGGAGGCCCGCGACCGGCGTCCAGTACCAGCTCTGGTTGTCCCAGCCGTTGCAGGCCCAGAGCTGGACCTTGGCGCCGTTGTTGGGGATCGTGTTGCGGTCGCCGTCCAGACACTGGCCGCCGTCGTTGTTGGTGAACGCCTTGGTGCGGTAGGTGATCCTCGTCGAGTCCACTCCGGCCGGGACGGCGCTCGCATGCGATCCGACGCCCGGGATCTGGTCGGGCGAGGAGACGTCGATGACGATCCGGCCGGCGGCCGGATCGGACGACGGCCGCGCGGCGGGCTGCGCCGGACTACGGGAGGCGCCCAGGTCACCGGCCTGGGCCGGCTGGGTGACGGCGCCCAGGGTCAGGGCGCTGGCCGCGACGAGAAGGGCGAGGAAGGGCCGGTTCATGCGCATGGGAGGTCCTAAGGTCGACCCGGAGCGGAGCGGAAATCGATCCGCATACGGTGTTATACGGGCCGGTCAGGATGCGAATCAAGGGAGTCGGAAATAGCGTGACGATATGAAAACGGCTGGGGTGGCAATGCCGAAGCATCGCCACCCCAGGTCGAGTTGACGAGCCGGGTCAGCTCGGATCGTCACCCTCCAGGTCGCCCTCCGACTCCAGGAAGGCGGCCTGGAGCTGGGCCAGCAGGGCGGGGTCGGGCTCGGCCCACAGGCCGCGCTCGGCGGCCTCCAGCAGCCGCTCGCTGATGCCGTGCAGGGCCCAGGGGTTGGCGGTGGTGAGGAACTCGCGGTTCACCGGATCCAGCACGTACTCCTGGGTCAGCCGCTCGTACATCCAGTCCGCCACCACGCCGGTGGTCGCGTCGTAGCCGAACAGGTAGTCCACGGTGGCGGCCATCTCGAAGGCGCCCTTGTAGCCGTGCCGCCGCATCGCCTCCAGCCAGCGCGGATTGACCACCCGGGCCCGGAACACCCGGGCCGCCTCCTCGGTCAGGGTGCGGGTGCGCACCGTCTCCGGGCGGGTCGAGTCGCCGATGTAGGCCGCAGGCGCCGAGCCGGTCAGCGCCCGGACGGTCGCCACCATGCCACCGTGGTACTGGAAGTAGTCGTCCGAGTCGGCGATGTCGTGCTCGCGGGTGTCGGTGTTCTTGGCCGCCACCGTGATCCGCCGGTAGGCGGTCTCCATCTCCTCCCGGGCCGGCCGGCCGTTCAGTCCGCGGCCGTAGGCGTAGCCGCCCCAGACCGTGTAGACCTCGGCCAGGTCGGCGTCGGTGCGCCAGTCCCGGCTGTCGATCAGTTGCAGCAGACCGGCGCCGTAGGTGCCCGGGCGGGAGCCGAACACCCGGACCGTGGCCCGCCGTTCGTCACCGTGCTCGGCCAGGTCCGCCTGCACGTGGGCGCGCACGAAGTTGTCCGCCCCGGCCTCCTGCTGGCCGGCGGCCAGCAGCACCGCGTCGTCCAGCAGCGCCACCACGTGTGGGAAGGCGTCCCGGAAGAAGCCGGAGATGCGCAGCGTCACGTCGATCCGGGGGCGGCCCAACTCGGCCAGTGGGATGGCCTCCAGGCCGGTCACCCGGCGCGAGGCGTCGTCCCAGACCGGCCGGACGCCGAGCAGTGCGAAGGCCTCGGCGATGTCGTCACCCGCGGTGCGCATCGCGCTGGTGCCCCAGAGCGACAGGCCCACCGAGGGCGGGAACGCGCCGTCGTTGTCGGCCTGGTAGCGCTCGACCAGCGAGGCGGCCAGCGCCTGACCGGTCTCCCAGGCGAGCCGGCTGGGCACCGCCTTCGGGTCCACCGAGTAGAAGTTGCGGCCGGTGGGCAGCACGTTGACCAGCCCGCGCAGCGGCGAACCGGACGGCCCGGCCGGCACGAAGCCGCCGCCCAGGGCGTGGATCACGGCGTCCAACTCGTCGGTGGTGGAGGCGAGTCGGGGCACCACCTGGCGGGCGGCGAAGTCCAGCACCCGGGCGACCTCGGCCGGCAGGCCCTCGGCGACCCGCTCGACGGCCTCCGGCGCCCAGTCGGCCGCCTCCATCGCCTCGACCAGCTCGCGGGCCCTGGCCTCGGCCGCGTCGGTGGCGCCGAGCCTCAGTGACGCCTCGTCCAGGCCCAGCGCCTCCCGCAGACCCGGCAAGGCGCTGACGCCGCCCCAGATCTGACGTGCCCTCAGGATCGACAGCACCAGGTTGACGCGCTCCTCACCGGTCGGCGCCTGACCCAGCACGTGCAGGCCGTCGCGGATCTGCGCGTCCTTCACCTCGCAGAGCCAGCCGTCGACGTGCAGCAGGAAGTCGTCGAAGCCGTCGTCCTCCGGGCGCTCGTCCAGACCCAGGTCGTGGTCCAGCTTGGCGGCCTGGATCAGGGTCCAGATCTGCGCCCGGATCGCGGGGAGCTTGGCCGGGTCCATCGCGGCGATGTTGGAGTGCTCGTCCAGCAGTTGCTCGAGCCGGGCGATGTCGCCGTAGGAGTCGGCGCGGGCCATCGGCGGCACCAGGTGGTCGACCAGGGTGGCGTGCGCGCGGCGCTTGGCCTGGGTGCCCTCGCCCGGGTCGTTCACCAGGAACGGGTAGATCAGCGGCACGTCGCCGAGCGCCGCGTCCGGGCCGCACTCGGCGGACAGTGCGGCCGTCTTGCCAGGCAGCCACTCCAGGTTGCCGTGCTTGCCCAGGTGCACGATCGCATCGGCACCGAAGCCGCCGTCGGACCGCGCGGCGGCGATCCAGCGGTAGGCGGCCAGGTAGTGGTGGCTGGGCGGCAGGTCCGGATCGTGGTAGATGGCCACCGGGTTGGCGCCGAAACCGCGCGGCGGCTGCACCAGCACCAGCAGGTTGCCGGCCCGCATGGCGGCCAACACGATGTCGCCGTCCGGGTTGTGGGTGCGGTCCAGGTAGAGCTCGCCGGGCGCCGGGCCCCAGTGCTCCTCGACCTGCTCGCGCAGCGCCGCGGGCAGCGTGGCGTACCAGCGGCGGTAGTCGGCGGCCGGGATGCGCACCGGGTTGCGGGCCAACTGGTCCTCGGTCAGCCAGTCCTGGTCGTAACCGCCGGCGTCGATCAGGGCCTTGATGAGGGCGTCGCCCTCGTGCTCGCCCTCGGACGGCTCCATGCCCGGGAACCCGTCCCCCAGGTCCCAGCCCTCCGCCTTGAGGCGGTTGAGCAGCCGGGCGGCGCTCGCCGGGGTGTCCAGGCCGACCGCGTTGCCGACCCGGGCGTGCTTGGTCGGGTAGGCGGACAGGATCAGCGCCAACCGACGCTCGGCGGGCGGGACATGGCGCAGCCGGGCGTTCCGGACCGCGATCCCGGCGACCCGGGCGGCGCGCTCCGGGTCGGCCACGTAGACGGTCAGCCCGTCCTCGTCCAGCTCCTTGAAGGAGAACGGCACGGTGATCAGTCGGCCGTCGAACTCGGGCACCGCGACCTGGGTGGCGGTGTCCAGCGGGGACAGCCCGTCGTCGCTGCCCTCCCACTGCTCGCGCGACCAGGTGAGGCAGAGCGCCTGCAGGATCGGGCGGTCCAGGGCGGCCAGCGCGCCGGCGTCCCAGGCCTCCTCGTCGCCGCCGGCCTGCGCCTCGGCCGGCCGGGTGCCGCCGGCCGCCAGCACGGTCGTCACGATCGCGTCGGCGCGGCCGAGTTCGGCCAGCAGCTCGTGCGGCGCACCGCGCAGCGAGGCGCAGAAGTACGGACGGGCCTGACCGCCCGCCTCCTCGATCGCCGTGCACAGCGCCTCGACGAAGGCCGTGTTGCCGCTCATGTGGTGCGCGCGGTAGTAGAGGACGGCCACCGTGGGGCCCTCGATGCCCTTCGCGGTCCGCTCCAGCGGACCCCAGTCCGGGGCGGAGGCGGGCGGGGCGAAGCCGTGGCCGGTGAGCAGCACGGTGTCGGAGAGGAACGCGCCCAGCTCGGCCAGGTTGGCCGCGCCGCCGTGCGCCAGGTAGGCGTGCGCCTCGGCGGCCAGGCCGGCCGGCACCGTGGAGAGTTCCATCAGCTGGGCGTCCGGCGCCTGTTCACCACTGAGCACGATCACCGGGCGCGGGCCGGCCAGCAGCGCGTCCAGCCCCTCCTGCCAGGCGCGGCGGCCACCGAGCAGCCGGACCACCACCAGATCGGTGCCCTCCAGCAGCTCCGGCAGGTCCTCGGGGCGGAGTCGGGCCGGGTTGCCGAGCCGGTAGCCGACCGGGCCGTTGGCGGCCCGGGCAGAGAGCAGGTCGGTGTCGGAGGTCGACAGGAGCAGGATCATGCGGCGGCCTTCCTCGGGGTCCGCGCCCCGGGTGGGAGGGGAGGACGACGGGAGTTCCTGACTTCCGCGGCCGGTCGGGCCGCGGTCACAGTGGCGGGACCGCACCGGTTTCGCACCGGTTTCCTCCCCTTGCGCCGTCCATGGCGTGGCCGGACCTGGCGGCCCGTCCGGGCGTCATCCTAGTGGGCCGGCTGCGGCACTCGGCCAGGGTGCCGGGAAGGCGGTCCGCCGGCTGGACCGACGGTACGCCCACCCGCTCCCGGCAGTTCGGGGAGGTGCTTCGGACGGGGCTTCACAGCAGCGGAGTCGGAGGTGCGGGCGGTGGCCGCTTCACCGATCGAGCGGCCGGCGGACGGTCCGTGAGGGCGGCGGGGGCGGCTGAGGCCCTGCCGGGCAGAGCGAGTGCCGGCGAGGACGGCGTGATCTACGCTGCTGTCCGACCGGGCGAACCAGGGGCGTGGAGCGCCCTGTTCGCTCGCTTCTCACCTCTCACCGCAGTCTTCGCGCAAAGGATGCCGAGTGGAACCCGACACGGTGGAACTCAACACGCTTGTCCTCGACGGCCGTCGGATCGCCTACCGGCAAAGTGCGGGCCGGGGGCGGGCGGTGGTGCTGGTGCACGGCAACTCCTCGTCCTCCCGGGCCTGGCAGGCGCTGCTGGACGGGCCGTTCGGGCAGCGCTACCGCTGCCTGGCGCTCGACCTGCCGGGGCACGGCGGTTCGGCTCCGGCCGCTTCGGGCGACGGCTACTCGCTGCCCGGCCATGCCGAGGTGCTCGTCCGGTTCGTCGCGGCCGTGGACGCCCAGGACGCCCTGGTGGTCGGTCACAGCCTCGGCGGGCACATCGTGCTGGAGGCGGCCCCGGCGCTGACCGGCTGCGCCGGCTTCGCCGTGTTCGGCACGCCGCCGATGGCCGATCTGACGGCGATGCCCGTCGCCTTCCTGCCCAATCCCCTGGTGAACATGGGCTTCACCGCCGAGGTGACCCCGGAGGAGGCCCGCGCCTACGCGGCCGGCCAGCTGGCGCCCGGTTCCGCGCTGCCGGTGGAGCCGATCGCCCGGGAGATCCTCGCCACCGACGGCGCCGCCCGGGCCGGGCTGGCGGCGAGCCTGGCGGCGGGCGCGTTCGCCGACGAGGTGGCCGTAGCCGCCGGCCTCGACCGCCCGCTGGCCGTCCTGCACGGCCGGGAGGAGCAGCTGGTCAGCCTCGCCTACCTGGAGTCGCTGGAGCTGCCGCGGCTGTGGCGCGGCGCCGTCCAGGTGGTCGAAGGAGCCGGCCACTCCCTGCAGTTGGAGGCGCCCGAGGCGCTGGCGCAGCTGCTCACCGAGTTCGCTGAGGAGCTGGCATAGACGCCGCGGCGCTGTCCGAATGGTGGTGGCCGCTGCGGCCGGACGACGAGCGGCCGCAGTGGACGCTGGAGCCGTTCGTGAGCGTGGGGCCGCTGCGCTTCGGCATGAGCCCCGACGAGGTCGCGAAGGCGCTGAGCGTCGTCGCGGCGGAAACCGGGCGGGACGGTGGCCTCCGTCGGGATCCCGGCAGCACCGGTGCGATCGAGGTGCGAGTCTGCGACGACCTCGGGCTGCTCCTCTGTTTCGCGGGCGAGCGGCTGCGGGGCATCGTCGTCGACGCCCTGTGCGGCCCGCAGGTCCACGGCGAAGGCAGGGCTCTCGTCGGCCAGGTGCCCTCCGTGCTGGAACGGTGGCTGTTCGACCGGGCGCAGGCGCGTGAGCCCGACCCCGACCTCACCTATCTGACGGCGGGCGTGCCCTGCTCGGAGACCCTGGGCGTGATCGTCAACGTGCAGCGGGCGGGCGATCACCTGCTCACCCGGCCGGTGTTCATCCCCGCCGAGGGACTGGAAGGCATGTACTACTTCCTGCCCGAGCGGGTCTGGGCGATCCCCCACTGAACGTCCCGACCTGTGCGGGAACGCACGGCACCCCTTGGCCGATCGGGACGCGATCGACCAAGGGGTGCCGGGGAGCCGTGCCGGTGCGGAACGGGCGGGAAGGGGCCGGGCCTTACGCGGCGACCTTCTCGCGCTCGGCGGCGCTCGGGGTCGGCTCGGCGGTGGCCGGGGCGTTCTCGCGCGGGGTCGGGAGGACGGCCATGATCACGGCGGAGACCACGATGGTGGCCATCCAGCCGAGGCCGTACTTGCCGATCGGGGTGCTGGAGAGCGGGCCGGAGAACCAGTCGCAGCTGGTGAAGCTGAGACCGGCGAGCAGCGCGACGCCCCAGGCCGTCATCGCCTGCCAGCAGAAGCCGCCGACGTACCAGTAGCGGCTGGTGGGGCCGGTGTCCATCAGGGCCTCGGCGTCGTAGCGCACCGCGCGGGAGCGGCGGCGGTACATGTCGACGGCGTAGACACCGATCCAGGCGGAGAAGGAGACCGCGAGCAGGATCAGGAAGGTGATGAAGGAGCCGAGGAAGCTGCTGGCCACCAGCATCAGCAGCCCGCCGGCGACCAGCGAGATCACCGCGTTGATGCTCACGGCCATGGCGCGCGGCAGCTTCACACCCATGGTCTGGGCGGTGAAACCGGCCGAGTACATCGACAGGCTGTTGATCAGCAGCATGCCCACGATGGCGGTGAGCAGGTACGGCACCGCCAGCCAGGTCGGCAGCAGGTCACCGAGGAAGGAGACCGGGTCCTGGGCCTTGGCCAGCCCCGGGGTGGCGACCGCCATCACGGCGCCCATCAGCACCATCGGAACCATCACCAGGCCGGCGCCGGACACCGTCGCGCCCACGATCCGCTTGCCGGAGGCCCGGTGCGGCAGGTAGCGGGTGAAGTCGGGGCCGGTGGGCACCCAGCTGATGCCGCCGGCCGCGATCGTGCCGACACCGGCGACCATCATCGCGGTCGTCCCGGCGGGCTTGGCGAAGACGTCGCCCCAGTGGATGGTGGCCACCAGGTAGGCCAGCACCAGCACGCTGAACAGGCCGAACAGGTAGGTCGACCACTTGTTGCAGATGTTCAGCACCTTGCGGCCCATGCCGCTGACCAGGAAGGTGCAGGCGACGAAGAGCAGCAGGGTGACCACGATGAGTGCGTCGTTGCTCTTGATGCCGAAGAGCAGGTTGAGCACGGTCAGCACGGCGTAGGCGCCGGTGACCGCGTTGATCGTCTCCCAGCCGAACCGGGCGATCCAGAGGATGGCACCGGGGAACAGGTTGCCGCGCACCCCGAAGGTCGCCCGGGAGAGCGTGGCACCGGGCGCGCCGCCCCACTTGCCGGAGACCGAGAGCACTCCGACCAGGCCGAACGAGACGACCGCGGCGCACGCGGCGACGACCAGGACCTGCCAGAAGTTCAGCGAGTTGAAGACCACCAGGGCCGCACCCATGGTGAGCAGCAACACGCTGATGTTGGCCGCGACCCAGGTCGGGAAGAGCTCCCGGACCCGGCCGTGGCGCTCGTGGTCCGGAACGGGCTCGATGCCGCGGGTCTCGATGGCGCCGCTGGAGTCGGCGGTGGACAGATTGTCCATAGGTGGTTCTCCGTGCGAGGGAAACGGGGAATAGGCCAAAACGGACGTTCTAGGAACTCTACGCGTGTTGCGTAGTAGTGGTCATCGTACGTTCATCCAACCTCGTGGCAAATCGCCGACTTGTGAGGTCAGACCCGTGCTGGCGAAGAATCCGAAGTGCGGCCCGGCAACAGGTCGTGCCGACCTTGCGGTCGCTGCGGTGCCGCAGCTGCGAACGGCTGGAGTCCGTTTTGGACAGGCTGGCCGAAATGGCGCTGGTCCGCCGGGCGGCGGATGTGCGCCTGCGGGGCTGCGAGCGGTACAAGAGGTACAAACCGGACAAACACTTCACCCAGCATGACAGACGATTCGGCGCGGGGCCAGAAACCCGGGCTCGCAGCGGCTGCGGACGGGCGGGTGTCGGTGGCGGCGTCGGTGGTGGTGTCGCCGGCGGTGGCGGTGGCGGTGGCGGTGGCGGTGGCGGTGTCCATGGCGGTGCCCGGTGTTCGGAGGTGGTGTGGCCGCGGAGCGGTGAACGCGCCGGGTCCCCGGAGCGCGGGGCTCCGGGGACCCGGGTGGGGTGCGGGGGATCCGGCTGGGGTGCCGGCGGCGGGTCGGTGGCCGGTCAGCCGCAGTGCGACCAGCCACTGGTCCAGGAGGCGCCGCCGTACGCGCCGCCCCACTCCACGCAGGTGGCCGGGGCGTACTCGCGCACCGGGCCGGCGTAATAGGTGAAGCTGCCCGGGTTGGCGGCCGAGGCGCCGCCCTGGACGGCGAGGGTGGCGTTCATCGTGACGGCGCCGCCGGGATCGGCGGCCAGCGTGGTGACGCAGTTGGTGCCGGTCGAGGCGTCGTAGAGGAGGTAGACGGCGGCGTCGCCCAGGCTGTGGGTGTCGATCACCGAGTAGCCGCTGCCGCAGACCTGCCCGGCCGTGTACGGGTTGCCGGTGGCGGGGGAGGGGGTGGGGGAGCCGGTGCCGCAGTGGCCCCAGCTGCTGGTCCAGGAGCTTCCGGCGTACGAACCGCCCCACTGCACGCAGGAGTTGGGGGCGTATTCGGTCACCGGGCCGGCGTAGTAGGTGAAGTTGCCCGGGTTGGCGGCCGAGGCGCCGCCCTGGACGGCGAGGGTGGCGTTCATCGCGACGGCGCCGCCGGGGTCGGCGGCCAGCGTGGTGACGCAGTTCTGGCCGGTGGAGCCGTTGTACAGCAGGTAGACGGTGGCGCCGCCCAGGCCGTGCGAGTCGATCACGCCGTAGCCGCTGCCGCAGACCTGGGTCGGGGTGTAGACGTTGCTGCCGACCGGTCCGGGGGCGCCGGAGCCGGTGCCGCAGTGGCCCCAGCCGCTGGTCCAGGAGCTTCCGGCGTACGAACCGCCCCACTGCACGCAGGAGTTGGGGGCGTACTCGGTGACCGGGCCGGCGTAGTAGGTGTAGCTGCCCGAGTCGCTGGTGGAGGGCCCGCCCTGGACCGCCAGGGTGGAGCTCATCGAGGCCGCGCCGGTCGGGTCGTCCGCCAGCGTGGTCACGCAGTTGCGGCCGGTGGAGGAGTCGTAGAGCAGGAAGACGACGGCGTTGCCGAGGCTGTGCGAGTCGATCACGCCGTAGCCGCTGCCGCAGACCTGGCTCGGGCTGTACGGGTTGCCGCCCGGGACCGGTGGCGGGTTGTTGCCGGTGCCGCTGGCGACGGGGGTGGTGTAGCCGACGATGTAGTAGCCGTCGCCGGGGTCCACGCTGCCGGGCTCGTCGCCGACCGCCTTCTGGGAGGCGGATATGGTGATGGACGCCACGTGGGAGCTGACCGCGAAGCCGGCCATCGAGCCGGTGCCGGTGGTGCCGTCCCAGTCGCCGTTGGCGGTGGTGATCGAGCCGTCGGGGTTCACCGCGGTCACCAGTCCGACGTGGTGGATCGAGGAGTCGTAGACGCTGCCGTACTCGACGGCGTCACCCGGCTTCGGGTCGTACGCGGTCGAGGTGTGCTGGGTGCCGTTGTTGAACCCGTAGGTCTGGAAGCTCGCGGCGGCGGCGTCCAGGCCGCCCGTGTAGAAGCCGGAGTTCTCCCAGACCCACATGGCGAAGTCGGCGCACCAGTACTCGGGGCCGCCCGAGTAGCCGCCGGAGCAGCTGTGCTCGAACTGGGAACCGCCGAGGCTGTTGTGGGTCGGGTCGTTGGCGCACGTACCGGCGGTCTTGCCGATGTTGGCGGCGGCGAGGGAGGCCGCGTCGCCACCGGCCGCCGCGGCCGCGGCGGGGGCTCGGCAGAAGGCGAGCAGGCCGGCCACCAGCACGGCGGCGGCCAACGCGGCTAAGTGGCGGACGAGTTGCTTGAGGTTCACCGGTTCTCCTCGGTGGTCCTGGTCTGCGGGTTGTGATCGAGGTCGGGCTCGGCGACCGCGTCGATCGGGCGGCTGCGTCGATCGGGTGGCTGCCTCGACCGGGCAGCTGTGTCGATCGGGCGGCTGCGTCGATCGGGCGGTGCGGAGCCGTGCGGCGCGGAGCCGTGGGCGGGACGTGGCGCTGGGCTTGCGACATGGCTTCGGGGCAGCGCGAGGAGTGCGAGCAACGCGTGGAACTGGGGGCGCTCGGGGTGCGATTGGAGCGCGCGCCGGTGGGATTATCGGCGCAGGGGATATGAGAAATCGATAGGGCGGCGTGTGGAGATATGGATCACGCTGGGAGGAGGGCATACGTCTGGTCGGATGATCGGTATGCTCGCGGCCATGTCACCCTCACTCGCCGCCCCGGAGCCTGCCCGCGAAAGCGCAGGTCGGGGCCGTGACGACGGCTGCCCCGGGGCACTGCGGCTGCACGCGGCGGATGACGGGGCGTTGGCGCGGGTCCGGATCCCGGGCGGACTGCTGACGGCCGAGCAGGCGCGCGCCCTGGCGGCGGCGGCCGACGACCTGGGTGACGGGGCGTTGGAGGCCACCTCGCGCGGAAACGTCCAGCTGCGCGGGCTGGCGGCGGACGCGGGTGCGGAACTCGCGGCCCGGCTGACCGAGGCGGCGCTGCTGCCGTCGCTGAGTCACGACCGGGTGCGCAACATCGTCGCCACCCCGCTGGCGGGCCTCGACGGCGGCATCGACCTGCGGCCGTGGATCCGCGAACTGGACGCGCTGCTCTGCGCCTCCGAGACCGCCCGCGCGCTCTCCGGCCGGTTCCTGTTCGCCCTGGACGACGGCCGCGGTGACGTCGCCGCGTTGGACGCCGACCTGACCCTGATCGCCCGCCCCGACGGCAGCGCCCTGCTGCGCCTCGGCCGCGCCGACTGGTGCGCCGGGACGACGGACGGCCCTCGGGCCGCGCTGCGGGCAGCCGAGGCGTTCCTGGAGCTGGCCGACGGCGCCTGGCGGGTGCGCGAGGCCGACCCGGACGGCACCCGGCTCGCGACCAGGCTCGGCCTGACGCGCCGCCCGCTGCCGGAGCTGACCGGCCGTCGACCCGTGGTGGGGGCCCAGGCCGGCGCACTCGGCGCGGGCCTGCGGTTCGGCCGGGCCACCGCCGAGCAGTGGCGGGCGCTGGCCGACGCGGCGACGACGGCCGGGAGCGAGCTGCGGGTCACCCCCTGGCGCACCGTCGTCCTGCCCGGCGCCGACCCGGCGGTGCTGCCCCGACTCGCCGCACTCGGCCTGCGCACCGACCCCCGCTCGCCCTGGGAGGGCGCCACCGCCTGCACCGGCGCGCCGGGCTGCGCCAAGTCGCTCGCCGATGTGCGCGCCGACGCGACCGGGGCCCTCGATGGCGGCGCCGCCGCCGGCGGAGAGCTGCTGCCCGCTGGCGGCACCACTGCGGGCGGGGAGCTGCTGCCCGTCCACTGGTCCGGCTGTCCGCGCCGCTGCGGCCACCCGACCGGTGCCTGGGTGGACGTGCTGGCCACCGGACCGAGCGGCTATCTGATCTCCCAACCGACCGGCAGCACAACAGAAGTGACGACCCAACAGATGGCAGCGGCAGTCGCCGCGGCCCGGAGGACCCCGTGATCGAGTACGAGAAGGACGGTGCGGCGATCTACCGCGAGTCCTTTGCCACCATCCGCGCCGAGGCCGACCTCGCCGCCCTCCCGGCCGACGTGGCACAGGTCGCGGTGCGCATGATCCATGCCTGCGGGATGACCGACCTGGTCAAGGACCTGCTCTGGACCCCCAACGTGGTGGCCGACGCACGCGCCGCACTGCGCGCCGGTGCGCCGATCCTCTGCGACGTCTCGATGGTGGCCAGCGGCGTGACCCGAAAGCGGCTGCCCGCCGACAACGAGGTGATCTGCACCCTCTCCGACCCGTCCGTGCCGGCGCTCGCGGCCGAGCTGGGCACCACCCGCAGCGCGGCCGCCATGGAGCTGTGGCGCGACAAGCTGGCGGGCTCGGTGGTGGCCGTCGGCAACGCCCCCACCTCGCTGTTCCGCCTGCTGGAGATGATCGAGGCCGGCGCGCCCCGCCCGGCGGCGGTGATCGGTGTGCCGGTCGGCTTCGTCGGCGCCGCCGAGTCCAAGCAGGCGCTCGCCGAGCACCCGTCCGGCCTGGAGCACATCGTGGTGACCGGCCGCCGCGGCGGCAGCGCGATCGCCGCAGCCGCCCTCAACGCGATTGCGAGTGAGGTCGAGTGACGGATAGTCAGGAAGTCACCGGTCGGCTGTACGGGGTCGGGCTCGGCCCCGGTGACCCCGACCTGCTCACCCTGCGCGCCGCCCAGGTGATCGCGAAGGCCGATGTCATCGCCTACCACAGCGCCCGGCACGGCCGTTCGATCGCCCGCTCGATCGCCGCCCCCCACCTGAGCGGCGACCAGATCGAGGAGAAGCTGGTCTACCCGATCACCGTGGAGACCACCGACCACCCGGGCGGCTACCGGGGCGCGTTGGAGGAGTTCTACGAGGAGGCCGCCGCCCGGCTGGCCGCCCACCTGGACGCCGGCCGCACCGTCGCCGTGCTGGCGGAGGGCGACCCGCTCTTCTACGGTTCCTACCAGCACATGCACAAGCGCCTGGCGCACCGCTACCCGACCGAGGTGATCCCCGGGGTGACCTCGATCAGCGCGGCCGCCGCCCGGCTGGGCGAGCCGCTGGTGGAGGCGGAGGAGGTGCTGACGGTGATACCGGGCACGCTGCCCGAGGAGGAGCTGACGGCCCGACTGGCCGCCACCGACTCGGCCGTGGTGATGAAGCTCGGCCGCACCTTCCCGACCGTGCGCCGGGCCCTGGAGCGCGCGGGACGGCTGGACGAGGCCCGGTACGTCGAGCGGGCCACCATGCCCGGCGAGCGCACCGGCAAGCTGGCGGAGATCGACCCGGACGGCGTGCCGTACTTCTCGGTCGCCGTACTGCCCAGCCGGATCAACCACCCCAAGCCGGCTCCCGAGCGGGGCGAGGTCGTGGTGGTCGGCACGGGTCCGGCCGGGCCGCTCTGGCTGACCGCGGAGGCGCGCGGGGTGCTGGCCGCCGCCACCGACCTGGTCGGCTACACCACCTACCTGGACCGGGTGCCGGTCCGTCCCGGACAGCTGCGGCACGGCTCGGACAACAAGGTGGAGTCCGAGCGCGCGGAGTTCGCCCTCGACCTGGCCCGGCGCGGCCGGCGGGTCGCGGTGGTCTCCTCCGGTGACCCGGGCGTCTTCGCGATGGCCACGGCCGTGCTGGAAGTGGCCTGCCAGGAGCCGTACCGCGAGGTGCCGGTGCGGATCGTGCCGGGCATGACCGCCGCGCACGCCGCCGCCTCCCGGGCCGGTGCGCCGCTGGGCCACGACTACGCCGTGGTCTCGCTCTCCGACCGGCTCAAGCCGTGGTCCGTGGTGGCCGAGCGGCTGCGGGCCGCGGCCGCCGCCGACCTGGTGCTGGCGCTCTACAACCCCGGTTCCAAGAGCCGCACCGCCCAGGTGGGCCTGGCCCGCGACGTGCTGCTGGAGCACCGCGCCCCGGACACCCCGGTGGTGATGGCCCGGGACGTCGGCGGGCCGACCGAGCGGGTGCGCACGGTGAAGCTGGCCGAGCTCGACCCGGCCGAGGTGGACATGCGGACCATCCTGCTGATCGGCTCCTCGCAGACCCAGGCGGTGCGGCGCGGCGGTGGCACCGAGGTGGTGTGGACGCCGCGGCGCTACCCGGAGCGGTAGTCCGAGCGGAAGGGTCGAGCAAGCGCCTGCTCCGGCCGAGCCCTTGAGTGAGCGCTTGCTCAGCCCGGGCATGTCGTGTCGAGAGCCCGGCCGAGTGGGGGCCGGTCGGGCTCATGACGGCTGAGCTCCGCGCGTGGTGACGAACCATGCGTGGGATGCCCGGCTGCCCTCCCCTGTATGGCAGCCGGGTCCGTCCCTGCCTCGAGAGTACGCGCGGTGATTACCGCTGGGTACCTCATCCGTGCACCCCGGCGACCGGCCGGACCCTCACCGCTGCACACTCCGTCCCTGCCCGCCCCACCGCAGCACACCTCACCCGCCACCCGCCCACCGCAGCGCACCTCACCCGCCGCCCGCCCCACCGCAGCACAGCCACCGCACGCAGCACACCCACTGCACGACCGCACCCGCGCAGCACCGCAGCCCTTGTACGCACCGCGCAGTCAGGAGGACCGCAGATGTCCGTGGGGCCGAGGTCCATGGCCGACGAACCGCTGCCGGGGAGCGCCCGCGACGGCGACCGGTCGGACGGCGCCCGTCACGGCGACCGGTTGGACGCCCTGCTCGACCAGCTGCGGCTGCAGTCCGACCGCCCCGACGGTCCCGCCCGGCTGGTCGGCTGGCTGGCCCGGCAGCTGGCCGCCGACGTCACCCTCACCGTGCGCGCCCCCGGCACGGCCTGCCCCGCTCCCCCCACCGCAGCGGCGCCCGCACCCGAGGCCTCGGCACCCGCCGGCGCCGCCGAGCGCCTGGCACCGGCCGCCGTGGCGGTGGGCCGCCTGCTCAACGGCGAGCCGCCACCCCCCGCGACACCGGCGACCACCGACCGCGCCCCCGTCCAGGCCGGCCCGCTCCCCGACCCGCTCCCCGGCCCGCTCCCCGACCCCACCGTGCGCCTGTTCCCGATCGGCGTCCGGCGCCCCCACGCGGTGCTGGCGCTGCGCCGGCCGGAGCCGCTCACCGCGCTGGAGGTCCGGCTGGTCACCCACACCGAAACGGTGCTGGGCCGCCTGCTCGCCGCCCGTGAGTCCGCCGCCGAGCGGGCCGCCCTGCACCAGGTGTCCGCCTCCCTCCGGGTCGCGGCGTTCCAGCTGCTGATGGGCGGCCAGATCACCCTGGCCCGGCGCACCGCGGCGGCCCTGGTGCCCGGCGTCCTGGTGCACGAACGGGCCAGGGTCTACCTGGTCGACTGCACCACCACCGATCGCAACGTCACCGCCCGGGTGCTCGCCGGCAGCCTCGCCGGCCGGGCGCTCCTGGTCCGCTGCCCGGCCCACGACACCCACCTGATCGTGCTCGCCCCGCTGCCGCAGGACGCGCCGCTGGACGAGCAGGGCTGGTGCCCCACCGGGCTGGCCCTGCGCGACGTGGTCGAGCGGCGCCCCGACCACCACCTGGGCGGCAGCACCACGGTGGACCTCGCCCGCACCGCCGACGCCTACCGCGAGGCGTTCAACGCCCTCACCGTGGCCCGCAACCTCCCGCACCGGCACGCCCTCTACCAAGCCCAGACCCAACTCGCCCAGCTGCTCGGCGAGTCGGCCACGGCCTGGGCGGAACGGCTACTCGCTCCGGTGCTGGAACTGCCCCGGGACCAGCGCGACGAGGTGATCGAGACCACCCGCCTGGCGCTCGCCTTCAGCCATGCGCAGACCGGCCGGATGCTGGACGTGCACCGCAACACGGTGGCCCGCCGGATCGAACGCGGCGTCGGCATGCTCGGCCTGGACTGGGGCTCGTTCCAGGAGCGGGCGGTGCTGGACCTGGCGCTGCAACTGCTCGGCGAGGCCCCGGGGCGGGGGAGCACGGGCCATCGGGTCAGGCTGTCCGCGATCCTGTCCTGCGAGGCCGCCAAGGCCTGGGCGCAGGCGTTCCTGGCCCCGCTGGCGGAGGACCGCCGCCCGCTGCTGCGCACCCTGGCCGGCTGGGTGACGGCGGGAGCCAACGCCCGCGACACCCAGGCGGCGCTGGGGCTGCACCAGCAGACCGTGCTGGACCACCTGCGCACCGCCGAGCGGCTGCTGCAACGGGAGTTGACGGCAGGTCGCGGCGGCGCGTACGAGCTGGCCTGGGCGCTCTGGGTCAGCGGAGCGGCTGCCCTGCCGGGGGCACCGCGCCGGGGAAGCTGTGCCGGGGGCGCCGCGCCGGGGTAGCCACGCCGGGGAAGCTGTGCCGGGGTCGGCGCGCCGGGGCAGCCGCGCCGGTAGCGGCGGTGGCGACCGGCAGGGGCTCAGGCCGGGAACCCCACCCCGGTGAGCTGCTCGGAGGCCTGCCAGAGCCGGGCCGCCGTCGCCAGGTCGGTGGCCCGTCGCGGCAGCCGCACGGTGGTCGGCGCCCCGCCGAGCTCGAACGGCCCGCCGGGCCCGTAGTACCCGCCGCCGACCACCCGCGCGCCGGTCGCCGCGAGCAGGCTGGGCAGCGCGCCCTGCTCCGCGCTCTGCGATCCCAGCGTGATCCGCATCAACAGACCCAGGCCCCTGTTCGACCGAGGACCGAGCCGGGGGCCCGAATTGACCAGGTTGGTCCGGGAGAAGCCCGGGTGCGCGGCGGCGCTCAGGATGCCCCAGCGCTGCCGGTCGCTCAGCCGCTGCAGTTCCTGGGCGAACAGCAGGTTGGCCAGCTTGGAGGCGCTGTAGGCGGGCCAAGGGCGGTAGGCCCGCTCGGCGTTCAGGTTGTCCAGGGCCAGCCGGCCCTGCCGGGCGGTCAGGCTGCTCACCGTGACCACGCGGGGCGCGCCGGCCGCCCGCAGCAGCGGCAGCAGGCGGCCGGTGAGCGCGAAGTGGCCCAGGTGGTTGGTGCCGAACTGCAGCTCGAAGCCGTCCTTGGTGGTGTGCCGGGTCGGCACGGCCATCACTCCGGCGTTGTTGATCAGCAGGTCGACCGGCCGGCCGCGCTCCAGCAGTACGTCGGCGAACGAGGCGACCGACTCCAGGTTGGCCAGGTCCACGGTGGCCACCGAAACCGGCCCGGTGGTCGGCTCATTGGCCCGGATGCGGTCCGCCGCGGCCTCACCCTGGGCGTCGTTGCGCACCGCCAGCACCACTTCGGCGCCGGCCAGCGCCAGCATCCGGGCGGTGTGGTAGCCGATGCCGCTGTTCGCACCCGTGACGACGGCCAGTCGGCCGCTCTGGTCCGGGATCGCGATGCTCCGCCGCCGTGGTCCGGCGCTTCGCTGGGGCGTGGTCCGACGGGCCATCGCAGGCTCCCTCCAGGGCCGAGTGCTGGTTCGAGCAGGACGCTACCTCACCAAAGACCCAACTCGCCCAGAGCTTCCGACACATCAGTCACCACTTGGACACCGGCGGGCGGCTCGGGACGGCGCACCAGCAGCACCGGCAGCCCCAACTCACGGGCCACCGCCAACTTGGGAGCCGTCGCCGCGCCGCCGCTGTCCTTGGTCACCAGCAGGTCGATCCGGTGCTCCCGGAACACCGCCCGCTCGCCGTCCAGGGTGAAGGGACCGCGCTCCAGCAGCACCGTCAGCTCGGCCGGGAGCGGCGGCTCGGGCGGCTCCACCGAGCGGGCCACCAGGTGCACGCCGCTGACCTGCGCGAACTCCGACATCCCGAGCCGCCCGGTGGTCAGCAGCGCCCGCCGCCCCAGGCTCGGCAGCAGTGCGGCAGCCGCCGCCAGTGAGTCCACCGGATGCCACCGGTCACCCTCGACCGGGACCCAGCTGGGGCGGCGCAGTGCCAGCAGGGGAGTATGGGTCGCGGCGGCGGCCTCGGCCGCGTTCCGGCTGATCACCTGGGCGAAGGGATGCGTGGCGTCGATGAGGGTGTGCACCTGCTGCTCGCGCAGCCAGGCGGCGAGGCCGGCGGCACCGCCGAAGCCGCCCACCCGCACCTCGCCGGCCGGCAGCCGCGGTTCGGCCACCCGACCGGCCAGCGAACTGGTCACGCGCACCGACGGCTCGGCCGCCAGGGCCGCGGCCAGCTGCCGCCCCTCGGTGGTGCCGCCGAGGATCAGGATGTGCTTCACGGGTGTCTCCTCATCGGCGAGCCTGGATGAACGAAGGGTTTGGCGTGGCTGAGAGTACGGGCAACGGGGTTACCGGCGCGGTCACGGGGGAGGGTGGACGCAGCGGCCAGTTGCGCAGCAGCGGACTGCGCCCCGGCTGGACCACCGGCGCCTGCGCCACCGCTGCCACCACCGCCGCCTACACCGCCCTGCTCACCGGCGCGTTCCCCGACCCGGTGCGGATCACCCTGCCCAAGGGCCAGCAGCCCGCGTTCGCCTTGGCCGGCGAGCGGTTGGCGGACGGCAGCGCGATGGCCGCCGTGGTCAAGGACGCCGGCGACGACCCGGACGTCACCCACGGCGCCGTGGTGCGCTCCACCGTGCGGCCCGGCGCGCCCGGCAGCGGCGTGGTGTTCCGTGGCGGTGACGGTGTCGGCACCGTCACCAAGCCCGGCCTGCCGCTGGCGGTCGGCGAGCCGGCGATCAACCCGGTGCCGCGCGAAATGATGCGCAGCGCGGTTGCCGCGGTGGCCGCCGCGCACGGCGGCAGCGGCGACGTGGAGATCGAGATCGCCATCGACAACGGCGCCGAACTGGCCCGCTCCACCTGGAACCCGCGCCTGGGCATCCTCGGCGGGCTCTCGGTGCTGGGCACCACCGGCGTGGTGGTGCCCTACTCCTGCTCGGCCTGGATCGAGTCGATCCGGCGCGGCGTGGACGTGGCCAGGGCCGCCGGGCGCACCCATGTGGCCGGCTGCACCGGCTCCACCTCGGAGAAGGTCGCGATCGCCGAGTACGGGCTGCCCGAGGACGCCCTGCTCGACATGGGCGACTTCGCCGGCGCCGTGCTCAAGTACCTGCGGCGCCACCCGGTGCCGCGGCTGACCATCGCGGGGGGCTTCGCCAAGCTCTCCAAGCTCGCCGCCGGCCACCTCGACCTGCACTCCTCCCGCTCCCAGGTGGACAAGGGCTACCTCGCCGAACTGGCCCGCACCGGCGGCGCCGACGCCGAGCTGGTGGCCGCCGTGGCCGGCGCCAACACCGGACTGCAGGCGGTGCAGTCGTGCCGGGCGGCCGGCGTGCCGCTGGGCGACCTGGTCGCCGAGGCGGCCCGGACCACCGCGCTGGAGGTGCTGCGCGAGGCGCCGGTCGCGGTCGACGTCATCTGCATCGACCGGGCCGGCACCGTCGTCGGCCGCTGTGCACCGGCCGCGAACCGCTGACCGCGAACCGCTGACCGCGAACCGCACGGCCTGGGCGGCTGAGCACCGATCCGGCGGCCGCGCACGCACGGGCCGCCGGCCGCCGGCCGCCGGCCGCGAGCCGTGCGTACGAGCCGCGCGTGGCACTACAGTTGCGCGGAACGGTCGCGGTCGCAGGAGTACAGGTGGCTGTCCTGGAACTGCTCCGCGGCCAGCGTGCGGCCCACCATGATGACGGCGGTGCGCAGCACGCCCGCCGCCTTCACCTGGTCCGCGATGTCCGCCAGGCTCCCGCGCAGCACCAGCTCGTCCGGGCGGCTGGCCATCGCCACCACCGCGGCCGGGCAGTCGGCACCGTAGTGCGGCAGGAGTTCGGCCACCACCCGGTCCACGTAACGGGCCGCCAGGTGCAGCACCAGCAGGGCGCCGCTGCGACCCAGGGTGGCCAGGTCCTCGCCCGGCGGCATCGGAGTGGCCTGCTGGGCGATCCGGGTCAGGATCACCGTCTGGCCCACCGTCGGCACGGTCAACTCCCGCTTCAGCGCCGCCGCGGCCGCCGCGAACGCCGGCACGCCCGGTACCACCTCGTAGGGCACGCCGGCCGCGTCGAGTCGGCGCATCTGCTCGGCGACCGCGCTGAACACCGACGGGTCGCCCGAGTGCAGCCGGGCCACGTCCTGGCCGGCCCGGTGCGCGGCCGTCAACTCCTCGGTGATCTGGTCCAGGTTGAGCTTGGCGGTGTCCACCAGGCGGGCGCCGGGCGGGCATTCGGCCAGCAGTTCGGCGGGGACCAGGCTGCCCGCGTACAGGCACACCTGGCAGCGGGCCAGGATCCGGGCCCCGCGCACGGTGATCAGATCGGCGGCCCCCGGGCCGGCACCGATGAAGTAGACGGTCACAGGGCTTCTCCTCGCTCCGAGGTGGATCGCTTGATCACGGACCACTGGGTGACCGGCATCGCCTGCCGCCACCCGGTGAAGTGGCCCACCGGCACCGCGTGCGCGACCGCCAGTTTCACCAACTCCCCGCCGTGGCGCCGGTACCACTCGGCCAGCAGGGCCTCCGACTCCAGCGTCACGGTGTTGGCCACCAGTCGCCCGCCCACCGGCAGCGCCGCCCAGCAGGACTCCAGGAGCCCGGGCGCGGTCAGCCCGCCGCCGATGAACACCGCATCGGGCACCGGCAGTTCGGCCAGTGCGGCGGGTGCCGGACCAGTCACCACGCGCAAGCCCGGCACGCCGAGCGCGCGGGCGTTGCGCTCGATCCTGGCCGCCCGGGTCTCGTTCCTCTCCACGCTGACCGCCCGGCAACTCGGGTGCGCCCGCAGCCATTCGATGCCGATGCTGCCGGAGCCGCCGCCGATGTCCCAGAGCAGCTCGCCCGGGGCCGGCGCGAGCGCGGCCAGGGTCACCGCCCTGATGTGACGCTTCGTCAACTGGCCGTCGTGCTCGAAGGATTCATCGGGAAGGCCGGGAGTCAGACCGCGGCGCGGGGTGCCGTCGGCGGCCCGGCAGTCGACGGCCACCAGGTTGAGGTTGTCGCCGGGCGGGTGCGGCCAGTCGTCGGCCGTGCCGTCCAGCAGGCGTTCCCGGTCCGCGCCGAGCTGCTCCAGCACCCGCAGCCGGCTGGGCCCGTAGCCGTGCTCGGCCAGCAGCGCCGCCACCAGCGCCGGCGTGCCCCCGTCCGCGCTCAGCACCAGCAGCCGACGCCCGTCGTGCAGCGCCCCGAGCAGGCCGGCCGGGTCGCGGCCCACCAGGCTCACCACCGCCGTCTCCTCCACCGGCCAGCCGAGCCGGGCGCAGGCCAGCGACACCGAGGACGGATGCGGCAGCACCCGCAGCCGCTCGGCGCCCAACTCCTCGGTGAGGGTGCGCCCGATCCCGTAGAACATCGGGTCCCCGCTGGCCAGCACCGCCACCCGGCGCGCGGCCAGTCCGGCGAACAGGCCCGCCACGGCCGGTCGCAGCGGAGACGGCCAGGCGATCCGCTCGGCCGTCAGTTCGGCGGGCAGCAGGGCCAGCTGGCGGCCGGCGCCGACGATCGCCTCGGCTGCCCGCAGCGCGTCCCGGGCGGCCGTGCCCAGCCCGCGCCAGCCGTCCGCGCCGATCCCGACCACGGTGATCGGCGTCGGCGCGGTGGTGCTGCTCAACGGGACTCCTCGCAGGTCAGCAGGACGAAGGGGGCGGACCGGGGCAGCCTATCGCCCGGCCGGAACCCGTGGCGGGCTGCGTATAGTTGCCCCGGTCACAGTTGCCGTCCCAGGAACGCCAGGTGCCTGCCCGTGTTGAGGATCAGCTCCCGCAACGCCCGCTTCCAGCAGTGGCAGTCGCTGCTCGGCAACCGGACCAAGCGGCAACGCGCCCGGGAGTTCCTGGTCCAGGGGGTGCGGCCGATCTCGCTGGCCGTCGAGTACGGCTGGCCGATCCGCACCCTGATCCACGACGCCGACCGCCGGCCCTCCGAGTGGGCGGCCAAGCTGCTGCGCACCGTCCCCGGCGCCGAGCGGGTCGCGATGGCCCCCGAACTCCTGGCCGAGCTGGGGGAGAAGAACGAGGCCGCGCCCGAACTGCTCGCCGTGGTCGAGCTGCCCGCCGACGACCTGGCCCGGATCCCGGTCTCCCACGACTTCCTGGGCGTCCTCTTCGACCGTCCCACCAGCCCCGGAAACGTGGGCAGCATCATCCGCTCCGCCGACGCCTTCGGCGCCCACGGCCTGCTGGTGAGCGGCCACGCGGCCGACGTCTACGACAGCAAGTCGGTGCGCGCGAGCACCGGTTCGCTGTTCGCCCTGCCCGCCGTGCGGGTGCCGTCGCCGCGCGAGGTGATGGACTGGGTGACCGCCGAACGGGCGGCCGGGCACCCGATCGTGCTGGTCGGTACCGACGAGCACGGCGACTGCGAGGTCTTCGACTTCGACTTCACCCAGCCCACCCTGCTGCTGGTGGGCAACGAGACGACCGGCCTCAGCAACGCCTGGCGCGAGCTGTGCGACCACACGGTGGCCATCCCCATGCACGGGTCGGCGAGTTCGCTCAACGCGGCCAACGCCGCCACGGCGGTGCTCTACGAGGCGTCCCGCCAGCGGCTGGCGGCGAAGCGGGCGGCCGGCGCGGCACGGTCGGTTTCCGGGACGGCCTGATCGGCGGGTCGCCTCGCCCGGAACGGGTGGCAGCAAGGCGGCCACCCGCCCCGGCGGAGTCCGGCGGATCAGTTCAGCCGACGACCACGGCGGTCATGGCGTTCCATCAGCCGGTGTTGAGGCTCCAGTTCTGGTCGTGGAGGATCTTGCCGATCGGCACGTAGTAGACCCCGTGGAAGCACCAGGGCTTTCGCTGCCAGGCGTCCGCCGTGGTGAAACTGCCGCAGTCCATGGTGTTGTCCAGAGCGGTGATCACCCCTCGGGCCTCGTCCGTGGTCCAGTCGTTCGACCCGGTGAACACCGGGCCACCGCTGTCGCCGTTGGCCGCGGCTATGTCGTCCGAGTAGGCGAACTCCACGTCCGGCCTGGTCACGCCGTTCGGACCGGTCACACTGATGTCCGTCTGCTGGATGTAGAGCCAGCAATGGGCGCCGGAGTTGGCAGCGGATGTGCACACCATGTCGCCGACGTTGTTGTTCCCCCAGCCCGACACGGCCTTCGAGTAGCCGGTCATGTTCCACGGCCCGTCCCAGACCCGGTTTCCCGAGGTGTTCTTGCCGGGGTCTATGCCGACGATGTCATTGGTGGCCGACGCGTTCTCGAGCTTGGCGGTGCCGACGAACGCGTGGCTGCCGCTCCACGTGTAGTAAGGGCCCTGCGCCCCGCAGTGGTAGGCGGTCGTGATGAGCTTCTTCCCGTCCGACTTCCTGGTGACCCCGAAACCGGTCGAACAGATCGTGCCGCCCCCGGTCTGCAAGCCGCCGCCGCCCTGCCACGGAGACCAGTCGGCCTCCCGCGTCGCCTGGGCGTCAATGCTCAGCGCTTGGTACCGGACGTGCGCCTGGACACCGGTGAGGCTTTCCGCCGCCGCCTCGACCTCGCTCGTCTTGTCCTGTCGCACCGAGGGCGCCAAGGAATCACGCACATCGAACCGGCCCTGGCCGCGGTCCTCGTCATAGGTCACGTCGAGCCCGCTGCCGTCGACCGCGGGGGCAACGCTGGTTATTCGGGTGGCGGCCGGTGTCACCTTGGACGCCAGGTCCTTCTGCTGTCCGTTCGACAGGAGCTTGTCCCGGGCGGCGTGGAGTTCGGCCTTCGAGTACTTGGCCGGCACCACCTCCGCGGAAAAGCCGGCCGGGAGATGCGCCAGGACCTTCGCCACGGAGGCCGGGACTTCGCCCTTCCAGTGGAGGCGGAGGTGCCGGTGGGCGGCGTCGACCTCCACTTCGCTGAAGCCCGGTATCTTGGCCCGGTCGTATTCGGGAAGTCCGCCGGTGATCTGGTCGACGATCTTGTCGAGCTTCTCCTGGTCGCTCATCAGCTGGGCGTCGTGCAGACCCACGCCCTTGGCAGGGTCGAAGCCGTGATTCGCCCCGGCCGTTGCGGCTCCGGAAGGCAGTTGTGACGGGGATGCGTCGGCGAGAGCCGGTGTCGTGATCGAAGCGGCTGCCAGTGCGGCGACCGTGAGAACCATCCGTGTCCGGCGCCGTGAAGCTCTGTGATTCATATTCCTCCCCAGGACGGATGTCACCGTGTCGATTTCATGCACGAAATCGAATGGGGGTGACGCTACTCACTGCAACAGAGCGATGCAAATGAGGACCGAATTCCCGGATGCGCATGAATCGGGTCATTTCCCGGAGTGGCCGCCCGGGGCCGCAGCGGAGGCGACCGACGAAGCCAGGACGCTCTCCTGGTACGACGGGACGTACCGGTACACCGTCTCGACCATCACTCCGAACCCACTGAGTGATCAGGAGCGCTCGAAGATCGCCGGCGGCCTGGTGGGGAAAGCGAGCTGATCGATCCCTGCGAGCGCTCCGACGGGCCCTCGGTGGCGGATGCCGTCGTCCGCCCGCGGGGGTCGGCGGGCACGGGAAAATTCTCCGCGACCCTCCGACCGGCAGGGTCCGGCGCGCGGCGGAAACGGCCCGTGCCGGCCCCTGGTGGGGGCGGGGCGGGGCGTGACGGCAGCGCCTGGAGGGGAAGCCGACCGGCTCCGCCAGGGCTTGGCAGTGCCTCCGTTCCGGGGCCCGGCGCCCCCGCTGACCAGCACTAAGCTGCCAGGCACCGACAGCGCGAGGAGCTTTGCTGATGAACCGTCAGATCCGTACCGTCGAGGACGTGCTGAGTCTGCTCGACGGTCTCTTCACCCCCGAGGCAGACCGCTGGACCCCCGGGAGCGCCGACTGGTGGGACCGCTTCTACGCCGACCGCGACCGGGGCGTCCCGTTCTTCGTCGCCAAGCCCGACGAGAACCTCGTCGAGCACCTGGAGCGCGGCCCGCTCACCGGCGGCCGTGCCCTCGACCTCGGCTGCGGCCCCGGCCGCAACGCCCTACACCTGGCCGCCCACGGCTACGAGGTGGACGCCGTCGACCTCTCCCCGGCCGCCCTCGCGTGGGCCGAGGACCGCGCAGCCGGCCAGGGAGCCCCGCCCCGACCCCAGGCCCGCTTCCACCAGGGCGACATCTTCACCGTCGACCTCCCGCACGAGCAGTACGACCTGATCTACGACTCCGGCTGCCTGCACCACCTCCCGCCGCACCGCCGGATCTCCTACCTGGCCCTGCTCGACCGCCGCCTGGCCCCCGGGGGTCACTTCGCCCTCACCGCCTTCGCCACCGGCCACGGCTCCGGGCTCTCCGACGCCGAGTTCTACCGCCGCGGCCGACTGGAGGGCGGACTCGCCTACGCCGCCGACGACTTGCGCCACCTCTTCGCCGACCTGACGGAGCTGGAGATCCGCCCCATGCGCCCGCAGCCGGCCGACTCCCCGCTGTTCGGAGTGGACTTCCTCCTCACCGGCCTGTTCCGCCGGGCGGGCTAGTACAACTGGTCGACCCGACCGCTCGGGTCTGTCGACTCGGCGGTCCGTCGGGCACGGAGGGGCTCAGCGTCCGCGCCGCCGGGGGAACAGCGTGCTGAGCGTCGCGTACACCAGCGCGCCGAACAGCAACCCGATCCACGGCACGTGGCCCGGCCGGTGCGTGATCGCCGCGTACGCGAGGGTGGCGAGACCGGCGTTCACCAGGAAGAACATGAAGCTTCGAAGCCCCCGCCACCATGCGGGGCGTTCGGGGCGGCTCGTCTCCGGAGTGATCATGGCGGGCATTCTCCACCCCAGGCCGGGCCGCCACCAGCCCCCGCGGCGAACCGATGCGGTCACGCCACCGCGCACCGGGCACGCCGCCGACCGTGCCCACCAGGGCTTCTGCTTCGATGGGCGTTGCCGTTCGCCACCGCCCGCAAGGAGCACCACGCTGAACACGTATTACGCCGAGGCCCTGTCCGTCGCCCTGCTGGCCGCGGTGTTGGTCTGTGCGGTGGTACGGCCGTGGGGCTGGCCGGAAGCGGTGGTCGCCGTCCCGGCAGCCGGGGTGGTGGTGGCGACCGGCGCGATCCCGCCCGCCCACGCGGCGGCCGAGGCCGCGCGGCTCGGCCCGGTGGTCGGGTTCCTCGCGGCCGTGCTGGTGCTCGCCCAGCTCTGCGCCGACGAGGGCCTCTTCCGGGCCTGCGGGGTCTGGATGGCCCGATCGGCCGTGGGGCGGCCCCGCCGGTTGCTGGCGCAGGTGTTCGTGATCGCCTCGGTGATCACGGCCGTGCTCAGCCTGGACGCCACCGTGGTGCTGCTCACCCCGGTGGTCTTCGTGACGGCCGCCCGTCTCGGCGCCCGCCCCAAGCCGCACGTCTACGCCTGCACCCACCTGTCGAACACGGCGTCGCTGCTGCTGCCGGTCTCCAACCTCACCAATCTGCTCGCCTTCGCGGCCAGCGGCCTGAGCTTCACCCGCTTCGCCGCGCTGATGGCGCTGCCCTGGCTGGTCGCCATCGCGGTGGAGTACGCCGTGCTGCGCCGGTTCTTCGCCACCGACCTGGACGCGGGCGCCCGGGCCCCGGCCGGGACGGCGGCGCCGGAGGTGCCGCTGTTCGCCCTGGTCACCGTCGCCTGCACGCTCGGCGGCTTCGTCCTCACCTCGGTCCTGGGGATCAACCCGGCGTGGGCCGCCATGGCCGGCGCCCTGGTGCTCGCCGTCCGCGCCCTGGTCCGGCGCCGCACCACCCCGGTCGCGATCGTCCGCTCCGCCGCCGTTCCGTTCCTGGCGTTCGTGCTGGCGCTGGGCATCGTGGTCCGCGCGGTGGTCGACAACGGGCTCGCATCCGCCCTGGCGCACCTCGTTCCGCACGGCACCGCGCTGCCCGCCCTGCTGGGCATCGCGGCGCTGGCCGCCGTACTGGCCAACGTCATCAACAACCTGCCCGCCACCCTGGTGCTGCTGCCGCTGACCGCGCCGGCCGGTGCCGGCGCGGTGCTGGCGGTGCTGCTCGGGGTGAACATCGGCCCCAACCTCACCTACGCCGGCTCGCTGGCCACCCTGCTGTGGCGGCGGATCGTCCACGAGCACGACACCGAGGTGGGCCTGGGCGAGTTCACCCGGGTGGGGTTGCTGGTCGTGCCGGCGGCCCTGACGCTTGCGGTGGTGGCACTGTGGGGGGCACTGCGGATCGTCGGAGGGTGAGCGCCATGGCCGTCGTCGTCTGGATCGCCGAGGGCACCTGGCCCGCCTGCGTCGACGCCGCCCGCGCCCACGCTCCGGCCGGCGCCGATGTCGTGCTGCTGCACGTCAGCGACCCCGAGGTCCCCGGTGTGGCGCACGGTGCGTTCGCCGGGCTGCTCGGACGGGGACACCCCAAGGGGCGCCGACCGGCCGGGGGATGGGGGGCGATCCGGGAACCCGCCTGGAAACCCTGGCCGTTGAGTCCGGCCGGCAACTGCTCGCCGCCGCTGCCGACCGACTCGGCCGCGCCTGCGCCAGCGTGGAGCGGTCCGGCCGGGTCGAGCGGGAGGTGGTCGCCGCGGCCGAGGGAGCCGAGTTGCTGGTCCTGGCCCGCGACGGCGACCGCACCCGCCTGGGGCCCCGCAGCCTCGGCCCCGCCGGCCGGTTCGTCGTCGACCACGCGCCCTGTCCCGTGCTGCTGGTCTGGCCGGAGCCGGCTCCCGGCATCGCCACCCTGCCGCCGGCGCCACCGCAACCGGGTGTCAGGGAACCTTGACGGCGCGTAGCCTGTCAGGGAACCTTGACGCACATTCGGACCGTGGAAGGGGGCGGTCATGGAGTCGTGGGGCGACGAGACCGGCCGTCACGAGGGCTACTTGGCAGCGGTGTTGGCGGACGGCAGTGAGCCGGGGCCGGTGGCCGACGGGCGCACCACCTGGTGGCTCTACAACGGGGCGGACGGACCACGGGCCGTCGCGGTGCGGGCCGCCTGCAACTGCGGCTGGCGCGGCAGCGACACGCATCCGATCGACTTCGGCGACGACGAGAAGACCGAGGGCGTGGGCCGGCGCACCGGGCCCTACGCGGACTGGGAGTACCACGTCGACCAGGCCGAGGGCGGGATCCCGCGCGACGTCCAGCAGTTGCTGGCCACGCTGGCGCAGCGCGTCGAACAGCTCTCGGTCGGCGGCCAGTCGATGGCGGCGCTGCGGATCGTGGCCCAGATGGAGCAGGCCGCCGCGCGGTGTGGTGTCGATGCCGTTCGGTTGGCCCGCGCCAACCTGCTCTCCTGGGCCGCGATCGGCAAGTCGCTCGGCTGCAGCCGGCAGGCCGCCCATGAGCGGTTCTCCCGCCGGCTCGCCGGCATCGAGGCCATGCCGGACCCGGAGGAGTTCGGGGACTGAGGCCGGAGAACGCCCGTGCGGCCGGATTGCGTCCGTGCCGGGGCCGGAGAACGCCCGTGCCGGGCCCCTCGGGAGGAGCCCGGCACGAGCAACTGCACCTGTGGGCCGGTCAGTTGTGCGGCCCGCTGCTCGGGGTGGCATTGGGGGACGAGACCGCCACGATGGGCCACTCGTTCTGGTAGACCTTGAACGGCAGGTCCTTCTCCAGCAGCGGGGTGCCGAAGATGGCGATGCGGGCCATCACCGCCCCGTTGACGTCGAGTCCGCCGTAGAGGCCGGCCTTGCCGGTGACGACGGGCTTGCCGGCGCTGGAGTCGATGGTGACGTTGCCGTTCACCGCCGCGCGCAGGTACGGCTCCACCGTGGCCTTCACGCCCACCGTGTCGTACAGCGCCACCGAGCCCTCGGCGACCAGGCCGGCCCGGACGTCGGCCTTGCCCGCGAACGTGGCCTTCACCGGGGAGACCTTGGTGCTGACCGGCTCGGTGGCCGAGGTCCAACCGGTGCTCTTGGCGTAGTCGGCGTGGACGCCCCAGTCGCCGTCGACGCTCTGCCCGACGTCGACGGTCACCGTGCCGTCGGCGGAGACCTCGGCGTAGACGGTGAGGTTGAGGGTGATCACCACCGGTACCCCGACCACCGAGAAGGTGGGGGTGGCGGTGAGGTTGGCGATCGGGATCTTCACCGGGCCGGTGGCGGCGTTGAGAGCGCCGCTGACGTGCCAGTTGGCGTGCGCGCCGAGGTCGAAGCCGACCTTGGCCTGATCGGTGCTGAGGATGCCGTTGGTGCCGTGGTAGCTGAAGTCGACGCTCGGATCGAGGGCGATCGAACCCGAGAGGTCGAGGGAGCCGCCGCCGGGCAGCGGGACGCTGTCCTTGGCGTCGAGCTGCAGCACGGCCGAGGCGGAGCCGCTGGCACCGTCGGGCTTGGGCACGTAGGACGTCTTGACGTCCTTGAGCTGCGGGGTGACCTGGATCTGGTGCGGGTCCAGGGCGGCGGTGACGGCGGCCTTGGCGTCGCCGAGCAGTTCGGAGATGGTGGCGGGCCGGGTGCCGGCCTCCACCTTGCCGTCGGCGGCCGGCTTGACGTCGGTGACGGCGAGCAGCGCGCCGTGCGGTGCGGCTGCCGTGGGCGGGCTGTCGATGATCTGGCCGGGCTTGACCGCTGAGGTGGCGGCGGCCGAGGCGGAGGGGCTCGGGGCGGCACCGGAGCCCGTGGGGGCGGCGGCGAGGACGACCTTGCCGGTCTGCTGGTCGTAGGCGTCCAGCTTGAGCCCGGTGCCTGCGGTCGCGACGGGCTTGCCGGACGGCGACGCGGCGGCCGAGGCGCTCTTCGAGGGCGTGCCGACGGTGGCCGGACGGGACGGGGTGGCGGCGGCCGCGGCGGCGGCCGGGCTGACCAGGGTCACGTCGGACGCGCCGGTGGCGGTGGACAGGGTGGTGGCAGTCGTGGCGGGCGCACTCTGGGCCGCGTCGCCGACGGAACCGGCGGACGGGCCGGTCGATCCGGTGGGGTCGCAGGCGCTCAGCGAGAGCACCACGGACGCGGCGAGCACGGGCAGGGCGATGGTGCGCATCTGCATGCGGTGGGTCACCTTCGGCGTAAGACAGGCAGGGAAGAAGAACCGATTCGGCAACCTGGCTGGGCTGGTGGCGGCCGAAACCCGCCGTCGGCTGCCGAGCGCATGCCACCAGACCCGTAAAACTAGAACCAGTAGTTTTGCCTGGGCGAGAACGTACACTAGCCCGAACCCCCGGCTCAAACCCGGAGCACGGAGCGATCTGACGGTGCGACGGGACGAGATCCGAACGCGAACGGCCCGCGAGCGCAGCGGGAACGGGACCTGGAACGGGGACGGAACGGGAACGGGACTGTGAACGGGAACGGGAACGGGACTGGCAACGGGACCGGGACCGGGAACGGAACGAGAGGACGAGCCGATGGGCAGACCGCCCAGACCGCTGGTGACCAAGGAGCGGATCGTGCGGGCCGCGCTCGCCCTGGTCGACGAGGAGGGGCCTGACGCCCTCTCGACCACCCGGATCGCGGCCAGGCTCGGCGTCAAGGGCCCATCGCTGTACAACCACGTCTCCGGGCGCGACGAGATCATCGACGGGATATGCGAGCTCATCGTCGCCGAGATGGACCTCGACATGAGCATCCGCCCCTGGACCACCGCCGTGGTCACCTGGGCGCGCCGCTACCGCGCCGTGCTCGCCGCCCACCCGCACGCCGTACCGCTGTTCCGCGTCCGGCCCGCCCAGTCGCCCTCGGCCCTGCACGCCTACGCCGAGACCTTCGCCACCCTGCGCGCGGCCGGCTGGCCCGAGGACCACCTGCTCGCCGTCGTGCACTCGATCGAGAGCCTGATCATCGGCTCGGTGCCTCCCGTGCGCGCTCCGCACGAACCCCCGCTGCCCGCCGAGGAGTTGCCCCCCGGTCTCGGTCCCCTCCTCGACCCGCTGCCCGACCAGCAGGCCCGCACCTTCGAACTCGGCCTCGCCGCGCTGATCCACGGCTTGGAGGACACCCTGGGGCGCCTGGTCGCGGTACGGGGGCGACCGGAGGGGGAAGACAGCAGCCATGACACCGCAGACCCCCGACCGTAGGTACCGTGCGCTCATCCTCGACTTCGGGGGCGTGCTGACCGACAACGCCAGGCTGGCGATCCGCCGCTGGTGCGTCAGTGAAGGGCTGGACGAGGAGGCCTGGCGACGGACCCGCCGGCACCCGGACGTTCGCTCCTGGTACCGGGAGTTGGAGCGCGGCACGATGAGCCAGGCCGAGTGGAACCGCCGGACGGCCCCGGTGCTCGGCGTCGCGGACCACGAGAACCTGATGGGCCGAGCCTGGAGCGGGGTGACGGCGTCCGCCGACATGGTGGCGCTGGCCAAGGCGGCCCGCCGGGCCGGATACCGGCTCGCGATGCTGTCCAACTCCTTCGGCCTGGACCCCTACGACCCGTACGCGGCCTGCGGCGTATGGGAGTTGTTCGACGTCACGGTGGTCTCCGAGCTGGCGGGCATGGCCAAACCCGACCCGGAGATCTACCGATTGGCGCTGGAGCGACTCGACCTGCCCGGCGAGGCGTGCGTCTTCGTCGACGACTACCCGGGCAACCTCCCGCCCGCCCAGGCGCTGGGCATCACCACCGTGCTGGCCACCAAGCCGCACCGGGGAGTCGTCGAGCAGGTCGGCGCGCTGCTGGGGCTGGACGGCGCGCTCGCGTGATGCCGGACGCCGGATAGCGTGCAACACCCCACCCACCCCGAAGCGTTGAGCGTACAGGTGCGAAGCTCTTCCCATGAATGGAACGAAGCGTTCTGCGACCGTCCTCGCCGCAGCGGCCACCGCCGTCGCCAGTGTCCTCGCCGGCTGCTCGGCCTTCGGATCACCCGGCGGCACGGGCCAGTCCGGCTTCGTCGCCGCCAAGGGCAGTGCCATCGCGACGGTTGCCCGTGGGCACCGCCTGGACGCGCCGGACATATCCGGCAAGACGGTTGACGGCCGGTCAGCCGATCTCGCCGGCTACCGGGGCAAGGTGGTCGTCGTGAACATCTGGGCCTCCTGGTGCGATCCCTGCCGCGGTGAGGCCAAGGGGCTGGAGTCACTGTGGGAGAAGTACCGGGGGCAAGGCGTCCAGTTCCTCGGCATCAACACCCGTGACGGCGACCCGGCCAACGCGGTGGCGTTCGAGCGGGACAAGGGCGTCACCTTCCCGAGCCTCTACGATCCGGACGGCGTCCAGATCCTCAAGTTCCCCAAGGGCGCCTTCGACCCGCAGTCCATCCCGACCACCCTCGTGGTGGACCGGGACGGCAAACTGGCCGCCCGGGTGTTGGGCGGCCAGAGCGAGGCGACGATCGAGTCGATGCTGCGGCCGGTGCTCGCGGAGCAGGGTGACGCCTGAGCGGTCGGTCCGAGCCCGCTCCGGATGACCGGAACGGGTCTCACCCGGGGCGCCTGCTCGCCCCTAGGCTCAAAGTGGCGGTGCAGGGCCGTTCCGCATCGCCGAGGCGTCCGCAGTGCTTGCCTTCAGCCACCGCAGAGGACCACGCCCATGCGCAAGTTCCACAAGACCCGACGTGCCGTGGCCGTGGCCACCGCAACGCTCGCCCTCGCCGTGTCAGGCGCAGTCGCCGCGTCACCCGCGAGTGCCACCACGACGGGTGGCGGCTGCCGCGGAGGCGGAAACAACGACGACGCCGAACACCCGACCGGGAGTTGGGCCAAAGAGCCCGCCGGCGTGCTACTGCTGCCCTGCGTCAACGACGACGGGAACGGTTACATCCGGCCGGCCATCTACTTCAACGGCGGCAGTCAGTCGATCTTCCCCTGCTTCCAGCTGATCAAGGTCGGCTACGGCCAGGTCCACGATTTCGGCTGCGAGCCGGGCGAGTGGGTGCCCGCATCCAGCGGATACAACCCCAACACCGGTGACTACCAGGAGTGGGGCAATGGCGTGATCGTGGCCCCGGGGCCCGGGGAGTTCGTGGTCCAGGAGGGTTTCTGGTCGACGATCAACGGCGTGTACGGCTACTACGGCAACGCCCAGAGCTGGCCGATCTGGATCAGCTGACCCAGCCCTGGTGTTCAGGGGCTCGCCGAACGGGGCCCGCGTCCTGCACGAGATCGAAGGGGGCTGGGGCGCGGCCCTTCCAGATCCGCTGGGAGGCCTGTTCGGGGTAGGGCAGGGTCTTCGAGTCGGCGTCCAGGACGCGGGTGAGCCGTTGGTCGGGGTGGTAGGCGGGCCATCCGGGGTCACCGGTGGTGGCGAAACCGATCCACGCCCGCTGTAGTTCCCGCGACACGGCGATGGCCTCGGGGGCGGGCTGGTCGCCGAGGAGTTGTCGGCCGGTGGGGCTGTCCAGCGTGCCGAATGCCAGCGGGACGTCGAGGCTGTGGCAGGCGCCCAGGACTCCTCCCAAGGCCGGCGAGGCCAGTCGCAGCTCGAACAGGAACGAGGTGCCGCCGGCTGCGGTGTTCGCCTCGGCCAACAGCATCGAGGGCATTCGGAAGACGGCATCGGAGTAAACCGTTTCCAGCAACTCCTCCGGGGTGGCGTGCGGGTGGGCTGCGCGGTAGGCAACCGCACCGTCCGGTGCGGGGGCGAACAGCTCCAGGGCGGTACGGGCGTCCTGCTCGGTGAACTTGCCCAGCCGTCCGGACATGACGCTGAACAGCCGGAACTCGTCGCGGGTATGGCCGGCGAGGAGTTCGATCCCGCTCGCACGGCCACTGGTCAGTGCGGACCAGGGCGTGTCGGCGAGGACTTCGCCGTCGACCACGGGGCAGATGGCGATCCCGGTCCCGGAGAGCCGTCCCCAGCTCTCGCGGTAACCGTGGAGGTCAGCGCTGAGGGCGGTGACGCCTTCGGCCAGGCGCCAGGGATCGATATCGGCCATGGCTGCGGCGGTGGGCACCGTGCCGAGCCGGTCCGCGAGCTCGGCGGCGACCTGCTGTGCCAGTGCGCGGGTGGAGTGCAGGCCTGGTACCGAGTGGGTGATGGCCCGCCGGAACAGGCCGCGCGCCGGCTTCATCGCCACCAGGGCGGCGACCGATCCCGCCCCGGAGGACTGCCCGGCGACCGTGACCTGGTCGGGGTCGCCTCCGAAGGAGGCGATGTTCCGTCGCACCCACTGCAACGCCGCGATCTGGTCGAGGAATCCGCGGTTCGGCGGAGCTCCCTCCAGGAGGGCGAAACCCTCTGCGCCCACCCGGTAGTTGATGCTCACCACGACGAGCCCCGCCGCAGCCGGCGCCGCCGGGTCGAACAGCGGGTCACTCGAGTCCGCCGCCATGTAGCCGCCACCGGGGATCCACACCAGTACCGGCAGCCCCGCAGCTCCAGGGTCCGGAGTGCAGACGTTCAGCGTCAACCAGTCCGTGCCGTCCAGCGAACTCGCGTGAACCGGGCCCGACTGCGGTGCCGCCGGTCCGAACTCCACCGCCGGCCTCGCCCCTTCCCAAGGCTGGGGCAGGGCGGGTGCCGCGAAGCGGAGCGTTCCCACCGGTGGCGCGGCGTAGGGAATGCCGCGGAACACCGCGTGCCCCCGCCGCCGGCGGCCCCGCACCACACCCTCCGCAGTACGCACCGTTGGCTGTTCAAGCATGTCGCTTCCTTCCTTCCCGGAGCTGTTATAGGTCAGCTGTATTATTTCAGTCAGCTGTATTGTGTCAACGGCATGAGAAGCAAGACCAACGGAGTAGCCGACGATGCCGAAACAGGTGGATCACCACGAACGCCGTGAAACGATCGCCCGAGCGTTGTGGCGGGTGGTGGAGCAGCGCGGCGTGGTGCGTCTGACCATGCGCGAGGTCGCGCAGGAGGCAGGCATCTCCCTCGGTCAACTGCAGCACTACTTCGCCTCCCGGGAGGCGATGCTCTCCTTCGCCATGGACTTCGCGTCCGAGCAGGCCTCGTCGCGTGTCGGCCGGGGCCTCGCGGAGCTCGGCGACCAGCTGCATCCACGTGACGTGCTCCGAGTGATGCTGACGGAAATGCTCCCTCTGCACGCCGACGCTCGCGCGACCAGTCGGATGAGCGCCGCTTTCGTCCTGGAGGCGTTGCACAACGAGAGGTTTCACGCCCGGGCGCGCGATGGGCTGCTCCAAGGGCGCGCCCTGATCGAGCAGTTGGTCCGCCAGGCGATCGCTGACGGGCGCATCGCCCCCGACCGCGACCCGGTGGCCGAAACCAATCTGCTTCTCGCCCTCACTGGCTTCACCACCCTCATCGAACTGGACGTGATCGAGCCCCGGGACGTGCTCACTGCTATCGATCAGCACCTGGACAGGTTGTTCACCGCAGACGATCGGCCCACCGGCGGCGGAAGGAGCGATGCAGCCGGTGACGAGCGTTCGCGTGCCGGCGCGGCATGAGCCCCACAATCCGGTGCTCCCCCTGGTCGCCACCGGCCTCCCCGGTGCCGTTCCCGTCCGTTACTCCAAGAACCCCGGCGGGCCCGCCCCGGTCTTCACCCGCGAGGGCTTCGCCGCCTTCGTCAGCGGTGTCGGGGACGGCACCCCGGGGTCCGCGCCAGGTGATCGTTTCATGGTCTGACCAGGGGTTCTCTCACGTTCGTCAAAGGTTGGTCTGGCCGACTGTCCGCATGACGTCGCTCGTGCATGTGCCAAGGTCAGGAGGTGCCGCCCAGGTCGTCGGAGCGGCTGTGCGGGCCGGGGCCGCCACGGCGGGACGCCGGCGGGTGGTCACGCTCGACCTGATGCGCGGCTACTACGTGGCGATCCTGGCGGCGGTCCACCTGGACTACCTGCCGTCACTGCTCGGGGACGTCGATGGACGCGGTTCGTTGCTGGTCTCCGAGGCGGAGAACTTCTTCCTGATCTCGGGACTGCTGGTCGGCATGCTCCGCAGGCGCGACCTGGAGCGTCACGGGCCGGCGCGGATGGCGCGCAACTCGTGGAAGCGGGCCGGGCAGCTGTACCTGGTCGCCGTGGCGCTGACCCTGCTGTACACCTGCGTCGGGCGGCTGGCGGCGGCGCGCGGGAGTACGGAGTTCAAGGTCGGCCTGGACAGCGACTCGTCCCCGCCGGCGCTGCTCTGGCGGGCCGCGACGCTGAGGTACACCTACGGGTGGGCCGACTTCCTGACCTTCTACGTGCCGATGTTCCTGCTGGTGCCGGTGGCGATCTGGTTGCTCTCACGGCGGCTGGCGGTGGTGGTCGTGCTGCTCTCGTACGCCGCCTTCGTGCTGCCCTCGCACTTCGACACCGGTTTCGTCAGCCCGTTCCTGCAGTGGGGCGTCTACTTCTTCCTGGGCACCGCGGCGGGCTACCACTGGGACGACCTGCGCGGCAGGCTCGGGCGTCTGTCCCCGGCGGCCGGGCGGGCGCTGCGGTTCGGCCTGGTGGCCGCCGCGGTGCTGATCTACGCCGTCGGCACCGTGCTGCTCCACCATCCGGGGCTGACCGGCTCGGCGCTGTACAACGAGCTGTTCCAGAACAACCGGCTGGGCCTGCTGCGCCCGCTCGTCGCGCCGGTCAGCGCGGCCGGGACCTATCTGCTGATCCGCCGCTTCGAGGTCCCGCTCGCGCGCACCGTCGGCAGGATGCTGCTGCCGTTCGGACGCAACTCGCTCTACGTCTACGTGGCGCAGAGCTTCTTCATCTTCCTGGTGCCCTTCGTCTTCGGGCCGCGCGGCTTCTGGTTCAACACCACGGTCGACCTCACGATCATCGTGGTGATCTGGTGCGCCGTCCGCGTCCGCTTCCTGGCCTTCCTGCTGCCGGGTGCCTGAGCTCGTCATCCGGAGCGGCCGGAGCCGGTCGGAGCCGGCCGGTGGTTCCTCGGGAGGCACCTCGGTGCGTCGGCACCCGCGGCCGCGCACGCCGGCGGGGCGGGCCCACCGGGCCCGCCCCGCCTTGTCAACTCCGCGCCTTCACAGACCGGTTGTCAGCGCGGTCCGGGGAGGATGTGCGCGTCAGTGCAGGATCGCGTGCGAGATGGCGCAGCTGTTGGTGTCGTTGGACCAGCTGGCCTGCTCGGCGTAGGTGCCGAAGGAGCCGAACTTGACGTTGGCGGCGCCGCCCGCGGTGCCCGGGGAGAGCCAGGCGCACTCGTCGGAGTTCTCCTGGCCGTAGTAGGCGCTGCTGCTCTGGTTGTTGGTCCAGCCGCCCGCCGGGTCCATGTCGGACATCATCTCGTGCCACTCGTGGCCCAGGGTGATGGTCCAACCGTCGAGGGTTCCGGGGGAGTTGACGAAGCCGACGCCGCAGCCCGCGCCCGAGTCCATGTTGTAGGGCTGGTTGCTGAACGCGAGCGGGCCGTAGGGCGAGCTGACCGCGCCGCCGGTGAGCGTGGAGTCACCGGTGTAGTCGTGCCAGGCGCAGTACTGGTTCTGGTACTGGTCCGGGTTGGTGCCGTGCGGCGAGAGGATCACGTAGTAGGCGTTGCGGTTGGACGCGGCGGTGGTGTTGCCGAAGTGGGAGGCCGCCTTGACGGCTTCCTGGCCCAGCTGGTGGCCGGTCGCGGCGCTCGGCGACTTGGCCGAGTTGTCGTACCACACGCCGGCCAGCACGCCACCGCTCTGGTACGGGATGAAGTTGGCGTTCGACGGGCAGCTGGTCGCGCCGGCCGAGACGTTCGGGCCGTCGCACCACTGGGTCAGGTCGGCCGACCAGGTCTCTCCGTTGGTGCCGATGCCCTTGAACATCTGCTGGGCGGCGCCGGCCCCGCCCTTGCTGTCGTTGGAGAACTTGGCGTTGCCGTTGGAGTCCGTGGTCTGGGTGCCCCACTGGCTGCCGTAGAAGACCAGGTAGACCTTGGAGTGGCCGCTGTTGACGCCGATGCCGTTGATCCCGCCGCCGTAGGACAGCGTCTCGGGGCCGGTGGCCGCGGTCTTCGCCGCGTTGACGTGGCCGAGCATGGGGAACTCGCCGTGCCGGGTGTGCTGGCCGGAGGAGGCCGTCTGGGAAGCGTCCTGGGGGGTGCTCGCCGAGGCCGGGGCCTGGGCCGCGATGAACGCGGCGCCGGTGATCAGGGCCAGCGATGCCATTCCGGCAAGGAGCTTGTGGCTCGCACCGCGCTGCTGGGGGTGACCCATGGTAGGTGTCCTCTCTGCGCTCGCCCGGCTCTGGGGGGAGCCGGCGCATGTCGGCCAGGGCGGTCCTGGCGGCCGTCTCGCCGCGCAGGGGATCGCCGACTGGCGTGGGGGCAAACGTGCTTGAGCAATTGAGGGCTGAACAGACGAGCGGTGCACCGCCGGTCACAGGTAGGGAATCAGACTTGTCCGGAGCTGGTCAATGCCTTGTGCGAAAGCCGGGCGCGCGGCTGCCACGCATTGTGCGCGCGACCCTCACGGAATCCGTCGGCGGACCCGGCCGGTCCAGGCAACTCCCGGTGGCTGAAATGCCGTTGCCGCCCCAACCTGATCCGGTCGGATCCGGCTGGGGCGGCAACGGCAGTCGGGCTCCTGCTGGCGTCCCGGGGTCGTCAGCCGACGGTCAGGGTGTACGGGCCGGCCAGCACCGAGTAGCCGTCATTGGCCAGGTAGTAAACGTCGTACGTGCCCGCGCCGTTGAGCTTGCCGGTGGAGAGGGTGACCGCGCCGCTCTGGTTCGGCGTGTAGGCCCAGGTCAGCGAGGACTGCGAGCCCGGGGTCACGCCCGCCGGGTAGATGCCCACCCAGTTCTTGGCGCTGACCTGCGAGGTGTTCGGCACGGAGTAGCGGAAGGTCACGTTACCGCCGTTCGCCACCGCGTTCAGGTCACCGGTCAGCGTCGGCGTGGTCGCCCTGGACGGCGCGAAAGCGGCGTTGAGCGGCGTCGCGTAGGTGTCGTTGGCGGTCAGACCGGGCAGGCCGAGGGCCGACTCGATGGTGCGACCGACGCTGTAGTGGTCGTAGTGCTGCGCGGAGCTGGTCCCGGCCGGCACGGTGCCCTGCGAGCCGAGCACCACGGTGGCGACGTGGTCGTAGCCCTCGCTCTCGCTCTCGTCCCAGGTCAGGACGAGCAGCGAGCGCTGCTGGGTCCACGCGGGCGAGGCCAGCACCGGGGCCAGCGTCTGCTTCAGCCAACCGTCCTGCACCTGGAGGCTGGTGGAGCTGCCGTTGCCGGAGGCCTCGCCGTCGTAGTAGTCGTCGGCGGCGATCCAGGAGAAGTTCGGCGTGGTGGCCGCGGACTTCAGGTCGGTGGTCAGCTGCGAGGTGTCGAACAGGTGCGATGCGCAGCGGGACGAATTGCCGCTGATGTCCGTGTAGTTGATGAACGGTGCGTCGTCCGGCTCGTACTTGGCGTCGTACTGCGTGGTGGTGTTGCAGGGCGTGCCCATGCCCTGCTCGTAGGCCTTCCAGCTCTTGCCGGCCGCCTCGATGGTGTCACCGAGGTTGCGCTGCGGGGAGTTGATGTTCGGCCAGTAGGTGCCGCCGCTGACGTAGGTGTCACCGCCGGCGATGGCGAGGTAGTTCTCGTCGCTCGGGTGGTAGACGGCGTGCGAGTCGGTGAGGGTGGCGCCCTGGGACATCAGGCTGTGGATGAACGGCGTGTCCGCCGGGTCGTTCATGACCTCGGAGTAGTCGGTGTTCTCCATCATGACCGTGAACACGTGGTCGTAGCCCGGCACGCTCGACGCGGGCGGGGCCACCGGTGCGGGGGCGGCGACCGGGGTGTTGAGGGTGAGCGAGAGGTTGTCCAGGTAGCCGGCCTCGTGGGAGGTGGACAGGAACTGCACCTCGACCTGGATCGACCTCGTCCCGGCCGGCACGGCTCCGCTGGTGCTGCGGGAGAGGAACTCGGTGCTCAGCCCCCGGTCGGTCGCGGAGACGGTCGGCAGCTTGGCGGTCGCGCCGATCGACCGGCCGCTCCCGTCCTTGAAGTGCAGGCTGACGGCGGCGTAGCCGCTGTAGGTGCTCCAACCACCCAGCCAGCCCGCCAGGTTGTAGTTCACCCCGCCGCCGTCGATCGCCGTGGCCGCCGACGAGACGTCAACGGTCTGCGACATCGCGCCGTCACCGAAGTTGCCGGGGCCGAAGAAGGCCTTGCCGGGCGTGTTGCCGTCGTTCGGCAGGCCGAAGGACGCGACCGACTGGCACATGACGTTGATGCCGCCGGCCTCGACCGTCCAACCGGGGACCGTGGTGGCTGCGCTCCAGTCGTTGGTGCAGTAACCGCCCGCCTCGGCATTGCCGTTGACGATCAGGTTGCCGCTGCTCGTCGCCGCCTGCGCGGGGGCGGGAGCGGCGATGACCAGTGCACCGAGGAGGGGGAGAGCGGTGAGCAGCCCGCTGAGTGAACTCCGACCCAGTCGCATGGGGATACCTCGTCCCGTTGGTGGGGGTGAAGCCATGACTGTTCGCCATGGACGGGACATAGGTACCGGTCGGTGCTGTCCAACGGAAGAATGTCGGCCAAACTTGATCAGACAAGTTTTCGCCCTTGAGGCCACCGCCGCCGGTCTCGCCGGCGGCGGTGGCGGGGCCGAAACAGACCGGCCCGGTACTGGGATCCCAGTACCGGGCCGGTCAGCGGATCACCGGACGGTTCACCGACGCCCCACCGGGCGCCTCACCGGCGCCGAGTGGCGGTCGGCCTCAACGGGCCTTCGGAGAAGCCGAGGTGGAGTGCGACGCCGAGGGGCTCGGCGTGCCCGCCGAGGCGCTGGGCGACGGTGACCCGCAGCCCGGCGACGGCGACCCCGAGGGCGACGGCGAGCCCGAGGGCGAGGGGGAGACCGAGGGCGAGGCCGACGGCGACGGCGTGGCGCTCGGCGTGGCCGACGCGGAGGGCGACGGGGACGGCGAGCCGGTCGGGGTGCCCGAGGGGGTCGCCGTCGGCGACGGGCAGCCGGTCGGTGAGTCGGACGGCGACGGCGACGGCGAGGGCGACCCGCTCGGCGAGCCGCCGGCACTCGGCGAGGCGCTCGGCGAAGGACTGGCCGAGGCGCTGGGCGAGGTGCTCGGCTTGGGCGTGGGCCTGGGGAACGTCGCGGAGGCGGTCGGGGTGGCGAACGGCGACGGGTTGGCCGTGGGCGTGGCCGGCGCGCTCGCGGTGGCGCTCGGAGTGGGCGACGGCGACGCCCCGACCCCCGGTCCGGGCGCGGCCGGTGACGCGGGCGCGCTCGGCAGCAACGGCGAGGCGGCGAGGGCGGGGGCGTCCGGACTGGTCGAGACGCCCGTCTGGAAGTAGGTCATCCAGGACTTGACGGTACGGAGGTAGTCGTCGGAGTGGTTGTAGCCGAGGATGGCCTGATCGAGCTGGGCCGGCACGGCCAGGTCGCGCCCGTCCGCGCACAGGTACCGGCCGGCGGCCAGCGCCGCGTCCCAGACGTTGTTGGGATCCGCGATGCCGTCACCATTGCCGTCCGCGCCCCAGGCGGCCCAGGTGGAGGGGATGAACTGCATCGGCCCGACGGCCTGGTCCCACACCGTGCTGCCGCCGTACTTGCCGCCGTCGGTGTTCGGGATGGCCGCGTTGCCGCCGGTGCCGTCGAGCAGCGGGCCCAGGATCGGCGTGTAGGTCGTGCCATTGGCGTCGACCCGGCCCCCGTCGGCCTGCCCGGACTCCACCTGGCCGATGCCGGCCAGCAGTTGCCACGGCAGGTGGCAGGCGGGCGACGACCCGGCGAGGGACGCCTCGGCCTTGCGGTAGGCGGCGAACACGGTGGCGGGCAGCCGCGCACCCCCCACCACGGGCACCGACGGCTGCACCGGGCCGGGGCTCGGCGCGCTGCTGGGCGGCGCCGGCGGCTGGGGCAGCGCGCGGTGGCTGCCGCCGTCCAACTGCTGCTGCCCGGCGGGCAGGGCCGCCGCACCCGCCAGGGACGCCGGACCCAGCGCCGGCGGCGGCGGAGCCGCGGCCAAGGGTGCCGTCGGTGCGGCGACGGCAGCGAAGGTGACGACCGCCCCCGCTGCCCGCAACACGCGCTTCCGTATTCGCCCAGCCATCCGGTTGTTCTCCTCTCGACAAACACGTGGTCGGTACATGGACGATTCAACGGCGCGTCAGGTTCCACCCGACGGACACACATCCTCGTCGCCTGATGGGACCACAGCGACGGCGAGGACACCACCACCCGTCATACGCCCCCGCCGCCACCCCGGGCGAGCCGCTGCACGGACCAGGTGTTACGAAAAGGTGAACAAGATTTGGATGCTACTTTCTGCGGATGCTCATGGTTGCCTGCGAGGCCGGCCCCGCCACGGCGGGCGCGCGCCCGACCCGCCGTCTCCGCACCCGGTGGGCGCTGGCGACCGCCGGCGCCGGCGGTGCGCTGCTCTTCTGCGCGTTCCCGCCGATCGGTGCCTGGCCGCTCGCCCCGGTCGGCGTCGCCCTGCTGGTCGTGGCGGTGGCCGGGCAGCGGCTGCGCACGGCCGCGGGCATCGGACTCGCCTTCTCGGTGGTCTTCTTCGGCCTGCTGGTGCGTTGGCTGTCCGGCAACATCGGCCTGCTGCCCTGGGTGGCGCTGAGCCTCGCCGAGTCGCTGCTGCTGGCCGCGATGACCGCGCCGCTGCCGCTGCTGCTGCGGCTGCGCGGCCGGGTGCCGCTGGTCGCCCTGTGGTGGACGGCGACCGAGGCGGTGCGCAGCCGCCTGCCGCTCGGCGGGTTCCCGTGGGGGCGGCTGGCGTTCAGTCAGGCCGACTCGCCGGCCCTGGGGTGGGCCCGGGTGGCCGGCGCGCCGGCCGTCACGTTCGTCGTCGCCCTGGTGGGCGCCGCCCTCGCCGGGCTGGTGCTGGCGCCGCCCACGGCCCGGCGGCGGCTGCTCGCGGCCGGCTGGTGCGTCGTCGCGCTGGCACTGTCGCCGGCGATCCCGCTGCCGGCCGCCGGCGGCGGCACCTCCACCGCCGTGCTCTCCCTGGTGCAGGGCAACGTGCCGAGGGAGCGCTCGCTCGCGGAGCAGGCCCGCATCCAGCAGGTGACGAGCAACCACGCCGACGCGACCCTGAAGCTGGCCCAGGACATCCACGCCGGCAAGGTGCCGCAGCCCGACCTGGTGCTCTGGCCGGAGAACTCCACCGACTCCGAGCCGCGCACCGACCCGGAACTGAGCTTCCTGATCGACGAGTCGGTGAACGCCGTCAACCGGCCGATCCTGGTGGGCGCCATCCTCGACGGCCCCCAGGACCAGACCTACAACGCCGGCCTGCTCTGGGACCCGCTGACCGGCCCCGGCCCCTGGTACGCCAAGCGCCAACTCGTCCCGTTCGGCGAGTACATCCCCGCGCGCAGCCTGTTCGGCGGCCTCGGCGACCTCCAGCTGATCCCGCGCAACTTCACCCCGGGCGACCGGACCGTCGTCTTCGACGTCGGCGACATCCACCTGAGCGACGTGATCTGCTACGAGATCGGCTACGACGGGCTGGTCCGCGACGGCGTGCGCGCGGGCGCCAACCTGCTGGTCGAGCAGACCAACGACGCCGCCTTCACCCGCGACGGCAGCTCCGACGAGACCGACCAGCAGCTCGCCATGGCCAGGCTGCGCGCCGTCGAGCACAACCGCTCGGTCGCCGTGGTCTCCACCACCGGCGTCAGCGCGGTGATCCGGCCGGACGGCACGGTCGCCGCCCACACCGGGCTGTGGCAGCAGCAGACCCTCACCGAGCGCGTGCCGCTGCGGACCGGCATCACCCCGGCCGACCGGGTCGGCGCCTGGCCGGAGGCGGGGGCGCTCGCGGTGACCGTCCTCGCCCTGGCGTGGGCCGCCCGTCGCAACCTCCCTGGGCGGGGCCGCAAGGGCCGCTCGGCGGCGCAGAGCGCCCCCGAGGGCGCCGTGTAGGCTGAACCCATGCCGACGAGCCTTGTCCTGCCACCTCCCGCCGCCTGAGCGGGCGGCCGGACCACGGATGACGTGACCCCCGGGTAGTGCCCGGGGCGGTCGGTGCTGCCCGCAGACGAGAGCATCCGACCACTTCTCGTCCCCCGTGGGAGACCTCCTTGTCTGCGACACCCCTGTCGGCTCCGCGCACCCTCACCGTCGGGCGCGGCCTCTGCTACCTGATCGTCTCCGCCACCTCCTGGGGCACCGCCGGTGCCGCCGCCGCGCTGCTCTACGGGCACAGCGGCCTGGGCCCGGTGGCGCTCACCTGCTGGCGCTCGCTGGGCGGCTCCGCACTGCTGCTGCTCGCCTGCGCCCTGTGCGGGTGGCCGCTGCCGAAGCGGCCCCGGCTCGTCCAACTGGGCATCACCGGCGCGACCCTGACGGCGTTTCAGATAGCCTACTTCGAAGCGGTGGCCGGCACCGGGCTGGCCGTCGCCACAGTGGTTACGCTCGGCGCGGCGCCGGTGCTGGTGGCCCTCGGCGCCCGGGCGCTGCTGCGGGAGCGGCTGGGCCTGGCCGGGGTCACGGCGGTGGTCGGCGCGGTCACCGGGTTGGCCGTGCTGATGCTCGGCGGTGCGGGGAGCGGGGAGGTGCGGCCGGGTGGCGTCGCCTGGGCGCTGGCCTCGGCCACCGGGTACGCCTGCATGACCCTCCACGGCCGGCACTCGGCGCAACGCGGCATCGCCGCCGACCCGTTGGCCAGCACCTTCTACTCGTTCCTGGTCTGCGGCGTGCTGCTGCTCCCGTTCGCCACCCTGGAGGGCGGACTGCTGCCGCAGACCGAGGGGTTGGGCCGGACGGTGGTGCTGCTGGCGTACATCGCCGCCGTGCCGACCGCCCTCGGGTACGGCCTGTACTTCGCAGGCATGGCCGTGGTCCGGGCCACGACGGCATCGGTGATCACCCTGATCGAGCCGGTGAGCGCGGCGGTGATCGCCGTGGCGCTGCTCGGTGAGCGGCTGGCGCCCGCCACGGTCGGCGGGACCGGCCTCCTGCTGCTCTCGGTGACCGGGCTGGCGTTCGCGGAAGCGCGGGGCGCGGGCGCCGGCGCCGGCGGCGGGCGCGGCTAGGCTCACCCGGCCCACGGGCCCCACGGGCCCCACCGACACCGGCGGCAGCGGCGGCAGCGGAACGGCTGCCGCCGGCGTCGGTGCGTGCCGTAGCGGCTGCGGGCCCGAAGTCCCGTCCACAGGTACCCGGCCAGCGCCCGGTGCACCCGCTGCCGAGCGTCCTCGGCACTGGCCCGGTCGTGGTCGGCGGGGCGGTCGGCGCAGGCGAAACCGTGGCGGGCGCCGGGAGCTGACCAGTTCGTGGGACACCTTGGCCGACCGAGTGGCAGGCCGCCGAGCCGATCGCTGGTGATCGACGTCCCAGGTCGGCCGGGTGGATCGTCGGAGCGCCGCACGGGCCGCGGCCGGCAGCCCGTCGGGCCCGCGCCGCCCTGCCCCCGCTCACCGACCGGCGGTTGTCCGCTCAAGCGGGCTGCCGATCCGCAGCAGGTTCCCGCTGCGATCGACCAGCGCGAACTCCCGCATCCGGTAGGGGGTGTCCGAGGGCGGCACCAGGCGGCTGCCGGTGGCCGGGTCGCTGGGGACGCCGAGGCGGGCCCATTCGCGGTACAGCGCGTCCGCGTCGCGGACGTGCAGGTAGCAGCAGCCCGCGGTGGCCAGCGGATCCACCCCGGGATCATGCTGGAAGTGCAGCTCCACCGTCCCCCGGGCGACGATCAGGTAACCGTCCTCCGTGCCCCAGCGGCCGCGGAGTTCGAAGCCGAGGCGGCGGTAGAAGTCGTGGGTCTCGTCCAGGTCCCGGCTGGGCAGGACCGGCACCGCGTAGTCTTCCATGTCGACAGCCTAGAACCAGGTGCCGGGTGGCTGCCCGGCTGCCGGGGTCCGGTAGCGTGCGCGCATGATCATGTCGACACGCAAGGCCGTTAGCGCGGACCGCGGCAGGGTGCTCGCCCTGATCGACAGCGCTCGGGGCGTCGGGCTGTCCGCGGTCGAGCGCGCCGAGCAGGGTTTCGTGCAGGGCGGTTTCGACGAGCACAAGCTCGCCTCGATCGAAGCCACCACGGGCATCTACCTCGCCGAGGAGGACGGGCGGCTCGCCGGCGCCGCCCTCACCAGTGCCCCGTCCATGCTCGACGAGGGACCGCCGCGGCTGACCGTGGACGCCGCGCTGCGGGCCGGTCTCGCGCCGAGCGCCGAGCGGCTCTACCTCTACGGGCCGGTGGTGGTGGACCGCGCCTTCCGCGGCCGCGGTGTCGTGCGGAGCCTGCTGCGCGCGGTCGATGCGAACCTGAGCGAACACTTCGACCACGGTGTCCTGTTCGTCGAGCAGTCCAACGAGAAGTCGCTCGCCGTCCACCGGCACCTGGGCATGCGGGAAGTGGCGGAGTTCACCCTGGCGGACCGCAGGTACACGGTGTTCAGCTACGCCTCCGGCACCTTCGGCACGCCGCCCGCGTGAACCCGGACCGGTGAGAGTCGGTGCTCCCCGAACCGCAGGGGAGGAGCCCCTGCGTCAGATCCTGTCACCCGGCCGCGCCGGCTGGTCCCAGGCGCCGGCCGCGCAGCCGAGGTGCCGGCGCAGGAACGCCAACTCTGCTTCGACGGCCTGCTCGTGGGCGTCCATGAAGGGTGCGTAGTGCTCGCCGGACAGCAGGACCACCTTGCCCCGGGGCGCCTGGCGGGCGGCTTCGACGGCGGGGTCGGCGAGGGCGGACCGGTCCTGGTCGCAGGCGACGACGAGGAGCGGGCACCGCACTCGGGCGGCGTCGCGACCGGGGCGGTAGAACGCGAGGCCCAGCGTGGAACGGGCGGCGACTGCCTGCTGCCAGTCCGGGTGGTCGTTGCCGGGGTCGAGCGCGCGCGGGCCGGCCAGGGAGTCCGGCGTGGTGAGGACCGCGACGGTGCCGGGGCGGGCGGCGAGCGGAATCAGGAAGGGTCGGCGACCGAACAGGCCGGCGAGGGCGTCGAGGATGCTCAGTGCGGTGAACCGGCAGACGGCTGACGGCGTTTGATGGCGCATCGCGTTGCGGGCGACGGCCTGACCGTCGACGGCCGGTGTCTGCGCGATCACCGCCGCCAGCTCCGGATGCCGTGCCGCGATCCGCACGACGTGGCCCCCGGCCAGGGAGAAGCCCCACAGGGCGAGCCTGGTCGGATCCACGCCGGGCAGGGTCGGTGCGAACGCGATCGCGGCCTCCCAGTCCGCCAACTCCCCCTTGGCCCGCACCACCTGGCGCGGCGTGCCGCCACTCTCCCCGAGGCCCCGGTGGTCGAAGGCGAGCACGCTGAACCCGGCCGCGTGGAACCGCTTCGCGAACGGGTCGGTGCCCGGCTCCTTGGTCACCCCCAGGCCCGCGGCCATGATCACGCAGGCTCCGTTGGTGCCCGGATAGTGCCAAGCGGCGCACTCGGTGCCGCCGCTGGCGAAACGTACCTTCTCACGTGTCACGGACATCCGTACGCCTCCCCCAGACGGGTGGGATTCGCCCCTGGGAAGAAGTGAACCACGTGGTTCACAACCTGTCCACGGCTTCCGGCGGCCCGACGGCTACTCCTCGGCGGCCTCCTCCCGTTCCAGCGCCCGGGCCAGTGCCTCGAAACCGGCCGCGACGCCCCCGGCGTCACCGCTCGTCACCAGCTCCACCAGCAGGCCCCGGAGCGTCGCGAGGACCAACTCGGCCACCTCGGCCTTGCGCTGGTCGGACCAGCCGGCGGGGCAGAAGGACAGCAACGCGGGCAGGTACTGCCGGGACGCCGTGCGGGCGAGCTCGGCGTGGCGCCGGGGGTCGTACATCGCCAACCCGATGGCCTGGTCGAGCACCCGCAGTCCCGACTCCTCGCCGGCCAGGACGAGCCACACGGCGCGCACCCGGTCGGCCAGGGTCCGGCCGGCCGCATCCTCGGCCGCGGCTGCCAGCGCACCGCTGACGCGCCGTTCGCGGAGCCGGAGCACCGCATGCCTGAGCAGGTCGTCGGCCCCGTCGAAGTGGTACAGCAGGACCTTGTGCGTGGTGCCGGCCGCCCGGGCGGCCCGTCGGAGCGAGAAGTCCGGCAGGCCGTTGGCCGCGAGGTCGTCGGCGACCCGGTCGAGCAGCTCCCGGCGCCTGGCCTCGCCGCGGGGAGAGCCTGTCGAGCGCCGGTAACCCGGTCGCTGCGCGGAATCGTCGTCGGCAGGAAGCGTGTTCACCGCGACATCCTCCCTGGTCGGCTCGCCGGTGTCACCCGTCGAGGCGGCCTACGCGCAGGGGCCGCGGGGACGTCCGGTGCCGGCGGGACTCCCCGGCGAGTACCGCCGAAGGCTGCCGGCACGGCCGGTGGTTCAGGCGAGCAGTGCGGAGGCGTAGTGGTCGGTCGGGCCGGTCACCCCGGGGAGGGCGAAGAAGTAGCCGCCGCCGGTCGGGGAGATGTAGTCGACCAGCGGTTCCCCGGCGAGGCGTTGCTGCACGGCCTGGAACTGGCGTGCCACGTCCTGCTGGTAGCAGCAGAAGACCAGGCCGACGTCCAGGTTGCCGTCCAGGTCCAGGCCGCGCTCGTAGTTGTAGCCGCGGCGCAGGATCTGCTGGTCGAAGGTGTCGGGGGTGCGCGGGTTGGCGAGCCGGATGTGCGCGTTCATCGGGATGATCAGGCCCTGCGGATCGCCCGGGTAGTTCGGCAGGTCGGTCTCGGCGGTGCCGTCCAGTGGCGCCCCGGAGTCGCGGCGGCGGCCGATCATCGTCTCCTGCTCGTGCAGCGAGACCCGGTCCCAGAACTCGATCAGCATGCGGATGATCCGGATCACCTGGTAGGAGCCGCCCTCGACCCAGGCCGGCTCGCCGTTGGCGCCGCCGTGCGTCCAGATCAGCGCGTCCGCGGTCTTGGCGTCGCCGGTGTCCGGGTTGGCGATGCCGTCCTTGAAGCCCAGCTGGTTGCGCGGGGTGCCGGTCGGGCGGGGTGCGGAGTGGAAACCGTCCACCTTCCAACTCGGTTGCATCAGACCGCGGGTGTGCCGGGTGATGTCGCGCAGCGCGTGCATCACGGTGTCCCGCGAGTCGGCGCACAGCTGCAGCGACAGGTCGCCGTGGAGCTCGGTGGAGCCGACCAGGTCGTCGTCCGGGAAGGCGGGCATCGGCACCAGCTTGGCCGGCTTGCGGTCGGCCAGGCCGTAGCGGGCGTCGAACAGCGAGGCGCCCACCCCCACCGTGACGGTCAGGCCGTCGGCGGGTGGCACCGGGCCGAGGGTGGCGCTGTCGGTGGGTGGTGAGGCGAGGTCGGTGGCGGGCACCGGGCCGCCGGCGGTCAGTCTGCGGACCCGGTCGGTGAGGATCTCGAACAACTGCCGCAGCCCGGCCTGGTCGGGCGCGGTGACGGTGAACGAGACGAAGCCGGCGGCGGCCTGCTGCGGGGTGGTGATGCCGGCCTGGTGCGGGCCGTGGAACGGCACGACCCGCCCGGACGGGCCGGCGCGGTCGGCGCCGCCGCTGTCGGTGTCGGCGTCGGCGGCGCCCGCGGCCGCGAACGCGCCGGCCAGCGCGCCCGCACCGAGGGCGGTGCCGAGGCCGGCGCCGCGCAGGAAGGAGCGCCGGCGCAGGGCCTGGGCGGGCGAGGGCTGGGCGGGCTCGGCGGTGGTCATGCGTGGTTCCTCGGGGTCAGCAGGTTGGGCAGGGCGGCGAGTTGCTCCAGCAGGTCGCCGAGGTCGCCGTCGAGGCGGTGGCGCCTGGTGGCGTCGAGCCGGGCGGCCGGCACCCAGCTGCCGTCGGGGTCCTTGCAGGCCGCCACTTCGGCGTCCAGGGCGGGCAGTTCGCTATCGAGCCGGGTGAGCAGCGCCTGGTCGCGCGGCTGGACCACCGGGGCCAGCACGCCGAGCACCTCCTCGGTGCCCTGGATGTTGGCCTCCAGGGTGGCCAGCGTGGTGCCGCTGCCGTAGTCGGCGGTGCCGTTCAGCTGGAACTGCAGCCCGTTCTCGAGGATCTCGTGGGCGCGCAGGGGCAGGTCGCCGGGGTCGGTGTCCTCGCTCGGGAAGTCGCTGATCAGGCCGTCGGCGTCGGCGACCAGCTTGCGGCTGAGCGGTCGCAGCTGGTCGGCGGTGCGGTTGTGCCAGAGGCCGTACTCCAGCGCGAAGAAGCCTGTCCAGTCCGGCGTTCCGGTGCCCTGCGGCAGGCCGTCGGCCATTCCGTTGAGCGCGTCGTCGAAGTCGCCGAAGGAGTGGTAGGCGGCGCCGAGCCGTTCGTAGTCGAGGTGCGCGGTGAGCCAGTCGGCGCGGGCGGTGTTCAGGTCGCCCCGGGCCACGTCGTCGTCCAGGGTCCGGGCGGCGGCGAGCAGCTTGGGCAGCGCCGCGGTGACGTAGCCGCGGTAGGCGTTCACCGGGCCGGTCAACTCCTTGTCGTCCATCGGGAGGTAGCCGGCCACCGCGTCGGCGGCGGTGCCGTCCACCCGGATCGGGCCGGTGGTCTGCACCGGGCCGCTGGAGAAGACGCACCGGATCGCGTACTGGCCGCCGGTCAGCGTGGTGTCCAGCGGCAGCGTCCTGCCCGGGCCGAGCCAGGGGATCTCCGCGTAGGCCAGGCGCGCGTCGGCCGAGACGACGTAGACCGTCAGGTACACCTTCGAGGCGTTGGTGACGCTGAAGGAGACCGGTCCGGCGGGCAGTCGGGCGGGCGGCCGGCCGCAGCCGGTGGTGTCCGCCCGCAGTGCGCCGCCCGGCGTTCGGCTGCCGCCGTCCGCGTGCGCCGAGGCGACCAGGCCGGCGGCGGCGAGCAGCACCGCGGCGGCACCGGCGGCGATGCGCAGCGGGCGGCGGCGCAGCACGGTCAACTTGGCGCGTCCGTCGGGGCGTTGTAGTGCAGCGACGCCGACCGGTGGGTCGCCGTCCGGTGACGCGTCGGTCGATGGCTCGCCGGTCGGGTCCGGGTCGGTGGATGGGTCGCCGGTCGGGTCCGGGTCGGTTGACGGCTCGCCGGTCGGGTCCGGGTCGGGCGGCTTGGTCATGGCCGGGCGGACTCCTTCGATCTGGCCGGACGGCCGCCCGGCCCCGGGTGCGGCGGGGGCCGGACGGCCGGCTGTGGGAACGCGGCTGACTGGGAGTCAGCCCCAGATGTCGGTGATCGGGGCGGCGGTGGCGCTGTTGCCGACCTGCTTCAGCCCGTACATCTGCTCCAGGGTGGCGAGCACGTTGTAGTGGTTGATGGTCTCGCTGTACTGGCCCGCGGCAACCCCGGCACCGTAGAAGATGGTCGGGATCTGGTTGCTCTCGGTGTAGTCGTCCTCGTCCCAGGTGACGATCAGCAGGCTGTTGTTCTGCGTGGCCCAATCGGCGTAGGCGGAGAGGTGGTTGTTCAGCCAGCTGTCGCCCTGCGCGATGCTGCCGTCGTGCATGTCGTCGTTCAGGTTCGGGATCACGAACGAGACGGTGGGCAGGTTGTTGAAGTTGCTCGGGAAGGAGCTGAAGGGCTGCTGGTCCGCGGCCGGTATGTTGCTGAAGTTGGCCCACGGCGCGTGCTTGCGGGCGTACGCGCCCGAGGTGCACTTGGTGGAGCCGACCGAGGGCAGGCCCTCCGAGTAGCCGACGAAGGTGCGGCCGGAGGCGAGCAGTTCGGAACCGAGGTTGGCCGTGCTGCCCTCGCTGACCGGGCAGGAGTCCGAGCTCAGGCCGAAGGTGCTGCCACCGAACAGCGCCATGTAGTTGGGCTCGCTCGGGTGGCTGACTCCGAACGAGGAGGTCATCAGGGCGCCCTGGTCGGCAAGGGAGTTGATGTAGGGAGCGTCGGCGGTGTCGCCGATGATGTCGTCGAAGGAGTGGTTCTCCTCCATCACGACCACGACGTGCGAGTACCCGGGGAGGGCGGCGGTGGTGGCGGCGGCTGAGGCGGCCGCCGATCCGGTGCCGGTCACCGCGGCCGACGCGGCGAGTGCGGTGGTCAGAGCGGCAGCACACAGCGCCGCGAGACGCGACCTCGAACGCATGAAGACTCCAGGGTGCGGGAGCAGCCGGACTGCGGCAGCCCGGCCACGGGTGGGGGTGCGGGATTCGGCGGTGCGGACAACGAGCGTACGGAGCGGTGGGGGGCAAAAGTTGTCCATGGCCTGTCAACAGTGTGAACTTCACGCAGTGAGGTGACAACCGGGCGGACGGCAGTGATGCGGATTGGTGAACAACGGCCGTGCCGGGGCCCGTTGCACGCCGGCGGATGGCCGCCCCTCAGAACACGTTGACCGCTCCCGGCGCCCGCTCCGCCCGGGTCAGTGCCCGCAGCAGCGCGCCCTGGCCGTGGCGGCGGGCCGCGAGACGGGCCAGCAACAGCAGCACCGGGTCGTAGGCCTCGTCCGTGAACTCCGGCGTGGGCCACCCCAGGCCGACCGCGAGGTCGTCCTGATGCACCACCAGCTCCACCAGCCTGGTGACCAGGAAGTCGTCCAGCCGCAGCGCCCACCCGGTCGACGACAGCATCACCGGCTCGGCGCCGGTCCGCTTCGCCAACTCGCCCCGCTGCTCGGCGAGTGCGGCGCGGGCTCGGGCCACCAGGGCCAACGGGCCGTCGGTGCCGTACTGTTCGGCGCGCGCCCGGATACCCGCGTTGGCCTCGCCGTCGAGCGGGGCGCCGACCCAGGCGGCGCGTTCGTAGTGCTCCAGCAGGGGGATCGGGGGCTCGGTGGAGTCGGAGCCGGTCATGTCGCTCAACGCGGCCGAGACGCTGAGGATCTGGAAGGCGAGGTGGCCGGCGAGGGCGCCGGTCGTCATCTCCGGCAGGGCGCTGGGTTGTTGCCAAGCCGCGACAACGTCAGGGCGTGCCATGAGGGTCACCGCTTGCTCCGCGGCGCTCAGATAGCCGGTGATGACGGTCATCGCCCCTCCAGGACGGTCCGGGCGACGCAAGGTGGGCACGTCGCCGCCACGTTGCCACCCTACGGCGGTTCGCCGTCCTCGCCGTCCTCGCCGGCCGCCACGGAGGGCCGGTGGGCCAGTGGAGCAGCTCGGACAGGGGTGGCGCGCTGCCAGTCCTGCTCGACTGGGCCGAGGTCGCCGATCACCGATGCAGGCCGCAGTGGCACCGGTCAGGATTCCGAACGCCGCTGGCCGCATTCCCAGTTCACGGATCGCCGGAATCGCGAGGACCGCGCTGCTCAGACCGTTGCAGAAGTTGTTGACGCTGACGCAGACGAGAAGGAGCTGAAGCCCTCGGGTCGTGGGTGGCGCCGAGGATGTAGAGGGCGTTTTCGAGGCGCTCGCGATCCATCGTCGGCATGGTGACGGCCAGCGGTTCGACAAGGTCGAGGGGCAGGCGGTAGCGGTTGAAGGCCTCGCTGATCGAGTTCAGGGCGGACTCGCGGACCGTGGTCTCCGGTTCGTTGACGGCCAGGCTGACCAGGCGTCCGACGACCAGGCGGGCGGTGTCCGTGTCGAGTGCGTTGCCGCGCAGGAGGTCCCCGAGGACCGCGGCGGCAACGTCGCGACGGTCCGGATCACGATCGGCAACGCTTCCAGAGCAGCAGACATCTCGTTCATGCCGCCATGACCCGGGCGTTGGCGTCTCAGCGGGGTGCGCTGTGCCAGCGCCAGTCCGCCGTCACCCGCTCACGTCCGGGCAGGTCACCGCGGCCGGTGGCCCAGAGCAGGGTCGCCCAGGGGTCGGTGTCCGCCGGAGTGTCGGGGAAGAGGCGGTGCAGCGCCCGGGCGGAGAGGCCGGCCGGGGCGGTCCAGTGCAGGCCGAGCCCGCAGGACAGGTCGTAACCGTGGACGAAGAGCTCGACCAGGCCCATGGCCGCCGAACCCTCGGGGTCCGTCGTCCCCATGGGGTGGAAGGCACGTGCCTCCGGTGCCGACGTCCGCACCATCGCGATGTGGAGCGCCCCGCAGGCCTCCACCACCTGCACCAGGCCCTCGACCCCGGACTCGCGCTCACTGGAGATCACGCTCGCGGGCCTGCCCGGTGCGGACCGATGCTCGACGAACGACAGGAAGGTCTCGACGGGCGGTGACTGCTGGGCAAGCTGCGTGCCGTAAAAGAAGAAGCAGTCAGCAAGGTGTTCGGCGGTCTCCCAGCAGTCCATGTCCAGCGTCCCGGCCGGACGGCTCCAGTCCGCAGAGAGGGCGGCCGGCTGGCGCAGCAGCGCGACCACCAGCCGCAGGCCTTCGGCAAGGTCGTCCGCCGTGACCGGCCCGATGGGCGGGAGCAGATCAGTCGAGGTCATGGGCGGGCGCCACCTTCGTTACGTCGTCGAGCAGCAGAACATCCGCACCCTAGTGATCAACTCAGGCGCCCGCAACCGAGTTGATCTCCCCGTACAAGCCGCCAGCCCACCGGCACCACACCCTCGGGGCTGCCACCGCGCCCCTCGCTCTGGCGCACGAGATCCCGTAGCAGTCCGTTGAGCTGGGCGAACACGCCTTCTTTGGCCCACTTGGCGAAGTAGCCGTAGACCGTCTCCCAGGGCTGGAACCTCGACTGCGTGGCTGCCGGGATCGAGGGACTGGGTCATGCCGCCACCTCGCTGCGCTCGACGAGGACGCCGTTCTCGAACCTGCCACTGGCACCCGCCAACGGGCGGCGTCTACGCCGCCCCGAGGCCTCCCCGTCGGAGATACAAGCTCTCCCGCCATCCGGCCCGGCGGAGACCACGAGGTCTCACTGGAGTACTACCGGAGTACCAAGCGACGAAGAAGGCGAGCAGCAGGTCAGCGCAACGTGGGTACGTCGCCGCCGGGTTGCCACTCGACGGTGACTCCGGGCAGTCCGGTGGTCCAGGGATCGGTGAGCTCGGCGAGGCGGGCGGGGTCGGGCGGGTGTTGACCGAGGCCGATCGCGTACCGGGCCGACGTCGGGCCGGCTTCGAACGGGCGCGGCCAGGCGTGCAGGTCGGGGCAGTCCTCGGAGAGGGCGGCGAGCAGGGCCGGCAGCCGACCGCGCGTCCGGCCGAGCAGCCCCTGGAAGGCCTCGGGATCGGGCGCGCGCAGTGAGACCGTCGCCCAGCCCGCATGACGGCGGTGCAGCGGCGGGCCGGCCAGCAGCTCCGGCCACGGGTCACCCCCGGCCTCCGTCAACTCCCAGGCGCGGTAGAGCTCCTGGCTCAGCAGCTCCAGGCTCCCCGGCAGCAGCTGCCCGGTGCAGCTGCGGACCGGCTCGGACGGCGTCAGTACGGTGCCGGGCGGGTGCGAGCCGCCGTCCCCCGCCCCGAGGCGCACCGGCCGCTGCCAGTCCCAGGCCGCCCAGTCACCGAAGAAGGCGCCCAGGAGCAGGGCGCCGTCCAGCTCGGGGTGCCCGAGCACGGTGCGGGCTGCCAGCACGGCCCAGGCCAGTCCGGGCAGTCCGCCGAACGGCGCGCCGACCAGGCCGCGCGCCCTGGCCCAGGCCTTTACTTCGCGGGCCAGCCGGGTGAAGGCCGGGTGCCGGCCGCCGACGGCCGCGCGCACCGCGGCCGCATCGCTCACCGCGCTCAACGCGAGCGCGGCGGTCTCCCCGAGTTCGGCGCGCCGCGCCACCGCCTCGGCGGGCGGCAACGCCCCGGAGCCCACCAGCACCAGGTCGACGCCGAGCGCGCCCAGACGGAACCGCAGGCCGGGCACCCGGGCGCCGAGCACCTCGCGCACGGCGGTGCCGGCGGGCAGCTCGCCGGCCAGCCGCTGCTTGAGGTCGCCGAGCCGCGCCTCGCCGGGCAGCACGGCCACCAGGTCCAGGTCGGACCCGTCCAGCGCGCACCCCATCCGCCGCGAGCCGACGACCTCGATCACCGCGCCGCTCGGCGCCAGCGCCCGCGTCACCAGCTGCAGCGCCGCGTCAACCGCCGTCGCCTCAGCCGCCGTCGCGTCGACCTCCGCCGCGTCGACCGCCGTCGCCTCGACCTCCGCCGCGTCGACCTCCGCCGCGTCGGGCTCCTCGTACGAGGGTGGCCAGCCGCCGCGCGCCTCCGGCAGCCACCGCAGCTCGCCCGTGCCCAGCGCGACCACGGCACGCGGACGCATCGGTCCGGCGCCCCGGCGGGACAGCAGCACGACCGCGCCGACATCGGCCCACATGGTGTCGAGGTGCCGTTCCGCGAAGGCGACCACGGTCTGCGGGTCGTTGCTCCGGCCGAGGCTCAGATGCGGGGTGAACCCCGGAGCACGCCCCCGGCAGCGTGGGAAGCGTCGCAGCAGCTCGTCCCGCAGGGCGGCCCACGGCTCCTCGCCGTCGGCCGCCGGGTCGAGCCAGACCGTCGCATCGCCGTGGTGCTTGAAGCTGTTCACACCGGCCAGCCGCGCGGTGAACGGCGCGACCTCGGCGGCGGCCGCCGCGACCAGCGGTGCGGCCCGGTCGAACGCGGACTCCGGGACGAAGCCGAAGAGCAGGTTGACGTGCGGCGGCCAGCGGTGAACCTGGCGGTCGTACCGGCGGCGCACCTCCTGGATGGCGGGCCACACCTCGTCCGGCGGTAGCCAGGCCACCGCCGTGCGGGCCGTGGGCGCGAGGTCGAGCGCTCCGCCCGGCGGGTCGTCCAGGTTCAGTTGGCTCGCCACACCGTAATGGTCCGACACGAACAGCCCGTCCGGCCCGGCGACTCGCCCGAGCAACTCGGCGGCGGCGATGCGCGGGCCGCCGGGACGCAGCAGGATGCGGTCCAGCCGTGCCGCCCGCCCGGTCAGCGAGGAGACGGCGGCGAGCGGATTGGCGGTCGGGTCGAAGGTGGGCGTGTGGTCGGCCGGGCCGTGCACCTCGGTCCAGGCGTCACGCATCCCCAGCACCGTCCCCGGCCCCAGGGCCCCCTCGCGGCCGTCGTTGAAGTCGCCGAGCAGCAGCAGATCGCCCGGGACCGCCGCCAATCCCGCAGCCAGCTCGGCGAGTTCGGTCTCCCGCTTGGCAGCGCCGTGCTCCGAGTGGTCGCTGCTCAGATGGGTCGCCGCGACCACCAGCGGGCCGGTGGCGGTCTCCACGGTCAGCGCGGCGACCGCCTTGTGCGGGCCCAGGGAGTGCAGCGCCGCCTCGCGCACCGGCAGGCGGCTCAGCAGCAGCAGGCCGTGCTCGGTGACGTCCCGGCCGTCCGGGGCGCAGCTCACCGCGTAGTCGGCGCGCACCCAGGGCGTTCGCAGCAGCAGGTCGAGCAGCGCGGGCTCGACCTCCTGCAGCGCGATCACGTCGGCGTCGGCGTCGGCGAGTGCGGCGAGCAGCAGCGGCCGGCGCCGCGCGGTGGCGATCCGGTCGCCGTCATAGCGGTCCCACAGGACGTTCCAGGTGACCACCCGCGGGTGCGGCCTGCCCGGGGCGCCGTGGAGTTCGGGATCCGCCTCGGCCGCACGCCAGGCACCGGCCGCGCCGTCCCACCGGTGGACCGGGCGCGCGGTGAAGAACGGCGCACCCAGGCGGCGCGGTTCGCGGACCCGCCCGGCCGTGCCGCGGTCCAGCACGTCGAGGCCGGTGGCACGGTCCCACACCAACTCACCGTCGGCCTCCACGAACAGCACCCGGTGCCAGGGGATGTCGCCGCCCGGCACGAAGGCCGGCAGCGCGATCCGCTTGGGCTCGGCCTGCCGCCGGCTCACCCCGAGCACGAAGCGCGCCGGGTCGAACCGCGGGTCCCAGCGGACCTGGTGGTAGATCTGCTCGCTGGTGCGCATCAGTGCTCCTCGGTGACCTGGGCGTCGTCGCGGTCCGCCACCGCGCCGCCCGGCCCGACGTACCAGGTGCGGTGGGCCTCGCCGGGGTAGGGCGGGGTGAACCGTCGCAGTTGGGCGGTGAGGACGCCGTCGGGCACCGGGTGCTCGCGGACGGCGTTGCGGCGGCGCAGCTCGGTCTCGTCAGCGAGCAGCACCGCGTGGGTGGTCAGGGCGTCGCGGCGCTGCGCCACCGCGTGCACCTGGGCGCGCTGGTGGCGGTTGAGTGAGGTGGCGTCCCAGACGACCGTGCCGCCGGCCGCCAGTGCGGCGTCCAGCCGGGCCAGTCCGTCGCGCAGCACCTCGCCGTTGGCGCGCTGGTCGCCGCGGTCACCCCGGTCGGCGCGCAACTCGTCCAGTGCGATGGAGCGTTCGACTCCCTGGAGACCGCGGGCGAAGCTGCTCTTGCCGCTGCCGGCCGGGCCGACCAGCTGGATCAGCTTCGGGAAGGCACCGTCCCGCCAGCGCCAGGTCGCGGCCACCGCCTCGGCCGCCGTGCTGAGCCGCCCGGCCGCGAAGGCCTCCCGGGCCTGCGCCCAGCAGCGGTCCAGCACTTCGGGGGGCCGACCGGCCAGCGCCGCGCGCAGCTCGGTGCGCAGTGGCGCCAGCGGCGCGGGGCCGAGCAGCCCGGCGTCCTCGGCGTGCAGCGCGGACCAATCGACGTGCTCGCGCTCCTCATCGGTGGCCGCAGCGGCCGCCGCGACCGCGTGCAGCACCCCGAGGTCGGCCGCGATCGCCAAGCGCCGCAGGCCGGTTGGGCGGTCCTGGTCCGGGTACGGGCGCAGCAGCCGGTCGTGCAGCCCGACCAGGTCGGCAACGCGCCGGGCCAACGGCACGCCGATCACGCCGGCCAGCCGGCCGGCCAGGCGGCCCCGCGGGGTGCCCTGGAGCAGGGCGGCGAGCACGCCGGCCAGCCGGGCGTCGCCGGTGCGGCCCAGCATGTCGAGCCGCTCGGCGGCCACGGCCACCCGGCGCTCCGGCGAGCCGAGGTCGAGGCCCGCGGTCGCTTCGAGCGCTGCCAGCAGGGGGGCCGGCTCGGGCGCCGCTCCCGAGCGGACCGCCCAGAACGCGGCGGCCGGGCCCAGCTCATTGGGCACCACCGCCGCGTGCATCCAGTGCGTGCTGGTCCGCACATGGCCGGCCCGGACCCACTTGGCGACCCGTTGCCCGAACTCGGCCCGGGAGAACCCCGCGACGCTGCGCACCACATAGCCCTCCTGGCGGTCCAGGTCGAGCTTCAGGGCCCGCAGTGCCCGTTCGTCCAGCAGGCCGCGCCAGAGCACCCGCGGCACGGGTACGCCCCGGGCGCGCAGCCACCGCACGGTCGCGTCCCAGTCCAGGCAGCGGTCCTGGTCGTCCCAGACGGAGAACCCGTAGAAGAAGCCGTCCAGCTCGCGGTACGGGATCGAGTGCCGGGCGTAGAGGTTCTCGCCGCAGATCCGCCAACCGGCCGGGATGCCGGGCCCGATCCGCGCCTGCAGCGCCTTGACCCAGGTACGGGACGGATGGTGTGCGGAGTCCAGCGACCGGGCGTGCAGACCGTCCTGGTAGAGGGTGGTGTTCTCGCCGTCGAGCTTCTCGGTGACCACCACCTCCAGGCCGCGCAGCCCGGACAGGTCACCGGTGCGGACGTCGTCCCCGGAGGCGCCCGGCGACCAGGGCAGGTGGGGCGTCCGGGGATAGTGCGTGCGCATGATCGGCTCCATGAGTGGACGTGGTGCCACTGTAGGAGCGGCCGGGAGGCCGGGCCATCGAATAACGGGTCGGGGCGGGACGGACCCGACAGCCCGGCCCGCCCGCCGGTCAGTCGGCGAGCGGCTCGCCGAACCAGCGGGTCAGCGCCTCGTGCAGCTCCTGCGGCGCTCCGTCGTGGTCGGCGGCCCACGCCAGGTACCCGTCGGGTCGGATGAGCAGCGCCGCGGTCGACTCGCCCGGACAGTCGGTCCGTTGCACCGCCACCCGGTCCCGCCAGCCGTGCGCCAGCGGGGCGAATCGGCCGTCGGCGCTCAGGTCGAGCAGCAACGGCTGCGCACCGTGCAGCAGTTCGGCAACCCGCAGACCGGCGACCCGCAGGCCGGTGAGCTCCGGGACGAACCGCCCGGCCCACGGGTGCGAGCAGCCCACCGGGTACCGCAGATCGGAGCCGGCGAGCAGTTCGGCGATCCGGCGGGTGTTGGCCGGGTCGGCCAGCAGTTCGCCGAAGAGCGTCCGCAGCGCCGTGACGGTCGGCCCGGGGGCCATCAGTGCGAGCTGCGCCTGGGAATGCATGAACACCCGCTCGCCGACCGGGCGCCGCTCGCTCTGGTAGCTGTCCAGCAGGCCGGGCGGCGCCCAGCCGTGCACCTCGGCGGCCAGCTTCCAGCCGAGGTTGGCGACGTCTTGCAGGCCGAGGTTGAGGCCGGGGCCGCCGACCGCCGAATGCACGTGGGCGGCGTCGCCGGCCAGCAGCACCCGTCCGCTGCGGTAGCGCTCGGCCAGGCGGGTGTTTGCGCCGCGGTGGCGGCGCAGCAGGTGCGGGCCAGGGCCGGTCGGTGCGGTGAGCGGCAGTCGAGCGCCCAGCACACGGTTGGCCGCCTCGCTCAACTCCTCGAAGGTCAAGGGTGGTTCGGCTGCCTTCGGGGCCGCCTCCCACTCCAGCACGGCGACCAGCGGCTTGCCCGGTACGACGGCGGCGAAGACGAAGACGCCGCGCTCGGTGCGGTGGTAGCCGAACGGTCGGATCCGGCCGTGGCCCGGGACGTCCAACTCGCCGGTCCGCTCGTCCACCCAGCCGTCGGGCAGCGTGACGTGGGCGGCGCGGTGGACCACTTCGGGCCCGGTCACGCCGGGAAAGGCGATGCCCGCCAGCTTGCGCACGGTGCTGTGCCCGCCGTCGCAGCCCACCAGGTAGCGGGCCCGCAGCCGGTACGGGCCGTCGGGGCCGGCCAGTTGGAGGTCGACTCCGTCCGCGTCCGGTGCGAGGGAGTCGAGCCGATGGCCGCGCCGCACCTCGACGCCCAGTTCCCGGGCCCGTTCGGCGAGCAGCGACTCCAGATCGCGCTGCCGCACCGGCAGGACGTGGAGCGGGTTGGGGTCGAGGCCGGTGAGGTCGAGTGGGAAGGCGCCGAACATGTAGCCGGGCCTGGGTGCCGGCGGGTCCGTGTGCCCGGTGATCCGCTGGTGGAGGCCGCGTTGGTCGAGGAGCCGGACCACCTGGCCGACCAGCCCGTTGGCCTTGGGCTCATGGCTGGGTTCGGTGAGTTGCTCCAGCACCACGGGCCGCACCCCGGCCAGGGCGAGTTCGCAGGCGAGCATCAGCCCGTTCGGTCCGCCGCCCGCGATGGCCACGTCGATAGTCATTGTCTGCCCCCAGGAGTAGCTGACGAGTCATCAGCTCGGATCGGAGGACGAGGGATCCGGCAGGCCGGCCGCGAGCAGCGCCAGCGCCTCGCGCAGCAGCGCCGTGATCCGCACCGGTGGGTCGCAGCGCAACCACTGGTCACCGGCCGCCTGTTGGGCGGTGAGCACGGCCGACGCCGTCAGGCCCGGGTAGAGGTCCCGGTCGGCGTCGGTGCCGGTGCGCTCGGCGATCGCCCGGGCGAGCTCGATCCGCGCGGTGATCGCGACCCGGGCGAACTCGCCCTGCAGGGCGGGTTCGGCCAGCAGGCGGAGCACACCGGCGGTCCACTCGCGGCCCGGCGCCTGCTCCCGCGTGCCGTACGGCTTCAGTACGGCCTCGGTGATCGCCGACCAGAGGGGTTCGCCGGCCGGGCGTTCGCGCAGGGCTGCGGCGGCCTGCCGGGTGCGGTCCAGATGGCGGTGCAGGATCGCCTCGTGCTTGCTGGAGAAGTAGTTGTTGAAGGTCCGCGGTGACACCCCGGCCGCCGTGGCGATCTCCTCGACCCGCACGTTCTCCAGGCCGCGCTCGACCGCGAGCCGCAGGGCGGCCCAGCTCAGCGCGTCGCGGGTCGCCTGCTTCTTCTGCTCGCGCAGCCCGCTCGGGGTGCCGGCGGCGGGATCCGTCGTCATGGCGGCACTCTAGCAGTTCTTGCGTGGCACGCAAGTTTGCGTGCCACGCAAAGCTTGCCTGTCTGACGGCCGGTCAGCACAGTGAAGGGCATGGATCAGATCAGCCACTTCCGCCGCGAGAGCGCGGCCTTCGAGCTAGCGATCCGCCGGGCGGCCGAGGCCGGTACCGCACCACTCGTGCCGTCCTGCCCCGACTGGTCGGCCGCCGACCTGGTGCTCCATCTCGGTTCGGTGCACCGGTTGGTGCGCAAGGTGCTCACCGCCGGCACGACCGAGCCCCCGGACCGCGAGGACCTCTCGTTCCTCGAACTGCCCGCCGACACCGCCGGTTGGCCGGAGCCGGGCCGGCCGGCCGAGAAGCCGTTCCTGGGACCGGTGGCAGCGAGCCTGGTCGACTGGTTCGCCGAGGGCGCGGCCCGGTTGGCGCAGGTCTTCGCCGACACCCCGGCCGGCGCCCCGGTGTGGAGCTACACCCCGAGCCGGACCGCGGGCTTCTGGCTGCGGGTGCAGTGCATCGAGCTCTCGATCCACCGGTGGGACGCGGAGCGGGCGTTGGGCGAACCGGGCAGCCCGGTCGAGGCGGAGCTGGCGGCGGACGCGGTCGCGCAGAACTTCGAGGAGATGGCGAAGGTGCGACGGGCCTGGCGCCAGGCGCAGCCGGGCGCCGGGGAGAGCTACGGGTTCCGGCGCACCGACGGCCCGCAGAGCTGGTCCGTGCGGTTCGACGGCGACGAGGTGCGGCTGTCGCAGCCCGCCGGCGAGGCGGCGGTGGAGCTCGCGGGCACCGCCAGCGATCTGCTGCTCTACCTCTGGGGCCGCCGGCCGGCCGCGGAGTTGGCGGTGAGCGGGGACCGGGCCCTGCTGGACCGGTACTTCACCCTGGTGCCCAAGCTCTGAGAGCAACGGCGCGCCGCCGCCCCCCCGGCCGCAGAGCAGGGGGGACGGCGGCGCCGAGTGGGTCACCCGCAGGTGGGTCGTCAGTTGACGAAGATCGACGGGCTGCCGGCCTTGCTGGCGTCCACGAACGGCCCGTAGGTGCCGCTGAAGTAGGCCGTCGAGAAGCAGGCGCTCGGGCCGGTCAGCTTGTTGAACTGCTGGTTGCTGAAGGTGAGCGTGGAGTTGGTGTTGTTGCCGTTCGAGGAGAGGCTGCCGGCCGCCTGGTAGGTGCAGGTCACGGAGCCCAGCAGGGTGTTGAGCACCACGGTGGCGCCGATCGGGCCGGACGAGCCGGCCGACAGGGTGTTGGGGAGCCCGGCGGCGTCGCTCATGCTGTCGCTGTACGGCAGGTTGGTGAGGGTCAGGCTCTTCACGCCGGTCACACCCGGGGTGTTGACCACGGTGCAGCTGCCGAGGGTGAAGCCGGTGAGCGAGCCGGAGGCGGTGCCGGGCGCGGTCGGGTTGCTGCTGACCGTGCCGGTGAAGGAGGAGCTGGCGCACTTCAGGCCGGTGCCGCCCGCGGTGGTGGAGTAGAGCGTGGCGTTGGTGCCGGAGAGCAGCGAGGCGGTCATGGTGTCGCCGACGGCGACGGCGCTGCCGCCCAGGCTGCCGTAGGTGAGTACCGGGCCGGCGGCCGAGGCGGGCACCGCGGTCAGGGCGGTGAGGGCGGCGGCCGCCAGGGCCACGCCGCCGACAACGAGGTGGTTTCGCACGAGAGTTCCCTCGATTTCTGGGTGGGGGTGGTGTTCCCAGGGTGTTCCTGGCTGTGGGGGAGTGGCCTCAGTGGGCCGTGGTTGACGCGTTGAGCGCCGAGGTCAAGTCGGAGACGCTGGTGTCCAGCGCCAGCGAGGTGTTGGTCTGGTCGAAGGTCACCGACCCCTTGCCGGCGCCGGCGGGCAGGCCCATGGCCAGGTCGATGATCCAGTCCAGGCTGCCGCCCAGGCCGCAGCCGCTGGCTCCCGGCACGCTGAAGGTGTTGTCGACCAGCTTGGCGTCGGTGAACGAGGCCTCGAAGGCGCTGTAGCCGTTGGGGTCGCTGTTCAGCCCGAGGGTGCCGGGATTGCCGGTCATCGGCGTGGCCGGGGCCGGCGGTGCGGTGGTGCCGGTGGTCGGGGAGAGCACGATCGGCGAGCTGTCGGAGCCGATGTAGCAGTCGTCGCCGAAGAGCAGGTTGGACAGGTGCAGCTTGATCGGCATCTTGAACACCGGGTACGACTCACCGGTCGCCAGTGGCGTGAAGTTCGTTATCGGGCCCGCCGGTTCGACCTGGGCGAAGATGCTGGTGATGCCGGGCAGGAAGTTGATGATCCCGGGAATGGCGATCTGCGCGGGCTGGGCGGTCATCAGCGGGGCACCGGTCGGGGCCACGGTGGTGTACTGGTTGGCGGTGCTGCCGTCAGGAAAGGTGACCTGGGGAGCGGACTTGTCCCAGTAGGCTCCGAACTGCAGCGTGATCGGCGAGTTGAGCGGCACCAGGGTGTTGCCGATGGTGAAGTTGCCGGCATTGGTCACCGCGACCACGCAGCCGACCTGCAGGTCGCTCGGGTCCTGCATGGCCGGCGCGGTGAGCGGGCAGTGGCCCAGGCCGGCGTAGATGCCGCCGGGGGTCGCGGCCTCGGCCGGGGTGACGGCGGCGGCCAGCAGGGCGGCCGTGAGTCCTGCCACCGCGGCGGCGAGCCGGCGGCGCGTCGGATATGGTTCGCGGGGCTGGTGCGCGGAGTGCGGCAGTTCGGTGCGGGGCATGGCAGCGCTCCTCAGGCACGGCGGGTGGGCCGGCGCGGCAGTCGGACCGTCCCGGCGCCACGGGGGTCCGACCACTCAGCCGGGGGAGAGGTTTCGGCCATCGGGTTCGGCGGCTGCCACCGCTTTTCGGCACTTCCTGCGCCATACTGTGTCATTGGCCCTGGGCCGCCAACTCACTGGCGGATCTTGCTAGTTGAAGTCCTGCCTCGATTGGAAACCTGGGAAGGTTCTAAACCTGACCCACGCCAGCGTCAAGGGATGGGGCGGAAGTTGCGGAAGAATCTTGAACAACTGGTCATTTCAAGCGACTTGATCCTTCCAGGAGTCCGCAGCGGCCGGGACCCGGCCCGTTCGATCCGGCGCGGACCGAGCCGGGTGCCGCCCGAGGTGGTCGCCGCCACCCAGCGGGAGCGGCTGCTCGACGGGGTGGTGCACACGGTCGCCGCCTGCGGCTACGCCGGGGCCCGGGTGAGCGACATCTGCCAGGCGGCCGGGGTCACCAGGCCGGTCTTCTACGAGCAGTTCAGCGGCAAGGAGGAGGCGTTCCTGGCGGCTCACCGGCATGGCTGCGCGGTGGTGATCCGGCGCATGGAGGAGGCGTTCGCCTCCCAGTGTGACTGGTGTGCCGGTGTGCACGCCGCGCTGCGGGTGATGCTGGCGATCCTCGCCGAGGTGCCCGCGTTCGCCACCATGGCCGTGGTGGAGATCGAAGCCGTGGGGCCGGCGGGCCGGCTGGCACGGGAGCAACTGCGGGTGCGGCTAAGGAGGTTGTTCTCCGACTGCCCGGCGGTGCCGCTCGGGATCTCGGGAGAGCTACTGGTGGACAGCGTGGTCGGTGGCGCCTACTCGGCCGTCTACCGCTACATCGCGACCGGTCGGCAATCCGAACTCCCGGATCTGCTACCGACGTTGTCGTTCGCTGCGCTGGCTCCGTTCCTCGGTCCGGAAGCGGCGGCCGAGCAGGTGGCCAAGGCGCAGGCGGCCGGCGTCGGCTGGCGCCGACCGGTGCTGCCCTGCACGGACTCTTGACCCTCTGCTTACCCCGAGGTAACTTCACGGCAGCTGTCACGCCGCCTGATCGATCATCAATTCCTCTGCCAGGGAGGGTGGTTGATCACCCGGTGGGAGCGCTGTCCGCGCCAGGGCAACGCGCACTGTCCATCACAGGTCCTTCACCAACTCCCTGGAGCAGCCATGGCCGAGTCCGTCGAGCCAACCGCCGAGTCCGCAGAGCCAGCCGGCCCGGCACCGGCCGGTCGGGGCCGAGTCCGTCTGAAGCGAGCCGCCCTGATGGGAATCCCCGCCTGCCTCGCGGGCGGGGTGCTGATGGCGCTGACCGCGCAGGGCGTGATCGGCGCCCAGTTCGCCATTTCCGGCATGGCCTTCACGGTCACCGCCGACCAACTGCAGGGCAACGGGTTCGAGCAGTTCGGCGGACTGGACAACATGATCCCCAACAGCCCGAACGCCGGTGACACCGGCGGTCAGGTGATCGTCGCGGTCTCCGTGATCAAGTCAGCCTCCCTGACTAACCTGTGCCAGAGCGTCAACCTCGGCGGCACCAACCTGAGGATCACCGCGGGTGACAACGGCACTCCGGTGACCGCCGCCGGCCTCACCACTGACTCCGACGTCCTCTCCGGCGACGCCTCGTTCAACAACATCGAGGTCGGCGGTGACGCCAGCACCTTCGACAAGGCCGGCGTCCAGGGGCCGGAAGGCGTCTTCGGTCAGCAGGCGGACACGGTGACCATCAACCACCTGCGGCAGGACAACTACGCCACCACCGCGGCCACCTTCAAGCTGCCCAACCTGCACCTCAGCTTCAGCGACACGGGCTGCTGACGGATGGCCGAGCAGACACCGACATCCGAGCCGAAACCGGCCGCCGAAGGGGCTGCTGAGCCGCTCCCGGGCGCCGGAGAAGCCCGGAGCCCCGAGGAGACCGCCACGATCACGGCGCCGCCGACCGCCGCGACGGGCGGAACCGGTGCGGACCCGCAGGCCGCCGCGGCATCGGAGGCCACCGTCCCGCACCCCGCCCCGGCGGGCGGGGCGGCGGTTGCCGCGAGCACGGCCGACGGGCCCGCACCGGTCGGCGCCCCCGCCGCCCCCGCCCCCGCGGGCGGGCGCGGCCGGGCCGACGCGCCGACGGGCAAGCAGCGGCGGACCTTCAAGGAGTGGCGCGGCGCCCGCCCGTTCTGGGGCGGACTGCTGGTCTTCCTCGGTGGGGGCGAGATCCTCTTCACCGAGAAGATGCCACTGCCGGTGATCCTCCACATCGGCATGCAGGGCCTGGCCGGCTTCCTGGTGCCGTCGGTGATGGCCCTGTGCGGACTGCTGCTGATCTTCAGTCCTGGTCAGCGGCTGTTCTACTCGGTCCTGTCGGTGCTGCTCACCCTCGCCAGTTGGGTCACGTCCAACCTGGGCGGGTTCTTCATCGGCCTGCTGCTCGGCCTGATCGGCAGCATCCTGGCGTTCGGCTGGCTGCCCAACCAGCCGGCCCGGCGCCGACTGCTGCGCCGCGGCACCCGGCCCAGCACCCCCTGAGTCGACCGGCCCGCCCCCGCGGAGCCCACCGCGCGGGGGCGGCAGCAGGTCTTCGCACGGGCGATGGCGGACTGGCCGGACGCCGACCGGACCGCCTCCGCCCGTCTGATCACCGCCTTCGTGGCCGACTTCACCGCACAGCTGCCACGCGGGCGCTGACTGCCGCGCCGGAGGTGGAGTCCTCGGGCGGACCGGTCCGGCGGCTCCATGCTGCACACCGTCACGGCACGCGCTCAGCCTTCGGCGCCCGGGGGGTCGGCGGTGCTGCGGCGTCGGCGGGGAGCAGGCCCAGGGCCGTCGCCAGGCGGTTGCGGGCGGCGAGTTGGCGGGCGATGCGCTGGTCGAGGACGGCCAGGCGGTCCAGGGCGATCCGACGGCCGCGGTCGCTGGGGGTGGCGGCGGCCAAGTCACCGTCCAGACAAGCGGCGAAGGCACTCACGTCCTCCAACGTGAGTCCGGCGTCGAGGAGGTGGCGGATGTTGCGCACCCGGATCGCGGTCTGCTCGTCGTAGTCGCGGTAGCCGTTGCCGGCTCGCTCGGAGCGGATCAGCCCGGCCTGCTCGTAGTGGCGCAGGGCGCGCGCCGTGGTGCCGGTCGCCTTCGCCAGCTCGCCGATCCGCACCCCGCACCGCCTCCATCGCTCACCCGCATCGACGGGCATTGCCTATCACGCCACCACCGCACCACCGTCGACCGGGAGCACCACGCCCGTGACGAAGGAGGCCAGCGGATCAGCCAACCTGGTGATCGCCCATGCGACCTCCTCAGGCCGCCCGATCCGTCGCAGCGGCGTGTGCGCCACTTGCCACGCCCGCACCGCCATCTGCTGGTCCGCGGTCAGCCCCTGGTGGTCGCCGATCGGGGTGTCGATGGCACCCGGGGCGACCGCGGCCACCCGGATCCCGCGCGGCGCCAGCTCCACCGCCCAGCTGCGGGTCAGCAGTTCCAGTGCGGACTTGGTCGCCGCGTAGACCGAGCTGTGGGCCGGCCAGGCCCGCAGGCCGACCGAGGTGCTGACGTTGATGACCGCTCCACCTCCCAACTCCAATGCGGAAAGGGCGGCTTGGGTGAGCAGGATCGGCGCGGTCAGGTTGGTCGCCACCTGGTCCCGGATCACTTGAGCAGTGAGCGAGCCGAGCGCCGCGCCGCGCACGATCCCGGCGTTGTTGACCACCACGTCCAGCCCGCCCGCCAACTCCACTGCGGCCCGCACGATGTGCTCCGGTGCACCGGCTGCCGTGACGTCGGCGGCCAGGGGCGTGATCCGCGGATGTCCGGCGGCGGTCTCGGCGAGCGGCTCGGGCCGTCGGCCGACCGCCAGCACATGGGCCCCCTCGGCGGCGAAGGCACGGGCGGTGGCGCGGCCGATGCCGGTGCCGGCGCCGGTGACGAGGACGGTGCGGCGAGGGATGGTGTCCGTGTTCATGGGACGGATGCTCCAAGCCTGCCGCCAACGTCAAGGTCAAGCGGACGGGGGTGTCGGGTGCGGGAAGCGGCTGCACCGCATCCGGCGCGGCGGGCCCCGGCAAGTGTCAGGCCGTCGCGTCGCGCCTCACCGCATGACGCCGCAGCACGGCCGGGGCGCCGGTGAGGACGGCGACCACGAGCAGCGCGGCGGGCGCACCCAGGGCGGTGAGCGGGCCGGCGCGGTCGACCAGCAGGCCGCCGAGCGAGGTGCCGGCGGCGGCGCCCAGGTTGAAGGCGGTGTTGACCCAGGCGCCCGCCTCGGTCCGGGAACCGCTGCTGACCAGCACCTCGACCAGCTGGTACGCGGTGATCAGCAGGACGTCCGTGGCGGCCCCGGCGAGCAGCAGCCCGAGTGCGGCAGCAGGAGCGGAGTGCAGCAGAGCGGGGAGCGCGTAGCAGGGCGAGGTGGCGGCGACCAGCAGCAGCGGGCGACGGGTCAGCTCACCGGGCAGCCCGAGGCGTCCGTACAGCAGCCCGCCGACCACGCCGCCGACCGAGAAGAGCGCGGTGAGCACCCCGGTGGTGACCGTGCCCCACGCGGCCAGCATCGCCACATCCACCAGGGCGACGGCCGCCGCCGCGGCCAGCACCAGGCCCAGCAGCGGCGCGAATCCCGCTACCCGCAGCGGAGTTCGCCGCCCACTCGGCTTCACCTCGACACCGCCGGGCACCGCCCGCAACGCGCCCGGCAGCAGCCCGAACCCCACCAGGGCCAGCACCGCGCACACCACCAGCACGGTCCGCGCGGACGACACCGTGACCAACGCCCCTGCCAGCACCGGCCCGAGGGCGAAGACCGTCGACTCGGTGGCGGTGTCGAGGCTGAGCGCCGACTGCCGCTGCGCCTCGTCGGCGGCGAGTCGGCCCCAGGCAGTGCGCAGCAGTGGTCCGACCGGCGGCGGGCAGGCGCCGGCCAGCACCGCGACGACCACCACCAGCGCGGCCGGCCGGTGTCCGGTGCAGACGGCGGCCAGCAGGAGCAGCAGCAGCGCGTAGACGCCGGCGAGCGGCCGCAGCGCACCCGGGCGGCGTTCGACCAGCCGGGCCCGGAGCGGCCCGAGCAGCGCGGTGGCCAGCCCGGCCAGGCCCACCGCGGTGCCGGCCGCCGCGTAGGAGCCGGTGCCGGCCCGCACCGCGAGCAGCATCGGAATGCTCAGCAGTCCGTAGCAGAGCCGGGCCGGCAGGCCGGTGAGGAAGAGGGCGCGCGCACGGGGCAGCGCGAGGACAGCACGATAGGACGCACTGGACACAGGAGTTCTCCGAAAACACAGCACGATCCGCGGCGCGGACCGTGCGCGGGCACGACAGGTCACCGTGTGCCGCTCGGCGGCGCGAGCGACATGACGGCCCGTCAGTGCGGTTCGGAGGCGAACATGGATGTCAGAGTAGCCGACTAGGGTGCGAAGCGGGAGACCCCCCAAGACGGTGGAGACCCTCCAGGACGGTCGGGACGGCCGAGGAGTTCGGCAGATCCCTCAAGGAGGCTGGCTGATGATGGCGACCTATGTGCTGATCCCCGGTGCCGGCGCCGGGCCCTGGTGCTGGCACCTGCTGGCGGACGAGCTGCGCCGGCGCGGGCGGGAGGTGGTGGCCGTCGACCTGCCGTGTGATGACGACGAGGCGGGCCTGCCAGAGTACGCCGACACCGTGCTGCGCGCCGTCGGTGATCGGCGTGAACTGGTGCTGGTGGCGCACTCGTTCGGTGGTTTCACCGCGCCGCTGGTCTGCGACCGGCTGCCGGTGCGCCTGCTGGTGATGCTGCAGGCGCAGGTGCCGCTGCCGGGCGAGACGCCGGGGGAGTGGTGGGCCAACACCGGCTACGCGGCGGCCCGGCTGGCCCAGGACGAGCGCGACGGCCGGGATCCGGACGACACCACGGCGCTGTTCCTGCACGACACGCCGCCGGAGCTGGCCGCCGAGCTGCTGAGCCGCGGGCGGGAGCAGTCGCTGACGCCGTTCCAGGCGCCCTGGCCGCTGGCGGCCTGGCCCGAGGTGCCGACCAGGTTCCTGCTGGCGCGCGACGACCGCTTCTTGCCCGCCGACTTCATGCGCCGGGTGGTGCGGGAGCGCCTGGGCATCACACCCGATGAGATGCCGGGCGACCACTGCCCGATGCTCGGGCATCCGGTGGAGCTCGCCGATCGTCTGGAGGCCTATGCCTTGGAGCTCTGAGGCTGCGGCTGACTCCGAGCTCGGCGTCAGCCGCAGCTCGAACCCCAGTTCTACGTACAGGGGGACCCCGTAGTCGTCGTAGTCGTCGATCAGCTGGACGGCCGGCGCCCGGCGGGACGGATGTGCGGCTCGGTCATGCCCGTCGCCTCCGGCATCGGACCCGCGGATAGGCTGAACGGCGGGATCCTGCCCGATATCGGGCAGGATTCTTGGTTTTCTCGGAGTGGCCACCTAAGCTCACCCTCCGTGTCCAGCTCTCCTCCTCCAGCGCCGCACGCGGACCTGCTCGCCCACCTCGCCCGGACCAGTGCGCTCGGGCCCCGGGAAGCCGCCCGGGTGGTGGCCGAGGTGCTCGCGTACTTCTCCGAGACGACCACGGACTACGTGCGGCGGCGGCACACCGAGCTTCAGGCCCGCGGGCTGACCAACGAGCAGATCTTCAGTCGGATCGCCGAGGAGCTGCCCGGTCGCCGGGTGGTCGCCCCGGAGCTGTCGGCGCGCCAGCTGCGGCGCATCGTCTACGGCTGAGCACGCCCCGGCGGCGCCGGCCGAGCACGCCCCGGCAACGCCGGCCGAGCACGCCCCGGCAACGCCGGCCGAGCACGCCCCGGCAACGCCGGCCGAGTAAGCGCCGGCAGCGCCGGGTGAGCACAGCGCACCACAGTCAGGCCGTCCACTACCCCACCCACGTCAGAACCCACGTCAGGAGTCAGCCCTCACCATGTGCGGAATCGTCGCCTACATCGGTCCCAAGGACGCCACCCCCTTCCTGCTCGAAGGCCTGCAACGGCTGGAGTACCGCGGTTACGACTCCGCCGGTGTCGCGGTCAGCGGCAAGGGCACCGGCCTGAAGATGCGCAAGACCAAGGGGCGGGTGGCCGATCTGGCGGCCGCCATCCCCGCCCGCTTCAAGGGCGGCACCGGCATCGGCCACACCCGCTGGGCCACCCACGGCGAGCCCAGCGACGCCAACGCGCACCCGCACCTGGACGCCGCCGGCCGGTTCGCCGTGGTGCACAACGGCATCATCGAGAACGCCGACCAGCTGCGCGCCAAGCTGATCGCCGACGGCGTGGTCTTCGCCTCGGAGACCGACACCGAGGTGCTGGTCCACCTGGTCGCCGCGCACAGCGCCGAGGGCACCGACCTGGAGGAGGCGGTCCGCGCCACGCTGGCCCTGGTCGTCGGCACCTACGGCATCGCGGTGCTGGACGCCGAGCAGCCCGACCGCGTGGTGGTGGCCCGCAACGGCAGCCCGATCGTGCTGGGCGTCGGCGAGAAGGAGATGTTCGTCGCCTCCGACGTGGCCGCCCTGGTCCGCTACACCCGCCAGGTGGTGCACCTGGAGGACGGCGAGCTGGCCGTGGTGCGCGCCGACGGCTTCCGCACCTTCACCGAGGACGCCCGCCCGACCACCCGTCAACCGTCCACCGTGGACTGGGAGATCGACTCCTTCGACACCGCCGGGCACGCGCACTTCCTGATCAAGGAGATCCACGAGCAGCCCGCCTCCGTCGAGCGCACCCTGAGCGGCCGGCTGGACGAGCGGTTCGCCACCGCGCACCTGGGCGGGCTCAACATGGACGCGCGCGAGCTGCGCGACATCCGCCGGGTCAAGATCATCGGCTGCGGCTCGGCCTACTACGCGGGTCAGATGGGCGCCCAGCTGATCGAGGAGCTGGCCCGGATCCCCGCCGACTCGGAGCCCGCCTCGGAGTTCCGCTACCGCAACCCGGTGATCGAGCGGGACACCCTCTACATCGCGGTCAGCCAGTCCGGCGAGACCTACGACACGCTGGCCGCCGTGCAGGAGGTCAAGCGCAAGGGCGGCCGGGTGCTCGGCGTGGTCAACACGGTGGGCAGCGCGATCGCCCGGGCCGTGGACGGCGGCGTCTACCTGCACGCGGGCCCGGAGATCTCGGTCGCCTCGACCAAGGCGTTCACCTCCACCGTGATCGCCTTCGCGCTGCTCGCCCTGCACTTCGGCCGGATCAACGACCTGTCACCCGCCGACGGCCGCCGGATCGTGGACGGCCTCAAGGCGCTGCCGGAGCAGATCCGCCAGGTGCTGGAGCAGGAGAAGGAGATCGCCGAGCTGGCCGCCGAGTACGCGGACTGCGACGGCATGATGTTCATCGGCCGGGTGCGGGGCTACCCGGTGGCCCGGGAGGGCGCGCAGAAGCTGAAGGAGATCAGCTACGTGCACGCCGAGGCCTACCCGGCCTCCGAGCTGAAGCACGGCCCGCTCGCCCTGATCAGCCCCGAACTGCCCACCGTGGCGCTGGTGCCGGACGACGAGCTGCTGGACAAGAACCTGACCACGCTGGGCGAGATCCGGGCCCGGGCCGGCCGGGTGCTGGCCATCGCGCACACCGCGCCCGACGCCAAGTTCGCCAACCACACCCTGCTGGTGCCCAAGAACGAGCCCGAGCTGGACCCGCTGCTGCTGAACATCCCGCTCCAGCTGTTCGCCTACTACGCCGCGGTGGCGCTGGCCCGGGACGTCGACAAGCCGCGCAACCTGGCCAAGTCGGTCACCGTCGAGTAGCCGAGCGGGTGGTGCGAAGATCGGCCGGCGGCCCTGATAGCTTCAGGGACGTCGGCTGCCCCATCCCCCCACCGCGCCGCGGCCGGTTGCGACGCCATCGGCGTCGATAGGATGATCTTTGTGCCTCTTGTCTAATCCTGTGTCGGAAGGGGTCCCAGATGCGGCGACCATCGTGGGTGCCCGAGGGCATGGACCTGGACCGTCCGGCAGCGGCCCGCGTGTACGACTACTACCTGGGTGGTTCGCACAACTTCGCCGCCGACCGTGAGATGGCACGTGAGGCGATCGAGATGTGGCCCGATCTGCCGTTGATCATGCGGGCCAACCGGGCCTTCCTCCGCCGCGCGGTCACCTACCTGGCCGAACGGGGCTTCACCCGGTTCCTGGACATCGGCTCCGGCATCCCGACCTTCGGCGCGGTGCACGAGGTGGCCCGGGCGTTCCGGCCGGACAGCCGCGTGGTCTACGTGGACAACGACCCGGTGGCGGTCGCGCACAGTCGCCTGCTCCTGGAGGACGACGAGCTCTCCACCGTGGTGGACGCCGACCTGACCGATCCCGCCGACCTGCTGGCCCGGCCCGAGGTGGCCGACCTGCTGGCGCCCGGTGAGCCGGTCGCGCTGCTGCTGATCGCCGTGCTGCACTTCGTCACCGACGAGCAGGACCCGGAGGGCATCGTGCGCACCCTGCGCGACGCCCTGCCCGCCGGCAGCGCGCTGGCGCTCTGCCACGCCTCGCTGGAGGGCCGCCCGGACCAGACCGAGACGCACCAGGCCCTGTACAGCCGTACCCCGACCCCGATGACGATGCGCTCGGTGGAGCGGATCAGCGGCTTCTTCGACGGTTTCCGGCTGGTCGAGCCCGGGCTGGTCTACCTGCCGCAGTGGCGTCCGGACGAGCCCGCCGAGGTCAGCGAGAACCCGGAGCGGATGGTCGGCGTGGTCGGCGTTGGGCTGCTGCCGTGACCACGCCTCCCCCGTCGGACCTGCCCGACACGACCGCACCCTCCCCGCCCGAACCCCCGGTCCGGGCGGCCGCCGGCGTGCCCGACGCCGAGGAGTGGGCCCGCCTGCTGCGCAGCAGCCAGGGCGCGGCCATGCACCCCGACGCACTGCACCGCCTGGTCAGCCGCACCACCGCGCTGCTGCACGAGGCGCAGGCCACCCCGCTGCTCGACCCGGGGCCCGCCGCCGAGGCCGGTGCCGCGCTGGTCGAGGCCCAGTTCACCGACCCCGACCTGCTGGCCCGGGCGATCGGCCTGCTGCACGCGGGCGAGCCAGGTCAGCCGGTGCTCGCCGAACTGGCCGGGGCGTTCGCCGCCGGCTGGGCCGGCGCGTTGCGCGAGCGCACCCTCCAGGAGCAGGAGGCGATCCGGTTCGCCGCCGACACCGCCCGCCGGGAGGCGGAGCGGGCCCTGCGCGAGTCGGAGGCCCGGTTCCGGGCGCTCTTCGAGTCGGCGGCGATCGGCATCGGCATCGCCGACGTCGCGGGCAACATCCTGGCGGTCAACAAGGCGATGCAGGACATCTTCCAGGTGAGCGCGGAGGAGCTGCAGGGGCGCCGGGTGACCGACCTGGTGCACCCCGAGGACAGCCCCGGCGTCTGGGAGGCCTACGAGGAGATGGTCAGCGGCAAGCGCGAGCACATCTCGTTCGACAAGCCGTACTACCGCCAGGGTGGCGAGGTGGTCTGGACCCACCTGACCAACTCCCTGATCCGCGACGACAACGGCACGCCGGTCTACCAGGTCGCGATGATGGAGGACGTCACCGACCGGTACCGCCTCCAGGAGCGGCTGCGCCACCAGGCCAACCACGACCCGCTGACCGGGCTGCCCAACCGCTCGGCGTTCTTCGAGCGGCTGGAGGCGGTCTTCGACTCGCCCGAGCCCGGGGCCCGGTTCGGGCTGTGCTACGTCGACCTCGACGGCTTCAAGGTGGTCAACGACAGCCTGGGCCACGAGATGGGCGACCAGCTGCTGGCCGCGGTGGCGCTGCGGCTGGAGTCCGCGCTGCGGCCCCTGGGACACATGGTGGCGCGGCTGGGCGGCGACGAGTTCGTGGTGCTGCTGGAGAACTGCCGGGGCGAGCAGGAGGCGGTGGCCGCCGCGAAGACGGTGCTGGCCGCGCTCTCCAAGCCGGTGCCGATCGACGGGCACCGGCTGGCGGTCGGCGCCAGCGTCGGCGTGCTGGAGCGGCCGGTGGCGGCGACCACTCCGCTGGCCGCGGTGCGGGCCGCCGATCTGACCCTCTACCGCGCCAAGGAGGAGGGGCGCGGCCGCTGGACGCTCTTCGATCCGCAGCGCAACGCCCGTTCGGTCAGCCGCTACGCCGTCTCGGTGCGGATGCCGGTGGCGCTGGACCGCGGCGAGTTCTTCATCGACTACCAGCCGCTCTGCCGGCTGGACGACGGCTCGCTCTCCTCGGTGGAGGCGCTGGTCCGTTGGCGGCACCCGCAGTTGGGCGTGCTGGGGCCCGACGAGTTCATCGGCACCGCCGAGGAGACCGGTCTGATCATGCCGCTCGGCCGGTGGGTGCTGGAGCAGGCCTGCGGCCAAGCGGCCGACTGGGTGCAGCGGTTCGGTGCCCGGGCGCCGCACCTCAATGTCAACCTGGCGGTCCGTCAGCTGCGCAACGCCGGGCTGGTCGCGGACATCGACCGGATCCTGCGGACCACCGGGCTGGATCCCAAGCGGCTGCAGCTGGAGATCACCGAGAGCGCCGTGATGGGCCCCGAGGACGACTCGCTGCGTGCCCTCAACTCGCTGGTGGACATGGGCGTTTCGCTGGCCATCGACGACTTCGGGACGGGCTGGTCGAACCTCGCCTACCTGCGGGACCTGCCGGTCGGCAGCCTGAAGATCGCCGGCTCGTTCGTCAGCGACCTCAAGGACAGCGGGCGCGAGCAGGTGCTGGGGTGGCGGATCGTCAGCGGCCTGGTGTCGCTCGCCCACACCCTTGGGCTGACCGTCACCGCGGAGGGCGTGGAGAACGCCGACCACGCGGAGCGGCTGCGCTCGATGGGCTGCGACCGGGCCCAGGGCTGGTACTTCGGCAGGCCGTCCCGCCCCGAGGAGATCGTCAAGCGGATCCTGGAGTCGACCTCCGAGCGGAACTGACCCTCCCCTGGGTCGCGTTGACGCGGAAGGCCGCCACCGGTGCACCCCGACCCGCGCGGTACGCGCGCTACCAGCGCGTTCCCAGCGGGCTCGCAGGAACACTTGACAGCTCGTCATGCGCAGGACAAATTTGCGGGACCCCCACACCTCAGAGGAGCCCGCACATGAAGCTGCCCCTCAGCGGCGCGCTGGCCGTGACCCTGCTCGCCGGCGCCGGCACGCTGGCCGTCTCCGCCCCCGCGCAGGCCGTGCCCGCCGCCGCACCGACCGCTCACGCCAACGCCGCCCCTCGCGCACCGCACGCCGCGACCGTCACCTTCGCCGGCACCGTGGCGCTCGACGACTGCTCCGGTTCCATCATCAGGATGCCCAATTCCCAAGGATCGGACCCGGCGCTGGTGATGACCAACGGGCACTGCCTGGAAACCGGCATGCCCAGCCCGGGTCAGGTGATCACCAACCAGCCGTCCAGTCGCGACTTCACCGTGCTCGACGACTCCGGCGACTCGATCGGCGACCTCCAGGCCAGTAGCGTCGTCTACTCGACCATGACCAACACGGACGTGACGCTCTATCGACTCCCCGAGAGCTACGACGACATCCAACAGCAGTACGGCATCAGCCCGTTGACGATCTCCGCGAGCCACCCCACGGCCGGCACCCCGATCGAGGTGGTCTCCGGCTACTGGCAGGCCACCTACAGCTGCAACATCAGCGGCTTCGTCTACGAGTTGAAGGAGGCGAGCTGGACCTGGAAGGACTCGGTCCGCTACACCTCCGGCTGCAACACCATCGGCGGGACCTCCGGCTCCCCGGTGATCGACACCAACACCGGTCTGGTGGTGGCCGTCAACAACACCGGCAACGAGGACGGCGGCCGCTGCACCCTCGACAACCCCTGCGAGGTCGCCGCCAACGGCAAGGTCACGGTGCACCAGGGCACCAACTACGCCGAGGAGACCTACGAGATCCCGGCGTGCTTCGCGCCCGGCAACAAGCTGGACCTGACGCTGCCGGGATGCACCCTGCCGAAGTGACCCGCCAGGCCCCGCCGGGGCGCCCCGTGCGGCCGGACCGGCCCCAGCCGGCAGGTGCGAGTCGCCCGGGACGATCCCCGGCGGGGCGCCCGGCTGGTGCGCGCCCTGAGACGGGCCCGCCCGCTGCCCCGAAGAGGACGGGGCGGGCACCCCGCACGGCTCGGCTGCGGATGAGCGGCACCCGGCCGTGCGGGGCCGCCGAGCCACCGCAGCCCGGCCCGTCGCCGCGGGCAACGGGCGGGTACTCCGTCAGTTGGAGCTGGTGGTGCCGTCCGGGCCGCTGCGACACTGGCTGACACCCCGTCGGCGCGGCAGACAGGCGGCCCCCATGGAGACCGGCACCTACCGGATGATCGTCACCAGCGGCTACGACTACGTCGCTTCGGGGGCCCGGGCCGACGAACTGCTGCGCCGCCGGCTCGGCGAACAGCGCGGCCACCCCACCGCGGCGATCGGCCAGGGGCGCACCGCGCCGGCCCCCGGAGTGCTGCTGGACGCCGACTCGGCGGTCGGCCGCGACGGCGCCCACACCCGCTGGCGGCTGCGCGAGCCGGCCGGCACGGGGCCGGGCCTGCGGCAGACCACGCTGGTGATCAGGACCCGGGCGGACGGGGCGCAGCCCTGGATCTGCCTGGAGGTCGAGCACCTGCCGGGCCGGACGGCCGGGGGTGACGACGATCCGCCGGAGCTCGCCGCCGCGCTGCTCACCGGGCTGGCCGCACGGGACGGGGCGTCCGCCGTGCGCGCGGAGCCCGCGGTGGTGGCGACGGCCGACGTGGGCAGGGTGGTCGCCGAGCTGTGCGACGGGGCGCGCCGGCTGCCCGTGGTGGTGGACGCCGCCGCGGCCGGTGCGTCCGAACGGGCACTGTGGCGGCCACTGGTGGGCCTGGCCGTGCTCTACCGGCTGACGTCCGAGGCCGTCCCCGCCTTCAACCGGGCGCTGCCGCACCACCGGATCGCCGCCGGTGGCGTGCGGACCTTCCTGCCCGGCCTCGATCCGGCCTCCCCGGTGGACGGCTACCGCCACCCGGCCGTGCACCCGCACGGTCGGCACCCCGACCCGGCGCACACCGCCGCGGCCGTGGCCCGGCTGCCCCGGCGGCTGGCGGCGCGCGCCCCGCTGCCCGCCGAGCTGGCGGCGCTGCCGCCGCTGCGCACCCGCCCCCGGCCTTCGGGCGCCGGGACCTTTGCGCCGGCCTCGCCCGACGGGCCGGGACTGGCCCAACTGCGCGCCGACCAGGAGGTGTTGACCGCACTGCTGGAGGAGGCCGACCACGAGGAGGCCGCCCGGCGCGCGGAGATCGGCCAACTGCGCCTGGAGCTGAGGGAACAGCAGGAGTACGCGCTCGGGCTGGCCGTCGAGCTGGCCGAGCGGGCCGATGAACTGCGGCGCACCGAGGGCTGGTTGCGGCACCTCCAGCAGCACCTCGCAGGGTTGGGCGAGGCGGCCGAAGCCTATCGGGCACCGGAGGCGGAGCCCCCCGGGCCCACCGGTTTCGCGGCCCTGCTGGAGCGGCTCGGCGAGCTGCCGGCGCTGCGGTTCACCGGGAACCGGCGGATCACCGTGGGGCTGGACGCCCAGGCGCTCGGCGAGGACTGGGCGGCGACCGCCTGGGACGCGCTGCTGGCGCTGCAGGACTACGCGGCGGCCCGGCGCTCCGGCGCCGCCTGGCGCGACTTCCTGCACTGGTGCCGGCAACCCCCGCCGGGCGGCCACCGGTTCCCGCCCGGCAAGGTGGTGCGGGACGAGTCGGCGCAGACCGCCGGCCGGCCGGTCTGGCGGCGGCAGCGGACCTTCCCGGTGCCGACCGAGGTCGACCCGGCCGGCGAGGTCTTCATGGGCGCCCACCTGCGGATCGGTGCCGGCAACGGAAAGGCGCCCAGGCTGCACTTCCACGACGACACGGCCCGGAGCGGACTGGTCTATCTGGGCTACCTCGGCCCGCACCTGGACAACACGCTGAAGGCCGGCATCTGAGCCGCCGATCCGTCGCCGGCCCGCCGGCGATCCGGCTCGGGCACACCGCCGAGCCGTCGCCGGCGCGGCGCCCGCCGGGGCACCGCCGATCGGGGTCAGGCCGCGCCGAGCATCCGCAGCACCAGCTCGCCGTAGCGGACGCCGAGCTGCTCCGGGGTCTCGGTGCTGCGCTCGGTGTACCACCGGGCCACGTCGATGCCGAGGCCGGTGATGGCGCGGGCGGCGGTGCGGGAGTCGGTGTCGGCGAAGGCACCGGCCGCGATGCCGTCCTCGATCACCTGCTTGACGGTGTCCTCGATCCGGCGGCGCAACTCGGCGACGACCGCGAAGTCCTCCTCCGGCAGCGCGCGCAGCTCGTAGTTGACGATCCGCCCGACCGTGTGGCCGCGGGCGTGCCAGGCGGTGAAGTCCTCGACCAGCAGGCGCATCCGCTCGCGCGGCTGCTCGCTCCTCGCCACCGCGGCCTCGACCAGTGCCAGCGTGGCGCTGTGGCCCTCGCGGCTGATCTCGGCCAGCAGGGCGGCCTTGGACGGGTAGTGGATGTAGAGCGCGGCCGGGCTCATGCCGGCGCCGGTGGCGATGTCCCGCGTGGTGGTGGCGTGGAAGCCGCGGGACGCGAAGGACTCGACGGCGGCCCTCAGCAGCCGCCGCGCGGCCTCGGGGCGTTCTCCGGGCCAGTGATCGGCGAACTGCGCGGTGGTCATGGCCGACATCCTCGCATGATCGGGCCGATGTGCGGTGTTGACAGTGTGACCTGTGGACAACATGCTAAGCAAGCGCTTAGTCACCGTTCGAAACGAGGTCGACCCATGACGCTGACGTTCAAGGGACAGGTGGCCCTGGTCACCGGAGCGAGCCGGGGCATCGGCCTCGGCATCGCCCAGGAGCTGGTCGACCGGGGGGCCAAGGTCTGCATCACCGCCCGCAATCCCGAGCCGCTCGCCGACGCGGTGCGCGGGCTGGGTGGCGAGGAGAACGCCATCGCGGTGGCCGGCAAGGGCGACGACCCCGAGCACCAGCGGGCCGCGGTGGACCGGACCATCGCGGCGTTCGGCCGGCTCGACATGCTGGTCAACAACACCGGCATCAACCCGGTCTACGGCCCCGTGCTGGACACCGACCCGGCCGCCGCCGCCAAGATCCTCGCCGTCAACGTGCTCGGCCCACTGGCCTGGACCAAGCTGGCCCACCAGGCCTGGATGGGCGAGCACGGCGGCTCGGTGGTCAACGTCTCCTCCGTCGCCGGTCTGCGCACCTCACCCGGCATCGGCATCTACGGCGTGAGCAAGGCCGCCCTCTCCCGCCTCACCATGGAGCTGGCCGGTGAGCTGGGCCCGGCCATCCGGGTCAACGCGGTGGCCCCGGCCGTGGTGAAGACCAAGTTCGCCGAGGCGCTCTACGTCGGCCGCGAGGAGGAGGCCGCCGCGCAGTACCCGCTGAAGCGGCTCGGCCTGCCGGAGGACATCGCCGGCGCGGTCGCCTTCCTGCTCTCCGACCAGGCGTCCTGGATCACCGGGCAGACCCTGGTGATCGACGGCGGCGTGACCCTGGGCGGCGGCCTGTGAGCACCGCGCTGGCCGGTCAGCGCTGCGTGGTGACCGGCGCCGGCCGCGGGATCGGTGCCGCGCTCGCCGAGGCCTTCACGGCCGAGGGCGCGGCGGTGGTGGTCAACGACCTGGACCCGGCCGCCGCCGCGGCGACCGCGGCCCGGATCGGCGCGGTCGCGGTGCCCGGGGACGCGGCCGGCCGGGACGGCGTGGCCGCGCTGATCGACGCCGCCCGGTCCGCACTGGGCGGGATCGACGTCTACTGCGCCAACGCGGGCATCGCGCCCGGCGGGGGACCGGAGGCGCCCGAGGCGCTCTGGACCGCCGCCTGGGAGGTCAATGTGATGGCCCACGTCCGGGCCGCCGAACTCCTGCTGCCCGAGTGGCTGGAGCGCGGCGGCGGGCGGTTCGTGGCCACCGTCTCGGCGGCCGGCCTGCTCACCATGCTCGGCTCCGCCCCGTACTCGGTGAGCAAGCACGCCGCGCTCTCCTTCGCCGAGTGGCTCTCCGCCACCTACCGGCACCGCGGCATCAAGGTGCACGCGCTCTGCCCGCAGGGCGTGCGCACCCGGATCCTGGAATCGGCGGGCGAGTTGGGCCAGGCACTGATGGGTGCCACCGCCCTGGGCGCGGAACAGGTGGCGGCCGACACCCTGCGGGCGATCCGCGAGGAGCGGTTCCTGATCCTGCCGCACCCCGAGGTCGCCGACTACTACGCGGCCCGGGCGACGGACACCGACCACTGGTTGGACGCGATGAACCGGTTGCAGCGCAAGTTCGTGGTGGAGGAGGAGCGGTGAAGGCCTGGCAGGTGACGGCGGCGGGGCTGCCGCAGGACGTGATGCGGCTGGCCGAGGACGTGCCGGAGCCGGTGCCGGCCGACGGCCAGGTGCTGGTCCGGGTGCGGGCGGCGGCGGTGAACTTCCCGGACGGGCTGATGTGCCTGGGCCGGTACCAGGTGAAGCCGCCGCTGCCGTTCGTCCCCGGTGTCGAGCTGTGCGGTGAACTCCCGAGCGGGGAGCGGGTGATCGGCAACCCGGTGGCGCCCAGCGGGGCGTTCGCCGAGTACGCGCTGATGGACCGGCGGGCGCTCTTCCCCGCACCCGGGGCACTCGACGACGCCGAGGCCGCCGCGCTGCACATCGGCTACCAGACGGCCTGGTTCGCCCTGCACCGCCGCGCCGCGCTGCGCCCCGGCGAGACCCTGCTGGTGCACGCGGCAGCCGGCGGAGTCGGCAGCGCCGCCGTGCAGCTGGGCCGGGCGGCCGGCGCACGGGTCATCGCCGTCGTCGGCGGGGCGCAGAAGGTCGCGGTGGCCGAGGAGTTGGGCGCCGACGTGGTGATCGACCGGCAGGCCGAGGACTTCGTCGCGGCGGTCCGGGAACTCACTGGCGGCCAGGGCGCCGACGTGGTCTTCGACCCGGTCGGTGGCGACGCCTACACCGGCTCCACCAAGTGCATCGCCTTCGAGGGCCGGATCGTGGTGGTCGGTTTCGCCAGCGGGACCATCCCCACTCCGCCCCTCGGGCACGCGCTGGTGAAGAACTACACACTGCTCGGCCTGCATTGGGGCCTCTACAACACCAAGGACCCGGCTGCGGTGCGGGCCTGCCACGAGGAGCTGTCCGCGCTGGCCGCCGCCGGCGCGGTCCGCCCCCTGGTGAGCGAACGGCTCCCGCTGGCCGGGGCCGCGGACGCGGTGCAGCGGGTGCTGACCGGCCGGACCACGGGCCGGCTCGTGATCGTGCCGTGAGCTGCGGCCCGGCGCCGGGCCGGCTCGTGAACGTGCGGTGAGCAGGTGGTGGGGGCCGGCCCGGCCCCCACCACCTGCTCACGCCTGGTACTTGCGCAACTCGCGGCGGGCCAGCGAGCGGCGGTGCACCTCGTCCGGGCCGTCCGCCAGCCGCAAGGTCCGCAGGCCGGCCCAGAGCCCGGCGAGCGGCGTGTCCTGGCTGACACCGGCGGCGCCGTGCGCCTGGACCGCCTTGTCCAGGATCCACTCGACGGTCTGCGGCACCACGATCTTGATCGCCTGGATCTCGGTGTGCGCGCCGCGGTTGCCCACGGTGTCCATCAGCCAAGCCGCCTTGAGCACCAGCAGCCGGGCCTGCTCGATCCGCACCCGGGACTCGGCGATCCAGTCCTGGATCACGCCCTGGGCGGCCAGCGGCTTGCCGAAGGCCACCCGCTCGCTGACCCGGCGGCACATCAACTCGAGTGCCCGCTCGGCCACGCCGATCGCCCGCATGCAGTGGTGGATCCGCCCCGGCCCCAACCGGGCCTGGGCGATGGCGAAGCCGGACCCGGGCTCGCCGATCAGATTGCCCGCCGGCACCCGGACGTTGTCGAAGACCACCTCGGCGTGGCCGCCGTGGTCGCGGTCCTCGTAGCCGAACACCGTCATCGCGCGCCGCACGGTGACCCCGGGAGTGTCGCGCGGCACCAGGACCATCGACTGGCGGCGGTGCACCTGCGCCTCCGGGTCGGTCAGGCCCATCACGATGAAGATCCGGCACTCCGGGTTCATCGCGCCCGTGATGTACCACTTGCGGCCGTTGATGACGTAGTCGTCGCCGTCCCGGGTGATCAGGGTGCGGATGTTGGTGGCGTCCGAGGAGGCCACCTCCGGTTCGGTCATGGCGAAGGCCGAGCGGATCTCCCCGTTCAGCAGCGGCTCCAACCACTGCTTGCGCTGCGCCTCGTCGCCGAACTCGTTGAGCAACTCCATGTTGCCGGTGTCCGGGGCCGCGCAGTTGACCGCGGCCGGCGCCAACTGAATGCTGCGGCCGGTGAGTTCGGCGAGCGGTGCGTACTGCAGATTGGTCAGGCCGGCACCGCGCTCGCCAGGAAGGCCGGTCCTGTCCACGAAGAACAGGTTCCACAGCCCCTGCGCGCGGGCCTCCCGCTGGAGTTCGCGGATCACCGCGGGGGTTGACCAGTCCGGCTCGACGGTCAGCCGGGACTCGGCCGGGTAGACGTGCTCGGTGAGGAAGGCGGTGAGCTGCTCGCGCAGTGCCTCGGTGCGGGAGTCGAAGGCGAAGTCCATGAATCTCAGTGCTCCTTGAGGGAGTGCAGGCCGTGCTGGACGAAGGCGGGCACCAGCTCGCCGATCCGGTCGAAGTCGGCGCCGACGGTGCCGCCCTGCCGGAAGCGGAAGTGGATGCCCTCCAGCACCACGGCGAGCTTGAAGGAGGCGAAGGCCACGTACCAGGTCACCGACGACACGTCGCGCCGGGCGCCGGCCGCGTAGCGGTCGACCAACTCCGCACTGCCCGGGAAGCCTGGGGCCAGCGCCACGCCGGGGATGACGCCGTCGAACTGCTCGGCCAGCTCGGTGTACATCACCAGCAGTCCGAGATCGGTGAGCGGGTCGCCGAGGGTGGACATCTCCCAGTCGAGCACGGCGTTGATCCGGTCGTCCGGACCCACCAGCACGTTGTCCAGGCGGTAGTCGCCGTGCACCAGGGTCGGCGCGGGGGAGTCGGGCAGGGTCTCGGCCAGTCGGGCGCGCAGCTCCTCGATGCCGGGCACCTCGCGGCTGCGGGAGGCGTCCAACTGCTTGCCCCAGCGCCGCACCTGGCGGGCCAGGAAGCCCTCGGGGCGCCCGAAGTCGGCCAGGCCGACTGCTGCCGGGTCGATGGCGTGCAGGTCGACCAGGGTGTCGACCAGCCGGTCGGCCAGCGCGCGGACCCGCTGCGGGCCGAGGGCGGCCAGGGCCGCGCTGTCCCGGTGGGCGGTGCCGTCGACGAACTCCATCAGGTAGAAGGGGGCGCCGATGACCTCGGGGTCGTCGGTCAGCCGCACCGGGCGCGGGACCGGCACCGGCGAGCCGTGCAGTGCGCCGAGCACCCGGAACTCGCGGCCCATGTCGTGGGCGGTGGCCAGCACGTGCCCCAGCGGCGGGCGGCGCAGCACCCAGCGCTCGGTGCCGTCGGTCACCCGGTAGGTCAGGTTGGAGCGGCCGCCCTGGATCAGCTCGGCCTGCAGCGGCCCGGTGCCCAGGTGCGCCCGGAGCTTCGCGAGGTCGAGCCCGGGGGGGTTCTCGGTCATGGCATCCTCGGGGGGTGAGACTGACTAAGCGCTTGCTTAGCCTGGCCCTCCAGTCTGGCGATGTCAACGAGTACCCGCGCAAAAGCGGGAGCCGCGCAGGCCCGAAGGCGAGCGCGGCTCCCGGCTCCTGGCCACTGGCTCCCGGCTCCTGGCTCCAGCGAGCGGACCCCTACCTGCCGTCGGAGCGCTTGCGGTGCAGCACGAAGTTCTCCAGCGGGCTGATCGTCCCGTCCGGCTGGGCCACCGCGTAGTACGTCACGTGCATGCTGGTGGTCGAACCGGGGTGGTTGCCCGGATCCACCGTGAAGGCCGCGAAGCCGTACGAATGGTCCAGATCGCGCACGCCGATCCACGGCGCGTCCTCGAACACGTACACCGGCGGGCGCTTGCCGTTGCCGCCGACCGGGCCCACCCCCGTGATCACCTTGGCCTTGCCGGGCTCGAAGAACTTCCCGTTGCTCGGCGAGGAAGTGCCGCCCCCGCCCAGCACCATGTGCACCGTGCCCCGGGACGTGTCGATCACGTCCGTCGCCGTCGCCACCGGATTCGGGGTCAGCGTCTCCGAGCCCGGCACCACGCCCCGCACCGGCAGCGAACGCTCGTAGTCGTGCTCATGGCCGCAGACCACCAAGTCCACCTGGTAGCGGTCGAAGAGCGGTCCCCACTGCTCGCGGACGCCCCGGTCGGCGCCGTTGGCGTCGGAGGAGCTGATCACCACCTGGTGCATGCAGACGACCACCCAGTCGATCGAGTCGTCCCTCCGGGCCGCCGCCAAGTCCTTCTCCAGCCAGGCTCGTTGGGCACCGCCGCTGTAGCCGTGCAGATAGGCGTCGCCGCCGTCCTGGTAGGCCACGTCGTCGTTCTGCAGCACCACCACGTGCACCGAGCCGACCGTGAACGAGTACCACAGCCCCGCGAACTCGGCGTCACCGCCGTTGCCCGGCAGGTCGAACCGGGTCTGGAAGGCGGAGAAGCCGATCGGCCCGTTCGCCTTCTCGTTCTCGTGGTTGCCCGCCGCCGGCATCCACGGACGGAACCGGGCGGAGCGGGTGTTGTTGGCGAAGAAGCCCTGCCAGGTGCGCAGCCGGTCCGGGGAGATGTTGGCGTAGCACAGGTCGCCGTTGAGCAGGTGGAAGAGCGGGTCGACCTGCTCGATGCCGGCCACGATGTCCGCCGAGGCCGGCGAGGCGATCCCGCTGGGCACCGAGGTGTAGCCGCCCTTGCCGTCCGGCTGCCAGGTGGTGATCGGCACCGCCTGGTCGCCGAACGAGGTGAAGGTGAACGCCTGCCGCCCGCGCTGCGCGGTGCGGAAGGTGCCGGCGTCCGGCCGGCCGCCGTCGTGCAGGGCGGCGTAGGTGTAGTAGCCGCCGGGCCGCAGGTTCTCCATCCGCGCGTGGTGGGTGTAGACCGTGCGCCCGCTCGCCCCGTCCACGTAGGTGCGGGTCTCGGCATCCACCGTGCGGCCGAACCCGCCCTCCAGGCTGCCCAGTTGGACCCGGGGCCGACGCACCGGGCCGTCCGTGGTCCAGGAGGCGGTCAGCTGCGTGGTCGGGTCCGCGCCGAAGGTCAGGTGCAGGCCTTCCACGGCGGGCGCCCCCAGTGACTCGGGACGGGTCAGCAGCAGCGGCGAGCCCTGGTCCTCTCCCTGGCCCTGCCCATGGGCTGAGGCATCGTCAGCAGCCGCCGCGGTGGCGGTGAGCAGCGGGGCGGCGGCCAGTGCGGCGCCGCCCATGCCGGCGGTCAACCGCAGGGCGCTGCGCCGGGTCACCGTGCCGCCCGGCTGCTGCTCGGTCGGGGCGTCGCTGGGCTGGTGCATGGATGTCCTCGCTTCCGGGTCGCCGATGACCGCTCACGGTAGGGGGTCCGGCCCTCCCGCCGAGTGAACGGCACGCAGCGCTCCCCTGAACCGCGCGGGACGCGTTACAGTGGGGCCCATGCGCACGCGCCTGCTCTGCCTCAGCTGGTGGCCGTCCTAGGACGGCCGCGCATCCACCATGCCCAGGGCCGTCCGGACGGACGGCCCTTCGTTGTGATCCTCGCCGGGCCGCCGCCGGTCGGCCGCCCACCCGATGACGAGGAGAAACCGATGCCGCACCCCCACCCCCGCGTGCTCACCGGCGACCGGCCCACCGGTCCGTTCCACCTTGGTCACTACTTCGGCACGCTGCAGAACCGGGTCCGCCTGCAGTCCGAGGGCGCCGAGGTGTTCATCGTGGTCGCCGACTACCAGGTGCTCACCGACCGCGACACGGCCGACCGACTCGCCGAGTACGTCGAGGGGTTGGTGCTCGACTACCTGGCCATCGGGATCGACCCGGACCGGGCGGTGATCTTCACCCACAGTGCGGTGCCGGCGCTCAACCAGCTGCTGCTGCCCTTCCTCAGTCTGATCAGCGCCTCGGAGTTGCAGCGCAACCCCACCGTCAAGGACGAGATCGCGCACTCCCGGCAGGCGGCGGTCAGCGGACTGATGCTCACCTACCCCGTGCACCAGGCGGCCGACATCCTGTTCTGCAAGCCCGGCCTGGTCCCGGTCGGCCAGGACCAGCTGCCCCACCTGGAGGCCACCCGCACCATCGCCCGCCGCTTCAACGCCCGCTACGCCCAACCCGGTTCACCGCTCTTCCCGGAGCCGCAGGCGCTGCTGTCGGCGGCGCCCCGGCTGCTCGGCACCGACGGCGGCAAGATGAGCAAGAGCCGCGGCAACGCCGTCTCGCTCGGCGCCACCGAGGACGAGACCGCCACCCTGCTCAGGGGCGCCAAGACCGACGCCGACCGCCGGATCGGCTACGATCCGGTCGGCCGACCCGAGGTGGCCAGCCTGCTGCTGCTCGGCGCGCTCTGCCAGGGCCGCGATCCGGGCAGCTTCGCCGAGGACATCGGCGACGGCGGCGCCAGCCGGCTCAAGAGCGCGGTCATCGACGCGGTCAACGACTACTTCCGCCCGATCCGCAAGCGCCGCGCCGAACTCGCCACCGACCGCGCCTACTTGCGCGAAGTCCTGGCGCGCGGCAACGCCCGTGCCAACGAGGTCGCCGACCGCACCCTGGCAGAGGTGCTGACGGTGATGGGGATGCGCTACTGACCTCGCCAGTGTGGGTTGCGGTAGGGACGGTTCAACAACTCGGCCAGCAGATCGGGAAGTTCGGCGACGTGGCCGATGGCGAGCCGCCTGGTGGCTCCGGGCCAGGGCGACCTGGACGTTCGGTCGGCCCGCTGGCGGCCCCGGAGTCGGGCCGCCGCGGTGACCAGCACGGCCGGCGCCTCCGAGCGGATCCGCAAGCGGTACGATGCCTGCAAGACTGTCGTGTGAGCCTCCGTGGGACATGGCTCAAGAGTCGTCGTCACCGGGCGGGAGAGCCGACGCGTTGTCGTACGCACCGATCGACTGGGCCTTGCTGGCTGCCACCGGGTTCCCGTTCCCCGCTGACGTCCCCGCGGCGGAGCTCCTCGACGAGCTGGCGGCCATGCTGAGCTCGCCCGACCCGGTGGTGCGCGACGATCACGCCTACACCGCCAGCGCGCAGTGGGTCCGCGAAGGCCGGCTCGACGACCAGCTGGTCGCACTCGGCGAGGCCGCCGTGGCGCGGTTGGACCACCCCGAGGTGCAGGCGCGCACCTTCGCGCCGCTGGTACTGCGCTGCGTGCTGACGCGCAGTCGGCAACTGCCCGGCGCCATCGACCAGGGCACCGTCCAGCGCTGGTACGCCGCCTTCGCCCGCTGGTACCCGGCCGAGCCCGACACCCGTGGCTGGGACGACCGCCTCGGCTGGCTGCACGCCGTCGCGCACGGCGCGGACGCGGCCGCCGCCTTCGCCCGCGCGCTCCCGGAGCAGCGCGCCGACCTCCTCGACCTCTGCGCCCGCCGGATCGCGGCGGCCGACGCCGATCACCGGTACCTCCAGATGGAGGACGCCCGCCTGGCCCGGGCGATCACCGGCATCCTGCTGGAGCCCGGCCTCACCGAGGCGGAGGCGACCGGCTGGCTCGACGTGCCGGCCAAGGCCCTGGAGGGCGGCGGCCCCGGACCGGTACCCGCCTGGGCGTTCAACATCTTCGCCACCCTCCAGGCGCTCCAGGTGCACCTGACGCGGGGACTGGCGGACGGCGGTGTGCCGCCGCACGCGGAGGCGGTGGCCGGCCGGGCGCTTGAGCTGCTGCGGCTGCCCTGCCCTTGGCTCGCCTGAGCCCCGCGCGCACGGCCCGGGAGTGCACCGTCCGGAAACTCTGGCGCCCGGTCCGGCCGCTGGGCAGCGCCGGCACCTGGTGGGGGCCCGGCCCTGACGACCGCGGCCCTCACCCACTGGGCCGTGCCGTACTCCCGCCTGGTCAAGCAGTCCGGTGGGCCGGTCGTCGACGGGCGGCTCGTCGATCCGGCGTGGCCGCTGGTGCCGCGGCCGCTTCCGCGCGTAGCCGCTTCAGCAGGGCGACGTCCGCGGGGTGGCCGAAGCCGGGGGCGGCGGAGCGGTCGGGGGTCTCCAGGATGAAGGGGACACCGGCGGTGGCGGGGTGGGCGAGGAGATCGCGGAAGGCGGCGGCGCCGATGTGCCCGTCGTCGATGTTGGCGTGCCGGTCCTTGCGGGCGCCGGCGACGTCCTTGGAGTCGTTGGCGTGGATCAGGCGCAGGCGGCCGGGACCGGCGGCGTCCGTGAGGGCGTCGAGTGCGGCGGCGACGCCGCCGGGGGCGGCGAGGTCGTGGCCGGCCGCGAAGGCGTGGCAGGTGTCGAGGCAGACGCCGACCCGGGGGTGGCGGTCCAGCACGTCCAGGTACTCGGCGAGCTCCTCCAGCCGCGAGCAGAGCGAGGCGCCCTGGCCGGCCGTGGGTTCGAGCAGCAACCAGGGGGCCGCGTCGCCCAGGGCGTCCAGTTCGTCCAGCAGCGGCCGCAGATCGGCGCGGACCTGCGCCATCGCCGCAGCCCGCCGGTCGGCGCCGATCGAGGAGCCGGTGTGCACCACTACCCCGAGGGCGCCGATGGCGTGGCCGCGCAGCAGCGAGTGGCGCAGCGAGGCGGTGGACCGCTCGCGGGTGGTGACGCTGTCGGAGCCGAAGTTGATCAGGTAGGGCGCGTGGACGTAGGCGGGGATGCCCTGCTCGGCGCAGGCGGTGCGGAACGCCTCGTCGTGGGCGGGGTTCCCGGCGGGGGTGGCCCAGCCGCGCGGATTGGCCACGAAGACCTGCACCGCCTCGCCACCGATCCGCTCGTTGTAGGCCAGGCCGGTGCCGACCAGGCCGCGCCCGGCCACCGGCACGTGGGCGCCGATCGGGTTGCGGACGGGGGAGCGGGATGCGGCGTTCACGCACCGAGGGTGCCACACGTGGACGAGGCCGCCCCCACGCGGGTGGGGACGGCCTCGAACCGGGCGGTGAGCGTCAGCTCACGGTGTAGCTGTACGGGAGCGCCGCGAGGACGGAACCCGTGACGCTGATGGTGTTGTTCGCCAGCGCCGCACCGGCCGGGCCGGACACCAGGTACAGCACGCCGTGCACGACGCTGCCCTTCTTGCCCTGCGGGGTGATGGTGAGCTGCAGGCTGCCGCTGGCGCCCGGCTGCAGCGACAGCGGGGTGACCGCGGGAGCGGTGGCGTTGTAGGCGGCGGCGTACGGGTCACCGGTGCTGGAGGTCAGCGCCGGGTCGAACGCCAGGGTGTGCGCCGAGGCGGTCAGGTTGGAGCTGCCGGCCGGGGCGCCGGCCGCCGGGAACGGGCCGATCTGCTGGACGTAGGTGCCCCAGAAGCCGGGGACGATCGGCTGCGAGGCGCTGCCGGAGTCCTTGACCACGGAGACGGTGGAGCCGTCCTGGGCCTTCTTCAGGTCGCCGAACAGGTCGGGCGAGCCGGTCGGGCCGCTCAGCTCCAGCTGGGCCGGGGTGGTGGAGCCCGCCACGCCGGTCAGCGAGTCGGTGCCCGGCGGAACCATGAAGCCCGGAACCGTGGAGCTGGCGGTCAGCGGCAGCGACACGGTGGCCGAGCCGCCGAGCGGCACCAGCGGCAGGTCCACCCGGTTGTCGAGCCGCGGGTCGGCCAGCACCTGCTGCACGGCGGCGGTGTTGTTGGTGTAGTTCACCGTCACCTGGACCGGCTTGCCGGCCGGCAGCTTGCTGCTCGTCGAGTTCGGCAGGCCGGGCGCGCCGGCCTTGTCCTGGTCGAGGCCGACGGTGCCGGTGAAGGGCTGGCTGAGCTCGGCGCCGGAGACCGGGTTGTAGACGTTCAGCACGAACCGCCAGCGGCCCGCGACCGGGTTGACGGTGGTGGCCGAGACCCCGGCCGTGGTGCTGGAGATGTTGCCCTTGGCGTCGAAGACCGCGTTGGACTCGGCGTCGACCGGGGTGCCGTTGGGGCTGACCAGCACGCCCTGCATCAGCAGGTTCGGGTCCTTGGCGACGGTCAGGCCGACCCGCAGGTCCTGGTGGCCCTTCGGCACGTCGAACGCCCAGGCGAAGGTCTGCGCGGGCGAGCCGGCGCGGGCGTTGCCACCGGTGATGTCGCCGGTGAAGGTGCCCGTGGAGCCGTTCAGCGGCACCAGGCTGCGCAGCACCACCGGGACGCTGGTGGTGGTGCCGTTGGAGTTGGAGAGCACGACCGACTCGGTGGCGTCACCGCCGGCCGGCGGGGTGGTCAGCTGCACCTTGAGGGTCTTGGACTGGCCCGGCTTCAGGTCGGTGACCTGCGGGCTCACCGCGCCCGCCGGAACCGCCTTCTGGGTGGCGGTGTCCAGCAGCACCGGGCCGGTGAAGCCGGCGCTGCCCGCGGGGGTGTAGAGCACGGCGGTCCACTTGCCGGCCACCGGGTGCGGGACGTCCACGATGCCGAAGTTGGCCGAGACCGGGCCGCCCTGCGGACGGGTGTTGGTCTGGAACCGGCCGGACGGGTCCAGCAGGGTCATCCGGACCACCGGGGTGACCGTGGCGGTGCCGTTCTTCTGCGGGGCGCCCTGCCAGGCGATCGACGCGGCCAGCCGGTCGGCGCCGGCCGGGACGTCGAAGGTCACCTTGTGGGCGACCCACGGCGCGCCGTTGGTGGCGTAGGGGAACTGCGGGTCGGTGCTGGAGTTGATCTGCACCGTCTGCTGGGCGTCGCCGAGCGGGGTGAAGGTGCGGGTGCTCGCGGCCACCGTCTGCGGCTTGGCGCTGGTGTTGACCACCGTGACGTCGGCGGTGCGGGTGGTGCCGGGCTGGCCGGTGTCGTCGATCTGACCGGTCGTCACGGCGACGGTGCTGCTCTTCTGGTCACCGGCGGGCGCCTGGTAGCCGCGGGCGGCCTCGACGGCGGCCCGGACGTTCAGCAGACCCGCGCCCTGCTCGTCGGCCGGCAGGCCGAGGTCGGCGGCGGTGCCGGTGAGGAACTTCTTGACCAGCGCGGGCGACGGCGAGGTGCCCTGGTGGCTGTCCCGGTAGGCCTGGATGACGTCGGCGGCGGCGCCGGCGGTCAGCGGGGCGGCCTGGCTGGTACCGCCGAACGGCTGGATCGGGCTGCCCTTGCCGTTGAAGTCGGTGCACTCGGTGTAGATCGAGACGTCGGCCGAGCAGAGCGCCCAGTCCGACTCACCGGGGGCGACCAGGTCGACGGTGCGCCCGGCCTGGGTGACACCGCCGGAGGACAGCGCCGAGATCCGGTTGTTGGCCCAGGTGCCGTTGGAGAACTGGAAGGCCGCGTAGCCGGTCTGGGCGTAGTTCTGGTTGTCGGTCGACGCGCCGGTGGAGATCACGTTGGGGTCGGTCGACGGGGTGCCGACGGTGCCGTTGATGCCCGCGTCGCCGCTGGAGACGGTGACGGTGACACCGGCCTTGGCCGCCATGTCGTTGAAGAGCGAGATGGTGTCGTGGGCACCGCTGTCCGGCGTCACGTTGCTGCCGAACGACTCGTTGAGCACGTCGACGTGGGCGACCGTGACCGCGTAGTCGATGGACTGCAGGATCGCCGAGTTCGGGAAGGTCTCGCCACCGGCCTTGAGGGCCACCAGCGAAGCGCCCGGCGAGATGCCCTCGATCCGGATGTTGCAGCCGGCGGGCAGCGGGTGGGTGGTGTTGACGAACTTCGACACGTCGTAGCTCTGCCGACCCTGGGCGACCATGGCGGAGGCGTCCCCGAACGCCTCGGCGTCACCGGCGGGGGCGAAGAAGCCCTGGCCGGAGAAGTCCTGGTAGTCGGTGATGACGTGCGAGCCGTCGGGCCGGATGAAGTCCGGGTTGTTGGGGTCGAGGCCGTCCGCGATGTAGGCGACCTTGACGCCGGTGCCGTCCGCGATCTCGTGCGCGCCGGGGGCGCCGGCGGTGGACTCGGTGTGCGTCGAGTACAGCGCCTCGGGCTCGAGCAGCGGCTTGGCGGGGTCGCTCGGGCAGACCGCGTTGGGGTCCTGCGAGTCGCCCTTGGCGACCGACGGAGCGGTGGCGGTCTTGGGGGCCTGGGCGGTGCCGGTGCCGGTGCCGGTGCCGGGCTTGGCCGGGGCCGGCGGGGTGACCCGCACGGTCTCGTCGGCGATCACCTGGGCCACCGCCGGGTCGTTGGCGAGCTCGGCGCGCAGCGCCGGGCTGACGGTGGCGGAGAAGGCGTTGCCGACCACGAAGCTCTTGATGTTGGTGCCGCCGCCCGCGCGGACCTTGGCCAGCAGCGGAGCCTGGGCCTGGTTCGCCTCCTTCTTGCGGGCGCCCAGGTGGCCGGCGTCGGCCGGGGCACTGGTGAGCTGGTCCTTGAGAATCACGATCACCGGAGCGGGGGCGCCGCTCTCCGACGTCGCCTGGGCGTTCGGAGCGGCGGTGGCCGGAGCGCCGTTGGCACTGGTCCCGAAGGCCAGCACGAGCGAGGCGGCGGTGAGCGTGACGGCTGCGAGCTGCGGTTTGCGCCAGCCGATCATGAACATCCTTTCGTCTGATAAGACGTCAGGAGAGGGTTGGCAGAGTGCGCGTACGAGGGTCGGACGCACGCGTGCCTCTGGAACGCCTGTCCCGACAAGCTCACGCATTCCATCGTGTCCACGCCCTTTCAGACAAGAGGCTGCCGGCGAAGGAACTGCTTGGAGAGCAGATTTGACTGTCCGATAGACGGACAATTGCAGATCAATCGGGACGGCGAGAGTCCGGCGCGCCGTGCGCCTGCGATGAAGATCGCGGGATAGCCGTTTGGCTGTCCGAAAACAGGCCCGGCACCGACCTCGGGGCGAAACCCGCCCCGGCGGCGCGCCGCGAACGCCCCGGCGCCGCCGTCGCGAACGCCCCGGCACCGCCGAACGCCGGTCGCTCGGGCATGCACCCCCAGGTGACCCCTGGCACCAACCCCCGTGGACGTCAGTACGGCTGGTCCGCCCCCAGCGGCAGTTCCAGTTCGAACCAGACCACCTTGCCGTCCCGGGTGCCGCGGCTGCCCCAGCGGTGCGCCAGCTCGTTCACCAGGTGCATGCCGCGTCCGCCCTCGTCGACCTCGTGGGCCCGGCGGATCCGGGGCGAGTGGCTGTCCACGTCGGACACCTCCACGGTCAGCATCTGGTGGCGGTAGAGCCGCAGCTCGGTGGGGGCGCCGGCGTGCACCAGCGCATTGGTGATCAGCTCGCTGGTCAGCAGCTCGGTCTGGTCGATCAGCGCCGCCAGGCCCCAGTCGGTGAGCACCTGGCGGGCGAACCGCCGGGCGTGGCCCACCTGGGCGTGGTCGCCGCGCAGGGACAGGGTGGCGATCCGGTCCGGGCCGATCACCCGGGCCCGGGCCATGATCACGGCGATGTCGTCCTCCCGGTCGCCGGTGACCAGCTCCGCCAGCACCGCGTCGCAGGACTGCTCCAGCTCGGCGTGCTGCCGGCGCGCCACGATGCCCCGCAGCAGTTCCAGGCCCTCGTCCAGGTCGCGGTCCCGGCGCTCGATCAGGCCGTCCGTGCAGAGCACCAGCAGGCCGTCCGGCGGCAGCGTGAACTCCACGCTCTCGAACGGCACCCCGCCGACTCCGAGGGGTGCGCCCGTCGGCAGGTCGAGCACCTGGACGGAGCCGTCCAGTGCCGTCACCACCGGCGGCACATGTCCGGCGCAGGCAGCCGTGCACACCCGGTCCACCGGGTCGAGCACCACGCAGACGCAGGTCGCGTACTGGCCCTCGCCGGCCCCCTCGCTGGCGCTGGTCGCCGCCTCGTCCAGCTGGTGCAGCACCCGCGCCGGATCCAGATCCAGGGTGATCAACGTTCGTGCCACGGTGCGGAGTTGGCCCATGGTCGCGGCGGCCCGCAGGCCGTGCCCGGTGACGTCGCCGACCACCAGCGCCACCCGGCCGCAGGGCAGCGGGACCACGTCGAACCAGTCGCCGCCGACCTCGCTGAGCTGGCTGGCCGGCAGGTAGCGGTGGGCGACCTCCAGGCCCGGCGAGTCGTGCACCTGCTGCGGCAGCAGGCTGCGCTGCAGGGTCAACGCGGTGTCCCGCTCCCGGCGGTAGAGACGGGCGTTGTCGATCGCCACCGCCGCCCGGGCGACCAACTCCTCGGCCAGCGCCAGGTCGGCCGCGCCGAACGGCTCGGGGTTGCCGCGCAGCCGCATGAACTCGGCGCCGCCGAGCACCCGGCCGCGGGCCACCAGCGGGACCATCAGGTAGGAGTGGATGCCGGACTCCAGGGCCGGCTGGATCCGGTCGGGGGAGGCGACGATGGTGGCCAGGTTCTCCTCGGTCACCCGGGGCACCAGGATCGAGTGCCCGGTGCGCAGGCTCTGCGCGTACAGTGCGGCCGACTGAGAGCTGCCGCCCACCGGGTCGGCGGCCCCGGTCAGGATCTCCCCTCCGTCGACCTCGCCGACCGCCACCGCGCGCATGGTGGCCGAACCGGAGGACGGCAGGGTCGGCGTCTCGTCGCCGAGCAGCACCGCCTCCAGCAGGTCGACCGTGACGAAGTCGGCGAACCGCCCGATCACCACCTCGACCAGCTCCTCGGCGGTGCGCGGCAGGTCCAGGGTGGTGCCGATCCGGCTGGACGCCTCGTTCAGCAGGGCCAGTCGGCCGGTCGCGGTGTTGGCCTGGTCCAGTGCGCGCTGGCGGGCCTCGGCGGCCCGCCGCTCCAGGGTGTAGAGCCGGGCGTTGTCGATCGCCACGGCGGCCCGGGAGGTCAACTCGTCGCCGAGCGTGATGTCCTCGGCGGCGAACGACTCGCGCGCGCGGCGCCGGGAGTAGACCACCATGCCGAGCACCGTGCCGCGGGCCACCAGCGGGGTGATCCGCACCGAGCGGGAGCGGCGGCGGAGGAAGTCGCGCATCTGCTCGCCGCTGAAGCCGGTGGCCAGCGGCGGCAGGTCCCAGGACGGCACCACCATGGTGCGGCCGTCGGCCATCGCCCGGGCGTACGGGGAGGTGGGGTCGATGTCGTAGACCGCGTCGATCGGCAGGTACTCGGTCGGGTAGTCCGGCAGGGAGGTGGCCAGCGCCAGCCGGCGCACCCGCACCCCGGCGCCGGGCGGCACGGGCTCGGTGCCGACCAGCGGGTCCAGCACGAAAACCCCGCTCAGGTCTGCCACCCTGGGCACCAGTGCGTCGGCCAACTCCCTTGCGGTGGTGTGCAGATCGAGTGTGGTGCCGATGGAGGCGCTGGCGTCCACCAGCAGGGCCAGCCGCTCCTGGGCCCGGGCGGCCCGCGACTCGGCCTGGTAGCGGTCGGTGACGTCGATGATGGTGGAGCTGACCCCGTGCACCTTGCCCGGCGGGTCCTCCAGCCGGAAGTACGAGGCCGACCAGGCGTGCTCCCGGCCCGGGTCGCCGGCCGTGATGCCGTGCGAGCGGGCGTCCAGCACGACGTCCCCGGTGTCCAGCACGTGGCGCATCACGGCCTCGATCTCGTCCGCGTTGATGCCGGGCAGCACCTCGGTGATCCGCCGGCCCAGGTGGCCGGCCACCGACACCCCGTTGATCCGGGCCAGGGCCTGGTTGAGCCGGATGAAGCGCAGCTCGTCGTCGTAGACCGCCATGCCCACCGGGGACTGGCTGAAGAAGCCGTCCAGGATCGCCAGGTCGGCCTGGATCCGGCGCAGCGCGGTGACGTCGGAGGCCACCGCGAGCACCAGCGGCTCGCCGTCCGGGCCGGCTATCGGGTGGGTGCGGAACTCCAGGTCGACGAAGTGGCCGGAGCGGTGGAGCACCGGGAAGACGCCGGACCACGGCTGCCCGGCGAGGATCGACTCGAACAGTGAGAGCACTTCGGGGCGCTGCTCCTCGGTGGCCAGCAGCCGGGCGGCGGGCTGTCCCACGGCCTCGGCGGCGGTGTAGCCGAGCAGCGCCTCGGCATCCTCGCTCCAGTGCAGGATCCGCCCGTCGCGCCGGATCAGCGCGGTGGCGATCGGCACCATCTGCAGGCCCTCGGCGCGACCCAGGGTGCCGTCCGCCGCACTGCGACGGTCGTCGTTGCCGCTCTCCTGACCGACTGCGTCCATGGCTGCCGCCGTTCGAAGGGGGGCTTCCCGCGTTGGCCTCCCATTTTCCCACCGCTGGGGCGAACGGGGCATCGGCGGCCGGCGCCGGCAGCTCGGGCCGGGTGGAGGCCGGGGCGGATTACGAGCCGGGGCCGGGTGGAGACCGGCGGACTCCGGGCCGGGGCCGGGTGGAGACCGGCGTCCGACCGGGGCCCGGCGGCCCCACGGTGCAGCCCGCAGGACGCCGTCGGCGCTGCGCGGAATGGGCCGTTCGAGGCACCGGTTGTATAGTGCACCTTAAAGGTTGCATTTAGCACCTTTGACTCAGCCCCGTCAGTTGCAATAGCCAACTCATCATCCGAAGGGACGCGCCCGGCATGACCGCCTCCACCCGGCACGCACTCACCCACCTCGTCAGCCACCTGCTCACCCCGCTGCTGATGTGCCTGGGCATGGCGCTCGCCTACCAGGGCGCCTTCCACCAGCCCACGCCGCACCACCTCCAGGTGGCCGTGATCGGCGACGGCCCGCAGGCCCGGGCACTGGCCGCCGGGATCCAGCAGCGGGCGGGCGGCGCGCTGGACGTCAGCACCGTGCCGGACCGCGCGGCGGGCGCCCACCAGGTCGAGCAGCGGCGCCTGGTCGGCGCCTTCGTGCCGGACGCCAGGAACCCCGAACTGCTGGTCGCCACGGCCAACTCGGACTCCTCCAAGACCGCCGTCCAGGAGGTGTTCACCCAGGTCGCCGACGCCCAGGGAGTGCCGATGAGGACCACCGACCTGGTCCCGACGGCCAGTGGCGACCCGACCGGGCAGGGGATCTTCTTCCTGCTGGTGGCACTGAGCGTCGGCGCCTACGGCAGCGTGGCGGTGATCGGTGCGGCCGGGGCCGCACTCTCGATGCGCGGCCGCGCGCTGGTCGGCCTGGCCGTCTCGCTCGCGGTCAGCGTGATCGGGATCGTCGTCGCCGGGCCCGTCTACCACGTCGTGGACCACCGGCAGGCGGAGGTCTGGGCGCTCGCCTGGCTCTACGCGGCCGGCATCGTCATGATCGGCACCGGCTTGCACAGCTTCCTGAGGCGCTGGACCACGCTGACCCTGATGCTGCTCTTCGTGATGCTCAACTTCACCAGTTCCGGCGGGGTCTTCCAGCCCGCCCTGCAGCCCGGCCTGTTCGGCTGGCTGCACCGGTTCTACGACGGCGCCGGGTTCGTCGAGGGCACCCGGTCGATCCTCTACTTCGGCGGCGGCGTCGGCCTCGGCGGCCGGGTGCTCTCGCTGGCGCTCTGGCTGGCCGCCGGCCTGGCGCTGGTGGCGGCCGGTGGCTGGTACGAGCGGCGGGTGGAACTGGCGGCGCGGCGGACCGCGGCCGACCGTGCGGCAACGGCCGAGGAGGAGGTGGAGGAGGCGGTCGGCGTCTGAGGTCGCGGCCGCACCCCCTCCGCGGCCGGGCGCCGGCCGGCGACCGGCCCGGGCGGCTCGCCAACCGGGCCGGTCACCCGCCGGCGCCCGGCAGCGGCAGCAGGTGGCGGGAGGACAGGTGTCCCACCCAGTGCCGGTGGCACTCCGGGCACGGAGCACCGCCGCTCGTCGAGTACGGGGAGGCGGTCGGGATGCCGGCTTTGGAGAAGGACTCCCAGTCGGCCCCGTCCTCGTCGCGGTAGTGCATGACGTTGTAGTCGGCGGCCCACTGCTGCCAGCAGTGTCCGCAAGTGAACTCGACGTGCTCCACAGCCAGTTCGGTGATCATGGCGGTGCTCCTAGGGCCCCGGGTGACCGCGCTGCGGGCCAACCGTGCGGAACTTCCCGTACCGGTCATGAAACTCCCATCCCAGGCCCGAGGCAAGGTCTGGCCGGGGCTCCGCCGACGGCGTACAGTGCGGCGATCACCCCCCGCGGCGCTGACAGCGAGTCACGCTCTGAACTAGGATGAACGGCATCGATCGCTGCGTCCGCCCGTGCTGGAACGGTAACGGGCGCGGCCCTGGAGGTGAGGGATGTCGGAGTCCCAGGCGCGGGGAACGACGCTGGCCGAGAAGATCGACGGCCTGTTCCGGGTGGTGCGTCGTCCCAACCGTGAGCAGTACAGCCACGAGGAGGTCGCCAAGGCCTGCCGGGAGGCCACCGGCGAGACCTTCTCCGCCACCTACCTCTGGCAGCTGCGCACCGGCCGGCGGGACAACCCCACCAAGCGCCACCTGGAGGCGCTGGCCCAGTTCTTCCAGGTCCCGGTGGCCTACTTCTTCGACGACGAGCAGGGCGCGACCATCGCCCAGGAACTGGAACTGCTCGGTGCCCTGCGGGACGCCGGGGTGCGCAGCGTGGCCCTGCGGGCGGTCAACCTCTCCCCGGAGGGGGTGGGTACGGTCAGCGACCTGATCGACGTGATCGCCCGCCGGGAGAGCGCGGGCGGCGGCAAGTAGCGCGGGGTCGGCGGGGAGGGACTGCGGTGCGGATCGGGGCGGACCGGGCGCGCGTGCGGCAGCGCCGCAGGCTCTGGCAGCGATGTCAGAAGCGGGTGGCCGACCTGGAGTTACCCGACCCCTTCGACGCCGCGGCGTTCATCCGGCTGCTCGCCGCCCGGCGCGGACGGCCGATCGAGCTGATCCCCGTCACCGCCCGCCCCACCCTGCCCTGCGGCCTGCTGATCACCACCGACCGGGCCGACTGCATCGTCTACCTGGCCGACACCACCCCGCTGCACCAGCAGCACATCCTGCTGCACGAGGCCGCCCACCTGCTCTGCGGCCACCACGAGAACGCCGAAGCCCGGCTCGGCGCCGCCCGGGCCCTGCTGCCCAGCCTCTCCGGCGAACTGGTCACCCGGGTGCTCGGCCGTACCGTCTACGCCGAACCGCAGGAGCAGGAGGCCGAACTCGTCGCCTCGCTGATCCTGCACCGGGTCCAGCGCCAGGAGCCCCCACCGCCGGTGGCGCCCGGTCAACTCTCCTGGACCGACTCGGTGTTCGGGCTTCCCCAGAGCCGCCCGGGGCGCCATGTCTGACCTCGGTCCCGCCGACCTGGCCGCCTACCTGTCCGCCGCGCTCTTCCTGCTGCTGGCCGGCCAGCGGATCGCGGCCGCCCGCCGCCAGCCCGACGACCGGGTCCAGCGCTACGCGATCGCCTTCGCCCTCTGCCTCGGCGGCGGCCTGGTCATGCGGGCCCGGGCCACCCTGACCGCCTTGGGCCGCCTGGACGACGGTACGGCCCCGGGGCTGCTCGGCGACCTCCTGAAGACCGCCGCCGTCGGCCTGCTGGTGCTGCTCGCGCTGACGCTGCGGGACCGGGGCGAACCGGAGAGCCGACCGCGGTCGCGGCGCCTGCTCCGTCGGCACAGCGCCGCCCTGCTCACCGTGTCGGTGCTGCTCGTGGTGCTGGTGCACGCCGCCCACCCCAGCGTGCGCGGCGACCGGCTGCTCGCCCACGGCGCCGACCGCTGGCTGCTGGCCGGCTACGACGCCCTGTTCGGCGGTTACGCGGTGTGCTGCCTGGCCGTCCTCGGCGCCGTGCTGGCCCGGCAGACCCGCAGCGCCGGCGCCGGGCTGCTGCGCACCGGCCTGCGCCTGATGGCGGCATCGGCCGCGGTCGGCGTGCTCTGGAGCCTGTGGACCGCGGACGACGTGGTCTCGGTGCTGCTGCGCGGCAGCCAGGACAGCGGCGAGGACGCCCCCTCCGACGTGCTGGGCACGATCTGCGCCCTGCTCGCGGTGAGCGGCGCCTCCGTCACCGTCTGGGGCGCCACCCGCTGGGGCGCCCGGATCACCGCACCGGCCCGCTGGCTCCGGGCCCGCCGCCGCTACCGGGCGCTGGAGCCGCTCTGGTCCGCCCTGCACACCGCCGTCCCCGGCATCGCCCTGGCGCCCAGCCCGACTCGGCGCCCGCCGCTGCGCACCGCCGAGTTCGCGCTCTACCGGCGGATCATCGAGATCCGGGACGGCCAGCTCGCGCTGCGCCCGTACCTGCAGCCGCAGCTGCCCGAGTGGCTGGCGGCCGTCGGGGCCGGCGGCGAGCCGGACGGCGCGGTGCTGGAGGCGGCGGCGCTGGCCGCCGCCCTGGAGGCCCGGCGGGCGGGCCGGCCGGGCGGCGAGCCGGCGGGGCCGGGCTGGGTGCCGCAGCCGGTGCCCGGCACGGTGGCCGCCGAGGCCGCCTGGCTGCTCCAGGTCGCCGCGGCCTTCGCCGGCTCGCGGCTGGTGGCCGAGGTCCGGCAGCGGGCCGCATCGTCCTGACGGCTCGTCAGGAATGCCGCTACTCGGGCAGATCGGGGCCGTCCGGGAGGTCGGGGGGCGCGGGCAGTTCGGGGGCCTGCGGGAGGTCGGGCTGCGCGGGGAGCTCGGGCGGTTCGGGCAGGTCCGTGAGGTGCGGCAGGCCGGTGAAGTGGGGCAGCCGCGGGGTCTGCGGCAGCTCGCCGGGCTCTGGCAGGTCCGGCGGTTCGGGCAGCTCGGGCGGTTCGGGCAGGATCGGCATGCGGGGCCTCCGCTCGGCTCGTACGGTCCGTCACATCCTGCTGCCGCGGGTGCGCTTGGGCAAGGCCCGCCCGTGATCACCGGGGCGCTTGCGGCACCAGCCCGGCGGGTTCACGCTGGGGATGAGGTAGGGAGGCACACCATGCGCAACCAATGGGATGTCGAGCTCAGCTTCGAGGAAGACGGCGTGAACACGCACTGTGACGCCCGGCTGGTCGGGACGAGGGCCCCGAACCTGCACGGCCACGGCGACGCGGTCCGCAGCGCCGAGGACCGGCCGCTGGCCAGGATCGGCGAGGAGGTCGCCGCGTGGCGCGCGTTGGACGACCTCTCGCACAAACTGCGGGCGCAGGCATCGGGTGAGATCCAGGACGAGGGCCACCGGCCCGGGTACCTGGTGTACTGAACCGGACACCGAACCGCCCGCGCACCGAGCCGTCGTGCGGGGGCGACGAATGACGGCCGCCGGGGGCTGACCGGCGGAGCGCCCGCGGGGCCGGGGCAGCGGGGCGAGGGCTGCTCGGGTGCGGGCGGATCGGGTGGGTCGGCCCCGGCGGCCGGGGTGTCCGGTCGGGCGGTCGGTTGTCCCTCCCACAAGGGACGCGGTCCCCCGTGCGGGACCTGGCCGGCCGTCCGACCGTGCTCTGGTGCGGGCTCCGTCAGTGCGCCGCCTGCTGCGGGGTGAGCCAGCTGTTCTCGTCCACGCGGCGGCGGTGCGGGGTGGTCGCGGTGGTCATCGCGAGCTCCTCCTGAGGGTCCGGACGGTACGGGCGGGGTCCTACTTGAGGTTGTACGGCGGGCAGACGCAGTCGCCCCAGCTGGTGTCCTTGATCACGATGGGGACGGAGAACTGGACGCCGCCCGTGCTGTCGGCGTGGATCGCGCCGCCGGGGCGGGTGGTGGCCTGGGCGGTGGCGGTGGCGCCGGTCAGCAGGGTGCCGACGAGCAGCAGCAGTGCCAAGCCGCGGCGGGAGTTCGGGGCCATGGGCCAGCTCCTGGGGTTCGGGAACGTCGCACGGTCACCCGCGGAACCGGTGCCTGCCGGGTGACGTCCGGACGGTGGGACCGTTGACACCCCGTCCGGATATCGACTAGTTCACCCCGCCGAGTGGCTGGTCGTCCAGAGGTGATCAATGGCAATACCGTGCATGGCAGGTTAAGACGGGGGCCGCATACAGGGGTGAAAAGTGCAGAACGGTACAGACTTCGGCCAACTACCGGTCCTTGACGAGGTGTCACTGCGGCTCTTCGACCAGGTGCTGGCCAGCGGCGGGCTCGACCGGCAGGCGGCGGCCGGCACCGCGTCGGTCGCCGGCCTGAGCCGGGCGCAGCTCGACCACGCCACCGAGGTGCTGCTCGCACTTCGGCTGCTCCGCCCCGCCCCCGGACGGCCCGACCTGCTGATACCGACCAGCCCGGAGGCCGCGGCGGCCGAGGCGCTCGGCCCGCTGGAGGCGCGGATCGCGGCCGCCAGCACCCGCGCCCAGGCCACCCGCGACCAGCTGCAGGCGCTGATGCCGAAGTACCGGTCCGCGCTGCGGGAGCGCGGCCGGCAAGCCGGCGGCGACCGGTTGCCCGACCTGACGACCGTCTCCGCGATGCTCGGCGAGGAGGCCGCCCGCTGCCAGAAGGAGGTCTTCACCATCCAGCCGGGCGGCGGCCGGCAGCCCGGCCGGCTCGCCCAGGCCGTCAACCGGGACCTGGCGATGCTGGACCGCGGCATCCGGATGCGCACCCTCTACCAGCACTCGGCGCGCAGCAACCTGGCCACCCAGGGCTATGTGGAGACGCTCACCGCCGCCGGCGCCGAGTACCGCACCGCCGCCGAGCTGCCCGATCGGGCGGTGGTCTTCGACCGGGCGGTGGCCTTCCTGCCGGTGCGCGCCGAGGGTGGCTCCGGGGACGGCGCGGTGCTGGTCCGCGACCCGGACATCGTGGCCTACCTCTGCCGGGTCTTCGACCAGCTGTGGGCCACCGCCACCCCGTTCACCGGCGGCTCCGAGGCGGCTTACCGCGCGGTCGGCGACGACCTGCGGCGAGCGCTGCTCGGGATGCTCGCCGAGGGCGCCAAGGACGAGGTGATCGCCCGCCGGCTCGGCATGTCGCTGCGCACCTGCCGCCGGCACATCGCCGACGCGCTGCTGGCGCTCGGCGCGGAGAGCCGCTTCCAAGGCGGGGTGCTGGCCGAACGCAGCGGTCTCACCGCACCCGAGGTGGAGGCCGGCTGAGTCGCCGTGGCGCCGTCCGGTCAGCGGACGCAGGCAGTCGTCCGGGCCCGGTCCGCGGCCCGGGGCGGCCACCGCCGGGATGCCGAGGCCGAGGGCCGGGCGGTTCAGGTGCCCGCCGCCCCTCCCGGGCGGGCGGTGCGCACGCCGTGCTCGCGCGGCCGGGCGGTGGGCACGCCGTGCTCGCGCAGCCGGGCGCGCACCTCCACCAGGTACCGGGCGGCCTCGCCCACCGTGCCGATCGCCGCGACCCGCTGCCGCACCTGCTCGTGCTGCTCCGGGTCGAGCCGGGCGTGCAGGATCGCCGCGGTCTGCAGGGAGCCGCGCACCGACGCGGTCAACGGCCGCGCGGCGACGGCCGGGTCGGCCGTCGCGACCAGCCGGTCGCCGTCCGTCCGGCCGTGGACCTCCCGGGGGCCCGGGTCGGCCGGGTCCGGCAGGGTGAGGGGGGCCGTGCGGGGCGTGCGGGCGGACAGCAGATGGGCGAAGTGGTTGGCGTGCCGGTCCCGCTGGGTCAGCGGCTCCAGCCCGAACAGCTGCTCCACGGTGGCCGGCAGCGAGCCGTGGTCGTACTGGGTGTGGTCGACCAGGTTGCAGTTCTGGCCCGGAACGCCCGGCGAGCGCAGATCGGGCACCCAGGGGGAGACCACCACGGCCGGCACCCGCACGCCCTGCCGGTCGAACCGGAAGCCGTGCGCGTTGTGCTCCGGGTCGACCGAGTCACCGGGCGGCACCGCGGTCGGCGGCGGTACGTGGTCGTAGAAGCCGCCGTGCTCGTCATAGGTGATCACCAGCAGGCTGGACTCCCAGTGCGGGGACCGCCGGACCGCCTCGTAGACCTGCTTGATCAGCGCCTCGCCCCGGGTCACGTCGTCCAGCGGGTGCTGACCGCTGCCGCCCCGCAGGCCGGCGCCGTGGCTGGGCACATGGCCGTAGCAGGGCTCGATGAAGGTGTAGGCGGCGTCGTAGTGGCGGCGGCCCAGGTGGTCGGACAGGTCGTCGACGTGGTGGTAGCGGGTGAGCAGGCGGCGCAGGTCCATCCCGGCCAGCGCCGAGACCTGTGGCAGCGCGTCGCCCGAGTACACCCGCCAGGGCAGGCCCTTGCCGTCCAGCGCCTCGTAGATGGTGCCGTGCTCGAAGTGGTAGCCGGCCGGCTCGGAGCCGATCGTCTCCGACGGGTCCGGGCTGCGGTCCAGGCCCGCCGAGCTGGCCGCGTGCAGGAAGAACCGGTTGGGCCAGGCGGGGCCGGGCAACGCGGAGAACCAGCGGTCGCAGAGGGCGAACTCCCTTGCCAGCGTGGCCAGGACCGGCACCTGTCGGTCCGTGAAGCAGGCCATCACCGCACCCGGGTCGGCCGAACCGTCTTTGCGGGCGGCCTCGTCGGCGTAGTTCCGCACGAAGCCGCTGAGGTCGATCGGCGGGTAGTCACCGGTGTACGCACAGCGGTCGTCGTGCGGGCGGCCGTCGGTCGGGCTTCCGGCCAGCTGGAGTCGGACGTCGCAGAACTCGCGCGGCGGGTCCACCGGCAGCACGAACGGCGGGCCGAGCCGGATCCGGTAGTCGGTGCCCGCATGGCTGTTGCGCTGATCGCCCGGACCGTCCACGGTGGTGGCCGCACCGGTCACCGGGTCGACGCCGATGCCCGGGCGCAGCTCGCCGTCCGGGCTGACGGCGCCGGTGGAGGCGCCGAGCATGTGGTCGAAGGAGCGGCTCTCCAGGACCAGGACGAAGACGTGCCGGATCCGCTCCGAGGCGGTGCTGCCGACACGCATCGGGAGCACCCCGGCGGCGGCCGTCAGCGCCCAGTGCAGCAGCCGGCCGGCGACGCGGCAGGCAGCCTCCGCCAGGCGGCAGCCGAGCTCCCCGAGCCCCGCCGGGACCGCCCGCCGGCCGGGGTCGGCCCGGCGCCAGCCGGCCAGCCGGTGCCGGGCGGCGGCACACCGGCCGACGCAGCCCTCCAGCAGCCGGGCCCGCCAGCGGTCCCGCCGGCGCAGCAGGGCGAACCGGGCGGATCCGCAGCACCGGCCGCGCTCGCTCTCCGCCACACCCGCCCTCTTTCGTCCTCCGGACCCTGACGCCCAGCCAGCCCAGCAGCCGAGGTGAGGTGCGGCAACGGACCACGCCGGTGGCCGGGTGGCGGTGCGTCCGTTCGGCGGCTCGACGAGGGTGGCCGGTGCCCCGTTCGGCGGTGCGACGAGCGCGCCTGGCCGGGGGCGGGGCCGGCGGGCGCCTACCGTGGGCCGCCACCGCCCACAGGGGCAGCCACTCCACCGGGGTCGCCATGACGCCACTCGCCGCCATCCAGCTGCGCCTCGAGGCCCAGCCCGTCGACTACGCCCTGCTCGCCCTCTACTTCGCGCTGGTGCTGGGCATCGGCACGATGGCCCGCCGCTCGGTCTCCGCCAGCCTGGACTTCTTCCTGGCCGGCCGGGCGCTGCCCGCCTGGGTCACCGGCCTGGCCTTCATCTCGGCCAACCTGGGGGCCGTCGAGATCTTCGGCATGACCGCCAACGGCGCGCAGTTCGGCATCCCGACCGTGCACTACTACTGGATCGGCGCCATCCCGGCCATGGTCTTCCTCGGCCTGGTGATGATGCCGTTCTACTACGGCTCCAAGGTGCGCAGCGTGCCCGAGTTCCTGCTGCGCCGGTTCGGCCGGTTCGCCCACCTGGTCAACGCGTTGAGCTTCGCGCTGGCCCAGGTGCTGATCGCCGGGGTGAACCTGTACGCCCTGGCCACCGTGGTCAACCTGCTGCTGGGCTGGCCGCTCTGGGTGTCGGTGCTGGCGGCGGCGGCGATCGTGCTGGCCTACACCACCCTGGGCGGGCTCTCGGCGGCCGTCTACAACGAGGTGCTGCAGTTCTTCGTCATCGTGGCGATGCTGGTGCCGATCACCCTGGTCGGGTTGCACCGGGTCGGCGGCTGGGACGGGCTGGCGGCGCGGGTGCGCGCCCTGAACGCCGATGCCGAACTCCAGTTGCACTCCTGGCCGGGCACCAACCTCACCGGGATCGAGAACGCCGCCCTGTCGGTGCTGGGCATCGTCTTCGGCCTTGGCTTCGTGCTTTCGTTCGGCTACTGGACCACCAACTTCGCCGAAGTGCAACGGGCGTTGGCGGCAAAGGACATGTCGGCGGCGCGCCGCACCCCGCTGATCGGGGCGTACCCCAAGGCGCTGATCGTGCTGGTGATCGTGATCCCGGGCATGCTCGCGGCCGTGCTCTCACCGGAGTTGGCGGCGTACAAGGCGAGCGGGGGCACGTTGAACAACGGGGTCACCTACAACAACGCGATCGAGCTGCTGATCCGCGACCTGCTGCCGAGCGGGATGCTGGGGGTGGCGATCACCGGGCTGCTGGCGGCGTTCATGGCGGGCATGGCGGCGAACGTCAGCTCGTTCAACACCGTTTTCACGTACGACATCTGGCAGTCCTACGTGGTGCGGGACCGGGTGGACCACTACTACCTGCGGGTCGGCCGGATCGCCACGGTGGCAGGGTGCGCGATCGCGGTCGGGACGGCGTTCATCGCCAGTCACTACAACAACATCATGGACTACCTCCAGACGCTGTTCTCCTTCTTCAACGCACCACTCTTCGCCACCTTCATCCTCGGCATGTTCTGGCGCCGCACCAGCCCGGTGGCGGGCGGCGTCGGGCTGCTGGTGGGGACGGCGGCCGCGGTGACCATCGACCAGCTGAACCGGCACCACGTGCTGCACATGTCCGGACAGGGCCCGAGCTTCGTGGCGGCGAGCGCGGCGTTCGTGATGGACATCGCGGTGAGCGTGCCGCTGTCACTGGCGACGGCACCGAAGCCGGACAGCGAACTGGGCGGACTCGTCTGGTCGTTGACGCCACGGGTGCGGGCCGAGAAGGACGCCTGGTACCGCTCGCCGGGTCTGCTGGCGATCGGAGTGCTGGCGCTGGCCACGGCGCTGAGCATCGTCTACTGGTGAGGGAGGTCCGGGGTGTTCTTCGATCTGCGCCTGATCATCGCGTTCCTGTTCGCCTGCTACGGCGCCGTGTTGACGGCACTGGGGGCCACGGCCACCACGGAGGCCGACCGGCTGAAGACGGGCGGCTGGAACGTCAACCTGTGGGTGGGCCTGGTGATGCTGGGATTCGCGGCGGTGATGGGCCTCTGGGCGGCCCTGCGGCCGATCCGGCCGCCCGAGGGGGAGCGGGAGGACGAGTAGGCGGGATCGCCACTCCTCGCCACTCTCAACGTATAGCGCAACGGGGGCCTTGCGGCAAGGCCCCGGTCATCCCGCAGAATCACCGCTCGAAGCCAGAACCTGCGGACATGGGGGACTCCTTGACTGACCTGATCGACGTGATCGTCGTCGGTGCCGGACCGACCGGGATGATGCTGGCCGCGGAGCTGCGGCTGCACGAGGTGCGCGTGGTCGTGCTGGAGAAGTTGACCGAGCCGACGCCGGAGACCCGCGGCCGTGGCCTGCACGCGCGCAGCGTGGAGCTGATGGACCAGCGCGGGCTGCTGGAGCGGTGCCTGGCGGTCAGTGAGAAGTTCCGGATCGGCGGATTCTTCGGCGGCGTCCACAAGGCGTGGCCGGAGGGGATGGACACGGCGCACCCGTACGGCCTGACCATGGCGCAGCCGGTCACCGAGCGGCTGCTCACCGAGCACGCCCGGGAGCTGGGCGCCGACATCCGGCGGGGCTGCGAGGTGGTCGGGGTGAGCCAGGACGAGGAGGCGGTGACCGTCGAGCTGGCGGACGGCAGCCGGCTGACCGCGCGCTACCTGGTCGGGTGCGACGGGGGCCGCAGCGCGGTGCGCAAGCTGGTGGGCATCGGCTTCCCGGGCGAGCCCGCCACGGTCGAGACGCTGCTGGGCGACATGGAGCTGACCGAGGATCCGGAGAAGGTCGCCGCCGTCGTCGCGGAGGTCCGCAAGACCCAGCTGCGGTTCGGCACCATCGACGAGGGCGGCGGCGTGCACCGCGTCATCGTGCCCGCCGCCGGGGTGGCCGAGGACCGCACGGCCCCGACGACCTTCGAGGAGTTCAAACAGCAGCTGGTGGCCGTCGCGGGCACCGACTTCGGGGCGCACTCGCCGCGCTGGCTGTCCCGGTTCACCGACGCCACCCGGCAGGCCGAGCGCTACCGGGCCGGGCGGGTGCTGCTGGCCGGTGACGCGGCGCACATCCATCCGCCGGTCGGCGGGCAGGGCCTCAACCTCGGCATCCAGGACGCGTTCAACCTGGGCTGGAAGCTGGCCGCCGCGGTCAACGGCTGGGCGCCGCAGGGGCTGCTGGACAGCTACCACGCCGAACGGCACCCGGTGGGAGCCCGGGTGCTGGACAACACCCGCGCGCAGATGACGCTGCTCGGGACCGGGGCGGGTGCGGTCGCGCTGCGGGAACTGCTCTCGAAGCTGATGGACTTCGAGGAGGTGAACCGCTACATCACCGGGATGATCACCGCGATCGACATCCGCTACGACTTCGGCGAGGACGACGACCATGAACTGCTCGGCCGCCGCCTGCGCGACGTGCGGCTGAAGCAGGGCCGCCTCTACGAGCTGATGCACGCCGGCCGCGGCCTGCTGCTCGATGCGACCGGCCGGCTCTCGCCGGCGGGCTGGGCGGACCGGGTCGACCACGTCGCCGACGTCAGCGAGGAACTGGAGGCGCCCGCGGTGCTGCTGCGCCCGGACGGGCACGTGGCGTGGGTGGGCGACGACCAGCGGGAGTTGGAGATCCGGCTGGCGAAGTGGTTCGGCGCCGCCGCCGGTTGAGCCGGGCACCAGGGGGTGGGCGGTCGGCGCCGCCCACCCCGGTACGCGTCAGACGGTACGGGCCAGCCGGTCCGCCATCAGCTTGATGAACCGCGACGGGTCACTGGGCTGACCGCCCTCGGCGAGCAGCGCCATGCCGTAGAGCAGCTCGGCGGTCTCGGGCAGCCCCGGGTCGTCCGCGCGCTCGCTGTGCGCCTGGTTGAGCCCGGTCACCAGCGGGTGCGCCGGGTTCAGCTCCAGGATCCGCTTGGCGCGCGGGAGTTCCTGGCCCATCGCCTTGTACATCGCCTGCAGCGCCGGCGTCGCGTCGAAGGTGTCCGAGACCACGCAGGCGGGCGACACCGTCAGGCGGGAGGAGAGGCGGACCTCCTTGACCTCCTCGCCGAGCTGCTCGGTCATCCAGCCGAGCAGCCCGGAGAACTCCTGCCGGCGCTTCTCGCGCTCGCCCTCGGCCCCGGTCGCCTCGTCGTCCGACTCGTCCAGGTCGATCTCGCCCTTGGCGACCGAGCGCAGCTGCTTGCCGTCGAACTCCGCAACGGCCTCCACCCACAGCTCGTCCACCGGGTCGGTGAGCAGCAGCACCTCGAGGCCCTTGGCCCGGAACGCCTCCATGTGCGGGGAGTTCTCGATGGCCGGCCGGGAGTCGCCGGTCAGGTAGTAGATGTGCTCCTGGCCGTTCTTCATCCGCTCCACGTACTCGCGCAGCGTGGTCGGCTCCGCCTCGTCGTGGGTGGAGGCGAAGGAGGAGACGGCGAGGATGGCCTCGCGGTTCTCGCCGTCGCTGAGCAGACCCTCCTTGAGCACCCGGCCGAACTCCCGCCAGAAGGTCCGGTACTTCTCGGCGTCGCCCGTCATCATCTCCTTGACGGTGGCCAGCACCTTCTTGGCCAGCCGGCGGCGCATCAGCTGGATCTGCCGGTCCTGCTGGAGGATCTCCCGGGAGACGTTGAGCGACAGGTCCGCCGCGTCCACCACGCCCTTGACGAACCGCAGGTAGGGCGGCATCAGCGCCTCGCAGTCGTCCATCACGAAGACGCGCTTCACATAGAGCTGGATGCCGCGCTGGTAGTCGCGGGTGAACATGTCGTGCGGCGCGCGCGACGGCACGAACAGCAGCGCCTGGTACTCGAAGGTGCCCTCGGCCTGCAGCCGGATGGTCTCCAGCGGGTCGGTCCAGTCGTGGCTGAGGTGCTTGTAGAGCTCGTGGTACTCCTCGTCCGACACCTCGTCGCGGGAGCGGGCCCAGAGCGCCTTCATCGAGTTGAGCGTCTCCGGCTCGGGCTCCTTGCCCTCCTCGGCCGGCCCGGCCATCCGGATCGGCCAGGTGATGAAGTCGGAGTACTTCTTGACGATCTGACGGATCTGCCACGGCGCCGTGTAGTCGTGCAGCTGGTCCTCGGTGTCGGCGGGGCGCAGCTTCAGCGTCACCGAGGTGCCCTGCGGCGCCTCGTCGAGCCGCTCCAGGCTGTAGCTGCCCTCGCCGCTCGACGACCACCGGGTGCCCCCGGTCTCCCCGGCCTTCCGGGTCACCAGCACGACCTCGTCGGCCACCATGAAGCTGGAGTAGAAGCCGACCCCGAACTGCCCGATCAGCCCCTCCGCCGCCCCGGCATCCTTGGCCTCCTGCAGCTCCTTGACGAACTTGGCGGTACCCGAGTTCGCGATGGTGCCGATGAGCTGGATCACCTCCTCGTACGACATGCCGATCCCGTTGTCCCGGACGGTCAGCGTCCGGGACTCGGGGTCGGCCACCAACTCGATGTGCAGGTCCGAGACATCGGCTCCGGCCGCCTCGTCCCGCAGCGCCGCGAGCCGCAACTTGTCCAGCGCATCCGATGCGTTGGAGATCAGCTCGCGCAGGAACACGTCCTTGTTCGAGTAGATCGAGTGGATCACCAGCTGCAGCAGCTGCCGCGCTTCCACCTGGAACTCGAACGTCTCAGTCGCCATGACCGGCGCATCCTCCTGGTTCAACAAGTGACACGTACTGCTGAGCACTGTAGATCAGCGACGGGCGGTGAGCCGAGTGTTGTCGCGGATCACCCGGTGCGACCGGCCTGGAATCCGACCGGGGCCGCCGAGGCGGTCTTGTGACCGGTCGCCGCAGCGGTCCTGCCGCCGACGTTCCGGGACGGCGGCGGCAGGTCGCCCACCAGGCCCGGGACGGCGGGCAGGCCGGGCGCGACCCTGCGCCCGGGTGGGCTGTCACTGGTCGCGCAGGTCGCGCAGGTCCCGGACGCGGCGGATCTTGCCGACCGAGCGCTCCAGGGTCTCGGGGTCGACGACCACCACCTCCACGGTGACGCCGATGCCGTCCTTGACGCCCTGGGCGATCAGCCGGGCCGCGAGGTCGCGCTGTTCGGGGCCGACGCCGGCGGAGCGCGCCTCGACGTGGACGGTCAGGTGGTCCAGCCGGCCGCGCCGGGTCAGCCGGAGCTGGAAGTGCGGCGCGACACCGGGAGTGCGCAGCACGATCTCCTCGATCTGGCTGGGGAAGAGGTTCACCCCGCGCAGGATGATCATGTCGTCGCAGCGGCCGGTGATCTTCTCGATCCGCCGGAACGCCGGTCGGGCGGTGCCCGGCAGCAGGCGGGTCAGGTCGCGGCTGCGGTAGCGGATGACCGGTAGCGCCTCCTTGGTCAGCGAGGTCAGGACCAGCTCGCCGCCCTCGCCGTCGGGCATCACCTCGTCCGTGAGAGGGTCGACCACCTCCGGGTAGAAGTGGTCCTCCCACACGTGCAGCCCGTCCTTGGTCTCCACGCACTCCTGGGCGACGCCCGGCCCGATCACCTCCGACAGGCCGTAGATGTCGACGGCGTGGATGTCCATCCGCTCCTCGATCTCGCGGCGCATCTCCTCGGTCCACGGCTCGGCGCCGAAGATGCCCACCCGCAGGGACGTCGAGCGCGGGTCGACGCCCTGACGCTCGAACTCGTCGAGCAGGGTGAGCAGATAGGAGGGGGTGACCATGATGATCTCGGGCTCGAAGTCCTGGATCAGCTGCACCTGGCGGGCCGTCATGCCGCCCGAGGCGGGGATCACCGTGCAGCCGGCCCGCTCGGCGCCGTAGTGGGCGCCCAGGCCTCCGGTGAACAGCCCGTAGCCGTAACTGATGTGCACCTTGTGCCCGGGGCGGCCGCCGGCGGCGCGGATGGACCGGGCCATCACGTCGGCCCACCGCGTCAGGTCGCCCTCGGTGTAACCGACCACGACCGGGCGGCCCGTGGTGCCGCTGGAGGCGTGCAACCGGCGGACCTGGTCCATCGGCACGGCGAACATGCCGAACGGGTAGGTCTCGCGCAGATCCGCCTTGGTGGTGAACGGGAACCGGGCGATGTCCTCGAGGGTGCGGCAGTCGGCCGGAGTCACCCCGGCCGCGTCGAACTTGCGGCGGTACAGCTCGACGTTGTCGTAGGCGTGCCGCAAGGTGTCCCGGAGCCGCGTGAGTTGGAGGGCTCGCAGCTCCTCCCGCGACAACCGCTCGGCGTCGTCCAGCAGTTCGGCGGGAAGCGGCTCGCCGAGGCGGGTGGGCCGATCGGTGCTCATCGTGCTGCCTTCCTCCGCGCCGAGCACGGTCTCCACGGGATCGCGCCGACCGCCGTCCTGACCACGGCCCGATGTCCGTCTTGCGGCACCCGACCGACCATTCGGTCTGTGTGCGGCAAGGACAAGTAATCCAGCTGCACCACCGCAAGTCAAGGGTCGGATCGCGGGCATGCCGAGGCAGGCCCGCACCCGAGGGGTGACGGGCCCGCCATCCGCTGGTCGGTGGTGGCCGGCCGGCGGTCAGGCGCCGAACTCGCCCTTGTGGACGCCCTTGAGGAAGGCGCCCCACTCGGTGGCGGTGAACCGCAGGGCGGTCAGCTGCGGGTTCTTGGAGTCGCGGACCGCGACGGCTCCGCCGTCCAGCTCGGCGATCTCGACACAGTCCTTGCTGTCCTTGCTGTAGCTGGACTTGTGCCAGGCGAGGCCGGCCAGGGTGGATCCGTACAGCGCCGCCTTGTTCAGCTCCGACATGATGACTCTCCTCTCGTTGCCTTCTCTCGCTGGGCTCGTGGCTCAGTGGGCGTGGCGCCCCGGGTGTCCCGTCCCGCGGCTCATCGGTCAGACGATCACCATCGAGTCGCCGAACTCGTAGAAGCGGTAGCCGCGCGGGACGATCTCCGTGCGGTAGATCTCCGGCAGCCGGTCGCCGCCCACCAGGCTCGCGGTCAGCTGCAGTTCGGAGCTGGTCGGCATGTGCAGGTTGGTCATGAAGGCGTCGCAGGAGCGGAACCGGTGACCGGGGTCGATGACCAGCCGGGTCCAGCCGTGCCCGGGCCAGACCCGTCCCGCGTCGTCGGTCACCGTCTCCAGCGTCCGCATCACGGTGGTGCCGCAGACGACCACCCGCCCACCGGCCCGGCGCCGGGCGTTGATGGTGTCGGCGGTCTCGATCGACACGTCGTAGTGCTCCGCGCCGGGGAAGTTGCCGCGCTCGTCGGCCGGCGTGCGGGCGGTGCCCTCCGGCAGGACCGGCTCGGTGATGCCCGCGGTCTCGCGCAGCCAGGTGGCGAGCCGCACGACTCCCCACTTGACGCCGATGTCCAGCGTCACCTCGGCCACCGCGACGCCGAGTTCGGTCAGCTGCCGTAACAGCTCCGGTGTGAAGTGCCGCCCAGCCGAGGGCAGCATGATGCCGCCGGGCCGGCTCCCGTAGACGTTCTGGTAGTGCTCGGGGCGGGGCCGGGACCCCAGGTAGTGCGGGTAGAAGAGGGTGGCGGCCCGCTCCAGCGCCTCCGGCCCGGGCGGCGTCAGCACGATGCGCCACTCGCCGGGCGTTTCCTCCCGGACGAGCCGCCCGGACAGCCGGACGCGGTCGAGACCGCGGCCGGAACCGTCGCAGCCGTCGAAGGTGAACTCCTCACCGGCGCGCCGGTCCGGCTCGGCCGCCACCACCTGGGCATGCCAACTGCCGTCCTCCATCGGCGAGTAGACCTGCACCACGACCCGGTGCCCGCGCTCGTCCGTGCCGCGCAGCACGGACGGCAGGACCCGCGAGTTGTTGAGCACCAGCACGTCGCCCGGCCCCAGCACCCCGGCGAGCTCGAAGAACCGGCGGTGCTCCACCGCCCCGTTCCGGCGGTCCACCACGACCATCCGCGCGTCGCTGCGGGCGCCGCCGAGGGCTTCGACCGGCTGCTTCGCCACCAGTTCCGGCGGCACGGTGTAGGCCGGTTCGGCATCCCGGGTCACGTCGCACCCCTCTCGGGCCCAGAACGCGTTGCGACCGTCGAGCAGGTCGTGCCGTCGGCCACCGGGCCTCTTCCAGCATGCGCCCGCCCCGCTCGCCACCGCATCTCGGCTCCGCGCCACCCGAACCCACGGACCCGGGGGTCGCACGGACGCGCTGTTACCATCTGCGGCGAGATGACCAGGAGGGGGCGGGCATGGCCGAGAGCGACATCCGCAGCGCCGAGGCGGTGATGATCGCGGAGGCGCGCAAGGCGTTCTTCGTGGTGTTCGGGCTGCTCGCGCTGGTCTGGGCGGTGCAGTTGGCCAACTGGTCGGACGGCAACGCGCTGGCCGTGCGGTTCGCCATCCGCCCGCAGGAGCTCGACTCGCTCGGGACGGTCTTCACCGCCCCGCTGCTCCACTACGGCTGGGCCCACCTGGAGGGCAACTCCGGGCCGCTGTTCGTCTTCGCCTTCCTGGCCGCCTACCGCGGGGTGGCCCGGTTCCTGGTGCTGACCGTGCTGCTGGCGGTGACCAGCGGCCTGGCGGTGTGGGTCTTCCAGAGCCCGCAGATCGCGACGGTGGGCGCCAGCGGGCTGGTCTTCGGCTACTTCGCCTACGTGGTGCTGCGCGGGATCTTCGACCGGCACCTGATCGACAGCCTGATCGGCCTGGTGATGGCGGCCAGCTTCGCCTACCTGGTGTTCGGCGCGCTGCCCAGCGCCCCGGGCGGGGTGAGCTGGCTGGACCACCTCGGCGGGCTGGCCGGCGGGTGCCTGGGTGCCTGGCTGCTGCGCGACCGCCGCCCCGGTGGTGCCGCCGTCCCGACCGCGCCGACCGCCCCCTCCGAGCGCTCGGCCCTGCTCAAGGAACTCGACGACCTGGGCCTCTAGGAGCGACCGCCCGGGCCGCCGCGCCGCCGGGCACGCCCGAACCGGCCGCGGCCGGGCGCCCCGGAGGATGACACCCGGCCCGCAGGAGGACGAAACCCGGCGCGCGGGGATGTGGAGTCCCCGCCCCCGCGCGCCGGGCGCCGGTCAGGCCCTGGACCAGCGCTAGCTCGCACCGGCGGTGCACGTCGCCAGCTGGATCGGGGTGCCGTTGCCGGTGGCCCCGCCGGTGAGGTCCAGGCACAGGCCGGAGGGGACGCCCCGGACGGTGCCGTCGGGGTTGAGCGTCCACTGCTGGTAGGACTGCCCGTTGCAGCGCCAGAGGATGACCGAGGTGCCCGGAGCGGTGCCTCCGGCGTAGGCGTCCAGGCACATGCCGAAGACGGTCAGCTCCTTGCCGGGGGTGTAGGTCCACCTCTGGTCGGCGCCGCCGCCGCAGTCCCGGACGTCGATCCGGGTGGCGGGGGTGGTGCTGGAGCCCGGGTCGTCCAGGCAGCGCGAAGCGGCCGCGTCGACCAGGGTGCTCGTCGCGGGCAGGCCGATCGTGACCGGCCCCAGCGTGCGCGGCCGGAGCGCCGGGTCGCCGGTGACCGCGGCGACGGTCAGCGAGCTGACGGGGTTCGCGACCGGCTGCACCAGGTAGGAGGAGCCCTTCGCGGTGGGGATGGCGATCTGCGCGGCCGTGGTGGCGGGCACCACGACCGTCGTCTCGTCGCCCCCGTCCACCACCTCGACCTGCTGCCCGGGCCAGGGGTTGCGCAGGTTGACGGTGCCGGTGGACCCCGCGTTGATGCCGACTGTGGTCACCGTCCCGCCGTGCACCTGGACGGAGACCTTGCTGCCGCCTTGGATGAACACCGTGCCGTCCGCGTCCCAACCCGGCGGCAGGGCGGGCGCGATGCGCAGCAGCCCGTCGTAGTCCTGGACCAGCGCCTCGTTCAGCGCGGCCGCCACCACGCCCTGCTGCTCGACGTAGGGCTCGTCGCCGACGAAGGTGGCCATGCCCGACGGTTGCTTCTGGTACTTCTCGGTGAGCCCGATCAGGGTCGTCGACACCTCGCTGCCCAGGCCGAGCCGGGCGGCCTGCAGCGGGTCCAGGCTCCAGTCGTCGGCCTGCTGGTCGGGGCGGTCGGTGTAGGTGCGCTTGGCGAGGTCGGACAGGGCACCCGAGTCGCCGATGAGGTCGTAGGGCCAGACCGGTTCCAGACCGATGTTCTCCGAGTTCATCTTCGTGGCCGCCGGGTCGTAGGACGGCGCGATGACGTCCTGGCCGGCGGCGTCGTCGGCCGGGGAGAGCAACTGGCTCCGGGTGGCGGCATCGGTCCGCGCGAACGGGCGGATCCGCGGGATCGCGGCCTGCAACCGCGCGACCAGATCGGCGTCCTGGCCGAGCACTTGGGCGGCCTGGACGGTCGCCGGGAAGAGCGCCTGCTCGGCCGCGAGGTCGGTGGTGGGGTCGTGGACGTCCCACTGGGTCTCGTGCGCGTTGGACGGGTACGTGTGCAGGTAGCCGTCCGTGCCGGTGGTGGCGTAGGCGAGCAGGAAGCGGGCGGCCTGGGCCATCAGCTGGTAGTGGGCCGCGAGGAAGGACCGGTCACCGGTCATCAGGTACTGCTGCCAGACCCACAGGCCGACTTCGGCGCCGGTGGAGACCGTCCGGGTGTTGTAGAAGGCGCTCGCGGTGGCGTCGCACTCGGGCGGGCGCACGGCGCCGGTGGACGTCACCAGGTAGCCGTTGCCGTCGAAGCGCATGGTCTCCGGCACGCAGACGCCCGGGCGGTCGCCCATGTGGGCCTGGGTCCAGGACTCGATCCCGGCCAAGTTGTCGTTGTACAGCCGGAAGTACGGGTCGTTGAGGCTGAACGCCCCCGAGGAGAGGTTGGCCTGGACCTGCATCCGCAGGTTCCAGTGCCAGTAGTCGGCCGGGTCCCACTGGTGGGTGTCCTGGTACGCGGAGAAGAGGTCGCCCACCCCGGCCTGCGAGCCGGGATAGGTGTCCCGGCTCTCGGCAGCGGCGTCGTACAGGTCCAGGGTGCGCAGGTTCTCCAGGTAGTCGGCACTGCCGTCGGCGGAGGAGAACCTGACCAGGCCGACACCGCCCCAGAAGTCGTGCCACCAGGCGAGGTGCGGGGCTTCCAGGTCCCGGGAGGCGGTGGTCGCGTCGGTCCCGAGCAGGGTGGTGGCGGTGGCCTGTGCGTCGCCGCCCGTCCAGTGCGGAGCGGCGGCGACGAGCCGGAACGTGCCGTCGGCGTTGGGGGTGAAGGACACCTGGACGCTCCGGGAGTCGACCACACTGGCGCTGACGTCCCGGCCGCCGGCGGTGATCGCGCCGAGCGAGCCGAAGGTGGCACCGCTCGCGCCGGGCGTGCCGCCGTCCACCCAGGTCTCGCCGAGCGTGGCGATCGATCCGGAGGCCAGCGGCTGGGGGGAGCGGCCCGACCACAGGGCCAGTCGTGCGGTCTGCGGCGACGTCGGATCGGCGCCGGTGACGTCGACCACCAGCTCGTCCTTGTCCGCGCGGACGTAGACGGTGGCGGTCATGCCGCCGCCCGATTCCACCAGGGTCCCGTCGTACAGGTCCAGGTGGGCGGAGAAGTCGGGTGCGCCGGTGAGCCTGGCGAGGCCCGGAACGGTCAGCCAGCCCGGTGACTTGCGGTCCGGCAGCGTGTCCGACCGGTTGAGTTGGGCGGTGAAGCCACCGGCGGCCCAGACGGCGGCGCCCAGCGTCCCGTTGCCGAGCGGCATCGACTGCGCCTGGGTGGTGTTGGGTGCGGCCAGGACCACGTCCGAGCGGCGGACGAGGTCGGGCGTGTCGACCCCGAACCGGCCGGCCTGCCACGCGGTCGTGCCGGTCGCCGCACGCGCCACGGGCGCGGAGGGCGCGATGGACAGGGCCGCGGTCAGCACCAGGCCGCAGGCGGCGCCCAGTGCGGTGATTCTTCGGGTGCGGGCCATGAGGGCTCCACTTCCTCTGGGGAGAGCCGGCCCCGGCGGAGGCCGACCAAGGCTCCGGTGGGTGGCCGAATCCGGGTCGCCGGCCGAGCGGGCGCTCGCGCGGGCGGCCCGGGCCGATGGGTCGTCCTGAGGCCCGCGCGCAGGGCGCCGCGGGCCTCAGGACCTCTTGGGGGCGGGGTGGTCGGTCAGCCGTCGGTGAGGCTCAGGTCATCGACGGTGGAGGTGGCCGACGCGGACGGCAGGTAGCAGAACACCGTGGCGGAGGTGCTGGTGGCGCCGGTGGTGAAGGTGTCCGACACCGGGGTCCAGCCGGTGGCCGAGGTGTGGGCGGTCACCTGGGCGCCTCCGTAGTTCTTCACGCCGAAGCTGGTGGAGCTGCCGGAATCGGCGCGGACCCAGCCGGAGTAGGTGTAGGTGGTGTTCGGCGACAGCCCGGTGACGGTGTACTCCATGGTCGCGTAATCACCGGCCCCCGACTTCAGTTGGAGGTCGTGGGTGGGGCCGTGGGCCGAAGGGTCGGTGACGACGCCGGCGTTGTGGGTCGTCCAGCCGGCCAGGCCGCCGGACTCGAAGTTCCCGGCGGGGATGAGGTTGGGCGAGCCGACGGTCCAGGTGAACGTCGTCGTTCCGGTCGCCTTGGTCCGGTCGGTCGCGGTGACGGTCACCGTGGAACTGCCGGTCGTGGTGGGCGTGCCGGTGATGGCGCCCCTGCGGCTGATCGACAGGCCCGCCGGGAGGCCGGTGGCTTGGTAGGTGTAGGTCTCGCCGGCGATCGAGTCCGTGGCGGTGAGCTGCAGCGGAGCGATCGCGGTGTTCAGCGCCGAGTGCTGGGTGCCGGGGTTGGTCACCGTGACCGCGTGGGCCGAGCTGGCCGGGAAGGTGAGGGTCTGGGCGCCGACCGCGTGGGTGTCGCCCAAGGTGCCGGTGTTGGCCCAGTCGCGCTGGGGTGCGGTGGCGGCGCCGGTGTCCGCGGTCAGGCTCAGGGCCTGGCCGCTGTAGCGGTTGACCAGCCGGTAGCTGTCGGCCGGCATGGTGGCGTCGTTGACGCGCTGCAGGAACCACTGGTAGCCGACGCTGGTGCCGGTGCCCAGGGTGAGCTGGGCGCCCCAGGCACGACCGGAGTCGGTGCTGTCGTCGACGCCGATGTGCCGGCCGGATTCGGCGTTGGCGATGGTGAAGAAGCCGTCACCGGTGGGGGTGAACGTCCAACCGTGCGACGCGGAGGTGTCGCTGCTCCGGTGCTTGGTGGTCAGCTGGTTCCCGGATTGGACCAGGAACTGGCCGTCGCCGGCGGCGATCTGGTACGGGATGCCGGAACTGACCGGCGGGACGGGCAGGTTGGCCGAGTCGGTGTCGATCGTGGTGTCGACCCACTCGGTGCCGCTGGTCGGCGTGCAGCTGTACATGCAGTAGTCGCGGAAGGTCTTGCCCACCAGGCCGTTGGCGGTCTTGCTGGTGCCGTCCAGCAGGGAGCGGTACCAGGCGCCACCGCTGGGGTTGCCGACCGTGCCGATGTCGGTCCACTTCTGGGTGGACAGGTCGGCGGTGGCGTAGACGTGCAGCGGGGTGGACGTGGTGGGGTTCTCGGCCCGGGCCATGCTGATGTACTCGCCCAGGTAGGCGTCGTAGGCCACGTCCAGCCAGGCCAGCGGCGCGGCGCTGGGCAGTTGACCGGCGGCCAGCTGCTGCGCGGTGGTGCCGGGGTTGGCGGGGTCGTAGGCGTCGTCCAGGTAGCCGCTCGGGTTGGTCGCGTCGGAGGCCACCAGGTCGGCCTCCCTGCCCCCGGTGCCCGGCTCGGTCCACGTGCCGCCGTACCACTTGTGCCACGAGGACGGCGCCATCTTGCCGGAGATCGGCGCCCGCGCCACATGACCGAGGTCGACCCGGCCACCGCCCGCCTGGTTCAGGATCTGCGTGTCGTAGTAGAGGTAGAAGTACCCGGAGGCGTAGTCCACGAACAGCTTCGGGTCCCCGTCACCGTAGTAGTACGTCTGGTTCGGGAACTGCCGGCGACCGTCCTGCGCGGGATCGTCGCAGGCAGCCAACTGCAGCACGGTGGAGCCGTCGAGGCAGCTGGTGGACGCACCCGTCAGGTGGATCTGCCCGGTGGCCCCGGCGGCCGGGGTGGTGAACGCCTGCTGCGCCGGGGTGGCGCCGCAGTTCTGGAGGGTGAAGGTGCTGCCGTCGGTGGTGGCGGAGGCGGTCGCGCACAGGTGGGAGGCCGGGTTGACCAGGGTGCCGCCGGTGGCGGTCCACTGCTGGGCGGCGGTTGCGTTGCAGCCGCTCACGGTGACCGCGGTGCCGGCGGTGGTGGCGCCCCCGGAGATGTTGAGGCAGTGGCTGCCCACGTGGACGGTGCCGCCGGAGTCCATCGTCCAGTTCTGGTCGTTCTCGCGCAGGGTGCTGAACGGCGAGGTGATGATGTGGTTGACGATGGTCCACGTGTTGCCGTGGTCGGTGGACTGCGCGTAGTCGATGCTGTCGTAGTGCAGGCCGTCGTGGAACGGGGAGGGGGTGAACTCGTTGTGCACCGCGCCGTACCAGGTGCCGCTGTCCGGGTCGACCCACACGCCGATCAGGTCGCAGTAGTTGCGCTCCGCGTACCCCGAAGTCGGGGAGCCCTTGGGGTCGTTGGTGGCGCTCTGCCCGGTCGGGCTGTTGTTGCAGCGGACCGTGGTGTTCGCGTTGTCGGGGGCCGAGGAGATCGCGGCCTTGGTGACGCCCGTGTCGATGTCCGTCCCGGTCCAGAACTGCCAGGCGCGGGTGTCGCTGCCGCCGTACAGCGAGTGCGAGGACTGGAAGTAGAACGTGCCGTCACTGTCGATGAAGGGGTACGCCGGTGTGTCGTCGGCGTAGCCGTAACCGCCGGTGGCGCCGGTCGTGATGGTGTACGCCGGTGTCGCCGCGCGAGCGGGCAAGGCCGCCCCCGTACCGAGGGTGGCGACCGCCAGGGCCAGCGGCGCCAGCGCCGCGAGTACGGCCCGTGGCCGCAACAGGGTTCTAGATCGCATGTGCGAGGTCCTCTGGGTGGGGGCGAGGGTTGACGCGATGACGCGCAGACGCGTGTCGGGCGGGCGTGGGGGTACCGGAGCGGGGGCCTTGGAGCACGACCGGTTCCCATCGGCCGTCCAATGCGGGAGACCCTAGGAGCGGCAGGAGCCTCGGGCAACACGCCGATAACACATGATTGGCACATGAATGGCCTGGTGCGGCCGGGAGCACGCCCTGACCAGGGGCCGCCGCAGGTGTGACGGAGTGCCGGCGACCGGGAATTCATGGGGGGAGTCACCTGCTCGACCGGCACCGGCACCGGCACCGGCACCTGCGACGGACAGGCGTTGACCGGAACGGTTCTGACACCCAGTCCGACTGCTCATTGTGCCGTCTCCACTGCACTGCGTGAGATGATCACGGCAGTCGGCGCAACCGAGTGCGATCAGGAGGAGACATGGCCGAGCGGCAGAACGGCACGGTGAAGTGGTTCAACGATGAGAAGGGTTACGGCTTCATCTCTCCGGAATCCGGCCCTGACCTGTTCGTGCACTTCAGGGCGATCGAAGGAAGTGGCTTCAAATCCTTGGTGGAGGGCCAGAAAGTCTCTTTCGAAGCCGTGCAAGGCCAGAAGGGAATGCAGGCCGACAAGGTCCGCGTGGAGGAGTAGTGAAGGACGTGTGGCACGGGTGGTCCCCCGACCGAAGGCCGGGGAACCACCCGTGGGTAGGAGTGCTGCACGTCGTTTGGAGCCCCGCACTCCAAGGGCGCTGCCACGCCCGTCAGCGGCCGAGCGCTGCCAGCACCTCGCGCAACTGGGTGACCGGCTCCGGGCCGCAGATCCGGACCACCACCGTCTGCGCGCCCGCGGCCCCGAGAGCGTCGAGTGCCGCCGCGGCCTCGGCCGCCGTGCCCCCGGCCGCGAACGTGTGCGCCTCATCGCGTCCCAGCCACTGCGCGTGCCCTGCGACGGAGTCCCGCAGGGCCGGCGCCGCCGCGTCCCCCACGCCCAGGTAGGTGAACGCGGTGATGGTGTAGTCCGCGCCCGCGCCGCCCCGCTCCGCGGCCGCGCGGACCGCCCGCAGGTCCTCCGGGCCGTGGCCCTCGGCCACGAGCGTGCCCTGCGCGGCACGGCCGGCCAGCTCCAGGGATTTGGGTGAGACGACGCCCGCGATCACCGGTGGCACCGCGTCCTTCGCCGGCGGGTGAACCAACTCCACCGAATCGAGGCGCAGTTCGCGCCCGTCCACGGTGACGCGCTCGCCGCGCAGCAGGCCGCGCACCGCGGTCAGGGTCTCCTCCAGCAGGGCCAGCGGCGACCGCGGGGCGACACCGACCTGCCGCATCCACTCCCGCACGCCGTGGCCGATTCCGGCCACCAGCCGGCCGGGGAAGACCCTGGCCAGGGTCGCCACCTCCATCGCCAGCAGCGCGGGGCTGCGCAGGGGCGCGGGCGCTATCCCGATGCCCACGCGAAGCCGCTCCGTCGCGCCGAGGGCGACCGCCGCCGCCGAGATCCCGCCGTTCCACCCCAGGTCCTCGACCACCCACAGGTCGTCCACGCCCAGGGCCTCGACTTCCCGCGCGAACCCGGGCAGCCCGGCCGGGTCCCAGGAGCGGTCATACATCACACCGATACGAAGAGCAGTCACAAGCGGCCAACCTAACCGCATGCTCCGCAGCCGGCGAGACCGCGTCAGCTGACGCGGCGTCCGTTCCGCTGCTGGGCAGGTGGCGAGCGCCGAGAGTGCCGCCCGCGACCAGCAGCCCGCCCGCTACCGCGAGGCCCTCCCCGCCGTGTCGTCGAGGAAGCCGCCCGACTGGTGCTGCCACAACCTGGCGTAGGCGCCGTCCGCGGTGAGCAGCTCCTGGTGGGTGCCTTGTTCGAGGATCCGGCCGCGGTCGAGGACGACGAGCCGGTCCATCTTGGCGACGGTGCTCAGCCGGTGCGCCACCACGAGGGCCGTGCGCCCCTCCATGAGTCGCCACAGGGCCTCCTGGACCAGGATCTCGCTCTCGGAGTCCAAGGCGCTGGTCGCCTCGTCCAGCAGCAGGATGGGTGCGTCGCGCAGGATCGCGCGAGCCAGCGCGACCCGTTGGCGCTGTCCGCCGGAGAGCTTGACGCCGCGCTCGCCCACCATGGTGTCGAAGCCGTCCGGCAGTGCGTCGGCGAACTCGCTGACGTGTGCTGCCTCGGCCGCGCGGCGGATCTCGGCGTCGGTGGCGCCCGGTCGGGCGAACGCGATGTTCTCGCGCAGTGTCCGGTGGAACATCGCCGGGTCCTGCGGCACGTAGGCGATCAGGCCGCGCAGGTCGGTCTGGCGCAGCCTGCTGATGTCCTGACCACCGATCAGGATCCGCCCGGTGTCGAGGTCCGTCATCCGCAGCAGCAGCCGGGTGAGCGTGGTCTTGCCTCCGCCGGACCGTCCGACGAGGCCGATCTTCGCTCCGCTCGGTACGGCCAGGTCGAGGCCCTCGAAGATCGGCTCGGCGCCGGCGTGGGCGAAGGTCACCCGCTCGAACCGGACATCGGCGGCCCGGAGCCGCAGCGGCTCCGGCGAAGCCGGATCGAGCACGGTCGGTGGCTCCATCAGCAACTCGGTGAACTGCGCGGCCTCCGTCATCGAGCTCTCCAACCGTCGGTAGATCTGGTTGAACTCGAACATGATCCGCGTCGCGCTGCTGTAGTACGTGAAGGCGACCATCACCGCCTCCACGCCGTGCCTGCCCCCGCCGAGAGTCACCGCGAGCAGCAGGCCCAGCGCGTTCGTCAGCACGGACATCGGCGCGACCAGCGTGTCGATGCGCAGGTTGCCGTAGTCCCAGGAGCGCACCGCCAGCCGGCGCAACTGCGCTACGCGGGACCGGTGTTCGGCGGCCTCGCGCTCCTCGGCGGCGAACGACCGGACGGTGTCCATGTTCATCAGGACGTCGGCGACGTGACCCGACACCCGGGCGAACGCCTCCTCGCGCTGGTCGACCAGCCGCTGGCGGCGCCGGATGAGGGGCGCCACGCACCCCGCCGTCACCGCGATCATCGCCAACAGCCCGACCACCAGCAGTGGTTGGTAGTGCCACAGCACCACCGACCCGAACAACAGCGGCACGAAGTTGGCCACCACCGAGAACGTCAGGGTGTCCACGAACTCCTCGAAGCGCGAGGCGAAGCTCAGGACCCGTTTGGTCAGCGATCCGGCGAAGTTGTCGTGGAAGAACGCGGAGTCCTTGGCGAACAGTTCGTCCATCCCGACCACGTACAAGTGCTCGATGCCGCGGGCTTCGAGGCGGTTCATGCAGTGCAGGCCGATGCGCCACAGCGCCTCCGCAGCCAGCAGGACACTGGCGAAGGCCAGCACGTAGGGCAGCGTGCTGCCGCTGTCGACCCGCGCGTCGGCGGCGATGCGACCGACGAGCTTGGCGACGACCAGCGGCGCGATGTAGGCGATGCCGATGTTGCCCAGCGCCGGCAGCAGCATGGCCGGCAGCGCCAGCCGTGGCGAGCGGGTTAACTCCCGCCCGTAGTAACGAAGTGCGAGTAGCACCGAGGTCCGGCCCGGCGAGCCCTGGCGCGCTTCAGACGATCCCATTCCAACCCCGAGTGATCGTGCGGAGGCGTGTGAGGAAGTGAGGAACCGTAGTCTCCCGCGAAGGCGGCCGAGGAGTCCAAGCGTTATTCTGCGGGACGATCAGCGTCAATGTCCCATCACCACCGATGAGCTGATGGCGCGTCAGGACGGCTGGCCTGCCCCGCTGACCCCATCTCTCCCGGAAGCGCACCAGTACCCGGGCTGCGCGGTCCGGTTCAGCCGGCGGGCCCGCTGACCAGGGTGACGGTGGCGCTGTGCGACGCGCCGTCGGCGTCGGTCCACTGGACGGTCACCTGGGAGCCGACGGTGCGACTAGCCATGATCGTGGTGAGCGCCGCGGGGGTGTCGACCACCTGGCCGTCGACGGCGGTGATCTCGTCGCCCTGCGTGAGCCCCGCCTGCGCGGCCGGCGAGCCGGGGATCACGCTCGCTACCAGTGCGCCCGGACCGGAGCCGCTGTCCGCCGTCGTCGCGACCTCCACCCCGAGGAAGGCGGTCGGCCCGATGTGGATGTCCGTGCTGGACTGGCCCGCCATGATCTGGCGGGCCAGCGGCAGCGCCGTGTTGATCGGGATGGCGAACCCCTGAGACGCCGCTTGCCGCTGCCCGCCCCCGCCGTTGCTTTCGGTTCCGGCCGTGTCGATGCCGATCACCGCGCCGCTGGAGTCCACCAGCGAGCCGCCCGAGTCGCCGGCCTGCACGTTCGCGTCCACCTGGATCATCCCGGTCAGCTGCTCGGCCGTTCCGCTGCCGGGGTCGTTCGCGATGATGGACTGGTCGAGCCCGATCACGTCGCCGCTGGCCGTGGTCGGGGTGCCGGTCCCGCCGGCGTTGCCGATGGCGGTCACCGCTTCGCCGACCGCCACCTTCGAGGAGTCGCCCAGCTTGGCGGTCGCCAGTCCGGAGGCGTTCTGCAGTTGCAGCACCGCCAGGTCGCCGGCGTGGTCGTAGCCGACGACGGTCGCCGTGTACGTGCGGCCGTTTCCGACGTCGGTCGCGGAGACCGATGTGGCGCCGTCGATCACGTGGTTGTTCGTGAGGATCTCACCGTTCGAGCTGACGACGATCCCGGTGCCGGCGGCGCGGGCGCCCTGGTAGCCGAGCGTGGTGTTGATGGTCACCAGAGTGGGATCGACCTTGGCGGACACATCCGTGCTTCCGGTGACGCCGCTGCCGGACGGTGCCACCGGACCGGACGGCGACTGGGGCTGCAGGTACGCCCGGCTGACCCCGATCCCCACCGCCGCGGCCACCGCCGCCACCGCGAGCGTCACCAGGTACCGGCGGACCCGGTGCCGCCGGGGCGGGACCGGGGCGGGACCGTGACCGGGAGGCACCGGACCCGGCGGGTACGGGGGCATGGGCGGTGGTGCCGAGCCGTACGGCTGGGTCGGGGGCGCCCCCGAGGTCCACGTCCCCGGGGCCGGGGGCGGCCCCCAACCGCCGGCCGGACCGATGTGACCACCGCTGCCCGAACCGCCGGGCGGGGTGGGGGCCCCGAATTCCTGTTCTCCGCTCATGACATCCGCACCTAGGGTTCGTGTCGAGAAGCTGACGGAAAGCGCCCTGGCCCTGACCCGTTGGGCGGCCTTCCCCTCCATGATGCGCGGCGATCGGTACGCTCGCCGTAAGCCCTGGATGAGCTGTTCTTCAGAACGCCGGCGAGCCCTGGTGCCGGGCGCAGCGGTGGACAGGACCGGGTTTCCGCGGTCACGATCACCGTGGCAGCGACGGCTTCCGGCTGGACCGTGAGCAGGGCCGACCGCCCGGCGCAGACCTCCCGCCCCTGCCTGGGCCTGCGCCCCCGAGCAGGGCACCGGCTCAGGACCGGTTGACGGTATTCAGCTGTATGCGCCCCGCAGTTGAACGATGGTCTGGCCCGGTGGCGGGTGTGGCATGGTCTACCCGTGAGGCAGCCGAGTGGCTTTATGTTCGACGTATGTGCCGCCGGTTCGCCGAATTCGTCGCCTGACGAGTGCGGCCGCCAGGCCGAATCGGACGAACCGAACGAGGCCCGTGCGCCCCGCAGCTGACCGCGGGCCGTCGAGACAATCCGGCGGCGATGCCTGTGACCTCGCCCGAGAGGATGAAAAATGAGCTCCGAACTAGCTGAAGTTCTGACCGCCATAGCCAACGTCGACGGTTTCCTCAAGGATCTGTACGTCGGCGACGACGAGGATCTGCAGTCAGCCCTCGACCGGATCGACGAGAACGGCTTCCTGCCGGCCAGCGTCTCCGCCACGCAAGGCAAGTTCCTCCACTTGCTGGCGAAGCTGGCGAATGCGCGGAACATCCTGGAGATCGGCACGCTCGGCGGCTACAGCACGATCTGGATGGCCCGCGCGGTCGGCCCGAACGGGCGTGTCATCACGCTCGAGTACGAGCCGAAGCATGCCGAGATCGCAGAGTCGAGCATCGCGCAGGCAGGCCTCGCGGACATCGTGGACGTGCGCACCGGCGCGGCGATGGACCTGCTTCCGCAGATCAAGGAGGAAGGCTCGGCTCCGTTCGACCTCGTTTTCATCGACGCGGACAAAGAAAACAACGTTAACTACATCTCGTGGGCGGTCGAGCTCTCCCGGCCCGGCACGGTCATTGTCGTGGACAACATCATCTGGAACGGCACCGTCCTCGATGAGGGGAGCACTGACGCGAATGCGATCGGCGCCCGTGCCGCACTGCTCGCGCTGAGTGCCGACGACAGGCTGGAAACCACCGTCCTGCAGACCGTGTGCAACAAGGGCTGGGACGGATTCGCTCTGGCGGTAGTGAAGTAGCTGCGGGCCGCTCGTGCCGAATTTCTCCCGCGCGTTGAGCGCAGGCGATTTTCGGCATGGCCGGTGCTGCGGATGGCGGCGATGGCGCACCCGTGCCGGGCCTCACAGACGACCGAAAGGTAGCCATCTCTTATTATGGAATCAGCAATGGTCCTTGTGGTGGGAGCCGGGCCGACGGGTCTTTCGTTGGCATATGACCTGGTGCGCCGCGGCGTACCGGTGCGCATCATCGATCGTCAGGAGCAGTTCACCACCGCGTCGCGCGCCAAGGCCGGGGTGCAGCCCCGGACCCTCGAGGTCTTCGACGACTTCGGGATCATCGACAGGCTGCTGGCTGCCGGCACCCAGCGGCTGCCCTTCCGGCGGCTCCTCCGCGACCAGCTGATCAGCGAGGTGGTTCCGTACGAGGACAAGTCGCCTCTTCCCGATGCTCCTTATCGCCGCATGCTCTACATCCGCCAGAACGATGTCGAGCAGATCCTCCGGGACCTGCTGAGCGAGGTCGGCTGCGAAGTGGAGCGCAGCACGACGCTCACCGAGTTCACCCAGACCGATACCTCGGTGATCGCGACGCTGGACGGGCCGGCCGGGACCGAGAAGGCCGAGTTCGACTACCTGGTGGGGTGCGATGGTGGCGGCAGTACCGTCCGCAAGCAACTCGGAATAAAGTTCCAGGGCTTCACGGACGAGAGCCAGAAGCTGTACGTCGGGGACGTCGAGGTCGACGGCTTGCCCGACGACGCCTGGTACCAGTGGTACGACTTGGAGCGCGGCCTGCTCCTGCTGTGCCCGCTGTCGGGGTCGCGCTCCTGGCAGATCCAGGCGTCGCCGTCGGTCGCCCCCGACGGCACGCTTCCGCCCCCATCGCTGGAGGCGCTGCAGGAGGCGGTCGACCGCATCAGCGGGATGCCCATCAAACTGAGCAATCCGACCTGGCTCTCCGTCACGAGGAAGAACGTGCGGATGGCCGAGTCGCTGCGATCCGGCCGTGCCCTCATAGCCGGCGACGCGGCGCACGTGCACCCGGTGGCAGGTGCGCTCGGAGCCAACACCGGCGTGCAGGACGCATACAACCTCGGCTGGAAACTCGCCAGGGTGATCAAGGACGGTGCCGACCAGAGCTTGCTGGACACCTACCAGGAAGAGCGCCTGCCGATTGCGGAGTGGACCCTGCGGACGTCCTGCTCCTCGGCTGACAAGATCGCAGAAGCCGTGATATCGGGTACCGGTGGCGCCGAGAAGGGGCTGACCGAGGAGACGAACCAGCTCGGGCTGAACTACCGCGACAGCTCCCTCAGTTGGAACCTCGCTGAGCGCGCTGCCGACGACAGCCCGGCGGTCCGCGCGGGTGACCGCGCCCCGGACTCGCCGGGCCCGGACGGAACCCGACTGTTCGACGTCTTCCGCGGACCCCATGCGACGCTGCTGGGCATGGGCGCCAGCTGCCGCGAGGCGCTGGCGCGGGTGGAGTCCGCCGGCGTCGCCGGTCTGCGCACCCTGGACGTCCAAGAACGCCCTCCGGCGTACGGATACACCGAGGACACCCTGGTCCTGGTCCGGCCGGACGGCTATGTCGGGCTGGTGACGACAGCCGAGGACAGCACCGGAGTCCTCCGGTACCTGGACTTCCTGCAGGGCCCCCACGCTGCCGCGGGTCGCGATTGACACGGGCCAGCTGATCGCGTCAACGGCGACAGGGCGCGGCAGGAAAGCGAGACGAGCGACGGACCCATCCCGCCGGGCAGGCACCGGCGGGATGGGTCCGCGTCCTCGCATGTCCGTTTGCGTGGCGGCTCAGCGGTAGCGCGGGAGGTCAAGCGTCACCGGTGGCGAGCAGCCGGCGGCCGCCGAGCCCCGGGGGACACCTCACCCCGGCGGAGCCGGTCGCCCTGGCCACCCGTCACGCCGTCCGGGTGCGGGCCGACGGCCGCTCGGCCACTGCGGAAGCCGCTCCACCGGCTCTCCGGACGGAGCACCGCCCGCCGTCGCCGTCGCGTCCCGCGAGCCGTCTTCGAGGGGGCATTCCAGACGTTCGTCAGCAAACCCGGGCATTCGCGCCGGCGGGGCGAGGACTCGCGCCTGCCAACCGTGGAGGCGGGGAAAAGGCGGTGTCACGCCGTCAGCGCAGTCGGATAATCTGCGGCTGCCGATCGAGCGATCTCCCGCTGTTCGGCCGCCGGAAGGGAATTCGTGTCTCACCTCTCGTTGCTGATGCCTGCCGCGATCACGGGCGCGGTGGTCCTGCGCGCCGCTGCGAAGCGCGGCACCTCCCCGAGCCGGTCCGCCGCACGCCGCTCCGGGCCGCCGCCGGTCTCGCTCGCCCACGACCACGACGATCCGGAGGTCACCGCACTGCGCACGGCGGTGACGGGCGGGGACTGGGACGGCGTCGCCGCGGTCCTGCGGCCGTGCCGGGACCAGGGCGACCACGGCCGGTTGACCTGGCTGGTCGGCTGCGTCCAGGACCTGCCCGGCGACTTCCTACTGGAGATCGGGCGCAGCCGCTCCGATGACCCACTGGCGCGGACCGTCTGCGGGGCACGACACGTCGCGTGGGCGTGGGAGGCGCGGTCCGGTGCGCGAGCCTCCCAGGTCACTCGGGAGCAGTTCGACCTGTTCCACGAGCGGCTGCGTGCCGCCGAGGAGCACTTGTACGCGGCCGTTGAGTCGGACCCGGATTCCGCAGCCCCCTGGTGCTTCCTGACCACCGCCTCCCGAGGGCTCGAGCACGGGCACGACGTGACGCGACGTCGCTTCGAGGCCGGAGTGCGCCGTGCGCCGACGCACGTGGCCCTGCACTCGGCCATGCTCCAGCAGGTGTGCGCGAAGTGGGGCGGCTCCCACGAGGAGATGCACGGCTTCGCCCGGGAGTCGTTCGCGAAGGCCCCGCCCGGAAGCGGGATGGGCGTGCTGATCGCCGAGGCGCACATCGAGCACTGGCTGGACCTGCCCAAGGCGGACGACGCCGCCTACATCCGGAGTCCCGAGGTGGTCGAGGAGCTCCGGCGGGCCGCGGCCGCGTCGGTGCTGCACCCGGACTACTCTCCCACCGAATCGCCCTATCCCGCGCTCAATGCTTTCGCCCTGGCGTTCTGGCTGGCAGGCGACCGGGCGAGCGCCCGGCAGCTGTTCGAGCGCATCGGCGACCACCCGACCCGCTTTCCCTGGGCCTACTACGGGAACCCCGGCCAGGTGTTCGCCAACGCGCGCCAGGAATGCATGAAGGCCAAGCCGGCCAAGCCGGCGAAGTAGGAGACAACCCAAGTGACCACCAACCAGCCGGGCCACACGTTCCAGGTCGACCTGCGCGGCCTCGTCGACCTCCTCTCCCACCACCTCTACTCCTCTCCCAGGGTCTACCTGCGGGAGCTGATGCAGAACGCCGTCGACGCGATCACGGCGCGACGACTGCTCGACCCGGCCGCCCCCGCGCGCATCACGATCCGCACCGGTGTGGACGGCGGCATCACCGTCGAGGACTCCGGGGTGGGGCTCACCGAGGCCGACGTCCACACCTTCCTGGCCACGATCGGCCGCTCCTCCAAGCGCAGCGCCGCCGGCGAACTCGACCTCGCGGCCGAACGGGCCGACTTCATCGGACAGTTCGGCATCGGCTTGCTCGCCTGCTTCGTCGTCGCCGACGAGATCCGCGTGGTGTCGCGCAGCGCCAAGGAGCCGAACGCGTCCGCCGTCGAGTGGCGCGGCCAGAGCGACGGCACGTACAGCATCCGGACGCTGCCCGCCGGTTCGGTCGCGCAACCCGGAACGACGGTGACGCTGACCCCGCGGGCCGACGGCAGCGAGTGGCTGGAGCCCGGCAACGTCCTCCAACTGGCCAAGCACTACGGATCGTTGCTGAGGTACGAGGTCGAGGTCGTGGACCGCCACGGCGACGTGAGCCGGGTGAACGACACACCGCCGGTGTGGGAGCGGCCGTACCGCTCGCCCGCCGCCCGCCGCGAGGCGCTGGCCGCGTACGGCAAGGCAGTCTTCGACTTCACCCCGCTGGACACCATCGACCTGGACATCCCGCTGGTCGGGCTCAAGGGCGTGGCCTGCGTGCTGCCGACACCCGCGCACCCGACCAGGCGATCCGGCAACCGGGTGCACCTGAAGGGCATGCTGCTGTCGGACCAGGCCACCGAACTGGTCCCGGAGTGGGCCTTCTTCGTGGCCTGCGTGGTGGACACCACCGGTCTGCGTCCCACCGCCTCGCGCGAGGCGCTGTACGCGGACGAGACGCTGGCCGCCGTCCGCGACGCGATCGGTGAGCGCGTGCGGCAGTGGCTGACCGAACTGGCCGCCTCCGACCTGGCACTGCTGCGACGCTTCCTGGACGTCCACCACCTGGCCGTGAAGGCGATGGCCCGGTACGACGACGAACTGCTCGCCCTGCTGCTGCCGTGGCTGCCGTTCGAGACCACGGACGGCACGGTCAGCCTGGACGAGTTCTCCCGCGCGCACCCGGTGGTGCTGGTCACCCAGACCGTGGAGGAGTTCCGGCAGGTCGCGCCGATCGCCGCCGCCGCCGGACTCGGAGTGGTCAACGGCGGGTACGTCTACGACCGCGAACTGGTGCACCAGCTCCCGCGGGTCCGCCCCGGGACCACCGTGACCGACCTGGACCCGGAGACCGTCACCGCGCACCTCGACAGCGTCGACCCGGCCGCCGAGCTGGCCGCCGCGCCGTTCCTGGCCCGCGCCCGCGCGGTCGCGGACCGGCTCGACACCGACGTGGCACTGCGCGCCTTCCAGCCCGTCGGCATGCCCGCGATGCTGGTGGACAACCGGGAGGCGCGGCACGAGCGCCGCCGCGCCGAGCTGTCCGCCGGGGCGGACGACCTGTGGGCGGGCATCCTCGGCTCGCTCAACTCCTCCGCGCCACGCGCCCAGTTGATCCTCAACCACCTCAACCCGCTGATCCGCAAGCTGTCCGAGCTGGCTGCCACGGCGGACCCGCAGCTGTCCGAGACGGCGATCGAGGCGCTGTACGGCCAGGCGCTGCTGCTCTCCAGGCGGCCGCTGCGTCCCTCGGACCACGCGCTGCTCAACCGCTCGTTCCTGGGCCTGCTCGAATTCGCGGCCCAGGCGGCCGGCACCGACAAGGAGGGGTCGCGGTGACGACCACACCCACCACCCGGGACGAGTTCTTCACAGCCCTGCGCGAGAACCGGGACCGGGCCAAGGGGCGAGCCACCGCGGCGATCGCGGAGGAACTCGTGGACGCCGCCGAGAGCTTCGGCGACCCCGAGGTCACCGTCTCCACCCTGATCGAGCTCATGCGCGCCTACTACGGCAGCGGTGAGGTGGTGAAGTACCCCGTCGCCTTCGCACGGCTGCTGCAACTGTGGGACGCCGACCAGAAGTCGTTCGACGAGTACGAGGCCCACCGGCTGTTCTGGTACTTCAAGTGGGTCACCTCCGGCCTGCTGTCCACGCCCGACGTGCCGCTGGCGTCCATCCGCGGCTGGATCGCCGAGATGCGGCGCCGCTACCAGGCCGCCGGGCACGACCTGCAGCCGGTCCATGCCCAGGAATACCACCTGGCGGCGCAGTTGGGTGAGAACGAGCAGCTGGCCTACGAGTTGTGGGCGACCCGCGGCCGGACGAGGTTCAGCGACTGCGCGGCCTGCGAGGCCAGGCAGCGGGCCGCCCACCACTTCCGGCTCGGCGAGGACGAGCGCGGGCTCGCGGAACTCCGGCCGACCTTCGACGGCGGCCACAGCTGCGACGACGAGCCGCACAGCAGCCAGGCCCTGGCCCTGCTGCCGCTGCTGCGGCTCGGGCGGACCGAAGAGGCCCGGGCCGCGCACCTCACCGGCTACCGCAAGGTCCGCGGCCAGGAGGCCGAGCTCGTCGCGCTCGGCCGGCACCTGGTGTTCTGCGCGCTGACCGGCAACGCGGCCCGCGGCCTGGAGCTGCTGGCACAGAACCGCGCGTCGTTCGGGTTCATGGGTGCACCGGCCGACCGTCTGGAGTTCCTCACCGCCGTCGAGGTGCTGCTGTCGCGGTTGGTCGAGACCGGGCACGGCGGCCTGCCGTGCCCCGGACCGCTCGGAACGGAGTGGACCGTGGCGGCGCTGCGGGACGACGTCGCGGTGCAGGCCGCCGAGCTGGCGGCGCGCTTCGACGTGCGCAACGGCAACGACGCGGTGTCCACCCGGCGCCGGGAGCAACTGGCCCTGCGTCCGCTGGTGGCACAGCTCAACCTGGGCGTGCAGACCTCGGTCCTGGCCCGGCCCACCGAGACCCTGGCCGCCGATGCTCCGTCGGCCGACGCCTCGTCCTCCGACGCTCCCACCACGGGCTCGCCGGAGCTGCCCGAGGACTTCGCCGAACTCCTCGCCGAGGCACGCCGTCTGGACCGCACCGGGCACCCCCGGGGGAAGACGCTGTGGGACGCGGTCATCCAGCGCGCCGAGGACGCGGACGCCGCGACCGCCGACGAATCGTTCGGCGCCGAGATCGCCTCGGAACTGGCGCAGCGCGCCGCGCAGCGTGACGACTGGGCGGCCTGTGCCGCGCACCTCGGCGAGGCGGTGGAGCTCTACGCGAAGGCCGGGCAGGACGCCCGGACGATCGCTGCCGAGGCGCGGGTCGCCTGGTGTGCCGTTGTGCGCGAGGACGCCGACGGTGCCGCTGCCGCAGCCGAGGCCGAGGCGGCCTGGCCGGTCCTCGACGAGTTGCTGGCCCGCGTCGAGGCGCTCCCGGTGGACGGCCTGGACACCGAGGAGCGGTGCGAACTGCTGAGCCGGCAGCTGGTGGTGCGGCACTGCCGCGTCTTCACCGCCCGGCACGCCATGCACCACGCCACCGAGCCGGAGCAGCACGCCCGGTGGAGCGCGACGTTCACCACCGAGGCCCAGGGCCTGATCGACAAGGGCGCCGGGGACGGCTGGGCGCAGTCCGCGGTCGCCCACGAGGTGCTCGCCGAGTTCCAGTCCACCCACGGCGCCGCGGTCGAGGGCGAGGCCAACGCCCGCCGCGCCCTGGAGATCTTCGAGGAGAAGGGCTGGTACTGGCGGATACCTCGTGCCCGGCTGCTGCTGGCGCTGGCGCTCGGCGGGCAGGACCGGCACACCGAGGCGATGGGCGAACTCGAACGAGCCCTGACCCAGGCGCCGGCTGACGTGCCCGCCGAGGAGCTGACCCCGCTGCACCGGATGCTCGGCGCCATGGCGCTGCAAACCCGGCAGTACCAGACGGCCGTGCGCGCGCTCTCGGAGGCGGCGGCCCGGCTGGACCGGGAGGGCCAGGCGCTGGACGCCCGGGAGACCCGCCTCCAGCTGGGCCGGGCGCTGTGCGCGCAGGGCTCGGTCGGCGATGCCGTGGCCGTCCTGGAGTCGCTCCTCGACCCGGCCGCACCGACCTCACCGCAGCCCCCGGCCGGAGCCGGCACGGACCGGGCACCGTCGCAGTCGGAGCAGTTGACCGCCCAGATCCGGGCCGACCTGGCCGGCGCCCTGGTCGCGCTGGGCGAGCCCCGGGACGCCGCGGTGCAGTACCTGCAACTGGCGGACATCGCCGGCAGGTGGCCGGACAAGGGGCTGCTGACCTCCGCGGCGGCCGGAGCCGCGAGCACGTTGGCGCTGGCGGGCGACTGGGACGGCGCCAAGGCGGCCCTGGAGCGCGCGCTCGAGTCCAACCGTGCGGCGCCGGTCCTGCCGGACCTCACCGACGCCCTGCGCACCCTCGCGGTCGAAGCGGTCGACGCACGCGGCGCGGACGCGGCGGACGAGGCCCTCGGTTACCTGGCCGAGGCGGATCGGCTGCGCGAGGAGTACCCGGACGCCGCGCGCGAGCAGTTCCGCAGCGTGGACGTCGACCTCGCGCAGTGCCTGGACACCCGCGGCCGGGTGTACGCCGCCATCGGTCGGCCGGAGCAGGCGCTGACGGCGTTCGAGCAGACCGTCGCCGTCTACGACCGCGCCGGGTACGCGACCAGCCCGCCGCGCTTCGAAGCGCAGCGGATGGCCGCTCTGATCGAGGGCCGGGCACTGGAGCGCACCGCCGAGGCACGGGCCCGCCTCGACAAGGCCGCAGCCGAAGCGGACGCAGCCGGCCTGCCGGATGCCGCGTCCACCCTGCGCCGCCTGCGGAACGGCCTGCAGTAGCCCACGGCGGCCGCGAGCGCAGCGCTCCAGGAGGCGCCGGCGTCCACCTCACCGAGCCGGTGGACGCCGGCCACCCCCCGACCCGGCGATGCCCGCACGGTCCGGCGCCCCCTCCGTCCAGGCGGGCTGCCCCTGTCGGCCCCGGCTCTCCTCTTCCTCGGGTTGCAGGTCCGCCTGGTCGAAGCACCTTCGCGCTGTCGCCGCCGGTTCGCCGGCCGGGCACCGAACGGCGTTGGTACTAGCCGCGGGTCAGGGCGCGGAAGCTCTCCAGCGCCTCCAGCAGGCGGCGGGCCTCCTCGCGGGCGGCGGACGGTAGGCCGGCCGTCAACTCGCCGACCAGTACCGGCTCCCGTTCGGTGAGTCGGCGCAGCAGCGGTTCCACCTGCTGCCGCGTCAGCGAGGAGCGCAGCACGTGCCCGTTGGCGGCGCACAGCAGCGCCCCGCCGACCGGCCGGCTCAACACCCGGGCGCGGGCCCGTACCGCCGTGCCGTCGTCCAGGGGCTGCGGCGCCTCGGGCGGCGGGGCGGGGCACAGGCCGGACGCGCTCCAGTTGCGCAGCGCGACCGAGACGACCCGGTCCTGCATCCGGTCGGGGTCGCGGTACTCCTGGAAGAGGCGCAGGGTCTGCTCCAGCGCCTCGGGCAGTGCGCCGTCCGTCGGCGGTCCGGGTACCGACAGCGGGGCGGTGGCAGCGGGCAGCCGCACCAGGGCGGCGTGCGGATCGACCATCGCGTCCGGGGTCCTGCCCAGCAGCAGGTCGTCCAGGTCGTGGACCGCGCGGTGCGCCTCGCGCGGCACGCCGACGTTGACGCTGGTCGCGCTCCCGCCGTCGATGCTCTCGCCGACGTGGTAGTAGGCCGCGGGCCAGTACAGCAGGTCGCCGGGCTCGGGCTCGGCGGTGAACGAGGTGGCCAGGTGGGGCTGGTAGTCCAGCACGGAGGTCACGGGCTCGGTCCACGGGCGCTCCCGCCAGAACCGCATCCGCTTGCGGCCCTCGAGGGCGAACAGGAAGGTGGCGAAGCGGTCCCGGTGGACGCCGACCGGGGTGTGCTCGTAGGTGCCGTGGAAGAGCGTGGTGATCGCCCCTGACAGCGGCAGCCCCGTGCGCTCCCACAGCGGCTCGAAGAACGCCCGCTGGCGCTCCCACTGTCCGGCGTGGAAGGCGTGGAAGGCGTGCACGACCAGCGCGTACCGCGTCTCCTTCGAGAAGGCTGCCAACTCGGCGTCCAGCCGCCGTCGGTAGCCGTCGAACGTGCCGTCCTCGGCGCGCGGGAACCAGTTCGCGGGCTCGGACTGCTGGAAGCGGCCGACGGCGAACTGGGCGGTCGGCGGCATGAGGTACGGGCCGGCCGGCCGGGTGGCGAGCGTGGTGGCAGCGAAGACCTCACGCAGCTCGAAGGGCGCCGGGGAGACGGCCTTGATCAGCACCGGGCGCCGGTCCCAGTAGAGTGCGGCGAACTCGTCCCAGTCAAGGGGGCCCTGGAGGACGGCCAGGTCGGTCACGTGTGTTGTCGTCATCCGTCCGTCCTCTCGCCGCCGGCCAGGTCGATCCCCCGCAGCCGGTAGAGCCTGCGCAGCAGCGCGGTCACGGCGCGGTTGTGCTCGTTCGCGCCCACAGCCCGGCACAGCTCGCCGACCGTCAGCTCGCGGCCGGGCCGCAGCTGCTGGGCGATCCGCTCCCCTGCGGCACCGCCGACCGGGAAGGCGTGCCCATTGACGGCCCAGATCCAGCGGCCGGGCCCGTCCGGCAGCCGCACGACCGCGTGCACCACCCGCAGCCGGTGCCCGGGGGTGAGGGGGACGTCGGCGCGGGGCTCGGGTGCGGGTTCCAGCCCGGCCGAGGAGCACCAGGCCGCCCACCGGGTACGCAGCGCGGAGGGCAGCTCCGCGCCCCCGGCTGCCGCGCGGACCGCCTCGCCGAGGGCGATCACGGAGGCGTCCGGCTCGCCGGTGGGTGGCGGGTAGGGCAGGCAGGGCACCGTGCCGTCGTGCTCCAGGCGGTCCCGCACGTCCTCCGCCAGCAGGTTCTTGACCGCTCCGGTCGCCAGACGCTGTGCACGGGGGACGGAGATCCGCAGCGTCATGCAGCCGTCGAGGTGGTGTTCGCGCCAGCGTGAGCCCTCCGGCCAGTACACCAGTTCGCCGGCGGCGGCCCGCAGCACGCGGAACCCGCCGTCCGCCTCGTGCAGTTCGACCTCCAGGGCGCCGTCCAGCACCCAGGTCAGGACCGCGTGCCAGGCCAAGCAGGCCATCGACGCGTACAAGGCGGCGAAGGCGGCGCAGAAGCAGGCGCAGGACGCGTACGACGCGAGCGGCGACACCTACAACAAGGCGATCAAGACCTATAACGACGCCGTCAAGAGCAACAGTCCCAACCCGGGCCCGAAGCCGACCGATCCGGGCCCGTTCAAGGACCCGACCGGCGATCAGTTCACGCATGCCCAGGATTTGCTGAACGGTGCCCGTTCGGCTCGGGACGCGGCTGCCGCGACCGCGGCTGGGGCGTTGAAGACCGCTATGGATGCGGCCCCGCCGGAGCCGAGCATGGCCGAGCGGTTGAAGCTGGACGCGGCCGACCTGGTCCAGGGGGAGAACATCGCCAAGGGTCACTTCGTCGGCGGTGTCATCAAGGGTGCGGCGGGGATCGGGGACTTCATCCGCGGGGTGAACCCGATGGACGTCTACAACATCACCCATCCCGCCACCTACCTCGACCATGTCAACCAGGTCGCCGCCGGCCTGATCAAGACCAGCAACCACCCCACCCAGCTGCTGTCCGCGGTGGTCGGATCCGGCTGGGGCTCCGACCCTGCCGAGGCCGGCGGGAACCTCTTCACCAACATCGTCTTCGGCATCGCCACCGGTGGTGGTGGCGACGTGGCAGCGGCCGGCACCGATATCGCGGGGAACGCCACCCGCGATGCGGCCGAGAACGCGGCCCGGGACGGAGCGGAGAACGCGGGCGGCAGTGCGGGCCGCGACGCCGTCAGCGACCCTGATGTCCCAGGCCGCGGCAAGGACGACCGGGTGTGCGATGGCGACCCGATCGACATGGCCACCGGCCACATGACGCTCACCCAGACCGACGCCCACCTGGCCGGTGTCCTTGCCCTGCTCTTCACCCGCACGCACGACTCGCACTACCGGGCCGGGCGTTGGATGGGCCCGACCTGGGCCTGCACGGCGGACGAGCGCCTGGAGATCGACGCCGAGGGCGTCGTCCTCCTCCTCGGCGACGGCATCGCCCTGGCCTACCCCCACCCCGCACCGGGCGCCCCGGCCCTCCCGAGCACCGGTGCCCGTTGGCCGCTGGTCCTGGGCGCCGACGGCTGCTACACGGTCACCGACCCGATCACCGGCCACATACGCACCTTCCGCCGCGACCCGGCCAACCCTGCCCTCGCCCCGATCGACACCCTCACCGACCGGGCCGGCCACTGCCTGACCTTCGACTACGACTACGACGGCACCCCCACCGGCATCCGCCACAGCGCCGGCTACCACCTTCAACTCGACACCGCCGACTCCCGGATCACCGCCCTACGCGTGGGCGACCTCGAACTCGTCCGCTACGGCTACACCGACGGCCACCTCACCGAGGTCATCAACTCCTCGGGCCTGCCGCTGCGTTTCGAGTACGACGAGGCAGGCCGAATAACGGCCTGGATCGACCGCAATGACTCGCGCTACGACTACGTGTACGACGACCAGGACCGCTGCATCACCCAAGGCGGTGCGAACGGCCACCTCCGCCGGTCCTACGAGTACCGCCCCGGCCAGACGATCGCCACCAACTCCCTTGGTGCGGTGAACCGTTACCAGGTCAACGAACGCCACCAGATCACCGCGCACACCGATCCTCTCGGCCACACCACGCACTTCACCCGCGACGCCTTCCACCGCCTGCTCTCGGTCACCGACCCGCTGGGGCGTACCAGCGCCGTCGAATACGACGCGGTCGGCAACGTCGTCACCGTCACCCGCCCCGACGGTGCACGCTCCACCGCCACCTACAACACCCTCAACCTGCCCCTCACCGTCGTACAGCCGGACGGCGCGACCTGGCACCAGACCTACGACGAGCACGGCAACCGCACCTCCGTCACCGACCCCGCAGGCGCCACCACCCACTTCACCTACGACTCGGCCGGCCACCTCACCACGGTCACCGACGCCCTGGGCCACACCACCCGCATCGAGTGCGACCCAGCCGGCCTCGTCCACACCACCACCGACCCGCTCGGCGCCACCACCACCTACCAGCGCGACGCCCTCGGCCGCCCCACCACCCTCACCGACCCCCTCGGCGGGACCACCCACCTGACCTGGACCCCAGAAGGCCAACTCAGCTCACGCACCACCCCCGACGGTGCCACCGAGACCTGGACCTACGACGGCGAAGGCAACACCCTCACCCACACCGACCAACTCGGCGCCACCACCACCTTCGAATACACCGACTTCGACCTCCTCACCGCCCGCACCACCCCCGACGGTGCCCGCCACACCTTCACCCACGACACCGAACTACGCCTGATCCAGGTCACCAACCCCCAAGGCCTCACCTGGACCTACCAGCACGACGCCGCCGGACGCGTCACCAGCGAGACCGACTTCGACAACCGCACCCTCACCTACACCCACGATGCGGCCGGCCGACTCACCTCCCGCACCAACGGCGTGGGCGAAACCATCTCCTACGGCTACGACCTGCTGGACAACCTCACCACCAAGAACGCCGCCGGAACCGTCACCAGCTACACCCATGACACCTCAGGTCGCCTCCTCACCGCCACCAGCCCCGGCATCCAACTGACCCGCACCCACGACCCGTTGGGCCGCCTGCTCACCGAGACGATCAACGGCCGCACCCTCACCAACACCTACGACGCCGCCGGCCGCCGCACCACCCGCACCACCCCCACCGGCACCCACAGCACCTGGACCTACGACCCAGCCGGCAAACCGCACACCCTCACCACCGGCGGCAACACCATCACCTTCGACCGCGACGCGGCCGGCCGCGAAACCACCCGCCACCTCTCCGACCAACTCGCCCTCACCCACACCTGGGACACCACCCACCGCCTCACCAGCCAAACCCTCACCGCCGGCGACGCCCGCACACCCCTCCACCACCGCGCCTACCACTACCGCGCCGACGGCAACCTGATCGCCCTCGACGACCAACACACCGGCACCGCCACTTCGACCTCGACGCAGCCGGGCGTGTCACCGCCGTCCATGCCGCCAACTGGACCGAACGCTACGCCTACGACGACGCCGGCAACCTCACCCACGCCACCTGGCCCACCCGCGACGACAGCGCCCTCGGCGCCCGCAGTTACACCGGCACGCGGATCACCAGCGCCGGCAGGATCCGCTACACCCACGACACACAGGGCCGCGTCACGACCCGACGCCACACCACCCTGTCCGGCCGCACCGACACCTGGCACTACACCTGGGACCCCGAAGACCGCCTCACCACCGTCACCACCCCCGACGGCACCCAATGGCACTACCACTACGACCCCTTCGGCCGCCGCACCGCCAAACACTGCCCCACAACCGGCGAATCGACCCTCTTCACCTGGGACGGCCCCACCCTCGCCGAACAAACCGCCCAAAGCCCCACCCTCCCCGGCCCCTACACCCTCACCTGGGACCACGACGGCCTACGCCCCCTCGCCCAGACCGAACACCTCCACACCCAAGAAGCGGTCGACCGCCGCTTCTTCGCCATCATCACCGACCTGATCGGCACCCCCACCCACCTCCTCAACCCCGACGGCACCCCCGCCTGGCAATCCCGCACCACCCTCTGGGGCACCACCACCCAACCACGCAGCAGCTCGACAACCACCCCCCTGCGCTTCCCCGGCCAGTACTACGACCCCGAAACCCGCCTCCATTACAACCTCCACCGCCACTACGACCCCACCACCGCCCGCTACCTCACCCCCGACCCGCTCGGTCTCGCCCCAGCACCCAACCCCGCGACATACGTCCACAACCCGCACACGTGGAGCGACCCGCTCGGGCTCAAGCCATGCGATATTCGTGTTTCATCAGTTGCCAGGGACTGGGCTAATAAGGGCGCTCACATACACGTCGGAGCCGACGAGGTCAGGATTTTTGTCGATAGCGATGGGGTCATCCAAGGAGAGCCCATTCGTCTTCGCACGGGTCTTGCATCTCCGAAGAGTGTGCGCGCCGCCGTCGATGCGGTTAGGTCAGATCCGAAACTCCGGGCTGACCTGATTTTGAAGGCCTCGTCTGCGCGTGACGAAATGCTTGCGCACAACTGGGGGTACAAGGAGAATCGAGCTCAAGAGATGCAGGACCTGATTGATGCTGTGAGGGCTCTGGGATGATGGATGCGGCAAGCTTTCTGGCAGAGGTGATTGCCACCGGGACTATCGTCGGCGTTCGGCTCGGAAGCAGCCTGCATGACGTCGACCAGGTCCTAAATATCTCGTTCGCTGAGGAGGTCGACGAAACAGGCATCGGGTATCTCAGGCGAGACTACGGATTGATTGAGCTATCCTTTAGTGGTGGTCCAAATTGGGCCTGTGATGGCATCTTGGTAGAGGTCCACAGGCTGGCTCAGCAACAGGATCTGATTGATGAGTGGCGAGATGTGTACAATGTCAAGCTCGCCAGGTATGCATCCTGGGAAAATGTGCGGAAAATCCTCGCCGTGCGATATCACTTGACAGACATGGAAATTGTGGAGCAAGGGGGAGATGTCTCCTTCCGTTCCTCCAGTCCACGGTTCGCGGTCGTGGTTATGCCTCCTGGATGCCGCCGCGGAGAGTGGCCAGGTGGTGGCGATATCGTGAGCATCGATATCTTTTGATGGCCAGCGGATCCGGCGGTGGGTCACCCTTCGCGGCCTGGAAACACTCCTCGACGCACCACCTGGCCCCGGCCACCCGGACCAGCTCCGACAGCGGCACCCGCCTCGGAGACCAGCACAGGTAGAAGGCGAGTTCGCCGCTGCTCGGGTTGCGGCGGATCAGCAGGTGCCGGTGGCCGTCGCTACCGATCTCGACCCAGGCTCAGTCGTAGTAGCGCGGCCCCTTCGCCCCGGCTCCGGCGCTCTGCCGGTGCCAGGCCGAGGCGGGCAGCCGGTCGGCCACGGCATCCGCGGGCAGCGGTCCGCCCCTGGTTGATCCGCACCCGCGCGCCGCAGGCGACGGCCAGGAGATAGCCAACGTCTCGGGATTCCAACAGGGCACGCAGGCCGGGGTCTTGTCCGTAGGCCTCGTCCCCGGTCACCCAGGAGGAGCCGATCCCCGCGTCCAGTGCCGCCGAGATCATCTGCCCGGCCAGCGTGGGCTTGGTTGCAAACGTCGTCTGGTCGGGCACCCCGGCGCGGGTTCGGCGCTCGGCGTCCTGGCACCACGAGGCGTCGGGCAGGTAGAGATGACGGTCGGTCAACGCCCTCCTCTGCTGGAGGCGTAGGCGAGGAAGACGCCGATCTTCAGGAGTCCACACGACCCCCGATGATCACGCGGTGGCCATTGCCGTTCTCACCCGGCTCCATCGCAAGATCTCGAAGTCACACTGGAGCACTAACCGCCGACCAGATCGAGTCCATGATCGCCGAGTTCGGCAACCTCACCGATCGCCTCCTCCAGGCCGCACCCGAACGCGTTGCGCCGATCTACGAGGCGTTCGGCCTGAATCCGGTCTACAACGCAAAGAAGCGGATCGTGACTGTTGAGTCTCGACCCGCAACTTCTATGTACGTAACGAAGTGTCCGAGGGGGGACTTGAACCCCCACGCCCGATAAAGGGCACTAGCACCTCAAGCTAGCGCGTCTGCCATTCCGCCACCCGGACTAGGTGGTGTCCGCTTGGCCTTCGTGGTACCCGTTCCGGTTACCGCTCGTCGGCCGCGCTGACATGGATAACTGTAGCAAAGAACGGTGCGGGGTCCCAAAAGCCTGGGGGAGTGGGGTGGCCGGGGGGTGGCGGGCTGGGATCGGGGAGGTTCGGCGGGAGATGCCCTTGGGGCGGCGGTACGACTGGGGGAGGATGGCGGGAGCGCGGTCGGAGCGGCCGATGGACGAGGAGGGCGCATGAGCGAGTCGACGGTGGCGGGTGGGGCCCGGGTGAACGGTGAGTCGGAGGTCGCCGAGATCTGCCGTGACCTGATCCGGATCGACACCAGCAACTACGGCGACCACTCCGGGCCTGGTGAGCGGGCGGCGGCCGAGTACGTGGCCGAGCAGCTGGCCGAGTTCGGCGTGGAGCCCACGATCATCGAGTCGGCCAAGGGGCGGGCCTCGCTGGTGGTGCGGATCGAGGGGGAGGACAGGTCGCGCCCCGGGTTGCTGATCCACGGGCACACCGACGTGGTTCCGGCCAATGCCGACGACTGGACGCACCACCCGTTCTCCGGTGAGATCGCGGACGGCTGCGTCTGGGGCCGCGGGGCCGTGGACATGAAGGACATGGACGCGATGACCCTGGCCGTGGTCCGCGACCGCCTGCGGACCGGGCGCAAGCCCCCGCGCGACCTGGTGCTGGCGTTCCTGGCCGACGAGGAGGCCGGCGGCACCTACGGCGCGCGGTTCCTGGTGGACAAGCACCCCGGGCTCTTCGAAGGCGTGACCGAGGCGATCGGCGAGGTCGGCGGCTTCTCCTTCACGGTCAACGACCAGACGCGGCTCTACCTGGTCGAGACGGCCGAGAAGGGCATGCACTGGATGCGCCTGACGGTCGAGGGCCGGGCCGGACACGGCTCGATGATGAACGACGACAACGCCATCACCGAGCTGTGCGAGGCGGTGGCCCGGCTGGGGCGGCACGAGTTCCCGCTGCGGATCACCAAGACCGTCCGCTCCTTCCTGGACGAGCTGTCGGACGCGCTCGGTGTGCCGCTCGACCCGGAGAACATAGACGAGACGCTGCGGGTCCTCGGCGGCATCGCCAAGATGATCGGCACCACGCTGCGCAACACCGCGCAGCCGACCATGCTGGGCGCGGGGTACAAGGTCAACGTGATCCCCGGGCAGGCCACGGCGCACATCGACGGGCGGTTCCTGCCCGGCTACGAGGAGGAGTTCCTCGCCGAGCTGGACCAGGTGCTCGGTCCGCGCGTGAAGCGGGAGAGCGTGCACTCGGACAAGGCCATCGAGACCAGCTTCGACGGCGCGCTGGTGGACGCGATGCAGTCGGCGCTGCGGGCGGAGGACCCGATCGCCCGTGCCGTGCCGTACTGCCTCTCCGGTGGCACCGACGCCAAGTCGTTCACCGACCTCGGCATCCGCTGCTTCGGCTTCGCGCCGCTGCAGCTGCCGCCGGAGCTGGACTTCGCGGGGATGTTCCACGGCGTGGACGAGCGGGTGCCGGTGGAGGGCCTGAAGTTCGGCGTCCGGGTGCTGGACCGCTTCATCGACGCCTGCTGAGCAGCGCTCCCGCCCGCGGGATCAGCCGTGCTCTGCTCTTGATCTCCTCTGATGTTCCGTCAATCCCCTGAGCTGCTTATCACCGGCACGAGTGAGAAACCGACGCTCACCGTCCCCCGTTCGGCAGCGGCTCGTTCACTCATTTGGCGGCACGGGTGACCGAGCCGCTCGGATGATTCGGATGATCAGGAGGAATGGATGAACGCCAAGAAGATCGCGGCCGTGACCGTCGCCGCCGGTGGCCTGATGCTGGGTGCCGCCGGTGCCGCCGCCGCGGCCGGGGGCGCGGGTGCGGAGGGCGCCGCGGTGGGCTCGCCCGGCGTACTGTCCGGCAACGTGGTCCAGGTGCCGGTGCACGTCCCGGTCAACGTCTGCGGGGACACGATCAACGTGATCGGCCTGCTGAACCCTGCCTTCGGCAACACCTGCGTGAACCAGTAAGCCCGGCGTTGCCGTGGGGCGGTCCCGCTCTGGGATCGCCCCACTTCGCGTTTCAATCCACCTGATCGGGTGAAGTGCCGCCGGATGGCTCAACCTTTTCGAGCATCGCTCGTTGAATTGTGGGCGGCAAAAGCATTCGTCGGAATTTCCGACCGTCACATGTCAGGGGTATGTATGCGACAGGTTGCCAAAAAAGGGATCCTCACGGCAGTAGCCACCGGAACGGTGCTGGCGTCAGCGGGCGGCTACGCCTATGCGGCGGCGGGCGCCGAGGGCGCTGCGGTGGGCTCGCCGGGCATCGCCTCCGGGAACACCATCCAGGTGCCGGTGGAGGTCCCGGTCAACGTCTGCGGGGACACGGTCGACGTGATCGGCCTGCTGAACCCGGCCTTCGGGAACCAGTGCGCCAACACGAGTTCGTCGGGCCACGAGCACGGCGGTGGCTCGCAGCACGGCGCCGGCAGCTCGGCCACCGGCGTCGCCAAGGGCTCCCCGGGCGTGGGCTCGGGCAACACGGCTCAGGTCCCGGTCAGCGTGCCGGTCAACGCCTGCGGCGACTCGGTCGACGTGATCGGTGCGATCAACCCGGCGTTCGGCAACGAGTGCGCCAACACCTCCGTCGGCCAACCGGGCGCCCACACCCGGCCGACCCCGGCGCCGGTGCCGACCCCGCCGTGCGACTGCGACACCCCGCCGTCCGCGCCGCCCGGCTCGCCGGTGCCGCCCGGTTCGCCGGTGCCGCCCGGCTCGTCCGTGCCGCCCGGTTCCTCCGTGCCGTCCGCGCCGCCCGGCAGTTCGGTGGCCGGCGCCGGCGGGACGCAGAGCTCGCGGTCGACCCCGCCCGGGAACACCCAGGTCGCGTCGGCCGAGTCGGCGCCGACCGCCGGCAAGCTCGCCTACACCGGCGTCAGTGGCCTGGACGTGCTCGCTCCGGTGGGCCTGGGCCTGCTGCTGGCCGGCGGTGTGCTCTACCGCAAGGGACGCAAGGCCTCCTGACCGGCGCGCGGGCGGGGAGTGCGTGCCTACCCGCCCGCATCCGGGCCCCGCGTCGGGCGCTCGCCGGCGTCCGGGCCCCGGCGTCCGGGCGCTCGCCCGTGTCTAGGCCCCGCGTCCGGGCACTGCCTTCGCCTCCGGGCCCCGGCGTCCGGGCACCCGCCCGCACCGGGCAACCGGGCACGCACTCCTCAACGGCCGGCGGCCACCGTCGGCGGCAAGGCGGTCACCAGCTGCGGACCTGCCGGATGATCCGACGCCGCAGCCGGACCGTGCGGCTGCCGTCCGGGTAGAGCCGCAGTCGGTCCAGCTCCCAGTGCCCGTACTCGGCGTGCTCGGTCAGCAGCTGTCGCGCCGCATTGCGCGAAGTGCCGCGCGGCATGCGCAGCGACTGGTACTCGTACTCGGGCTGCCGGACCGGCTTCGGTGGGGTCAACGTCGCCTCCTCAGCGTTGCCTGCTGCGTGTTCTCTGCTCGGTTCGTCCGCTCAGGGTTGTCTTCGGGCAAGCCTACGACTTGCCGCTGACGGTGACACCGGCCCTGCGGCGGGTCCGCGGAAGATCGGGCCGGGTCGTCGGGGGGGCGACCCGCGGGCCGGTCGCCGCCCGGGCACGACACGCCCACCCGACGGCGCCCTGACCCGGTCACGCGCCATTCTCCCGCCCCGGCCAACTGATGCGTAATCAATTCCCGGGGGCGGAAGCAGGAAACGCTGCGACGGGCACAGAAGGGCACGCTTCGGACATCGCGGGTCAAGTTGCCGGGCTTTGGCAAACTGAGACGGTAGCCCCTGTGCACCGCGGGCCCGGGTGCGGATAGCGTCTGTCCCATGTCTGATGCCGCGCAGCTCAACCGGACCGAGGTACGCGAAGCCGCCGAGGCGGTCAAGGCCGCCATCGACCGCCATCTGGAAGCGGTGTCCAGCACCACCACCGCAGACGATCCTGCGGTCTTCGCCGCCTACGAGGAGTTGGCTGCGGCGGCCATCCACTACGACCAACTGCTCTACGAGGTCTATGACGAGGTGACCCCGTTCGAGGTCCCCGGAGACGGGGGCCCGGGCAGCTACCAGGGGCCGGAGGAGCCGGAGGCGATCAGCGTGCTGATGCGCCGCGACTACCGGATCGCCGATCCGCGCCGGCTGCGCGCACAGGCCGAGCGGGTGGACTCCTCGCTCGGATCGGCCGAGCCCGACGGCCAGGGCGTGGCGGCCGCGGTCGGCGCGGTCTTCGGCGAGTACGAGCCGGACGAGATCGCCGCGCGGGCCGAGGAGTTCGGCCTGGAGGAGGGCGACGCCACGATCTGGGTGACGGCCACCGACCCGACCGACCCCGGGGAGTGGCTCGCCGAGCCGTTCGACAGCCCGGATCCGCACCTGCTGCTCTGCCGGTTCGACGTCAGCGAGGTGTACGACGAGGAGGACGGCCTCGACTGAACGAGGCGCATGACGGTGGGGCGGCTCCCGCGACCGGGAGCCGCCCCGAACGCTTCCGGCGGCGGGCGTCAGCCCTGCGGAGCGTTCTCCGCCAGCAGGGCGCGCAGCCGGGTGGTGCGCGGCACGGCGGGGCGCTCGGCCACGGCCTGGGCGAGCGCGGGACCGGCCGCGTGCACCACCGAGAGGTGGCGCTCGGCCCGCCCGAAGGCGGTGTACACCCACTGCCTGGTCAGCCCGGGGCCGGCCTCCTCCGGCAGGACGGCGACGACGGCCGGCCAGCGCCGCCCGGCCGCCTGGTGGACCGTCAGCGACCAGCCGTGCCGCAGCCGGTCCACCCGGGCGGGCGGCAGCACCAGCTCGCTGCCGTCGGCCAGGCCGAGCCGCAGGCCGTCCCGGTCGCCGCCCAGCACCCGCCCGGGGTGGTTGATCCCGGGCAGCGGCGAATAGACCACCCGGTCGCCCGGATCGAAGCCGCCGAACCGCCCGGGGCCGGGGTTCAGCCGCGCCTTGGCGGCCGCGTTGAGCGCCCGGGTGCCGGCCGGGCCGCCGTGGCCGGGGGTCAGCAGCACCGTCTGCTCGGCCGGGATGCCCAGCGCGCGCGGAATCGACTCGGTGAGCAGCTGCACGGCCCGGTGCGCCGCCTCGCCGGACTCGCGGGCGGTGACGATCACCACTTCCTTCTCCGGCGCCTCCACGGTGGTCAGCTCGCCGACGCCGATGCCGGAGACCAGCTCGCCGATCGGGCCGAGGTCGGGAGTGCGGGATGCCACCTGCGGGCACACCTTGGCGGCCAGCAGGTCGGCGAACAGCCGCCCGGGGCCGGCCGACCAGAGCTGGCCCGGGTCGCCGCTGAGCACCAGGCGGGTGCCGTCAGCGAGGGCCTCGACCAGGGTGGCGGCCTGCTCCAGGTCGAGCAGCGGGGCGTCCTGCACGATCAGCAGGTCCAGCGCCAGGGCGCCCTCCTCGGTCCGCTCGACGGTGCCGGGGCGCAGCAGCTCGGCCAGGGTCAGCGACTCGGGCTCGCCCAGGGCGTCCCGGCCGTACTCCGTCCAGGCGGCGGCCCGGGCCCGCAGGCCGAGCGCGCGGGCGGCGCGCAGCAGGGCGGCGAGCTCGCCGCGCGCCGCGGCGTCCCCGGTGTGCAGCACCAGCGGGGCGGCGGCGACGGCGCGGATCAGCGCGGCGGCCGAGGCGGAGTCGGCCGCGGTGGCGGCCGCCTCCCAGTCGGCTTCGCCGGGCACGACCGGTTCGACCTCGGGGTCGGCAGCGTCGACCGGCGCCCCGAAGGTCGAGAGCAGCCGGGCCAGGCCCTCGGCGGCCTCCTCCTCGGCCTGGGCCAGCCGGTCCAGCGCCAGCAGCAGCCGCATCGGCGGCTCCTCGTCCTCGCCGACCTCGCGGGCGCCCGGGCCGGTCTCCTCCTCCTGGAACGGCAGCACCTGGCCGCCCTCGACGGCGGCCTGCACCGCCTGATCGGGGTCGGGCAGGCCGAACTCCGCCAGGCCGGCGCGCAGCTCGTCGGCGGTCAGCGCGGAGTGCCCGAGCAGGGCGGCCCGCTCCAGCAGCCAGACGGCCAGCGCGCGGCCGCGGCGCGGGTCGCCGGGGCCGGCGGAAGGGCCGAGCAGTGCCTGGGCGAAGCCGTCCGCCTGCTCGGGGCGCACGCCGGGCAGCGCCAGCAGGGCCCACGGATCCTGCTGGAGGGCGTCGGGCGCCTGCTCACCGAGCGTGGTCAGGGCGGCGTGCGCCAGCTGGTCGGCGGCTGCGGCGGGGGCGCCGCCGTGGGTGAGCAGCTGCACGGTGGCGCGCAGCGCGTCGGCCGGGAGCTCCAGCCGGGGCGCCGCCGGCTCGGGCTCGGGCGTCGCGGCGGGGGTGGCAGCCGGGAGGCCCGGCTGCGCGGGCGCGGAGTGGGAGGGCGCGGAGTGTGAGGACGCGGGGTGCGACGGCGCGGGGTGCGACGGGGCGTCGGTGGTGCGCCGCTCCACGGCGCGCACGGCCTCGGTCAGCGCGGCCAGCTCGGCGGCTCGGCGCGCCGGGTCGGGGTTGCGGGGCGCGAAACCGGCAACGCCGGCCGTGGGGCCCTGGCCGCCCGCCGGCTGCTCGGCGGCCCGGGGCTCGGGCACCGGCGCCTCGGCCGCCGCGTCGGGCGTGGCCTCCACCGCTCCGGTGTCGGGCTCCGGCGCCCGGGCGTCGCCCGCCGCGTCCGAAGGAGTCTGCGCCGCTCCCGCGTCGGGCTCCGGGCCGTCGGCCGCCGGTTCGTGCGTCTGACTCACAGTTGCTGACTCACAGTTCGTTCCAGTCCTGATCAGGGTAGCGGCGCACCGGCGCCGAGATGTCGTCGAGCGCACCGCGGATCTCATCCGGAAGCGTAAGCGCCTCCACCGACAGCGCCGCGTGCAGCTGGGCGGCGGTGCGCGCACCCACGATCGCGGACGCCACCCCGGGCCGGTCCCGGACCCAGGAGAGCGCCACCGCCAGTGAGCTGCTGGCCAGGCCGTCGGCGGCGGTGGAGAGCGCGTCCACGATCCGCCGCGACCGCTCGCCGAGGTAGGGCTGCACGTAGCCGGCGAGGTGGGGCGAGCTGCCCCTGGAGTCCTGCGGGATGCCGTGCCGGTACTTGCCGGTCAGCACGCCGCGCCCCAGGGGCGAGGAGGCGAGCAGGCCGATCCCGGCGTCCAGTGCGGCGGGCAGCACCTCGCGTTCGGCGCCGCGCTGCAGCAGCGAGTACTCCAGCTGGGCCGCGGCCAGCGGCACCCGCCCGGGCGCGGCCGACTGCCAGGTGGCGGCCTTGGCCAGCTGCCAGCCGCAGTAGCCGGCCACCCCGACGTAGCGGGCCCGGCCGGAGGCGACCGCCAGGTCCAGCGCGTGCATGGTCTCCTCGGTCGGGGTGGTCGGGTCGAAGGCGGGCACCTGCCAGAGGTCCACGTGGTCCGTGCCGAGCCGGCGCAGCGAGGCGTCCAGGGCGGCCAGCAGGCTGCTGCGCGAGGAGCCGCCGGTCGAGGTGCCGTGCCGGGCGCCGGGCTCGGGGGCGGCGCCGGCCCGGGTGGCGAGCACCAGCTCGGCGCGGGGGACCAGGCCGTCCATCAGGCGGGCGAGCAGGTGCTCGGCGGCGCCGTCGCCGTAGAGGTCGGCGGTGTCCACCAGGGTCCCGCCGGCGTCCACGAAGGCCTTGAGCTGCCCGGCGGCCTCGGCTTCGTCGGTGTCCCGGGTCCAGGTCATGGTGCCCAGGCCCAGTCGGGAGACCCGCAGGCCGGTGCGGCCCAGATTGCGTCGTTCCATGGGCGGCAGGACCCCCTCACTCTCGGTGACCATGATCGTAACCGCAGCCCGCCGCGATGTGACGCGCGCCACGCCTACCCGTCGGTAGCAAGGGGGGTGCGGCCGCCGCTACCGTGGCCCGCAACGGCTCCTCGGGAAAGGCGTGCACGTCATGCGACTCGGCATCAACCTCGGCTACTGGGGACTCGGCATGGACGCCGACAACATCGCGGTCGCCCAGGAGGCCGACCGGCTCGGCTACGCGGTCTGCTGGGCGGCCGAGGCGTACGGTTCGGACGCCGCCACGGTGCTCGCGTTCGTCGCCGCCAGGACCGAGCGGATCGACGTCGGCTCGTCGATCTTCCAGATCCCGGCCCGGACCCCGGCGATGACCGCGATGACGGCGGCCACCCTGGACACCCTCTCCGGCGGCCGGTTCCGGCTCGGCCTCGGGGTCTCCGGGCCGCAGGTGTCGGAGGGCTGGTACGGCGTCAGGTTCGACAAGCCGCTGGGCCGCACCCGGGAGTACGTGGAGATCATCCGCAAGGCGATGTCCCGGGAGCGGCTGACGCACCAGGGTGCCCACTGGACGCTGCCGCTGCCCGACGGCCCCGGCAAGCCGCTGAAGCTGACGGTGCATCCGGTGCGCGAGCACATCCCGCTGTACATCGCCGCGATCGGCCCGAAGAACCTGGAGCAGACCGGCGAGATCGCCGACGGCTGGCTCGGCATCTTCTTCTCGCCCGAGCACGCCGGGCTGTCGCTCGACCCGCTGCGCGCCGGCCGGGCCAAGGCCGGGCTGACGCTGGACGGCTTCGACCTCTGCCCCACGGTCAACATCGCGGTCGGCGACGACGTCACGGCGGCGGCCGACTCGATGCGCGACTACGTGGCGCTCTACGTCGGGGGGATGGGCAGCAAGGAGCAGAACTTCTACAACCGGCTGGCCTGCCGAATGGGATACGAGGAGGCCGCGGCCGAGGTCCAGCGGCGCTACCTGGCCGGCGACAAGCAGGGCGCGGCCGCCGCCCTGCCGCACGACCTGATCGACGCCGTCTCCCTGCTCGGCACCAGGGAGCGGATCGCCGACCGGATGCGCGCCTACGCCGACGCCGGGGTGACCACCCTGACCCTGGCGCCGACCGGATGGACCCTGGACGAGCGGGTGGCCGCCCTGCGCACCGGGGTGGAGGCCCTGGAACTGGCCGGACTGGCCTGACGGCGGCCGGTCACAGCCAGCCGCCGCGCTTGAACAGCCGGTGCAGGGCGCCGCAGACCAGGGCGGTGGCGCCGAACGCCAGCGGGTACCCGTACGGCACGGCGGCGGACCGGTCGGCGAGCGCGTACCCGCCGAGCAGCAGCGGCGGAACGGCCAGCGCCCCCCAGGCGCCCAGCCGGCGCAGCTCACCGCCCGGCGGCCCGGCGTGCGGCACGTCGCTCTCCGGCGGCTCGGCCGGTGACGCGCCGCCGCCCGGCGGCTCCGTCGGTGACCCATCGCCCGGCGGCTCGGCCGGTGACGCGCCACCGCCCGGCGGCTCGGCCGTTGACCCATCGCCCGGCCACCCGCCGTGCGCGGGTTCGCCGCCGGGCCCCTCGGCGCGCGCCACGTCGCCGTCCGGCCACCCGCCGCGCGAGAGGCCGCCGCCCGGCGGCTCCTCGGTACCGGGTCCGGGTCCGGGTCCGGGCGCGGCAGCCGGCGCCCCGGCGGCGGCCAGCCGCTCCGCGGCTGCCCGCAGACCGGGCAGCGGCCCGGCGGCGAGCTCGCGCAGCGGCGCCAGCGCCTGCCGGGCCGCCGCGCGCAGCACCCGGGAGCCGGGGTCGGCGGCGAGCGCCGCCAGACAGGTGTCGACGGTGGCGGCGCAGACCTCGTGGAGGACGGCGGTGGGCCCGTCGGTGAGAGTGAGCGGCTGCTGCTCCAGCCGGGCCCGCAGACCCCTCATGGGCCCGACCGGGCCGTGGCGTACCGTCAGCACGAAGGCATCGCCGACCAGCACCAGCAGCTGACCGGTCGTCACCTCGTGCGGGCGGCCGGGCGGCCGTTCGACCGTGGGCAGCACCACCAGCAGCGCCTGCGGATACCGGGTCACCCCGGCGCCCCGCGGAGTGCCCAGGGCCTGCGCCACCAGCCCGGCCGGCAGTCCGGCGACCGCTCCCACCTGCGCGAACTCCGTCGCGCCCGGCTCCGCCAGGCCGATCCAGACGAAGCCGCCGTCCGGCGCGGCGGTGCCCGGGCCGGCCAGGCGACGGCCGTCCCGGTAGCGCGCCGAGTCCACGATCACGCCTCCCATTCTGACCGCCGGGACCGCCCGGGGTCGGGAGCGGCTCGCGGCCACCGTCTAGGCTGGGGGCATGCCCACACTGCTGCTGGTACGCCATGGCCGGTCGACCGCGAACTCAGCCGGGATCCTCGCGGGTTGGACCCCGGGAGTGGACTTGGACGGGACCGGCCGGGCCCAGGCCGCCGAGCTGGTCGAGCGGTTGGCCGGGGTGCCGCTGGCGCTCGCGGTCAGCAGCCCGCTGGAGCGCTGCCGCCAGACCCTGGAGCCGCTGCTGGCGGCCCGGCCCGAGTTGGGCGAGCCGACCGTGGACGACCGGCTGGGCGAGTGCCACTACGGGGAGTGGACCGGGCGCCCGTTGCGCGAGTTGGCCACCGAGCCGCTCTGGCGCACGGTGCAGGACCACGCGTCGGCCGCGGCCTTTCCGGGCGGCGAGTCGCTGCGGGCGCTCAGCCACCGCACGGTGGCGGCGGCCCGGGAGTGGGACGAGAAGATCGCCGCCGAGCACGGGCCGGACGCGGTGTGGCTGGCCTGCACCCACGGCGACGTGATCAAGGCGATCGTGGCCGACGCGCTCGGCCTGCACCTGGACCACTTCCAGCGGATCAACGTGGACCCCGCCTCGGTCACCGCGATCCGCTACACCCCGCTGCGGCCGTTCCTGCTGCGGATGGGCGACACCGGGGACCTCTCCGGCCTGCGTCCCAAGCCGTCCGGCGCGAGCACCGGCGACGCCGTGGTCGGCGGCTCCACGGGTGCGGACGCCGTAGGGTGAAAGCGCACCCGTAGCCCGTCTAAGACACTGTTCTTCACACCACCGGAGCGAGAGAGTGCCCCGACAGGTCTTCTTCTACGACCAGCCCGAGCGGTTCGTGGCCGGCACCGTCGGCCAACCCGGCTCGCGGGCGTTCTTCCTGCAGGCCAGTGCGCGCGGCCGGATCACCAGTGTGCTGCTGGAGAAGACACAGGTGGCGGCGCTCGCCGAGCGGGTCGACGAGGTGCTGGACGAGGCGCTGCGCCGCAGCGGCGGCCAGGCGCCGATCCCGGCGGTCGCGCCGACGGAGCTGATCGACACCGCGCCGCTGGACCTGCCGCTGGAGCAGGAGTTCAGGGTCGGCACCATGGCGCTGGCCTGGGACGCCAGCGACGGCATCCTGGTGGTCGAGGCGCAGGCGGTGCTGGAGGACGCCGAGGACGACGAGGCCGTCGAGCTGGCCTTCGATGACGAGGAGAACGGTCCGGACCTGCTGCGGGTGCGGCTGACCGGGGCGATGGCCCGGGTGTTCGCCAAGCGCGCGCTGGACCTGGTGGCGGCGGGGCGCAAGCCCTGTCCGTTCTGCAACCTTCCGCTCGACCCCGAGGGCCACCTGTGCCCGCGCCAGAACGGTTACAAGCGCTGAACACCAACCAGGACACCCCCGGGACCGCGGCCGACCTGCCGGCGGCCGGGATACCCGACGTCGACCCGGTGACCGCCGCCGCGCTGGCCGCCGACGTGCCGGCCGCCCTGGAGCTGCTGCGCTCCGGCGAGCTCATCGTGCACGGGCAGCTCACCGATGCCTCCAACGCCGTCCTCTACTGCTCCAGCACGCTGAACGGCGTGACCGCCTGCTGCGTCTACAAGCCGGTCCGTGGCGAGCGCCCGCTCTGGGACTTCCCGGACGGCACGCTGGCCGGCCGCGAGGTGGCGGCGTACGAGCTGGCGGCGGCCACCGGCTGGCCGCTGATACCGCCGACCGTGCTGCGGGAGGGGCCGTTCGGCCCGGGGATGGTGCAGATCTGGGTGGAACCCGACCAGCGGGCCGCCCCGCTGCTGGCACTGCAGGACCCGAGCGGTCCCGAGCCGGGCTGGCTGCCGATCGTCGAGGCCGAGGTGGGCGGGGGCCGCCGGGCGCTGCTGGTGCACGCCGACGACGAGCGCCTGCGCCGACTGGCGGTGGTGGACGCGGTGCTCAACAACGCCGACCGCAAGGGCGGCCACCTGCTGCCGGCGGCCGACGGCCGGCTCTACGGCATTGACCATGGGGTGACCTTCGCCACCACCGGCAAGCTGCGCACCCTGCTCTGGGGCTGGGCGGACCAGCCGCTCACCGAGGAGGCGGTGGAGGTGCTCGGCCGGCTGGCCGCCGAGCTGGACGGTGCACTGGGGGCCCGGCTCGCCGAGCACCTGACGGCCGCTGAGCTGACGGCCGCTCGGGAGCGCACCGCCGAGCTGCTGCGCAGCCGCAGGCACCCGGTGCCCTCGGACGACTGGCCGTCGATCCCCTGGCCGCCGGTCTAGTCACATCGGCGCCCGGGCCGGGAATTTATTCCCGCCCTCGTGACCTTCATGATCGAGGCTGTTCGTTTCAGCCGATTCTGCTGACTGGTTAGCCTCTCAAATGATCGGAAGGTTAGAGTCCTTTCCATGCATGCCTGGCCCGCTTCCGAGGTTCCCGCCCTACCCGGTCAGGGACTCCCGCTCCGCGTCCACGACACCGCCACCGGAACCGTCCGGGAGCTGGTGCCCGAGGGCGACACCGCCCGCATCTACGTCTGCGGCATCACCCCGTACGACGCCACCCACCTGGGCCACGCCGCCACCTACAACGCCTTCGACCTGATCCAGCGGGTCTGGCGGGACGCGGGGTACCGCGTCCACTACGTGCAGAACGTGACCGACGTGGACGACCCGCTGCTGGAGCGCGCGGTCGCCACCGGTCAGGACTGGACGAAGCTGGCCGAGCGCGAGACGGCGCTGTTCCGCGAGGACATGACCGCCCTGCGGATCCTGCCGCCGGCCCAGTACATCGGCGCGGTCGAGTCGATCCCGTGGATCGTCCCGCTGGTCAAGAAGCTGCTCGCGTGCGGCGCCGCGTACGAGCTGGACGGCGACATCTACTTCTCCGTCGAGGCCGACCCGCACTTCGGCGAGGTCTCGGGGCTGACCCGGGAGCAGATGCTGCCGGTCTTCGCCGAGCGCGGCGGCGACCCGGACCGCCCGGGCAAGCGCCACCCGCTGGACGCGCTGCTCTGGCTCTCGGCCCGCCCGGGTGAGCCCGCCTGGGACACCGAGCTCGGCCACGGCCGCCCCGGCTGGCACATCGAGTGCGTGGCCATCGCGCTGGAATACCTGGACATGGGCTTCGACATCCAGGGCGGCGGCAGCGACCTGTCGTTCCCGCACCACGAGATGGGCGCCGCGCACGCCCAGGCGGCCACCGGCGTCCACCCGTTCGCGCGGGCCTACGTGCACGCCGGGATGGTGGGCCTGGACGGGCACAAGATGTCCAAGTCCCGCGGCAACCTGGTCTTCGTCTCGGCGCTGCGCCGCGAGGGCGTCGACCCGTCGGCGATCCGCCTGGCGCTGCTCTCCCGGCACTACCGCAGCGACTGGGAGTGGACCAAGGAGGTCCTGGACGCGGCCGTCGAGCGGCTGGCCCGCTGGCGGGCCGCGGTCTCCCGCCCGGACGGCCCGTCGGCCGAGGCGCTGCTCGCCGAGGTGCGCGCCGCGCTCGCCGACGACCTGAACGCGCCCGCCGCGCTGGCCGCCGTGGACCGCTGGGCCGCCACCCAGACCGCCGAGGGCGGCACCGACACCGGGGCGCCGGGCCTGGTCTCGCGCACCGTGGACGCCCTACTGGGTGTCGCGCTGTAAGGGCAACTGGCAGGCTGTCAGGCGAGGGGCCGTCGATCCGACACCGGATCGACGGCCCCTTCGCATCGGGCCTGCGGATTCCGTGGCCGAACAGCAGTCGGGCCGCGGAATGCGTGCGATCGGTCGTCCGGACGGATTCGTTCCGTCACGGGCATTGCCTCCGTCACACGGCAGCCGCCAGCATATGGGCCACTTTCGCCGCTCCTTGATCCGGAGGGTGGTCCCGTGCCGCAAGCACCCAGAACGTCTCAGGCCGGTCAGCGAGGCGGCCTGAGGGCCGATGTCCTCGGCGCCGCAGACACCGTCGTGATGGCGGTGGCCGGCAGCGCGCCCGCCTACTCACTGGCCTCCACCACCGCCGTCCTGGCGGGCGCGGCCGGGCTGGTAGGCCCGGCCGCGCTGCTCTGGTGCGCCATACCCATGCTCGGCATCGCCTGGGCCTTCAACTACCTGGGCCGCCTGGACGTCAACGCCGGCGCCAGCTACTCCTGGGTCGGCCGGGCGCTGCACCCCGCGCTGGGCTTCCTGGCCGGCTGGTCGCTGGTCGTCTCGGCGACCATCTTCATGGTGGCCGGTTCGCTGCCGGCCGGGCAGTACACCCTGTCGTTGTTCTCGGACTCGCTGTCGCGCGACACCTGGGCGGCCACCGGGGTCGGGGCCGGCTGCTTCCTGGTGATGGCCGGCCTGGTGCTGCTCGGCGCCCGGATCACCGCCAGGGCGCAGTGGATCATGACGGGAGTGGAGGTCGCGATCCTGGCCGCCTTCGGCATCGCGGCGCTGGTGCACGGCGGGCACGCGGCCCGGTTCTCCTGGAGCTGGCTGTGGGGCTTCGGGCACTTCGGCGGGGTCAAGGGGTTCGCGGCGGCCGCGCTCGTCGCCGCCTTCTACTTCTGGGGCTGGGACGTCACGGCCAACCTCAGCGAGGAGACCACCGACAGCCGTCGCAACTCCGGCGTCGGCGGACTGGTCGGGGTGCTCGGGGTGTTCGCGCTCTTCGAGATCGTCACCATCGCGGTCAACCTGATCATCAGTCAGCAGGACCTCACGGCCAAGGACGCGCCGCCGTTCCTCACCACCCTGGGCGACACGGTCTGGCCGGGCGCCGGGGGCAAGGTCATGGTGCTGGCGGTGATGCTCTCCACCATCGCCACTCTGGAGACCACGCTGATCCAGGTGACCCGCTCGCTCTTCGCGATGGGCCGGGACCGCACCGTGCCGGGCGTCTTCGGGCTGGCCCACCGGCGCTGGCAGACGCCCTGGGTGGCGCTGGCCGTGGTGGTCGTGGTGTCGCTGGGGCTGTTCGTCGGCTCCAACGCGCTGGGCTCGGTCAGCAGGATCCTCGCCGACGCGGTGGCCGCGATCGGCCTGCAGATCTCGGTCTACTACGCGCTGGCCGGCCTGGCGGTGGTGGTCGCATACCGCAGGCTGGTGCTCCGCTCGGTGGCCAATGCCGTGTTCATCGGGGTCTGGCCGCTGTCCGGGGCGGTCTTCATGGCCTTCCTGTTCGTGGAGAACTGCCGCACCCTGCCGGGCGCCCAGCTGGCCATCGGGCTGGGCGGGCTGGCCGTCGGACTGCTGCCGATGGCCTGGTACTGGATCGCTGGGAGCGCCTACTACCGGCGCGGCCCGGGCCTGGCGGCGTCCAGCGGCGGGGGAGCGTCCACCGACGGCGCCTCCACCGGGGCGGGCGGCGGGGCCTCGTCGACGGGTGGCACGGCCGGAGCGACCCCGTCGGCCTGAACCCGGGGCCGCTCGGCCTCGCCCCGGGCCTCCTCGGCCTGTTCCCGCGCCTCCTCGGCCTCGCCCCGGGCCTCCTCGACCTGCTCGCGCGCCTCCTCGGCCTCGCCCCGGGCCTCCTCGACCTGTTCCCGCGCCTCCTCGACCTGGTCCCGGACCTCCGCGATCCGGGCCCGGGCGTTCTCCACCTGGGCCTGGCTCGCGCTGTCCAGGAACCGCAGCAGCTCGACCGGGAACGGCAGCACCAGCGTGGAGTTCTTCTCGGCGGCCACCTCCACCACCGTCTGCAGCAGCCGGAGCTGGAGCGCGGCCGGTGTGGCGCTCATGATCGAGGCCGCCTCGGAGAGCTGCTTGCTGGCCTGGTACTCGCCGTCCGCGGTGATGATCCGGGCCCGCCGCTCACGGTCGGCCTCGGCCTGCCGGGCCATCGAGCGCTTCATCGACTCGGGCAGTGCGACGTCCTTGATCTCCACCCGGTCGATCTCGATGCCCCAACCCAGCGCCGGGCTGTCCAGCATCAGCTCCAGGCCCTGGTTGATGGGCTCCCGGTTGGCCAGCAGGTCGTCCAGCTCGCTCTTGCCGATGATCGAACGCAGCGAGGTCTGAGCGACCTGGGAGATCGCGAACTGGTAGTCCTGCACATTGACGGTGGCCTTCACCGGATCGACCACCTTGAAGTACACCACCGCGTCGACCCGGACGGTCACGTTGTCCCGGGTGATGCCCTCCTGGGCCGGCACCGGCATGGTGACGATCTGCACGTTCACCCGGCGCAGCCGGTCGGCCACCGGCATCAGCACCACCAGCCCCGGCGGGCGGAGCTGGTCGCGGACCTTGCCGAACCGGAACACCACCCCGCGCTGCCACTGCTGGACCACCCGCACGCTCGCAGCGGCCAGCACCGCGCTGAGCACTACCACTGTGACCAGCACTCCGACGACCACATCCAGGACAACCATGGCGTCACCTCGGCCACTGCCGGTTACCGGACTTCCAGGGTAAGTCCGGCGGCGGGCCGATGCGGGGCCCGGGTGGCGGGCCACCGGCGGCCTGCCGTAAGCCGACGGCTGGTCCAGACCTTGACGGGGGAGGCTCCGGGCCGGTGCACCGGCCCCGGTCGATGGCCGGTGGCTGTCCGGGCACCGGCCGTCGACCGCCCCGGACGAACTGACGGAGCGTCAGCCGTGTGAAGCGTCAGCCGTGTGAGGGGTCGTCCCTGCCGTCGGCGCCCCGGTCCTCGCCGTCGTCCTCGGCCGAGCCGTCGCCGGGTGCGGAGGCGTCTCCCGACCGCCCGGTGCTGGCCCGGCCGCCGCTCGGCTTCTCGCCGCCGGGCCCCTGGTTGTCCCGCCGCCGCAGGTAGCGCTCGAACTCGCGGGCGATCGCCTCCCCGCTGGCCTCCGGCAGCTCCGCGGTGTCCTGCGCCTCCTCCAACTGCTGCACGTACTCGGCCACCTCGCTGTCCTCGGCGGCCAGTTGGTCCACGCCCAGCTGCCAGGCCCGGGCATCCTCGGGCAGCTCGCCCGGCGGGATCCGCAGGTCCAGCAAGTCCTCCAGCTTGTTCAGCAGCGCCAGGCTGGCCTTGGGGTTGGGCGGCTGCGCCACGTAGTGCGGCACCGCGGCCCAGAGCGTCACGGCCGGCACGCCCGCGTGCGTGAACGCCTCCTGCAGCACCCCGACGATCCCCGTCGGTCCCTCGTAGCGGCTCTCCTCCAGGTCCAGCCGACGGGCCAGGGCCGCGTCCGAGGTGACCCCGCTGACCGGCACCGGGCGGGTGTGCGGAGTGTCGCCGAGCAGCGCGCCCAGGATCACCACCAGCTCGATGCCCAGCTCGTGCGCCAGGGCGAGCAACTCGTTGCAGAACGACCGCCAGCGCATGCTGGGTTCGATCCCGCGCACCAGCACCAAGTCCCGGGTGGTCGGCTCCGTCACCCGCACCACCGACAGCCGGGTGGTCGGCCAGGTGATCCGCCGCACCTTGCCGTCCATCCAGATCGTCGGCCGATTGACCTGGAAGTCGTAATAGTCCTCCGCATCCAGGGCGGTGAACACCTTGCCGCCCCAGGTCTCGTCCAGATGGCCCACCGCCGTGGAGGCGGCATCGCCCGCGTCGTTCCAGCCCTCGAAGGCACAGACCATGACCGGGTCGATCAACTCGGGAACATCTTCCAGCTCGATCACCCAGCGTCTCCCTCCGCACGTGGAACGCCTCGTTCCACGGACCCTACCTGCCCAGCCTACGGGCTTTGATGCTCCTCGGGTTCCGGCTTCGGCAACTGCCCCGCCGCCCCCCTCAGGGCTCGTACCGGAACGGCGTGGTGACGCTCAGTGCGGCGAAGCCGAGCCGCTCCAGGATCGGGCGGCTGGTGTCGCGGGCGTCCACCTGCAGGTAGCGGTAGCCGCGGGCGACGGCCTGCGCCGCCCGGTGTGCGACCAGCGCCCGGTAGATCCCGCGTCCGCGCCAGGCGGGCACCGTGCCGCCGCCCCACAGGCCGGCGAACGAGACGCCGGGCAGCGTCTCCATCCGGGCCCCGCTGACCGGCTCGTCCCCGGCCATCGCCACCACCACGCTGAGCGCCCCGGGGGCCTCGGCGAGCCGCTCCAGCAGCTGGTCCACCATCCGCCCGGTTCGGTCCGCCTCGCCGAAGGCCCGGGCCTGCGCCTCGCCGAGCAGTCGGATGCCGGCCTCGTCCGTCTCGGTGCGCAGCCACACCCCGTCCGGCAGCACCACCGGCACCGCCTGGGTGGCGCTCTCGGCCACCATCAGGGTCTCCGGCTCCTCACCGACCAGGCCGGCCGCGCGCAGCCGGTCGGCCAGGTCGGCCGGTCGGTCATGGCTGTAGTGCTTCCACTCGAAGGTCCGGCCGCGCTCGCCGAAGTAGCGCAGCTGCTCGGCGATCGCGGCGTCCACCCCGGCCTCGTCCAGGTCGGACCAGAGCACGGCCGACCAGCCGCGCTCGCCGCCGTCCTGGCGGACCACGCCGCCGACCCGGTCGACCACCGCGCCCGGGCCGTCCGGTGCCACCTCGCGGCGCAGCTCGCGGTCGTACTGCTCCAGCACCTGCTGCTTGTCCATGCCCGCACCCCAGCACCTGCCGGGCCGCGCGGCAACCGGATTTCCACCGGCCCCCACCCGCCTCAGCCCCCGGTGACGGCCGCCAGCACCGCCGCGGTGTCCCGCAGGTCGGGCAGCACCACATCGGCTCCCGCGGCCGCCAGGTCGGCGGCCGACACGGCACCGGTGGCCACCGCGACCGCCCGGGCACCCGCCGCCTGCGCGGTCGTCACGTCCCGCAGCGTGTCCCCGACGATCACCGTGTCGCCGCCCTGGAACCGGCGGCCCAGCACCCGCTCGGCCCGCGCCCAGGCATGGGCGGGCAGGTCGGTGCGCTCGTAGGCGTCGTCACCGTAGGCGCCCAGGCGCAGGTCCAGGTATGCGGTCAAGTCGAAGGCCGCCAGTTTCAGTTCGGCCAGCACCGGCAGGTTGCCGGTCAGCACCGACTGCCGCACCCCGCCGAGCTCGGACAGCGCGCGCAGCGCCTCGCGGGCGCCGGGCAGGGCGTGGCCCTCGTCGGCCAGGTCGGCGGCCCGGTCCTGCATCTCCGCCACCAGCAGGTCCAGGTAGCCGGTCAGCAGCCCGTCGTCCGGAGCCAGGCCGTGGGCCCGCAGCAGCTCGGTGCCGGCGGCCATCTCGGTGCGGCCGTAGTAGCTCCAACTCCGGGTCAACGGCAGCCCGGTGGCGCGTTGGAAGGCGGCGGCGACGGCCCGCCTGGCCACCGTGCCGCCATCGATCAAGGTGTGGTCGATGTCCCACAGCACCAGCAGCTCGCGTTCCATGGCCCCTCCGATCCCAATGGCCGCCCCTCGCCGCGACCCCCCACCCCGATCATCGCGCACCGCGGCCGGCGCCGAGCCGGACGGCGCGCTGGCGAGCCACGGCGATGCCGACGACGGCCGCCGGATCCGGCAATGACATCGAAATTCGACGAGAATCGAACTATCGTGGCCGCATGACGACTTCCGACCAGACCACCCCGACCAAGGTCGACTTCTACTTCGACCCGATCTGCCCGTTCGCCTGGATCACCTCCCGCTGGATCCTGGAGGTCGAGAAGCACCGCGACCTCGACCTGAACTTCAGGGTGATGAGCCTGTCGGTGCTCAACTCCGGGCGTGACGACCTGCCCGAGCAGTACCGCGACCTGTTGCAGCGCGGCTGGGGCCCGGTGCGGGTCTGCATCGCCGCGGCCGAGCAGCACGGCGTGGAGGTGCTGCGCGACCTCTACACCGCGCTCGGCACCCGGATCCACAACCAGGACAACAAGGACTACCAGACGGTGATCAAGGAGGCCCTCGCCGAGGTCGGCCTGCCGGCCGAACTGGCGGCCGCGGCAGAGAGCACCGAGTGGGACGAGGCGCTCGAGCGCAGCCACCACGAGGGCATGGACCCGGTGGGCCAGGACGTCGGCACCCCGACCATCCACATCGACGGAGTGGCCTTCTTCGGCCCGGTGCTCACCGCCATCCCGCGTGGCGAGGACGCCCTCAAGATCTTCGACGGCGCCCGCCTGCTGGCCGGCTACCCGAAGTTCTTCGAGCTGAAGCGGTCCCGCACCGGCGAACTCGACTTCAGCTGACCCCTGGTGAGCGGGCCCGGCGGCTCCCGTGCCGCCGGGCCCGCCGCACGTCAGCCGGCCAGTTCCTCCGCAAGGAAGGCCACCGTGCGGTCCACCAGGCCCGGTACGTCGGGCCAGCCGTCGAAGGCGTGCTGCGCGCCGGGCACCAGCACCAGCTCGGACCGTCCGCCGGCGGCCAGCAGCGCCTGGTGCAGCAGCTCGCTGTGGGCCGGGGCGGCGATGGTGTCGGCCGTGCCGTGCAGCAGCAGGAAGGGCGGCGGATCCGCCGGCACCTGGGCCACCGGGCTTGCCCGGCCGGCCAGTTCGGGCAGGTCCACCGGGCGGCCGCCGAGCAGCCGGCCCTCCGAGGAGTCGGCCTCCCGCGGGTTGCGGACCGCCATGTCGGTGACCGCGTACCAGGTGGCCACCGCCCGCACCCCGCCGTCCGCGAAGGCGGCCAGCGCGGCGATCGCGCCGCCCGCCGACTCGCCCCACAAGCCGATCCGCCCCGGGTCCAGCCCGAGTTGCCCGGCATTGCGCCGCAGGAATGCCAACGCGGCCTGAGCGTCGTCCAGTTGAGCGGGGAACCGGGCTTCGCCGGAGAGCCGGTAGTCGATGGTGGCGACCGCCAGTCCGGCCCGGGTCGCGGCCCGCCAGAACGCCTCCGGCTCCATCGCCTCCAGCGGGTAGCGCCGGTCGCCCCACTGGAATCCGCCGCCGTGCACCCAGACCGCCACCGGCGCGGGCCCGGGGCCCGGTGGGAGGCGCAGATCCAGCAGCAGCGGCCTGAAGCCCCGCACTTCGGCGTACGTCAGGCCCTCGTACGCCCGTCCGCCGTCGGCGTCCTGACGTGGCGACACCATCGAGAGGTCATCGGTCATGCTCGGCAGCGTAGGTCAACTCAGGCACCAGTCCTGCCGATAGGACGCCCAATCCTGTTCGCTGGCCGAGAAGTCGGCGTAGACGGCCACCCCGAAGGCCTGCCGCCCCGGCGCCTGCCGGTCCAGTCCCAGCCGCACCCCGCGGATCGCCGCCGGCACCGTCTCCGCCGAGCTGTGGTGCGCCCAGTCGTCGGTGACGTAGGCGGGCAGGCCCATCAGCAGGTCCACGGTTGCCGGGGTGGCTCGGAGTGCCAGCTCGGTCTGCTGGGCGACGTAGCCGCCGTAGAGCGAGGGCAGCGGCATCCCGGTGTCGTAGGACATCACCGCGATCTGCTCGACCCTGCGGGCCACCTGTCCGAAGTAGTCCTGCGACCACCACTTGGGATGGCCGGTCAACGCGCCTGCCACGGCGTGCAGTCGGGGAAGCGGGTCGATCTGCGGCGCCGCCACCGAGAGCGGTGCGCCGCGGGCCGCCGTCACCGCGTGCACCTGGTCGAGCAGCGCCAGGAAGCCGGGGGAGCCGGACTGCACCGGCTCCAGGTCGAAGTGCACCCCGTCGAACCCGGCGTCCAGCACCTGGCCGGCCGAAGCGGTGATCCGGTCCCGCACCGCCGGGTCGTCCAGGTGCAGCCCCGCCGGCTTCTCGGGCGCCACCACGTCACCCAGCCATGCCTGCACCCGCACCCCGGGCAGCTCCCGGTGCACCGCGTCCACCAGCCGCCGCGCCTGCGGGTACCGGTCGGCCGGCAGCGAGCCGTCGTCCGACAGCGGCCCGGCGTGCACGAAGACGTCCCGGACACCGCCGCGCAGCAGCTGCGGCAGGCCCGCCAGGTCGGCCGGCCCCTTGCGGCCGTCCACCCAGGCGTGCCCCAGCCAGACGGCGTCCCGGCCACGGCTGCGAGCCTGCCCGGACGGCGCGCCGCTGTCGGCCCGGCACAGCGTCAGGCCGGCCGTCGCGACCGGCAGCACCAGCAGGGCGGCCACCACCGCCGCCACCACCGCCAGGCGCCGCCGACGCCGGGCCATCCACCCCCGGGCCTGCCGGAACACCGGTACGAACATCCGTCCCCCTCACTCGGACGGCTCACCATACGGGACGCTTGGCGACGCCGACCGCTGAGCCGGATACCCTGGCCGGGTGCGTCCCCGTTCGGGGGGCCGCATAGCCGACAGCCGTCGCACCCAGGGAGATGCCCCATGGCCACCAGTGTCCCCGTATCCGCCCAGCAGTCCCGAGCGGACGCCCTGCGAGCCGCCCTCGCCAGCCGAGTGGTCGTCGCCGACGGTGCCATGGGCACCATGCTGCAGGCGCAGAACCCGACGCTGGCGGACTTCCAGGACCTGGAGGGCTGCAACGAGGTCCTGAACGTGACCCGCCCCGATATCGTGCGCGCCGTCCACGAGGCGTACTTCGAGGTCGGCGTGGACTGCGTGGAGACCAACACCTTCGGGGCGAACTTCGCGGCGCTGGGCGAGTACGACATCGCCGACCGGATCCACGAGCTGTCCGAGGCCGGTGCCCGGATCGCGCGCGAGGTCGCCGATTCGTACGACGACGGCCGCACCCGCTGGGTGCTGGGCTCGATCGGCCCGGGCACCAAGCTGCCGACCCTGGGCCACGTCCCCTTCGCGACCGTGCGCGAGGGCTTCCGGCAGAACGCGGCCGGCCTGATCGCCGGCGGCGCCGACGCGCTGCTGATCGAGACCAGCCAGGACCTGCTGCAGACCAAGGCCGCGGTGCTGGGCAGCAAGCAGGCGATGGCCGAAGCCGGCGTGGACCTGGTCCTGGCGGTCCACGTCACCGTGGAGACCACCGGCACGATGCTGCTCGGCTCCGAGATCGGCGCGGCGCTCACCGCGCTGGAGCCGTTGGGCATCGACTACATCGGCCTGAACTGCGCCACCGGCCCCGAGCAGTACAGCGAGCACCTGCGCTACCTGTCGAAGAACGCCCGGATCGGCCTGTCCTGCATGCCCAACGCCGGTCTGCCGGTGCTGGGCAAGGACGGCGCGCACTACCCGCTGACGCCGGTCGAGCTGGCCGACGCGCAGGAGACCTTCGTGCGCGAGTACGGCCTGTCGCTGGTCGGCGGCTGCTGCGGCACCACCCCCGAGCACCTGCGCCACGTGGTCGAGCGGGTGCAGGGCCGCCCGCTCACCGCCCGCGAGCCCAGGCCCGAGCCGTCCGCCGCCTCGCTCTACCAGCCGGTGCCGTTCCGCCAGGACACCTCGTACCTGGCGATCGGCGAGCGGACCAACGCCAACGGCTCCAAGAAGTTCCGCGAGGCGATGCTGGCCGGCGACTGGCAGGCCTGCGTGGAGATCGCCCGCGACCAGATCCGCGACGGCTCCCACCTGCTGGACCTGTGCGTGGACTACGTCGGCCGCGACGGCGTCGCCGACATGCGCGAGATCGCCGGCCGCCTGGCCACCGCCTCCACCCTGCCGATCGTCCTGGACTCCACCGAACCGGCCGTGCTGGAGGCCGGGTTGGAGATGCTCGGCGGCCGCGCGGTGCTCAACTCGGTCAACTACGAGGACGGCGACGCCCCCGACAGCCGGTTCGGCCGGATCGCCGCGCTCGCCCGCGAGCACGGCGCCGCACTGGTCGCGCTCACCATCGACGAGAACGGCCAGGCCCGCACCGCCGAGACCAAGGTGGCGATCGCCGAGCGGCTGATCGAGCAACTCGGCCGCCAGTACGGCATCGCCGAGCACGACATCCTGATCGACTGCCTGGCCTTCACCCTGGCCACCGGCCAGGAGGAGTCCCGCCGCGACGGCCTGGAGACCATCGAGGCGATCCGCGAACTCAAGCGCCGCCACCCGAACGTGCAGACCACCCTGGGCCTGTCCAACATCTCCTTCGGTCTCTCCCCGGCCGCCCGCCAGGTGCTCAACTCGGTCTTCCTGCACGAGTGCGTGCAGGCCGGGCTGGACTCGGCGATCGTGCACGCCTCCAAGATCCTGCCGATCGCCCGGATCCCCGAGGAGCAGCGCGAGGCCGCCCTCGACCTGGTCTACGACCGCCGCCGCGACGGCTACGACCCGCTGCAGCGCCTGCTGGCCCTGTTCGAGGGCGTCAGCTCGGCCTCCGTCAAGGCTTCCAAGGCCGAGGAGCTGGCCGCCCTGCCGCTGGACGAGCGCCTGGCGCGCCGGATCATCGACGGTGAGCGCAAGGGCCTGGAGGCCGACCTGGACGAGGCCCTGGCGCAGCGCCCGGCCCTGGAGATCGTCAACGAGACGCTGCTGGACGGCATGAAGGTGGTCGGCGAGCTGTTCGGCTCCGGCCAGATGCAGCTGCCGTTCGTGCTGCAGTCCGCCGAGGTGATGAAGAGTGCGGTCGCCTACCTGGAACCGCACATGGAGAAGTCCGACGACGAGGGCAAGGGCACCATCGTGCTGGCCACCGTCAAGGGCGACGTCCACGACATCGGCAAGAACCTGGTCGACATCATCCTGTCCAACAACGGCTACACCGTGGTCAACCTGGGCATCAAGCAGCCGGTCTCGGCGATCCTGGACGCCGCCCAGGAGCACGACGCCGACGTGATCGGCATGTCCGGCCTGCTGGTCAAGTCCACCGTGATCATGAAGGAGAACCTGGAGGAGCTCAACCAGCGCAAGCTGGCCGCCCGCTTCCCGGTGATCCTCGGCGGCGCCGCGCTGACCCGCGCCTACGTCGAGCAGGACCTGCACGAGATCTACCAGGGCGAGGTGCGCTACGCCCGGGACGCCTTCGAGGGCCTGCGGCTGATGGACGCGCTGATCGCGGTCAAGCGCGGTGTGCCCGGCGCCGCCCTGCCCGAGCTGCGCCGGCGCCGGCACGCCCGGGTCGAGGCGGTGGAGCCGGAGGAGGTCAACCTCGGCCAGATCCGCTCCGACGTGGCCGTCGACAACCGGGTGCCGACCCCGCCGTTCTGGGGCGACCGGATCGTCAAGGGCGTCCCGTTCGCCGACTACGCCTCCTGGCTGGACGAGGACGCGCTGTTCAAGGGCCAATGGGGGCTGAAGGCGGCCCGCACCGGTGAGGGGCCGTCCTACGAGGAGCTGGTGGAGACCGAGGGCCGGCCGCGACTGCGGATGTGGCTGGACCGGCTGCAGACCGAGGGCCTGCTGGAGCCGGCCGTGGTCTACGGCTACTTCCCGGCCGCCGCCAAGGGCGACGACCTGATCGTCTACGGCGAGGACGGCACCACCGAGCGCACCCGCTTCACCTTCCCGCGCCAGCGCCGCGGGCGGCGGCTCTGCCTGGCCGACTTCTTCCGGCCCGAGGAGTCCGGCGAGCGCGACGTGGTCGGCTTCCAGGTGGTCACCATGGGCAACCGGGTCTCCGGGGCCGCGAACGAGCTGTTCCAGGCCAACGCCTACCGCGACTACCTGGAACTGCACGGCCTGTCCGTGCAACTCGCCGAGGCCCTGGCCGAGTTCTGGCACGCCCGGGTGCGCTACGAGCTCGGCTTCGGCGACGAGGACCCGCAGGACGTCCGCGACATGTTCGCCCTCAAGTACCGCGGCGCCCGCTTCTCGCTCGGCTACGGCGCCTGCCCCGAGCTGGAGGACCGCGCCAAGATCGCCGAGCTGCTGAAGCCCGAGCGGATCGGCGTGGTGCTGTCCGAGGAGTTCCAGCTGCACCCCGAGCAGTCCACCGACGCGATCGTCATCCACCACCCGGAGGCGAAGTACTTCAACGCGCGGTAACCCGCCGATCACGCTCCCTTCGCTGAACTGCGCGTATGCTGTATGGCCCCCGTCCCCCCGACGGGGGCCGAGCGAAGGGGAGTGCCGCATGACGACCGTCGACACCACCACCACGAGCCTCGGCGAGGGCGGTCCCAGCGGGCTGCAGGCGGTGCTGGTCGACATGGACGGCACGCTGGTCGACACCGAGGACTTCTGGTGGCAGGCGGAGTCCTCGCTCTTCGCCGAACTCGGCCACCCGCTCGACGAGAGCCACCGGGCCCAGCTGGTCGGCGGCCCGATGACCAGGGTGATCGACTACCTGCTCGGCCTCACCGGTCTGCGGCTGAGCCCCGAGGAGCTGGCCGACCGGATCAACGGCCGGTTCACCGAGCTGCTGGACGGCGGCGCGCCGCTGATGCCCGGCGCCGCCGAGCTGCTCGCCCTGCTGCGCGAGAACCGCATCCCGGCCGCCCTGGTCTCCGCCTCGCACCGGCGGATCATCGACCTGGTGCTGAAGAACCTCGGCGACCACCCCTTCGCCTTCTCGGTGGCCGGCGACGAGGTGGCCAGGACCAAGCCCAACCCGGACCCGTACCTGCTGGCCGCCGCCCGCTTCGGGGCCGACCCGGCGCGCTGCGTGGTGATCGAGGACGCCCCGCTCGGGGTGCAGGCCGGCGAGGCGGCCGGCTGCCCGGTGGTCGCGGTGCCCTCGGTGGCCCCGGTGCCGGCCGCGCCCGGCCGGGTGGTGCTGGGCTCGCTCGCCGAGCTGGATCTGGAGCTGCTGCGCTCGCTGGTCCCGGCCCGGGTGTGACGCTCGTCTCGTTCCGACCTCCTGGACGCGGCGTCAGCTCTCTGTCGTACCCCGCAAAACGGGACAGAGCTGACAAGTCGTCGAGTGCGGTGGTCTTTGATGCGAAAGCGTGTCCGCCGACCGGTCGGCCGCCCGCCCGCGATGTGGCAGGCTGCTGCGGTCTGTCCTGAAAGCCATGGCAGCCCTCCGACCGGCCTCCACCCGCGGCCCGGCCCCGGCTGCCCACCGGCAGCCCTCGGCCGGCCACCGCACGGAGAAGGAACGCATGACTTCAGCCATACGACGCGCCCCCGGCCGACTCGCGACCCTGGGCTGTGCGGCCCTGGTCGCCACCACGGTGGCCGGCTGCGGCTCCGTCAGCTCGATCACTGGCGGCAGCAGTGGTGGCTCCGGTCCGATCACCCTGGGCACCACCAACAGCACCTCCGTCCTCGACCCGGCCGGCGCCTACGACCTGGGCTCCTGGATGATCCTGGAGAACACCTTCCAGGGCCTGCTGCGGTTCCCGGCCGGCGCCACCGTCCCGGTCCCGGACGCGGCGCAGTCCTGCCAGTTCACCGGCTCCGACGCGATGACCTACGACTGCGTGCTGCGCCAGGGCCTGACGTTCTCCAACGGGCACCCGCTGACCTCCGCCGACGTGGTGTTCTCGATGGACCGGATGATGAAGATCAAGGACGAGAACGGGCCGTCCTCGCTCTTCGACACCGTGAAGTCGGTCGAGGCCAAGGGCGACAACGAGGTGGTCTTCCACCTCTCCCAGGCCGACGCGGTGCTCCCGGACAAGCTGGCCAGCGCGGCCGGTTCGATCGTCGACCACCAGGTCTTCCCCGCCGACCACGAGCTGCCCAACAACCAGCTGGTCGGCTCCGGCCCGTACACCATCGACTCGGTCGACGAGTCGGGCAGCGGCGCGGCGAAGGCGGTCAGCAAGGTCAGCCTCTCCGTCAACCCCAAGTACCAGGGCGACCAGAAGGTCCAGAACAAGAAGTTCGACGTCCGCTTCTACACCCAGCCGGACGAGCTGAAGACCGCGCTGGACAAGGGCGAGGTCGACCTCACCGACAACAGCCTGGACCCGAACGTCGCCGCCCAGCTGCTCACCGACCAGCAGAGCGGCGGCAAGGGCGACGTCCACGTCACCCAGGGCGACAGCAGCGACTCCCGGTTCCTGGTGTTCAACACCAAGGACCAGACCGCGGGCCAGCAGGCCGTCCGGCAGGCGGTCGCCCAGCTGCTCGACCGCCAGGCGCTGGCCCGCGACGTCTACGCCCGCACCGTGCAGCCGCTCTACTCGGTGGTCCCGGCCGGCATCGCCGACCACAACACCGCCTTCTTCGACAAGTACGGCGACCCGGACGTCGGCAAGGCCAAGGCGATCCTGGCGGCCGCCAAGATCCCCACCCCGGTCAAGTTCACCCTCACCTGGTCCCGGGCCCGCGCCCAGGGCGCCGAGGGCGCCGAGATCAAGAAGCAGCTGGAGGCCGGCGGGCTGTTCCAGGTGACGGTCAACGAGGAGAAGGACTGGAGCACCTTCAAGAAGGGCTGGGAGGACGGCAGTTACCAGGCCTACACGGTCGGCTGGAGCGCCGACTACCCGGACCCCGACGACTTCGTGGTCCCGCTGGTGACCGACGGCGGCGCGTTCCACAACGGCTTCGACGACGAGCAGATCGACCAGAAGCTGGTGCCCGAGACGCTGCACGCCACGGACCGCACCCAGGCCGCCGCCCCCTTCGGCGCGATCCAGAACGAGCTGGCCCTCCAGGCGCCGCTGGTGCCGCTGTTCCAGGAGAAGTCGTTCTTCGCCTACCACCAGAACATCACCGGCGTGGAGAACACCACGGACTCCACCGCGCGCCACCAGGACACCTCAACGATCAG
>NZ_JAJJPA010000059.1 GCF_020907985.1 Kitasatospora humi | reverse complement strand
CTAGAAGCTAACCGTCTTTTGGCCAGGCTGCTTTAGACCCGCTCTGAACAGGACACATGCAAGAGGGTCGTACAGTTCCAGCGCCACAAGAAGTAGGTGGAGGATCGTCTTCTGCTGAGCTGCGGGGCTGCTCATATGTGCAGCCGACTACTTCCCATATGAGAAGGCCTAGGCGAATAGAGTGTCGTGACTTCACGACACTTTTGGTGCCCATGGTTGGCCGAATCTCGTACGGTTACGGCCCTCTGCTGCGTGTGACGAGCGAGGTCGGACGGCTCTGACTGCTGTCTTACCTGGTCAGGGCCGGCTATCAAGGCTTTGCTCGGGCGGTAGGGGTGCGCGAGGGTCGCGCAGTTCAAGGGCGGCGAATGGTTTTGGCCGTGCCCTGTCGCTCTAGAACCTGCCGCACCTGCCTCCGGGGACGCCGCCAGCCTGTGAACGGCCCCGAGCCCCGAGGGCCTGTTCGGGATGCTGGACCGTAATCAGCCTGGCGACTGAGGCCAAGTGACGCTCGGCAAAGCGCACTGGCCGTCGGCCAGAATCCGGGCTGAGCGGGGTGGTTCCCTCCTCGATCGGGCAGCTTCGCCGCACCCGGGTTCTCCAGGGGCCGCCAAGGCTCACTCCGTGACGCTTGCGCTTGGCCTTGGCGGCCCCTGGAGGTTCCGGGTACGCCCTTGGGTGGCCGGTCGAGGAGGGGGCCGTCCCGCGACCCACCACGATCACCCCGTCGATGGTGCACCCGTGCGCCGGTCCCTGGTCCCCTCCGAGGAGGGCCGGGGTGTGGGGCAGCGCCCCACTTCTCTCTGCCGCACACGCGGCACCGCCGGGCGCCCGCCGGGAGCGGGGCGGAGACAGGAGCGACGGCGGGCGGCCGGGCGCGTGCCGCGCGGCGCTGTGCGCCGCGCCTTGAACCCGTAGAGAAGGTTGTTACTCAAACGCGCTGCAGCGCCTGGCCCTTGAGCACATGGGCTGGTAGGTGAGGACCGGTTTGCCCGGGGGCGGGAGCAACGGCAGGAAGATGACCGGTCGGGCCGTCCACTGGTGGTAGTCGTCCGAGTTGCCCGTGATGAGAGTAGAGGGCAGGCTACGGCGGAGGTCGTCGAGGGCCTTGGCGTGGTCGGTCTCGGCCCACTGGCGGAGCCGATCGAGCTCTGCGGCGTCGATCCCCAGATGTAGGGCCCTGACAGACTGACGGATCCAGCGGATCGCCGCCTCCGCGTTCCCCGTGCTGAAGGTATTCACCAGGTGCGGGCCCTTCTCGTCCGCCGGGCTCTGCACGTGGTGTTCGCAGCGGTATCCGTGCTGGGCGATGGAGGACGCGCTCTCGGAGGCCGACGGCTGGCCTTGTCGAGGGAGCCACAGTTCCGCAGTAACGGCCCGGCCGCGGTGGTCGCCTGAGATGGTGAACCGGTCGGCGAGCGTGGAGACGATGTCGAGGCCCCGGCCCCGGGTGCTGTCGTCCGCCGGGCGCTGGATGCGCGGGCTGCTGGTGCTGGTGCCCTGGTCGGTGACCGTGATCGCCACGCCGCGCTGTGCGAGGGTCAGGGCGACCTCGAAGGTACCCGTCCGGCTGCCGCTCTCGGTGTGCCGAAAGGCATTGGTGCTGAGCTCGCTGACGATCAGTTCGGCCTCCTCGGCGCGCGGGTGGTTGGTCAGAAGCTTCCGGACCCAACCCCGTACTGCGCTGAGCTCCCGGGGGTGGCCGGCGACGGTGCGTCGGTGAGTGGTCATGGCGCTCCTTTGCGGCGTTGACCTGCTCTGTTCTGCCCGGGCTGGCCGACCCACTGTCGCCGGAAGCCGTCGAGCAGTACATTTAGTACTAGCACCGTACTCAAGATGCGTGTACTACGAGTGCGGGTTCGCACTTTTCGTACGGTTAGCTGGTGCGGCGAGAGTGCTGCTGCTCAACTTCGCTACCGAGGAAGGAAGAACCATGTTCGGACTGATGGTGCGCTTCACCTGCAACGACGAGTCGGCGGCGGCCGCGTTCGACGAGCTGGTGGCGCGGACCGGTGAGCTGATCCGGGTCAACGAGCCCGGAACGGTGGTCTATGCGGTCCACCGGGTTGACGGCCGGCCGCTGGAGCGGATCTTCTACGAGCTCTATCGGGACCGCGCCGCCTTCGAGGAGCACGAGTCGAAGGATTATGTGAAGCACTTCCTCGCCAAGCGCGAGCAGTACCTTGCCGCCACCGAGGTCGACTGGCTTGACCTCGTGTCCGCCAAGGGTGTGGATCTTGAGCGCTGATTACGCGAAGGCGCTCGGGAAGAAGATCGCCTTCCATCGCAAGCGCCGCGGACTGTCGCAGAAGGAGTTCGCCCAGCTGCTCGGTCGCTCGGAAGCCTGGGTCTCCCAGGTGGAGCGGGGTGTACGCCGGATTGACCGCATGACCGTCCTGGAGATGGTCGCGGAGGTCCTGGACATCCCCGTTGCCGAGCTGGCAGCCGAGGCGCCGATCGTCGCAGCCGCGGCCGAGGGTGAGACGCCGGGCGCGAGTCGTCTGCGCCTGGTCCTCAGTGCCGCGCACTCGCTCAAGGCGATCCTCGGGCCGCATGCCGCGCCCGATGTGGAGGAACTGCGGGTCGAGGTCGATCGGGCCTGGTCGCTCGCCCATGGCGGCGGCTACGCAGACCTTGCAGAGCTCCTCGAAAGCCTGGTGCCCTCGCTGGAGTCGGCCGCCCGTTCCGTCCCGGAGGATCAACGCGCTGAGCTGTTCCGGTTGCTGGCGCGGATGTACCACGCATGTAGCGCCGCACTCTCCAACATGGGTGAGCCGGAGGCGGCCTGGATCGCCATCGACCGGTCCGTGGTGGCCGCGGAGCGCGCCGGCGATCCGCTGCTCATGGCGGCTGGTGAGTTCCGGCTCTCGATCGTCTTCCTTGGTGCTCGTCACTTTGCGCAGGCGGCCCAGGCCTCGGGCAGCGCCGCTGACGCACTCCGCCCGCTCGCGGACTCCGGTCAGGTGGAGGCCGTGGCGATGCGTGGGGCCCTGACCCTGCAACGTGCAGTCGCCGCCGCGCGCGCGAACCAGGCCGAGGCGGCGTACGAGCACCTGCGTGAGGCGCGCGAGATGGCCGCTTCAGTGGGCGAGGGACGCAACGACTACAACACCGAGTTCGGGCCGACCAACGTCGGTCTGCACGAGGTCGCCGTAGCGGTCGACCTTGGCGATGCCGGCATCGCCCTGCGGGCGGCGAGTGCCGTCGATCCGTCGGTGCTGTCCACCGAGCGCCAGACGAGGTTCCACATCGACGTGGCCAGGGCCTACGCGCAGCGCCGACAGCTCGATGACGCGGTAAACGAGCTGCTGACGGCACGTGGGCTCTCGCCGGAGATGTTCCGAGCCATGGCGATGGTGAAGCAGCTCGTGACCGACTTGCTGACCATGAGTCAGCCAATGTCGGATCAGCTCCGCGACCTGGCTCGCGAGTTGGGCGTACTGGAAGTATGAGCTGGTACCAAAAGTACTAGACAGTACTTGGAGTACGAGTTACTCTCGTTCCTGTCAGCATGCGCATCCCGCCTTCTGCGGGGCCTGTATGCGGACATGCGAACGCGCCGTGGCAGGAAGGCAGACCTGCCCCGGCGCGTCAGCGGCAAAGGGTCACACGAATGTTGGTGGCCTGAGCGGGAGGCAGCCCACTCAGGCTCGGTGCGTCGTTGGCACAACGCTTCTTGAGCGTATCGCGCCGAGTCCATATGCGGTCAACCTCCCGTTGCGTAGTCATTTGTCACTGACTGCACCCATTTGCGGTGCACGCAAGGGAGTACAGCTCATGCGTTCCATCCGTGTGGAGACCTCTGGCGCGACGGTCCTGCTGACCGAGGCGCCGGAGCAAAAGGTCCGCGATCGCCGGACGGGAGAAATCGCGACCGACACCGTGACCGGCGAGGTACTGATGACGGTCGGCGTCGTCTACATCGAGGACGGCGAGTCCTCGCTCCTCAAGGTCACCGTGCCGCAGTCCGGTGTCGGCGAGGGCCTGGCCCTCGGTGGCGCGGTCGCGCTGGTCGGCCTGGTGGCTCGCCCCTGGGAGCAGGTGTTCAACGGGCAGGCCCGGCACGGCATCGCCTACCGCGCAGCCGCCGTCACTCCGGCCATGTTCCCCGCCTCCATGGGGGCGTGAAGTGTCGAACCTGCTGACTCTGCTGGAGATCGGCGGTCCGACCCTCGCGGTCGGCGGTGGGGCCGCCTACCTCAAGGCACGCCATCCGAGCGCCTATTGGTGCACGGTCGGCCTGACCAGTACGACCGCCCGCCTGCTGGGCTCGTACGGCGCGGTGATGGATGCCTGCGGGCTCACCGTGGCGCCGTCCCGCCTGCGGGCTCTGGCCGTCCGGGCGACAACGCGCCGCGAGGTACGACCCGTTCCGCCCCGCCGGGGCGTCCTCCGACCCACCCTGACCGGGTTACGGCTTCGGCTGCGTCTCGCACCGGGACAGGAGCCGGCGGATGTCGCCGCCTCGGCGGAACGTCTCCGGCATGCCTGGGGCGTGCACGCGGTCTACGTGAGCGAGGTCAAGCCGGGCGTCGTTGACCTCCGGTTGGTGGGTTTCGACGTCCTGCGGCGCGTCCGGATGCCGCGAAAGGTGGCGGAGGGCTTCCTCAAGGTGCCGGTCGCCCTGCGCGAGGACGCGACTGCCTTCGTCCGCGACTACCGCGCCATCCCCCACCAACTCACTCTCGGGGCAACCCTGTCGGGCAAGTCCATGTTCCTCCGGCACCTGGTCGCCGGGCTCGCCCCGCAACCGGTTGCCCTGGTCGGCATCGACTGCAAGCGCGGTGTCGAACTGGCGCCGTTCGCTCCCCGACTCTCCGCGCTGGCCACCGACCCGGAACAGGCGGCCGAACTCCTGCCCACTCTGGTGGAGTTGATGGAGAGCCGCTATGACCAGATCCGCGCCCGCCAGGGCATAGCCTCAGACGTCCCGGACGAGGAGATCACCTCCGACGTCTGGGGCCTCCCCGAGGACGAGCGGCCTGTCCCGATCGTGCTTCTCGTGGACGAGGTGGCAGAGCTGTTCCTCGTCGCCACGCGCAAGGAAGAGGACCGGCGGGACGAGATGGTCACCCAGCTCATCCGGCTCGCCCAACTCGGCCGGGCTGCCGGCATCTACCTGGAGGTGTGCGGGCAGCGCTTCGGCGCCGAGTTGGGCAAGGGCGCCACCATGCTCCGCGCCCAGCTCACCGGCCGCGTGTGCCACCGGGTCAACGACGAAGCCTCGGCCAAGATGGCCCTCGGGGACATCTCCCCGGAGGCGGTCCTCGCGGCCTGCGCCATCGCTCCCGAGCGGCCCGGCCTGGCCGTCGTCGGGGACACCTCGGGCGGCTGGTCCCGCATCCGCACCCCCTACCTCTCTCTCGCTCGGGCCTGCGCCACCTGCGCCGCGAACTCCCACCTGGTCCCTGACATGCCGAAGCTCGACCGCTTCCGCCCCCGCGTCGCTGACGCTGTCCCGGCCGGCCTGAGCACGGCCTGACCCCTCCCCCACCCCGGTGGCGCGCCGTCCCGCGCCGAGTCCCTACCTCGTCACGCCCGAAAGGAGGCGTCCCCTTGCGTGCCCAACTGCGCCGCGTGGACGCCGTGTTGGTCCAGGCTGTGATCGCCGCGGCGCTGTCCTTCGCGCATCTGCACGACATCGCCGGAGCGGCCGGCCAGCACGGCTGGAAGGCCTGGGCCTACCCGGTCTCGGTCGACCTGTTGTTGGTCGCCGCCTGGCGTCGGATGCGCTCCGGGGCGAATCGGGCCTCCGGCTGGTGCTGGTTCCTCATCGCCCTTGCCGCATCCCTCGGCGCCAACATCGCCACCGCCGGACTCCTCGACGTGGCAGCTGTCCCGGCCTGGCTGCGCATCCTCGTCGCCGGGTGGCCCGCCGTGGCCTTCCTCGGCGGCACGCTCCTCGCCCACTCGGGCGCCACGACGCCCCAAGAGTCGATCGCAGCAATGGAGTCGACGGCGCCGGATGACGACAACCTGCCGTCCGTCGACGCGCCGCCCCTGCTCCCGGGACCAGCCCCGGTCGCTGTCCCGGCCGCCCTGGTCGAACACGCCCGCAAGGTCGCTGAACACCATCGAAACCAGACCGGAATGCCCATCGACGTGCCCACGCTGCGTGCCCGTCTCGGCATCCCCGCCCCGCTGGCCGAAGCCATCACCGCCCAGCTCTGACAGGAGATCCCACCATGCGCCCGTCCACCCTGCGCGCCTTGCAGCGCGCCGCCGAACTCACCCGCCGCAATCAGCTCGTCGCCGCGGTGGCCACCGCCGAACGCGCCATCCTCACCGCCGACGCCGAGGAGAGCGCCGAGATCCGCCAGTGGCTCACCGACCACACGGACGACTTCCTTACCGACCCCAGCGAGCGCTGACCCATGCCCAACCGCCGCTTCCGCAACGTGATCCGGATCGGTCCCGTCCAGGTCGCCACCTTCTACGACAGCCGGGGCCGCGAGAAGCACACCGCCGCCTGCACCGCGCCGCGCTGCGGCTTCTCCGCCGACTACGACTCGCGCGCCGCCGCCGAGCTCGCCGCCCGCACCCACCGCTGCCCCGCCCGCTGAAAGGACCGCCCAATCATGACCGTCAGCCTCCCCCTGGTCGTCGTCCTCGGCATCGTCGCCTGGACCGCGATCAAGTTCCTCGGCATCCGGGTCTGGGTCGCCGTCGTCATCGCCTTGTTCGGCTTCTACCTCGCCCACACCGTGCTCGCGCCCGCCGTGGAATCCGGCACACGGACCGGCGTCCAGATCGTGAACAGGGGCGGTAAGTGACCCTGCCGCCCGTCGCCGAGCTGGCCACCCTGGTCCAGCTCGGCACCCTGCCCGCCCTCGCCCGCCAACTCCAGGGCCTCGGTGGCTGCACCCACCCGGTCCGCCTCGACGGAGAGCGCACCGAGGTCAGCACCGCAACCGGCGAGATCCGACGCCACCTGGCCTCGACCGACCTGCCCGCCGGTCAACTCCTGGTCCGCTGCAACAACCGCCGGGCCACCCGCTGCACCGCCTGTGCCGAGACCTACCGCCGCGACACCTTCCACCTGATCACCGCCGGACTGCGCGGCGGCAAGGGCACGCCCGACCAAGTCGCCACGCACCCACGGGTGTTCGCCACCTTCACCGCGCCGTCCTTCGGGCCCGTCCACAACCGGCCGGCCAACAGCACCGGGCAGGTCCGTGCCTGCCGCTGCGGCACGCTTCACGGTCAGGACGCCCCCGAGCTCGGCACCCCGCTCAACCCCGACACCTACGACTACCGGGGCGCCGTCCTCTGGAACGCCCACTCAGGGGCGCTCTGGCGGCGCTTCTCCATCCACCTGCGCCGCGAGCTCGCCGCTCGGGCCGGGCTCACTCAACGGGCCTTCCGGCAGTACGCGCGGGTGTCCTTCGCCAAGGTCGCCGAGTACCAGCGCCGTGGCCTGGTCCACTTCCACGCCGTCATCCGGCTCGACGGGCCCGACGGCGGGTCGGACTGCCCGCCGCGCTGGGCCTCCACTCAGCTCCTCTCCGACGCCATCCGGGCCGCCGCCCGCCGGGCCGACATCCCCGGCCCGCTGGTCGACGGCCGGGAGTACCGCTTCGCCTTCGGCACCCAGCTCGACATCCGCCCCATCCGGACCGCCGAGTTTGCCGGCGGCTCGGAGCTGAGCGAACGCGCGGTCGCCGCCTACATCGCCAAGTACGCGACAAAGGGCGCCGAGACAGCGACGGGCACACTCGACAGCTCCCTGTGCTGCAAGCCGTGCGCGGGACGTGGTCGGCTCCCCACCGCCGCTGGCCTCACCACGCACTGCGACACCTGCGACGGCACAGGCCTGGCCCGCTCACTGGCCCACCTCGACATCCCCGAGCACGCCCGCCGCATGATCCGCACCTGCTGGACCCTCGGCGGCCGTCCTGAACTGGCCGATCTCCGGCTGCGGGCCTGGGCCCACATGCTCGGCTTCCGCGGCCACTTCTCCACCAAGACCCGCCGGTACTCGACCACCCTCGGCGCACTCCGCGAGGCTCGTGCCGACTGGCGTCGCGCTCAGGCCCCCGAACAGGGCCCCGCTGCAGCTACCCCAGATGAGACAACCCTCGTCCTCGCTCACTGGGCCTTCGCCGGTACTGGCCTGACCGCCGCGGAGGCCTGGCTTGCCGAAACTCTGCAACCCGCCCCCGGAACGGAAGGAGAACCCACCCGTGTCTGACGATGACCTGCTCACGGTCCCGGAGGTGATGGCTCGGCTCAAGCTCGGGCGCTCGGCGGTCTACGACCTGATCCGATGCAACCGGCTTGGCTCGATCAAGATCGGCAGGGCTCGCCGCGTCCCGTATGGCTCGTACCGGGCTTTTGTCGCGTCGCGGATGGAAGGGACGGCCTGATGGCCACGCGTCGTAGTCGGGGAGACGGCGGCCTCCACTGGGACGAGAAGCGCCAGCGCTGGATCGCGACGGCCAGTCTGGGCTTCGACCCGAGCGGCAAGCGCATCGTGAAGCGCGGCAGCGGCAAGACCAAGACCGAGGCCAAGAACAAGCTGAAGGAGATCCTTCGGGATCACGAGGACGGCTTGGCCATCGCGCCCACGAACTACACCGTCGAGAACGCGGTCAACGACTGGCTGATGTACGGGCTGGCCGGTCGGAACGAGGGGACGCTGACCAACCTCACCACGCTGAGCCGCACCCACGTCATCCCGTCACTCGGCGCCCGCAAGCTCCGGGATCTCAGCGCGGAGGACGTCGACAGGTGGCTCGCCCAGAAGTCCAAGACCCTGAGCACCCGCACGCTCCAAGCCCTGCACTCCTGCCTGAACCGCTCGGTCAAGCGCGCCATGGCCCGCGACAAGGTGAAGCGCAACGTGGTGGAGCTGTGCTCGGTCCCCACCGGGCAGCCCGGCCGGCCGTCGAAAGCGCTGACGTTCGCTCAGGCGGAAGCCATCCTCAAGGCGGCCGAGAAGACCTCGATGTACGCCTACATCGTTGTGTCCCTGCTCACAGGAGCCCGCACCGAGGAGCTTCGCCCGCTCACCTGGGACCACGTCTTCCTGAAGGGCCAGCCGGACGCCGACCCGCCGGTGCCACCCCACATGGCGGTGTGGCGCTCGGTGCGGGCTACGGGGGACACCAAGACCCGGAAGTCCCGCCGCACCCTGGCCCTGCCGGCGCGCTGCGTCGAGGCATTGTGGGATCACTGGGTCGACCAGGGCTGGGACCGTTACGCAGCCGACGACAAGTGGGAGGAGAACAACCTCGTCTTCCACTCCGACGTGGGCAAGCAGCTCGACCCCTCGCACGTCCGCCGCGCGTTCCGCACCGCCATCGCAAAGGCCGAAGGGGTGAATGCCGCCGAATGGACGCCCCATGAGCTACGTCACAGCTTCGTCTCGCTGCTCTCCGACAGCGGGGTGCCGCTGGAAGAGATCTCACGGCTCGTCGGGCACTCCAGCACGGCCGTGACCGAGGAGGTCTACCGGAAGCAGATCCGCCCGGTGATCCAGACCGGCGCCGTGGTCATGGACGACCTGTTCCAGCAGGGGTCCTGAGCGATAGTCACGCAGTTAGTCACGCACAACGAGGAAGGGCCCTACCGGATCTCTCCGGCAGGGCCCTTGCCTGCTACTACTGGGTCGGGGTGGCGGGATTTGAACCCACGGCCTCTTCGTCCCGAACGAAGCGCGCTACCAAGCTGCGCCACACCCCGGTCTTGCGGTTTGTCGCTCCGTCTCCTTCGCGACGAGTAGAACTCTACCCGACGCAGGTCAGGAGACGAAATCCGGTTAGCGGGGCCGTGGGGTCAGGGTCATCAGGGTGGCCTCCGGGGGGCAGGCGAAGCGGACGGGGGTGTAGCGATTGGTGCCGCAGCCGGCGGAGACGTGCAGGTAGGACTGGCGGCCGCCGGCGCGGTGGGTGGAGAGACCCTTGACCCGCTTGGCGTCCAGGTCGCAGTTGGTGACCAGGGCGCCGTAGAAGGGGATGCAGAGCTGGCCGCCGTGGGTGTGACCGGCCAGGATCAGCGGGTAGCCGTCGGCAGTGAAGGCGTCCAGGCTGCGCAGGTACGGCGCGTGCACCACGCCGATCGACAGGTCGGCGTCGGCGGACGGGCCGCCGGCCACCGCCGCGTAGCGGTCGCGGCGGATGTGCGGGTCGTCCAGTCCGGTGAACTCGAGGTCCAGGCCGGCCAGCGCGAGGCGGCCGCGGGTGTTGGTCAGGTCGACCCAGCCGGCGGCGTCGAATCCGTCGCGCAGCTTCTCCCACGGGTTGTGGACGGCGCCGGTGATGCCGGGCCGGCCGGTGCCGTCGGCGTTGTTGAGGCCGTGGTTGCCGGAGGCCAGCGCCTTCAGGTAGCGGGTAGGGCTCTTGCGGGCCGGGCCGTAGTAGTCGTTGGAACCGAAGACGTAGACGCCGGGGAACTCCATCAGCGGGCCGAGCGCGTCCAGCGCGGACGGCACGCCCAGGGGGTCGGAGAGGTTGTCACCGGTGTTGACCACCAGGTCCGGCCGCAGCCCGGCCAGACTTTGCAGCCAGCGCTGCTTCTTGCGCTGCCCGGTCACCATGTGGATGTCCGAGACGTGCAGTACCCGTAGCGGCTTGGCCCCGTGGGGGAGGACCGGGACGTCCACCCGGCGCAGCCGGAATGCGCGGACTTCGTACCCGGCGGAGTAGGCGAGTGTGGCGGCGCCGGTCGCGGCGACCGCGAGCGGGACGGAGTACAGCTTTCGCATCGGTCCATGGTCGCAGACCGGTTCGGTTCCGGTGAACCTGGCCTTGGCTCGGGGGCGGGCGCGACGGGAGATTGGTACGGGACTGCGTGGGGTCGGCACCCGCTCACGCACCGTCAGCTGACGTCGAGCCACTGCCCGCGCTTCCGCCGCTGTCGGGAGCGGCACCTCTCGGTGCGGTGCCCACGGGGCCCGGGGCGCTGCCGGGGAGGAACGGCACTGCCGGCCCCCGTCGAGCCGCTGGCGCAGGGGGGAGCGGGGCCGATCCGGTGTGCGGCGGGCCGGCGGGCACGGCGGGCCGGCGGATGGTGGGGCCGGTGGGCCCGGTGACCAGGGCCAGGAGACGCAGGCGGAGCATCGCGCGGACCACCAGCACGGCCCTTGCCCGGCCGGCCCCGCAGCTGCGCCACCGGCAGGGCCGGCCGGGTTCCGTCGTGGCCGACCCGCGGCGCGGCGGCAGCCGGGCGGACCGAGGCGCCGGGAGCTGACCTCGCTCGTCGCGGGAGGGCCGCCCGGCCGGTGATCACCTCGTCGCCAGAGGGTCCCCGGCCGATGATCACTCGTCGCCGTCTGGGCGGGAGGTCGGCTCGCGCCGGATGACCACGGCGCCACCGGTGAGCGCGGTGATCCCGCTCGGGCACCTCGGCCGGGCCGGCGCGATCGCCGCAGGCCGGCGGTCCGGGCGGTCCTGGCGGCGCGGGATCCGCTGCCGAACGGTGACGTCCGGGGCACCGAGGGTGATCCGGCAGCGGAAGCCGGGGTCCAGCGGGGCCCGGTGAACAGCGCCAGGCCGGGTGTGCGATCGGCGGCCCGCAGGGACCTCCGGTGGGGGCGGTGGCAGGGTTGCACGGCATCCAGGGCGAGGGCACCGCCTCCTCCTGGCCGGGGTCGGCCCCCAGACCCCGGCGGACCGCTTCGTCGGCGCGCAGGCACTCCCCGCAGAAGCCCCGGCGGTGCCGAGCCGGCAGTGGTGGCCGCCGTCGCTGACCGGTCGGAATCCGGCTTGCCTCGGCTGATCCGTGGCATCGTCCACCTCGCGGCTCAACTCCCGCAGTACCAATGGGTGCTTGACACAGGAATCAAGGTGTCGTGGACTACTGACGGGACGACACACCTGATGCGAGGGTGTCATGGTGTCGTGGCGGCGATCGAGGTCAGGCCGCTCGCCATGGAGCAGGCAGCCGGGGCGATGGCGAGAGGCCAGGACGTCTGATTGCCTCGGTCGTGCGTCAAGGCGACGCTGCCGAAGCGGAGTTGAAGCCGACGCTCCGGTGGCCGAGGGCCCACCTGTGCGGCACTTGGGGCGAGAGGAGGGGCGTTCTGTCCGCCATCGATGTCTCGACCGAAGCGGGCCGCGCAGTGGCCCAGTACGACCGGTACCCGACGCTGAAGCAAGCCGAGGCAGCAGCAGGTGAGTTGGTGTCCCGATGGCCGGAACGCTGCCGACTGCGCACCGTCGGCACCTCACGCGCCGGGCGACCGCTGCGGCTGCTGTCCATCGGTGCGGCGCGCGAGCAGGTGCTGGTGGTGGCCGGCGCACATGCCAACGAATCGCGGCTTGGCGGAGCCTCCATCGTGGAACTGGCCCAGCGGGTGCTGGCTGATCAGGCCCAACCCGCCGAGGTCACCTGGAACTTCCTGCTCTGCCTGGACCCGGACGGCGCCCAGCTGGCCGAGAGCCAGACCTGCGACCCGCGCCAACCCCTCGACCACTTCCGGTACTTCTACCGGCAGGCGGCGGACGAGCAGCCGGAGTGGGCCCCGTCGGTCGGACGGACACTGCCGGAGACCCGGGCGCTGCTCGACCTGATCGACGAGCTGCGCCCGTTCGTGCAGTGCTCGCTGCACAACAGCGAGATGGGCGGCACCTTCGTCCAGGAGACCGGTGACATCCCGGGCTTGGCCGAGGAGCTCGCCAAGTCGGCTGCCGAGTTGGGGATCCCACTGGATCTCGGCGTCTATGACGCGCTCTACTGGCCGAGTCCGGGCCCTGGCGTCTACCTGATGCCGGAGGTGGCCGAGGTCGAACACTCCCAGGCCTCCTCCTGGGCGGTCGGAACCACCACCTGGCACGCGCCGAGCCGTTACGGCGGGGTCACCGCGATCGTCGAGGTCCCGCTCTGGCCCACCGAACGGGTGGCCACCACGGAGCTGGTCGCCGATCCTGCGCCGAGCCTGGTTGCCGCAGCCGAGCAGCTGCGGCAACGCGGCCGACTGGTCCATGAGTTCCACGCCACCGCCGCCCGGCTTCTGGGGCACGGGGACTCGCCGCTGCTGCGCAGCGTCGCGCAGATGCTGCCGGTCTTCCAACCGCTCGCCGACGAGTGGGACCCGCGGGTACCGCAGCCGGGGGCGCCGCCGCTGCCGCCGATGACCGGTGCCCGGCTGGCCGGCATCGAGGCGTGGGCGCACTGCGTGCCGCTGCGGGCCGTGGCGATGCTGCACCGGGCCCTGGCACCGCTCCGGGGCGGAGCCGACGAGCTGCACGGACGGCTGGCCGGCCTGGTCGCGGCCTGGTGCGCCGAGTACCAGGACTGCCTGCGCGGCAGCTGGCTATCGGTCGGGCGGCAGGTGGAGCAGCAGGTCCGGATCGTGCAGGCAGCGGTGCGGCTCGCGCGACGGCGGTGACCGCCCGCTCGGTCAGCCCGCCGGCCACAGTGCGTGAGCGCCCGCTCGGTCCAGCCCGCCCGTGGTGCCTGAAAGCTTATTCATGGGCGGATCGGGGGCCGGGATGTGAGGATTGCCCCATGACAACAGTCAAGCGATCCTCGGATACATGAGCGTGGTGTGATTCGAGGCTTCTGTGCCAGCCCGGGAGTGGGGCGGAGGCTTCACAGCGCTGGCGCGGGACCTGAACGCAGGGCTGCGGCTGACTCGATGAGTCCGGACGCTCGAGTTGGGTGAGGACGTCCTCGAAGGTCACTGGAGGATTCCGTCGGGCAGCGGCGATCTCCTGGGCACAGGAGTAGACGACCCGCTCGTCCAGACCGATGAGATCGAGGACGAAATCATCTGGTGACTTCGCTTCGACGTTCCACTGGTCCAGGCAACTGGCCGGGAAGTCCTTGAGGTTGGATGTCACGATGACCTGGGCACCCGCCCTGATGGCCGTGGCCAGAACGTGGCGGTCGTCAGGATCGGGGAGCTTCAGGCCTTCCATCAAGGGCTCGTGGCCGCTGACCAGGCAGTCCCGGACTGCGAGGTTCATCAGCTCGCGCAAGCGGCGCCGTTTCGCCTCGTCCGGTACCTTGCCGGCAAGTGCCCGGTCCACCTCGTCGAGGATCTGTTCGGTCCACTTCGCCTGGACCATGCCGGCTCGCGCGACACGGATCAGGAGATCGCGCAGCGTGTTGGGGTACAGCACGCACGCGTCGTAGACGACAACGAACGCCATGGTTCAGTCCAGCCCCAGCTCCTGGTCGAGGCGCGTGAGTTCGTCGGCCGCATCATTGCGCCTGCGGTCGTCCTCGCGCTGGTAGGCCACCAGGTCGTCGAAACGAACCCTCCGGTGGCGGCCGACGAGCCGGAACGGGATCTCGCCTCGCTCCAGCAGTCCGATCAGGTAGGGGCGGGAGACGTTCAGCATCTCCGCGGCCACCTGGGTCGAGACCTCGGCATTGACTGGGAGCAGCTGGACGCCTTGGCCGCCCGCCAGGGCGGCGAGGATCGCAGCGAACATCTCCACCGTCGGCCGAGGGAGCACCAGGACGTCGCCGCCGGTCTCGGTGTGGATCCGTACGTCTTCATCGGGCCGGGTGGTGTGAGCCAGGTAGTCCTTGATCCTCCGCAGCGCTCGGGCTGCCGTCTCGGCGTCTACTGTGCCAGGGGCGATCTTCCGGCCCTCAGTGATCGAGGTCATCAGCGGTCCTCCTCGGTGTAATTGAAGTATTCGCAATATCCGAAGCATCTGCAAGATGGTTCACCCGGGCGGGTGGACGGTGCTCGGGGCTCATGGGCGAGCACGCCCAAATTCGGCGGCGGGGAAAGACTCCACCTGCGAAGATTCAGGAATGACAACGCTCAAGGAGCGGCTGCGGGACGACCTGACGGCTGCCATCAAGGCCCGGAACGAGTTGCGCTCGTCCACACTTCGGCTGACCCTGGCAGCCGTCTCGGCAGCCGAGGTGGCGGGCGAGGAGAAGCGCGAGCTCAGCGACGACGAGGTGCGCCTGGTGGTGCAGGGCGAGGCGAAGAAGCGGCGGGACGCCGCGGACGCCTTCGCCAAGGCCGGCCGGGCCGAGCAGGCCGAGCGGGAGCGGGCCGAGGGCGCGGTGCTCGCGGAGTTCCTCCCGCAGCAGCTCAGTGATGAGGAGCTGGCGGCGATCGTGGCCGCCGCGGTGGCCGAGAGCGGCGCGACCGGTCCGCAGGGCATGGGCGCGGTGATGAAGTTGGTCCGGCCGAAGGTCGAGGGCGTCGCGGAGGGTGGCCGGGTGGCTGCCGCGGTGAAGGCCGCACTGGCCGCGAAGTAGCTCCTGGGCGGAGCCGCCTGAGCGGAGCCCCTGGGCGGAGCCGCCTGAGCGGACCGCGCCCGCTGAGGGCGTCCGTCGAAAAGCGCCCGGCACCCCCTTCGAGAGGGTGCCGGGCGCTCGTGCGTACCGGTCAGTGGTGGTGCTTGGTGGGCCCGCCGGGCCCGCCGTTGCCGCCGCCGATCAGGCCGGGCGGGAAGCTGAAGCCCGGGAACGGGTCCTGCGTCGGCTGGCTCGGCTGCGTCGGCTGCGTCGGCTGGCTCGGCTGCGTCGGCTGCGGCGCCGTGGTGGTCGCCGCGGCGTCGGTGGCCCCGCCGTTGTTCGGGTCACCGGACGGCGGCGGGCTGTTCGGGTCGGGGCTGGACGTGGGGCTGTTCGCCCCCGACGGGAGTTGCACCAGGTTGAAGCTGCTCGCCGGCGTGCCCGCCAGTGCCTGGTTCATCGCCATCGTCCAGATCGGGCCGGGACCGGTGGCCCCGTAGACGCCGCCCTCGGGCCCGAAGTCGTGGCCCCCGATGGTGACGTTGATCATCGGCACGTTGCCCGACGGGCCGCCCAGCCAGACCACGCCGACCAGGTCGGGGGTGTAGCCGTCGAACCAGGCCGCGTTGCGGTGGTCGGTGGTCCCGGTCTTACCGGCGATCATGCGGCCGTCGGCGAGGCCCAGTTCGGCGCCGGTGCCGCCCTTCTCGGTCACGCCCTTGAGCATGGTGTTCATCTCGTCGGCGGTGTTCTGCTGGATCACCTGGTTGCAGTTGGCCGACGGCACGGGCAGGTTCTTGCCGTCGATGCCGACCACCGAGGTGATCGCGATCGGGTCGCAGTGCACGCCGCGGGCGGCGAAGGTGGCGTAGACGCCCGACATGTCGAGCGGGCTCATCTCCTCGACGCCCAGTGCCATGGCCGGGACCTCGTCCAGCGGAGCGCCGCTGGCCTTGGTCTTGATGCCCAGCTTGTTGGCCATCTGCTTGACCGCGCACAGGCCGGTGTCCTGCTCCAGCATGATGAAGTAGGTGTTGATCGACGCCGCCATGGCCTGGGTCATGGTGTACGGCCCGTGTTCGGTCGCCGGGTTGTCGTTGCCGGCCTGGGCCCCGGTGGTGTTCACGTACTTGCCGGTGCAGGTGGGCAGGTCGGGGTAGGTGATCTTGGGCGGCGAGTCATAGGTCTGGCTCAGGTCCTTGCCGGAGTCCAGGGCCGCCGCCGCCACGATCGCCTTGAAGGTGGAGCCGGGCTGGAAGCCGTTGCCGCCGCCCATCGCCGAGTCAACGTTGAGGTTGACCACGGTCTGGTTCTTGTTGGCGTCCAGACCGTACGGCCGGGTCTGGGCCATCGCCAGGATCTTGCCGGTGCCGGGCTGGACCATGGTCATCGCGGCCGAGACCGGGTCGGTCACCTTGACCTTGCTGGTGACCGCCTTGTAGGCCGCGGCCTGCTTGTCCGGGTCGATGGTGGTGGTGATCTTCAGCCCGCCCTGGGTCCAGAGCTTGTTGCGCGCGTCGGAGGACGCGCCGAAGGCCGGGTCGCTGAGCACCACCCTGCGCACGTAGTCGCAGAAGAAGCCCATGCCCGCCTGGGCGGTGATGCAGCCGTTCTGCGGGTCCTGGTAGTTCAGGCCGAGCCCGCTGGCCTTGGCGTCCTTGGCCTGCTCCGGCGTGATGTGGTGGTACTCCGCCATCTTGTCGATCACGGTGTCGCGGCGGGCCTGCGCGGCCTTGGGGTGCTCCAGCGGGTCGTAGGCGGTGGGGTTCTGCACCAGCCCGGCCAGCAACGCGGCCTGCGCGATGGTCAGGTCCTTGTTGCTCTTGCCGAAGTAGCGCTGCGAGGCCGCCTCGACGCCGTACGCCTGGTGTCCGAAGAAGGTGATGTTGAGGTAGTTGGTGAGGATCTGGTCCTTCGACAACTCCTCTTCCAACTTGATCGCGTACTTCAGCTCCTGGACCTTGCGGCCCACGGTCTTCCGGGTGGCGTCCAGGAACGCGGCCTGGTCGTCACCGGCCTCCTCGACGAAGACGTTCTTGACGTACTGCTGGGTCAGCGTCGAGGCGCCCTCGGAGTCGGCGCCGGAGGAGGCGTTCTTGGCGAGCGCGCGCAGCACCCCCTTGGGGTCGATGGCGCCGTGCTGGTAGAAGCGGGCGTCCTCGATGTCGACCTGCGCCTCGCGGGTCAGCGGCGACATCTGGTCCTGCGTCAGGATCGTGCGGTCGCGGGCGTAGATCTTGGCGATCTGGTTGCCCTTGGCGTCGTAGATGTAGGACGCCTGCGAGAGCGTGGGGGTCTTGAAGTCGGCGGGCAGGCTGTCGAAACCCTGGACGCCGTCCTTGGCGCCCAGTCCGATCGCGCCCACCGCGGGCAGCGCCAGGCCTGCCACCAGGAGACCGGAGAGAAGGCTGACGCCGAGGAAGGTCAGTCCGTGCCCGGCCAGCTCCGTGGGGGAGGAGCGCCGCCGGCGGGGGCGGGATGCTGAGGAGCGCTTCGGTGCCATGGGAGGACTCTACGTTGTCATTTCAGGCCCATGAGGGCAGGTGTTCGCTTAGGCTTGTCACAAGCCTGCGACAGCTCCGCTCCGTGCACCCGAGCGCTCCTGTGAGTGTTGAGACCTGTCCTGTTTGACGGCATATGAGGCGACTGTCCCACGGACTATTGGAAGTCAGGGGCCTTGGCCGCCAGGGGCGTTGTGGCGCTGTGTGACGAAAGGGGCGTTCGGGGCCTCGGCAAGGCCCGCGACCTGCGATCACTCCAACGAGTGATCTGACCGGCACCCATAGTCCGATCGGGTCATTCGAGATTGGACCCAGGGGGGCTGTTGCGCTTCGCCAATCTTCCGTAACGTCCTCAACTGGCAGCGGTGAATATGCCGTTGCCGCCGTGGTGGGGGAGCCTCGATGTATCGGGAGAGGACGGCGGGGCATGGGTTGGGTTGATGACTGGAGTGCGCAGGCCGCCTGTCGCACGAGTGATCCGGACGAGCTGTTCGTCCAGGGGGCGGCGCAGAACAGGGCAAAAGCCGTGTGCAGCGGGTGTCCGGTGCGCACCGAGTGCCTGGCGGATGCGCTGGACAACCGGGTGGAGTTCGGTGTCTGGGGAGGGATGACCGAGCGGGAGCGCCGTGCCCTGCTGCGCCGTCGCCCCACGGTGATCTCCTGGCGCCGGCTGCTGGAGACGGCACGGACGGAGTACGAGGAGTCCCTCGCCACCGGCGTGATCCTCTCGGACTACGCACAGGCGGGCTGACCGGGCGCAGCCTGCCGCCGGCCAGGGCTCAAGGGGTCTGCGGGCGTGGCAGTCGGTGACTACTCGGCCGAGGCGGCCAGCTGACGGCCGATCAGCCGCAGCCCGTCCAGGTCGTGCACATCGCCGGCCAGGGCCGGCACCTCGACCACGGGCACATCCGGGTAGACCGCCACGAACCGGTCCCTGGTGCGCCGTTCCCGCCCGATCACCTCGACCCGTTCGGCGTGCAGCCGCAGCAGCCCCGCCGCCAGCGTCTCCGCCTCCGCCTGCCGGGGCTCGCGGTCGGTGCCGTTCTCCTCCAGCGCCTGCGCCGCGGCCTGCGCCCGCTCGGCGGTCAGCTGCGGTGCCCCGGTGCCGTGCACCCGGTTGAGCACCAGCCCGGCCAGCGGCATCTCGTCGGCGGCCAGCCGGTCCACGAAGTAGGCGGCCTCGCGCAGCGCGTCCTGTTCCGGCGCGGCCACCACGAGGAACGCCGTGCCCTCCGCCTTGAGCAGCTGGTAGGTGCTCTCGGCGCGCTCCCGGAAGCCGCCGAACATGGAGTCCATCGCGGCCACGAAGGTCTGCAGGTCGGTCAGCAGTTGGGCGCCGAAGATCTTGCCCAGGGTGCCGGTGAGCAGCCCCATCCCGACGTTGAGGAACTTCATCGCGCTGCGCCCGCCGACCTTGGCGGGGGTGGTCAGAATCCGGATGATCTTGCCGTCGAGGAACGAGCCGAGCCGTCCCGGCGCGTCCAGGAAGTCGAGGGCCGAGCGGGACGGCGGTGTGTCGACCACGATCAGGTCCCACTCGCCGGTGGCGCGCAACTGGCCCAGCTTCTCCATCGCCATGTACTCCTGGGTGCCGGCGAATCCGGCGGAGAGCGACTGGTAGAAGGGGTTGTCCAGGATCGCCCGGGCCCGTTCGGGGTCGGCGTGGGCGAGCACGACCTCGTCGAAGGTGCGCTTCATGTCGAGCATCATGGCGTGCAGTTCGCCGGGCCCGTCGGCGGTGTCCGCGCCCTTGACCGGGCGCGGGGTGTTGTCCAGCTCGGTCAGGCCCATCGACTGGGCCAGCCGCCGAGCCGGGTCGATGGTCAGCACCACGGTGCGCCGGCCGCGCTCCGCGGCCCGCAGGCCGATCGCCGCCGCGGTGGTGGTCTTGCCGACCCCGCCGGAGCCGCAGCAGACCACGATCCTGGTCTGCCGGTCGTCGATCAGCCGGTCCAGGTCGAGGACCTCAGGTGCGCCGGTCATGCCGCCCCCTGTCGCTTGAGTTCACCGGCCAGCCGGTACAGGCCGCCGAGGTCGACGCCACCGCTGAGCAGCGGGAGTTCGTAGCCGGGCAGGTCGAGGGCGGCCAGTTCGGCCCGTTGCTCGCGTTCGAGTGCGACCCGCTCGGAGTGTTCCCTGGCCTGGGCGAGCAGCGGATCGAGCAGCGGCTCCACGGCGGCCCGCCGGGTGGCCGCGGAACGGGAACGGCCGCCGAGACCGGCCTCCACCAGGGCCTGGGCCACCTCCTCGCGGTGGTCGCCGTGGGCCGCGGCCACCGCGGCGGCGTCCAGCACCGGTGGCCGCACCATGTTGACCAGCACCCCGCCGGCCGGCAGCCCGGCCTCGCGCAGCTCGGTGAAGCCGTCCACGGTCTCCTGCACCGGCATCTCCTCCAGCAGGGTGACCAGGTGGACCGCGGTCTCCGGTGACTTCAGCACACCCATCACCGCCTGGGCCTGGCTGTGTATCGGTCCGAACCGGGCCAGCCCGGCCACCTCGGAGTTGACGTTGAGGAACCTGGTGAGCCGCCCGGTGGGCGGGGCGTCCATCACCACCGCGTCATAGACCCGGCGCCCGTCCGGTCCCTTGCGGCGGGCCGCCTCGCAGGCCTTGCCGGTGAGCAGCACGTCGCGCACGCCCGGGGCGATGGTGGTGGCGAAATCGACGAAGCCGACCTTCTGCAGCGCCTTTCCGGCCCGGCCGAGCTTGTAGAACATGTCGAGGTACTCGAGCAGCGCCTGCTCGGTGTCGATGGCCAGGGCGAAGACGTCACCGGAGGTCCTGGGCCCGGACAGGCCCAGCTGGGCGGGGGAGACGGAGGCCACCCGGCGCTCCTCGTAGGGCAGCGCGGCGATCCCGAAGAGCTCGGCGATCCCCTGCCGGCCCTCGACCTCGATCAGCAGGGTGCGGCGGCCCTCCGCGGCCAACGCCAGGGCGAGCGCCGCCGCCAGCGTGGTCTTGCCGGTGCCGCCCTTGCCGCTCACCACATGCAGCCGTACGCCCTCCCAGTCCACGCTGCCTCTCCGTCCGCTCGAAGTCCTCGTCCTGCTCGAAGTCCTCCTCGCGAGCGTAACCAGCCGCCACGCCGGATGCCGGGAGCATCCGGGTGCGGGCCCGGTCGGCAGCCCGGTTTGTGTCCTACCTCACATCGGCTGTGCCAGGTCGCGGACCGTCTAGAGTCACCCCCATGACCAAGTGGGAATACGTGACGGTGCCGCTGCTGGTGCACGCGACCAAGCAGATCCTGGACACCTGGGGCGAGGACGGCTGGGAGCTGGTCCAGGTCGTTCCCGGGCCGAACAACCCGGAGCAGCTGGTGGCCTACCTGAAGCGGGAGAAGAGCTGATGGGCAAGGTGGAGAGCAGGCTCGCCGAGCTGGGCCTGGCGCTGCCCGAGGTGGCCAAGCCGGTGGCGGCCTACGTCCCGGCGGTGCGCAACGGCGACCAGGTGCTGACCAGCGGCCAGCTGCCGGTGGTCGGCGGAGTGCTGAAGCAGACCGGCAAGGTGGGCGCCGAGGTGACCGCCGAGGAGGCCAAGGCGCTGGCGCAGATCTGCGCGCTCAACGCGCTGGCCGCGGTGAAGTCGGTGATCGGCGACCTGGACCTGGTCGACCAGGTGGTCAAGGTGGTCGGCTTCGTCGCCTCGGCGCCCGACTTCACCGGCCAGCCGGCCGTGATCAACGGTGCCAGCGAGCTGCTCGGCCAGGTGCTCGGCGACGCCGGGGTGCACGCCCGCAGCGCGGTCGGCGTCGCGGTCCTGCCGATGGACGCGCCGGTCGAGGTGGAGATCCAGGTCCGGGTCAAGGCCTGACCCGTCGCCCCTTCTCAGCGGCCGGTCCGGGTGCATAGCATCCGGACATGGCTGCTGACTCCGCTGATCGAAACCCGGCCGGGCCGGGCACGGCCGGGATCGCGATGCCGCCGAGCTGGCCGGCCCGGATCCGGGCGCTGGCCGACGGGCGGCTGACCCCGCTGGTGCCCAAGCCCTCGGCCACCGTGGTGCTGCTGCGCGACGGTGCCGACGGGCCGCAGGCGTACCTGCTGCGCCGGCGCGGGTCGATGGCGTTCGCCGCCGGGCTGTACGCCTACCCGGGCGGCGGGGTCGATCCGCGGGACGCCGAACAGCCGCCGGCCTGGGCCGGGCCGAGCCCCGAGGAGTGGGCCGTGCGGCTCGGCGTGGACCGGGCGACCGCGCAGGCGGTGGTCTGCGCCGCGGTGCGGGAGACCTTCGAGGAGGCCGGCGTGCTGCTGGCCGGGCCGGACGCCGACACGGTGGTGGCGGAGCGCGACTGGACGGCCGAGCGGGCCGCCCTGGAGGCGCACGAGCTGTCGTTCGCCGAGTTCCTGCGCAAGCACGACCTGGTGCTTCGCAGCGACCTGCTGGCCGGCTGGGCCCGCTGGATCACCCCGGCCTTCGAGGAGCGCCGGTACGACACCTGGTTCTTCGTCGCGGCGCTGCCGCCCGGCCAGCGGGCCGCCAGCGAGGTGGGCGAGGCCGACCGGGTGACCTGGCTGACTCCCGCCGAGGCGGTGCGCGGGCACGCCGAGGGCCGCTACGGGATGCTGCCGCCGACCGTCACGGTGCTGCGCGAGCTGCTGCCGGTGCGCACCGCGGCCGAGGCGCTGGCGGCGTCCGCGGACCGCACGCTGACCCCGGTTCTCGGCACGGCCGAGGTGGTGGGGGATCGTATGACCATCAGGTGGTCGGGGTATGAGGAGCTGACCATCGACGGACACTACCCGGAGGAAGGACAACCATGATCCACGATGACGTGGCTCGCGAGCGCGACCTCCCCGCCCGCCGCCTGGCTGCCCGAGCCCTCAACCGCCGACTGAGCTGCGAGGACGACCAGGGCGGGTCCGCCGCTCCGACGCCGCGTACCCTGGTCCGCTCGCTGGACGCCCGCCCGCTGACCCGCGACCCCGAGGTCGGCCGGTGAGCAGCGGCCTGCCCGGAGAGCCCGCCGCCACCGTCGGCGGGGCCGCCACGGCGCGGGCGCTCTGCGTGCTCGCCCCCAACCCGTCCCCGATGACGCTGGACGGCACCAACACCTGGCTGCTCTGCGAGCCCGGCTCGGACCAGGTCGTGGTGGTCGACCCGGGGCCGCTGGACGAGGGACACCTGCGCGCCGTGATCGACGCCGCCGAGCGGCAGGGCCGCCGGATCGCGCTCACCCTGCTGACCCACGGCCACCACGACCACGCGGCCGGGGCGGCCCGGTTCGCCGAGCTGACCGGCACCAAGGTGCGCGCCCTCGACCCGGCCCACCGGCTCGGTGACGAGGGCCTGACCGGCGGCCAGGCGATCGAGGTGGGCGGCCTGGAGCTGCGCGTCGTCGCCACCCCGGGGCACACCGCCGACTCGCTCACCTTCCACCTGCCGGCCGACGGCGCAATCCTCACCGGGGACACCGTGCTGGGCCGGGGCACCACGATGGTCGCCCACCCGGACGGTGTGCTCGGCGACTACCTGGACTCGCTGCGGCGGCTGCGCACCCTGGCCACCGAGCACGGTGTGCGCACCGTGCTGCCCGGCCACGGACCGGTGCTGGCCGACGCGCTGGGCAGCGTGGAGTACTACCTGGCGCACCGGGCGGCCCGGCTGGCGCAGGTGGAGACCGCGGTGGAGGCGGGCTACCGGACCGCCGAGGCGGTGGTGGCCCGGGTCTACGCGGACGTGGACAAGGCGCTCTGGCCGGCCGCCGAACTCTCGGTGCGGGCCCAGCTGCGATACCTGGAGGACCACGGGCTCATCTGAGCGCCGCGGTCCTCCAGGCCCGGTCCTCAGTGGCGGGGGCCCAGCAGCGGCGGGGGCTCAGCGCGAGCGGCGGGAGAGCCGCTCGACGTCGAGCAGCACCACCGCGCGGGCCTCCAGCTTCAACCAGCCACGGCCGGCGAAGTCGGCCAGCGCCTTGTTCACGGTCTCCCGGGAGGCGCCGACCAGCTGGGCGAGCTCCTCCTGGGTGAGGTCGTGGGCGACGTGGATGCCCTCCTCGGACTGCACCCCGAACCGGCGCGACAGGTCCAGCAGCGCCTTGGCCACCCGGCCCGGAACGTCGGAGAAGACCAGGTCGCTCATCACGTCGTTGGTCCGGCGGAGTCGGCGGGCGATGGCGCGCAGCAGCGCTATCGACACCTCGGGGCGGGCGTGCAGCCAGGGCTGCAGGTCGCCGTGGCCCAGGCCGAGCAGCTTGACCTCGGTCAGCGCGCTGGCGGTCGCGGTGCGCGGCCCGGGGTCGAAGAGCGAGAGTTCACCGATCATCTCGCTGGGACCGAGCACCGCGAGCATGTTCTCGCGGCCGTCCGGCGAGGCGCGGTGCAGCTTCACCTTGCCCTCGGCGACCACGTACAGGCGGTCGCCCGGGTCGCCCTCGTGGAACAGCGACTCGCCGCGCGCGAGGGTCACCTCGGTCATGGAAGCGCGCAGCTCGCCGGCCTGTTCGTCGTCGAGCGCCGCGAAGAGCGCGGCGCGCCGCAGAACATCGTCCACGTGCTTCCTCCTTCTCGGCCGCCCGCCGTGGTGGGACGGGCGGTCATGTGCTCAAAACAGTGCTCTTCATCACCAAGCATGGCGCATGTCGCTCTGATCATATGAGGAGGGGGTGTGCGGTGGGCGGCGGTACGCGGCCATCCGTACGCATCGGTAGGCGGTGTCCGCGGGCCGTGGAGGCGGTGTCCGCGGCTCGTGGAGGCGGCGTCCGCGGGTCGTGCAGGCACTCTTGAGCGTTGTCACGACGGGAACTACCGTCCGGGCATGGCATTCACCGAGAAACTCCTCCAGGCGCCCGCGCCGATCCAGGTGGGCGGCTACCGGCTGAAGCGCTACCACGTCACCGCGGACCCGGCCGGCATCGACCCGGCGGTGGAGAAGGCGGCCTACGCGGCCCTGCCCGACCTGCTGCCGGCCCCCGACGGCACCCCGCAGGCCGGCTTCGTGGTGGTTCACCGCGGCGACGACACCGGCGCCTACCTCAATGTGTACTGCTGGGCTTGGGACAATGTACTGAGCTTCGCCGGCGCGGTCGCCGGGCAGCCGGTGCTCGGCTGCCCCGACCAGGACCCTACCCACTTCGTCCGACTGACCCGGCCGCTGATCGGCTGCGTCTGGGAGCTCGCGCCGGTGCGCCACGAGCGCGACGCCTGGGTGCGCCACATGCTCGTCCCCGACCGCCCGGACCTCGACGCCTACCTCGCCGATCACTACCCGCAGGGCCGCACCGGCCCGCAGCCGACCGCCTGACGCCCCGTCACCGGAGGTCCGCCGTCCCGTCGCCGGAGGTCCGCCGTCCCATCACCGGAGGTCCGTGAGCCGGAACGGCCCGCACCGGGGCAGCGGTTCGGCGTAGCCTTCGGACATGGCAGAGAGCAAGGTCCGCAAGACGGCAGCCCCGGCGGTGGCCGGCAGGACGCCCAGGCCGGAGTCCCACCTGGCGCTGGTCCGGAGGGCCCGGAAGATCAACCGGGTCCTGGCGGAGACCTATCCGTACGCGCATCCGGAACTGGACTTCGACAACCCGTTCCAACTGCTGGTCGCCACCGTGCTGTCGGCGCAGACCACCGATCTGCGGGTCAACCAGACCACCCCCGCGCTGTTCGCGAAGTACCCCACCCCCGAGGCGATGGCGGCGGCGGTGCCCGAGGAGCTGGAGGAGCTGATCCGGCCGACCGGCTTCTTCCGGAACAAGGCCAAGTCGCTGATGGGACTGTCGATCGCGCTGCGGGACGAGTTCGGCGGCGAGGTACCGCGCACCCTGGAACAGATGGTCACCCTCCCCGGGGTGGGCCGGAAGACGGCCAACGTGGTGCTCGGCAACGCCTACGGAGTGCCCGGCATCACCGTCGACACCCACTTCGGCCGGCTGGCCCGGCGGTTCGGCTGGACCACCGAGGAGGACCCGGTGGTGGTGGAGGCCGCGGTCGCCGAGCTGTTCCCGAAGTCGGAGTGGACCATGCTCTCGCACCGGGTGGTCTTCCACGGCCGCCGGATCTGCCACGCCCGCAGGCCCGCCTGCGGGGCCTGCCCGGTCGCCCCGCTCTGCCCCTCCTACGGCGAGGGCGAGACCGACCCGGAGAAGGCCGCGAAGCTGCTCAAGTACGAGATGGGCGGCCAACCGGGCCAGCGACTGCGCCCGCCCGCCGACTATCCGGGCACCGCGGCGGCTCCCGGTGCGTTGAACGGGACGACGGAGTCGGCAGCGGGGAGGGCCGAGTGAGGAGCAGCGGGGCGCCGGTGGCGATCGTCCGGGACGGGCTGCCCGACTGGCTGCTGCCGGTGCGCCGGGCGGCCGAGACGGTGCGGCCCGAGCAGCTCAGCCGGTTCCTGCCGCCGGCCGAGGGCGGGCGGCACTCCGCGGTGCTGCTGCTCTTCGGCGACGGGCCCGGCGGACCCGACCTGCTGCTCACCCAGCGGTCGGCCGCGCTGCGCTCGCACCCCGGCCAGATCTCCTTCCCGGGCGGCTCGCTGGATCCGGTGGACGGCGACCCGGCCGGGCCGGGGCCGGTGGCCGCCGCACTGCGCGAGGCGGCCGAGGAGACCGGGCTCGACCCGGCCGGTGTGCAGGTCTTCGCCACCCTGCCGGCCCTCTACATCCCGGTCAGCGACTTCGTGGTGACCCCGGTGCTCGGTTGGTGGCGCGAGGAGTCGCCGGTCAGCGCGGTGGACCCGGCGGAGACCGGCGCGGTCTTCCGGGTGCCGCTCGCGGTGCTGGCCGACCCGGCCCACCGCGGTCGCTACCGGCATCCGTCCGGCTTCACCGGCCCGGCGTTCCAGACGAACGGGCACTTGGTCTGGGGCTTCACGGCCGGGGTGATCGACCGGCTGCTGCACCACAGCGGGCTGGAACGACCTTGGGACAGTTCGCGCCTCATCGAGCCACCGGCGGGCGGGTAGGCAGCCGCGGAGCGGCAACGCGGGACGCAACGGACAACCGGGGCAGCTGCCGGAGGGCGGCCGGTCCATGGGAGGGTGGCAGGGTGAACGTGCTGGATCTGCTGCTGCTCGCCGCTGCGATCGGCTTCGCCGTGTCCGGGTACCGGCAGGGCTTCGTGGTGGGCATCCTGTCCGTGCTGGGGTTCCTCGGCGGCGGCCTGATCGCGGTGCAACTGCTGCCGCTGGTGCTCAGTCACCTCGATCCCGGTACCACCGCCTCGGTGATCGCCGTGGTGGTGGTGATCGTCTTCGCGGCGATCGGCCAGGCCGCCACCACCCAGTTGGGGTGGAAACTGCGCGGCCGGATCGACCGCAGTCCGGCCAAGGCGCTGGACGCGCTGGGCGGCTCGGTGGTGAACGTGCTGTCGATGCTGCTGGTGGCCTGGCTGATCGGGTCGGCGCTGGCCGGTACTTCGATGCCGACCGTCTCCAAGCAGGTCCGTACCTCCCTGGTGCTCGGCGGCGTGCAGGACGCGCTGCCGGCCGACGCGCCGAACTGGTTCTCCGACTTCAGCAAGGTGCTGTCGCAGAACGGCTTCCCGCAGGTCTTCAACCCGTTCGAGCACGAGCCGATCACCGAGGTCCAGCCGCCCGACCCGTCGCTGGCCGGCGACCCGGCGCTGCAGAAGGCCCGGCAGAGCCTCGTCAAGGTGGTCGGCACGGCCAACTCCTGCGGCAAGACCCTGGAGGGCAGCGGCTTCGTCTTCGCCCCGCACCGGGTGATGACCAACGCGCACGTGGTCGGCGGGGTGGACGAGCCGACCGTGCAGATCGGCGGCACCGGCCAGCTCTACGACGCCACCGTGGTCAGCTACGACTGGCAGCGCGACATCGCCGTCCTGGACGTGCCGAAGCTGAACGCGCCGCCGCTGGCCTTCGCCGGCGAGGCCCACAGCAACGACAGCGCCATCGTGGCCGGGTTCCCGGAGAACGGCGCGTTCAACGTCCAGCCGGCTCGGATCCGCGACCGGATCCAGGCCAACGGTCCGGACATCTACCACCGCGGCCAGGTGGTCCGCGACGTGTACTCGATCCGTTCGCTGGTCCGCCAGGGCAACAGCGGCGGGCCGCTGCTCACTCCGGACGGCGAGGTGTACGGGGTGGTCTTCGCCAAGTCGCTGGACAGCTCCGACACCGGCTACGTGCTGACCGCCGCCGAGGTGAAGGCGGACGCGGTGGCGGGCACCACCGCCGACATCCAGGTCGACACCCAGGGCTGCGCCCTCTGACATGCCGAGCCGTCCCGGCGCCTGCTGCTGCGCCCGGACCGTGTCCGAGGCGTCCCCCGGCCGACCGCCGCTGCTCCCGGGCCCGCTGGTCCACTGGGCCCTCCACCGGGAGCCCGCCGCTGCTCCTGAGCCCTGTCCTACGCGTCCCCCGGCCGACCGCCGCTGCGCCCGGGCCCGCTGGTCCGCCGGGCCCTCCACCGGGAGCCCGCCGCTGCGCCGGTCCTACTCCCACGCGTTCCCGGTCCTGCTGACGCGCCGTCGAAGATCTCGCTGCGAGCGGAATCCGGCGATCCGTCAGTTCCTCCTGGTAGCGTCGGCCGCGCTCACCCGTTCGGCTCAATCCGGCGGGTGGCGTGCCAGCCACACACCATGAAGGAGTAACCGGCCATGATGGGTCACTCGCACGCGGTCAGCGGTGCGATGCTGTATGCGGCCGCCGCGCCGATACTGCCGCCACTGCTGCTGCACACCCACCTGAAGCCGGCCGACATCCTGCTGGGCACGGTGCTGGCCGCGGGTGCGGCCCTGCTGCCCGACCTGGACCATCACGACGGCACCATCGCCAACTTCCTCGGCCCGGTCTCCAAGGCGCTCTGCCGGTTCGTCGCCTGGGTGTCCGGCGGGCACCGGCACGCCACCCACTCGCTGCTCTTCGTGGCGCTGATGGGCGGCGGCAGCTGGGCCGGTGTGCACTACCTGGGTCGCTGGTTCACCCTCGGGATGACGTTCTTCCTCCTCGCCATGGCGGTCAAGGCGCTGCGCATCCACCTGCCGGGGGAGGGGCACACCACCTGGCTGAGCGTCGTCGGCCTGTCGGCGGCCGGGACCTTCGTGCTGGACCAGTGGATGCCGTCGGCCCCCGGCTGGCTGCCGTACGCGGTCGGCCTCGGCACCCTGGCCCATCTGCTGGGTGACAGCCTCACCAAGATGGGCGCGCCGTGGCTCTGGCCGCACAAGCAGCGCTACGAGATCGTGCTGATCAAGCGCAGCGGCAACCAGATGGAGACCAAGGTGCTGGTCCCGATGATGACGGTGGCCACCGTCGTGCTGCTCTGGTGCACCGCGGTGGAGCCGACCGTTCTGGGCTGATCCTCGTCGTCCGGCCGTGTGGATCCGCTGACGGAGCCGCACGGCCGCTGTGTCTGCTCGACTTTGCTGCCTGCTCGGCCTTGCTGCTTGCTCGGCCCTGCTGCCTGCTCGGCCTTGCTGGCTCCTCAGCCTTCGCGGCGTAGCCGGGCGCCGACCCAACGGGCTCGGCGCCCGAGGATCCGGGGGATTCCCAGCGGGTGCGGTGCGGCGGGCCGGTCCCGTGGCTCGTCCTGCCAGTCGAGACCACGGTCGCTGTTCGGGGCGGTGGCGTTACGGGATTCGACGTGCTTGGCGCGTCGTCCGCGCGCGGCGGCGCGTTCGGGCATCCAGGTCATACCGGATGGATGCCCCCCGGCATGCATAGGTAACCACGCTCATCCGGGCGAATTGGTCTATGCCATGGGCATACCAACACATCGTTCATTGCTGACGTCGCGTCAGATCGGCCTTCGTGGAGGCTGGCTACTTGTGCTCGGAGATCCAGCCGAGCAGCTCGGCGGTGACCTCGCCGGCCGCTTCCTCGTGCGGGAAGTGGCCCACCCCGGGCAGCAGCCGCCAGCGGTACGGAGCCGACACGTACTCCCCAGCGCCCAGCGCGGTGCGGGCGAGCAGCACCGGGTCGGCCGCGCCCTGGATGTGCAGGGTCGGCGCGGTCACCGGCTTCTTCATCCGGCGGGCGAACTGGATGCCGTCCGGCCGGGCCATCGAGCGGACCAGCCAGCGGTACGGTTCGATCGAACAGTGGGCGGTGCTGGGGATCTGGATCGCCTGGCGGTAGTTGAAGACCGCCTCGGCGTCCAGCCGGTTGGGGCCGGCCCAGTCCGCCAGGTAGTCGGCGACCAGCGCGGCGTCATCGGCGACCAGTCGCCGCTCCGGTATCCAGGGCCGCTGGAAGCCCAGGACGTGCTCGTAGGCGGCCATCTGCCGGCGGTCCCGCAGCAGGGCGCGGCGAAGGTGGCGCGGATGGGCGGCGGACAGCACGGTGAGGGTGCGGATCACCGAGGGCCGCATCACCGCTGCGACGAACGCCAGTGAGCCGCCGCTGTCGTGGCCCACCAGATGGGCGCTGTGCTCGCCGAGCGAACGGATCACGCCGGTGATGTCCAGGGCCAGGTTCGTCGGATCGTAGCCGCGCGGAGTGCGGTCGCTGCCCCCCATGCCACGCAGGTCCAGCGCGACCGCCCGGTAGCCGGCCTCGGCCAGCGCAGCCAACTGGTGGCGCCAAGCCCACCAGTACTGCGGCCAGCCGTGCACCAGCAGGACCAGAGGGCCGGTGCCCTGCTCGGTGATGTGGAACCGGGCGCCGTTGGCGGCCAGATCGCGGTGCGTCCACGGCCCGGCCGCGCGCACGCTCCAGGCTCCGCGGCCGGCCGCGGTCGCCGGCGGCTCGGCGGCACCGGGCGGGGCGGCGTCGGGGCGCGGGCCTGCGATGGCCGGCACGGCGGGCTTCTGGTCCAGTGGCATACCGAGAGCGTTTCACATCCCGGCCGGGAGCGTGCTCCCGGCGGTCATCTGGGGTGGCGCAGGCGATCGCTGAACGGACGTCCGTTGAGCGAAGGCTTGCTCGTAGGGCGGGCGCCGATCAGGCGTCCCCGGTTGGTGGTGCGATGACTGGGCGCCGGCTCAGTCGGTGTCCGCGGCCCGGGCGTTCGCCGAGCGCTCCAGCACGGCCAGCTCCTCGGCGGTGGCCGGTCGCGGCTTGGCGTTCTTGAGCACCTCGGCGGTCGCCTGGGCGCCCTCGATGGTGCGGGTCGGCTTCTCGATCTTCTTGAAGAACCGGACCGCCATCAGGGCGAGCAGCACGCCGATCAGCACGTAGGCGCCGGCCACGACGAGGAAGGAGAAGCCCAGGCCGATGCGGGAGGCGGCGTTCAGCCCGTACGCCGCGGCGAAGCTGAACATCGGGATGGAGGCCAGGAACGCGATGCCGGCGATGATGCCGGAGGTGCCGCCGGACAGGCCGCGAATGACGTCCCGTCGGATCTCGGCCTTGGCGAGGGCGATCTCGTCGTGCACCAGGGACGAGAGGTCGGCGGTGGCCGCGGCGAACAGCTGCCCGACCGAGCGCTCGCCCTCGTAGGGCGCGCGCGAGCTACCGGACGGGCCTGCGGTGCCTGCGGACATCTGGTCTTCTCCTCTGCTGGGATTTCCGGATAGCTCAGAATCATGCCCTTACCGACCAGTCAAGCACCACTTCGGGCCACTCCAGTCGGACGATGGGTCCATCCGCTCCGCTGCCTCACCCCAGGGGTGGTCTCAGCGGCCGGTCAACCAGCCGTGTCGGCCCGGCCCTCGTCCTGTCCGTTGTCCTCGTTGTCGTTCTCGTTCTCGTTGTCGTCCTCGGCCTCGTCATCGCAGAGCTGCCGGTAGTGGCGGTTGCGCAGCTTGAGCAGCACGGTGGCGACCACGGCGCAGAGGAGCGAGCCGGTCAGCACGGCCGCCTTGGCCCGGTCGGCCAGCGCCGGGGCGTCGGGGAATGCCAGGTCGCTGATCAGCAGGGAGACGGTGAAGCCGATGCCGGCCAGTACCGAGACGGCGAACAGGTCGGCCCAGCGCAGCCGGGGATTCAACTCGGCTCTGGTCCATCTGGCGGTCAGCCAGGTTCCACCGAAGATTCCGGCGGTCTTGCCGACCAGCAGGCCGAGCACGATGCCCAACGGCATCGCCTGGGTGAACACCTCGCGGAGTACGCTCGGCGAGATCGTCACCCCGGCGGCGAAGAGCGCGAAGAGCGGCACCGCCACGCCGGCCGACAGCGGCCGCGCCAGATGCTCGATGTGCTCGCCCGGGGAGTACTGCTCGTCCCCCTCCCGGTGGCAGCGCAGTGCCAGGCCCATCGCCACACCGGAGACCGTCGGATGCACCCCGCTCTCGTGCATCAGCGCCCAGATGGCCAAGGCGAGCGGGACGAAAAGGTACCAGCCGTGCACCCCGTGCCGATGCAGATGCCAGAACAGCACCAGGCCCGCGAGCGAGGCCACCAGGGCCCAGGGGACGATCCCCGAGCTGTAGAAGACCGCGATGATCAGGATGGCGATCAGGTCGTCCACCACGGCGAGGGTGAGCAGGAAGGCCCGCAGGGCGGAGGGCAGGTGGGTGCTCACCACGGCGAGGACACCGAGCGCGAAAGCGATGTCGGTGGCGGTCGGGATCGCCCAGCCGGCCCGATGGCCGCCCGCGCCGCTGTTGACGGCGTTGAACAGCAGCGCGGGCAGCGCCACCCCGCACACCGCGGCGACCACCGGAAGCAGCGCCGCGCTCGGGGTCCGCAACTCGCCGGCGACGAACTCGCGTTTGAGCTCGATGCCGGCGACGAAGAAGAACAGCGTCAGCAGTCCGTCCGTGGCCCAGACCTCCAGCGGCAGGTGCAGGTGGAGCGGACCTGACGGGCCGACGGTGTAGTCCAGCACGCTGTGGTAGGCGGCCGGCCAGGCGTTGGCCCAGACGAGGGCCGTCGCTGCCGCGATCAGCAGCAGCACGCCGCCGACCGTCTCGGTGCGCAGCGCGTCGGCGAGGTAGCGGCGCTCGGGGAGGGGGAGCAGGCCGAGGAACTGGCGCCGCTCGGTGCTTCCGGTCGACGGCTCGGGGGTTGGTGGGGTGACCACGCGGGTGCCTCCTACCGTTTCTGAAGCAAATGTCGGATTTGCATCCTTCCATAGACGTATGGGTCGCTTGGTGCGGGTGCGGGTGCGGGTGCGGGTGCGGGTGCGGGTGCGGGTGCGGGTGCGGGTGCGGGTGCCGGTGCCGGTGCGGGCGTGGGTGAGGAGCCGGTCGGCTGGGTGATGGGTGGTCAGGCGCCCAGGTAGCGCAGCACGGCAAGCACCCGGCGATGATCGGCGGCGGAGACCGGCAGGTCGAGCTTGAGGAAGATGTTCGCCACGTGCTTCTCGATGGCCCGGTCGGTCACCGTGAGAGCTTGGGCGATCGCCGAGTTGGTCCGGCCTTCGGCCATCAGCGCGAGCACCTCGCGCTCCCTGGGGGTCAGGTCCGCCACGGTGCCACGGGTCGGACCGGCGGTCATCAGCTGGTTGACCACCTCGGGGTCGAGCGCCGTGCCGCCTGCCGCCACCCGCTCCAGCGCGTCCAGGAAGTCCTGGGCATCCAGCACCCGTTCCTTGAGCAGATAGCCGACTCCGGCGGCGCCACTTGCCAGCAGCCGGGCGGCGTACTCGGTCTCGACGTACTGCGAGAAGATCAGCACCGCCGGCGCCGGATCGGCTGCTCGCAGCTCCAGCACCGCGCGCAGGCCCTCATCGGTGTGGGTGGGCGGCATCCGGATGTCCGAAACGACCAGGTCAGGCCTCAGCTCTCGGACTGCAGCCAGCAGTTGTTCGCCGTCCGCCACCGCTGCAGCGACCTCGTGGCCCTCCTCCTGGAGCAACTGCACCAGTCCGGCCCGCAGGATCGCCGTGTCCTCCGCCACCACCACACGCATCGGTCGATCTCCCCGCCCGTCGTTCCTGCCGTTCACCGCGTTCACCCTGCCTGCCCGCCTGAGCTCAGCGCGACCGGGTTGCCGCCGTGTCAGATCGTGGCAGGTGTGGCTGTGCGGTCGCTGCCGGGTCGGGCAATTCGATGGTCACCACGGTCGGACCGCCGACCGGGCTGTCCGCGGTCAGGGTGCCGTCCGCCGCCCGGACCCGTTCCGCCAGCCCACGCAGACCGCTGCCCGGTCCGTCCAGCCGCGCGCCGCCGCGTCCGTCGTCCTGGATGGTGAGTCGCAGGCGCCCCGCCGTCGAACCGACCGACAGGGTCACGAACGAGGCCCCGCTGTGCTTGCCCGCGTTGGCCAGCAGCTCGGCTGCGGCGAAGTAGAGCATCGTCTCGATCGAGGCGGGAGGACGTACCGCCAGGTCGGTGGTCACTCGGGTGGGGATCGCCGCTCTGGCGGCGAGACTGGCCAGTGCCGGGGCCAACCCGGCGTCCAGCGCCGGTGGGTGGATGCCGCTGACCAACTCCCTCAGCCCGCCGATGATCTCCTTGGCCTGCCGGCGGCACTCGCCGACCAGGGTCCGACCCGTGTCGAGTTCGCCCTTGGCCAACTGGCGCTCCGCCCGGGACAGTTTCAGTCCCAGTGCGACCAGGTCGGCCTGGGCGCCGTCGTGCAGATCGCGCTCTATCCGGCGCAGTGTGGCGGCGGCCTCGTTGAACGCGTGCGTCCGGGCCTCGGTGAGCTGCGCCAGGCGCAACGACTCGGCGGTGGGGCCGAGCAGGCGCGGCATCAGTTGACGGTCGGCCAGCAGCGGCAGCCGCCCCGGCCAGGGCGAGAGCAGCAGCACCAGCACGCCCAGCGCGCTGAGCAGTAGGGCGCGCGGCCAGGTGTCGAAGTAGAACCCGTCGATCCGGATCCCGAAGGAGTGCATGTGGCCGGCCGTGTCCACCGCGCGCTGCGGCTCCACTTTCCACAGCAGTGGATAGCAGAGTAGTTGGAGGCCGAGGAACCACCAGACGAAGCCCAGCAGGAACTGCAGTCCACCCAGCGGGATCCGGATCAGCAGATAGGCGCAGCTGCGCCAGGCTGCCGGGTCGCCCAACTGCTGTCCCAACAAGCCGGACAGCCCCGGTGCCCGGGGTGGTGCGGGCGGAGTAGCGATCTCCAGCTGCAACAGCACGCGGGCGAGACGGCGGTGCAGAGCGCCGAGCGCCCGGTCGGCCCGCAACGCCAGCACCAGTACGGGCAGGAACAGCAACCCGGCGGAAAGCAGACCGACGACGGCCGTGACCAGGACCGCCGCCAGGTTCACAGCGGTCAGCGGCAGGCTCAGCAGGGAGTAGCACCGCTCGCGCCAGGTACGGGACGAAAGCTGTTCGCGTAACAGGGACGTGGGAGTCACCGGGCCAGTCTCTCCGATCCGGCACGAACGCACGGGGCCCTGCCCGCACCGGTGTGCGGCAGGGCCCCATCGGTGGCCGGCCTCCGGGACCGACCGTGGTGCGAGCCGTCAGCTCTGCGCGGCGTTGCCGGGGAGCTGGGACTGGATCACGTTCATCACGGAGGAGTCGGCGAGCGTGGTGGTGTCACCGACCTCGCGGCCCTCGGCGATGTCTCGCAGCAGCCGTCGCATGATCTTGCCGGAGCGGGTCTTCGGCAGCTCGCTGACCACCTTGATCTGCTTCGGCTTGGCGATCGGGCCGAGCGTCTTGCCGACGTGGTTGCGCAGCTCGGCGATCAGCTCCTCGCTGTCGGCGGCGGTGCCGCGCAGGATGACGAAGGCGACGATCGCCTGACCGGTGGTGGCGTCGGTGGCGCCGACGACGGCCGACTCGGCGACAGCCGGGTGCCCGACCAGCGCCGACTCGACCTCGGTGGTGGAGATGTTGTGGCCGGAGACCAGCATCACGTCGTCCACCCGGCCGAGCAGCCAGATGTCGCCGTCCTCGTCCTTCTTGGCACCGTCACCGGCGAAGTACCGCCAGGCGGGGTGGGACTCGTCGTGGCCGTGGCCGAAGCGGGACCAGTAGGTGTCGAGGTAGCGCTGGTCGTCGCCCCAGATGGTGCGCAGCATGGCGGGCCAAGGCTCGGTCAGCACCAGGTAGCCGCCGGAGCCGTTGGACACCTCCGTGCCGTTGTCATCCACCACGGTGGCCGCGATGCCCGGCAGCGGCCGCTGGGCCGAGCCCGGCTTGGTCTCGGTGACACCGGGCAGCGGGCTGATCATCATCGCGCCGGTCTCGGTCTGCCACCAGGTGTCGACGATCGGGGTACGGCCGGCACCGATGTGCTCGCGGTACCAGATCCAGGCCTCCGGGTTGATCGGCTCGCCGACGCTGCCCAGCACCCGCAGCGAGGACAGGTCGAACTTCGCCGGGATGTCGTCGCCCCACTTCATGAAGGTGCGGATCGCGGTGGGCGCGGTGTAGAGGATGGTGACCCCGTACTTCTGGACGACCTCCCAGAACCGCCCCTGGTGCGGGGTGTCCGGGGTGCCCTCGTAGATCACCTGGGTGGCGCCGTTGGCGAGCGGGCCGTAGACGATGTACGAGTGGCCGGTCACCCAGCCGATGTCGGCGGTGCACCAGTAGACGTCGGTCTCCGGCTTGAGGTCGAAGACCGCGTGGTGGGTGTAGCTGGCCTGGGTGAGGTAGCCGCCCGAGGTGTGCAGGATGCCCTTTGGCTTACCGGTGGTGCCGGAGGTGTACAGGATGAAGAGCGGGTGCTCCGCGTCGAGCGCCTCGGGGGTGTGCTCGGCCGACTGGCGCTCGGTGATCTCGTGCCACCAGACGTCGCGGCCCTCGGTGAAGACGGTCTCCTGGCCGGTGCGGCGGACCACCAGGACGTGCTCCACCTGCGGGCACCTGGCCAGCGCCTCGTCGATCGCCGGCTTGAGCGCGGACGGCTTGCCGCGGCGGTAGCCGCCGTCGGCGGTGATCACCAGCTTGGCGTCGGCGTCCTGGATCCGGGAGGCGACGGCGTCGGCGGAGAATCCGCCGAAGACCACGGAGTGCGTGGCGCCGATCCGGGCGCAGGCCAGCATCGCGACGACGGCCTCGGGGATCATCGGCAGGTAGACCGCCACCCGGTCGCCCTTGCGGACGCCCAGCTCCAGCAGCGCGTTGGCGGCCTTGGAGACCTCGTCCTTGAGCTGGGCGTAGGTGATCGAGCGACCGTCACCCGGCTCGCCCTCGAAGTGGATGGCGACCCGCTCGCCGTGGCCCGCCTCGACATGCCGGTCGACGCAGTTGTACGCCACATTGAGCTTGCCGTCGGCGAACCACTTGGCAAAGGGCGGGTTGGACCAGTCCAGTGTCTCGGTCGGTTCGACGGCCCAGCTGAGGCGGCGTGCCTGCTCGGCCCAGAAACCGAGACGGTCCTCGGACGCCTGGGCGTACGCGGTCTCGGTGACGTTGGCGGCCGCGGCGAGCTCGGCGGGCGGGGCGAAGCGCCGCTCCTCCTTGAGCAGATTGGCCAGGCTCTCGTTGCTCAACGCGAACTCCTCATCGAGTGTTCATGGCGCTTTCCCCCATGGAGAGAAGCCCAGTGCTGTGGGATCCGTCCCCGCCTAGGGATTGTCCCGTGTGTCCCAGTACACAGCTCATCAGGCGAATGGGGCGGTTGACAAGGGCCCTCTTGAAATTGGTGTAGACCTTTGATGCCCTGCCGATCCGGCACGTGCCGCCCCTTTTTGACTCGCGCCAGCTCGTCGAACTCGGTGCGTGAACGATCGAGTGCCGTGGCAGTTGGAGGGGTGTGTCGATGGGTGCCGGGAATGCCGGCGTGCACGGCGGGGGTGGCTGGGGTGGCACGGGTGGCTGGAGCGGCGGGGATGTGCGCGGGTGCGGGCTGGGGAGACTGTGGGCCGGGGCGGGACCATGCCGGTCCCGAGGTGCGGCGGAGGCGGGATTGGCGGCGGCGGCCGGGGAGGTGATGGGCGGTCGGGGGTGAGGGTGGCATGGCTCGCGCTGCTCTCCGCGGGCTGGAGTGGCTTGGTGGTGGTGCTGGCAGTACTTGCGGTACTGGCGGTTCTGGCAGCACAGGCGATCTTCGGCGGGTCCGGGCGATCGAATCCGGATATGCGTTCCGCCTGTCCGTTCGGGCGCGTGTGCCCTGTCGCGCGCGGGCCGGATTCACACGATGGGGCCAGACGGGGGGTTGGTGTCCCGAGGCCTTGACGGCGAGTAGCCGCGGTACTCCACTGCGAGTACACCGGCACGATCGGGGCATCGGCTCAGCCGGCTCCGTGCTCGGCCGGCGCCTCTGCCATCGCGGCGATCCAGGGGAGTTGAGCAATGTCGGAACTCTCGGAAACCCCCACATCAGACACCTCCCAGTCCACGGAAGCCCTGGGCGCGGCCGCTGAGGCCGTGCCCTCGTCCAGCAGGGCGCTGGCGGATGACGCCGCGTCGACTGCAAGCGCCGTCCGGACCACTGACACCACGTCGACAGCGGGCAGCGGCATTGCCGCTGGTGCAGTGGTGCCATCGCCGTCACCTGCTCAGGACGACGCGACCGCTCCGGGGGCGGTTCCCGAGACTGCGGAGACCACCCATTCGCCTCGCCCGGGTGATTTCGCGGTGGTGCGCATCACGGGCGAAGTCGGCCGGTTGATCAGGATCGGGCAGTGGCTCAACGGGGACGGGTACGCCGACTACGAGCACGCGTTCATCCTGGTCGGCGACGACATGGTGGTCGAGGCGCAACCGGGTGGCGCCCGTCAGACTCCGCTCGCCACCTATCAGGACAGGCCGATCCGATGGTCCAGTGGACGTGTCCCGCTGACGAACGATCAGCGGGCGGCGATCGTCTCGGCGGCACACCGCTACCTAGGTGTGCCGTACAGCTTCCTGGACTACCTGGCGCTGGCTACCCATCGGTTCCGGCTGCCGGGCAACGGCCTGCTCAAGGGCTTCGTTGCCGACACTCGTCACCAGATTTGCTCGCAACTGGTCGACCAGTGCTATCGCGACGCCGGGGTCAATCTCTTCTCCGACGGGCGCTGGACGGGTTATGTGACCCCCGCGGACCTCGCTCGCCTGCTGAACTGACGGGCCCGCTGGATCGGTCGGCAGCGGATCGGCTACGGGGTGAGCCGGGCGGATCCGCTGCCCGGAGGGGGGCCGATCTGCGCCACAGTGGTTGGCGGTCGGCGGGTGCTGCTGTGCGGCCGGTCATCAGGCCGGGCGTCACGTGTTGGTGGATCGGGTCTGAGGCTTTGGACGAGTCGTACCTGAGGCTATGACGAGTAGTACCTCAAGCTGCGCTGACGATCCCTTGACGGCCGGCCACGGCGGCGAATCGCCCGGTCGCCTGGTCGAGCACGTAGGCCTGTGCGGCGGCGAAGTCGAAGTACATTCCGATCAGCTGGAGATCGCCGTCGTGCATCCGTCGCTCGACTGCCGGATTGGTCATCAACTGCTCCAGCTGCTGGACCACATTGGTGATGCACAGCTGCTCCACCCGGTCGGTGACCGGCCGGTCCGCGAACTCGACCGGCGCGCGGGCCAGGCGAGCGAGCGAGCCGCGCCCGTTGCGCAGCCACCGGGCCAGCGGTGTCGGTCTGCCCGGCTGCTCGTGAACCCCGTCGAGGAGTGCGTTCATCGCTCCGCAGCCCGAGTGCCCGCAGATCGTGATGCTGCGGACCTGTAGCACCTCGACCGCGTACTGCACTGCTGCCGCCACCGAGTCGTCGGCGGCGCCCGGTTCATGAGGGACGGGCACCAGATTGCCGATATTGCGCACGGTGAACAGGTCTCCCGGTCCACTACTGGTGATCATGCTGGTCACCAAACGGGAATCGGCACAGGTCAGGAAGAGCTGCGACGGTTGCTGGCCCTCGCGAGCGAGCCGGGCCAACTCGGGGCGGACCAGCTCCGCGGTATGGGCCTGGAAGCCGCGCACGCCGGCCAGCAGTCGCCCGTGCGGATCGCCACCAGGCTGATCGATGCAGTGGTGGCCCACCCACGGCGTCCAAGGGCGGCAGCGGTGCCTGGCCGGGGGCGGTGCATGGCTGTCGACGGTGACGGCGTCGCACT
>NZ_JAJJPA010000058.1 GCF_020907985.1 Kitasatospora humi | reverse complement strand
CCGGGCCGTCCGCGTCCGCCCCCGCAGTGCAGCATGTCGCGGCTGAGGGGCCCGCGCCGGATCGGCGCGCCGCGCCGATGGTGCAGCGTGCTGCCGCGCCGGGCCGACCGGTGCTCGGCGCGCCGCTGGCCGCGCTGCCCGCGAGCGCCGCGCCGGTTGTGGGGACCGTAACCGGCGGGGCGAGTCCGGTGGCCTCGCCGATGCCGATCGTGTCTGGGCCCGCCCAGGCGGCGGCCGGTGGAGCGGGTAGCGCCGAGGGGCAGGGGCAGGGGCAGGGGCCTGCCTCGCGAGCGGGCCGGCCGGAGCGGGACACCCGCGATGCGGCGCCGGTGCAGCGTGCGACGCGCGACGGTGGCGGTTCGTCTCATGGGGAGTCGGCAGGGACGGTGCCGTCCGGCGGTGCGTCCGGAGGTGCCGGCATCAGCTCGGTACGGCGGGCGCCGGCACCGCGTGCTTCCGGGGCGTCGTCGACCGGTGTGGAGAACGGTGGACGTGCCACGGGCCCGGGCGGGTCGAGCCCGTCCGGCTCCGCGTCGGGTGGTGCGGCGGCCGGAGGCGGCAGTGGTCGCGGGAGCGGCTCGGCTGGGCCGGCCCGGTCCGGTTCCATGGCCGGCGGCTCGGCTCGTGTGCAGCGCGCACCCGGCGAGCGTGGTGCGGGTTCCGCCGGTGCGCCGTCGGCCGGTGCGGTGCCTGGAGCGGACGGTGAAAGCCAGGCCGGTGGCTCTGCCGGGTCGACGCAGTCCGGACCCGTGCCCGGGAGCGCCGCGCAGGTGCAGCGTGCGCCCGGGTCAGGCGGTGCCGGGTCGGCGTCGGGGACTGACTCCACCGGCTCGCGGACGCGTGGCGGACTGGGAGCCCCCCTCAGTGCGCTGCCGCCGAGCGCCGCGGTGCCGGGTGGCACGGCCCCGCTGCTCGGCGGGGGCGGGATCGCTCGGCGGATCACGAATGCTGGGGCGAGCAGGGGCACGGGTGACAGCGGATCGACCTGGGCACCCACACCGGTGCGGTCGGCCGCGTCGGCCGAGCTGGTGCTGCGCAGCGAGGGCGGGCCCGGCGGGGCCGGCGGAGCCGCCTCGACGCCGGACGCGGCAGTCGTTCAGCGCGCCGGCGGCGGCGGTGGTCCGGTCCGCCGCGGACGAGGCGGCATCAGTGCGCCGACAGGTGCTGACACGGATCGAGCCGATCCGCCGCATGCCGTGCAGGGGGCTGCCCGCTCCCAGGGTGGTGCGCTCTCAGCCGACGTCAAGCCCGTCGCGCCGTCGCGCCCGTCGATCGGCGTCTTGGGTGCGATGCCCACCGTGCGGCTGAGCGGCTCCGGGCAGCGAGTCGGCGGCGCCGTGCAGCGCGCGGTCGAGCCCATCCAGCGCACCCGGGCGCTGCTCGGCGCGCGCCGTCCGGCGTTCACGCTCGCCAGGTCGGCGATCGGCCCCGCGCCGGCCGTCAGCGAGGCGGCGGAGCCGGCCGTGCCGGTGGTCAGGGCGGCCTGGCCGCAGCGCCAGGCGACGACGGCCGAGGCTTCGGCAGCCGAGGAGTCGACGGTGCAGCGGAGTCCGCGCGGTCCCGCCTCCGCCGCCCTGCGCCCCTCATTCCATCAGTCGGAACGCCGTGGCGGCACCTCGTACTCTGCGCCGTCCGTGCGCCCGACGGGCGCGGTCCCGTCGCCCTTTCGTGGCGTGAGCGGGGGCCCGCAGCCGTCGGCGCCCACCGGCGGCGGTGGCGCGGTGTCATCGGCGACTCCCGGTGGTGGTGCGGGGTACCCGAACGTGCGGCGCCCGGCGTCCGGCAACCCGCACCCGGCCGGGGCGACCGCGCCACCGGGGCTGTTCGGGCGTGCCGTGCAGCGCTTGATCACCGGCGGCTCGACGACCACCGGCGGTTCCGCAGCCGACGTCAACGCCCGATCCGGCAGCCTGCCCACCACACCCGCCGCCCGACCGGCGCACCGCGGCGGCGGCGTGACCCAGCCGGCCGTCCAGCGCTCGGCAGGGGGACCCGTGCGGTCGGTGCCGCCGCAGGCTCGACCGGCGACCCCGGGCGGCGTGGCGGCCGACCCGGCCGACCCGGCCGACCCGGCCGTCCAGCGCTCGGCAGGGGGACCCGTGCGGTCGGTGTCACCGCAGGCTCGACCGGCGACCCCGGGCGGCGTGGCGGCCGACCCGGCCGACCCGGCCGACCCGGCCGTCCAGCGCTCCGCGCCCGGTACCCGACTCCCCGGCCGGCCCACCCCGCCGGTCGGCCAACCCCGCCAGCCCGGTCATCCCGGCGCCCCCGGCCCGCGCAGCTTCGCGCCTGCCCCCGTCGTCCCCCTGGTGCGCCTCGCCCCACCGTCCAGTCCGGAATCCCCGACGCGCCTCCAGCGCCTGCCGGTTGGGGCCCGCCCCACGCCGCCACCCGTCACCCAGCCGTCTACCAGTGCCCCGTGGACTCCCGCCACCCTCACGGGTTCACCGACCCGGCCACTCCCGCCCACGTCACCGCGGCCGCAACCGTCGTCCGCCACGGCCCAGGCCATGCAACGCGTGGCCCAGCAAGCCGGTCTGGTCGGCGTGCCGTTGACCGCTGTCCCGGCCCGCACGCCCACCGTCCCGCGGTCCGCCACCGCACCCGTGCAACGCAGCGCCGGCAGCACGCCCTCGCCCGCCGTTCCGGCATCGATCACCGTCTCACGCGCCCCCGCCGCCGCACCCCCGGCGAACCCCGCACCCAGCGTCCCCGATGTCGACGAGCTGGCCCGGCGCCTGGTCGAACCCGTCGGCCGGCTGCTGCGCGCCGAGTTGCGCAGGGGGAGGGAGCGCGCCGGACGGCCCTACGACAGTGGTCGCTGACCACGCCTGACACCACACCGCCCCGCTCGTCAACGGGCAGGGCACGCAACGGAAGCGCGGAACAGGGATGACCGACAACATCTTCGCCACGAGCATCTTCTTCAGGCTCACCATCGGTGGCAACGACCTGGGGGAGTTCGCGACGTGCTCGGGGCTCGGCGCCCAGGTCGAGATCGAGCAGTACCAGGAGGGCGGCAACAACGGTTTCGCCTACCAACTGCCGGGCCGCATCACCTGGTCGAACATCACCCTGACCCGTGCGGTCACCAAGGACACCACCAAGATCGCACGGTGGTTGGACGAGATCATCCGGCGGGTGCAACCCAAGGACGGCGAGATCGTGGCGCTGCAGCCGGACGGGACGCCCATCGTCAGCTGGCAGGTACTCGGCATCGTCCCGGTCCGCTGGGAGGGGCCGACTTTCGACCCGAGCAGTTCCCAACCCGGTGTGGAGACCCTGGAGATAGCCCACGTGGGCCTGCGCCCGTCCTGACCCGAGCCCCGCCCGCTCGGTCCCACCCCACCCGTCCACCGCAACCCGATCGGAGGAGCGACAGGATGTCCTCAGCGGTCCCCGCGAGCGTCACCCGGGCCCAACTGACCATCATGGAGCCCCCGTCGACGGTCGGTGGCCAGCCCGGTGGGGCGTTGGCCACGCTGCAGCTCCAGTTCAACCCGGCCACCCTCAGCCTGAGCAAGTCCACCGAGTGGCGCCGCACGCCGTCCCGGATGGCGGGCGAGTCCGCGCTGCCCGAATTCGTCGGTGCCGGACCGCGTTCGCTCTCGCTGGAGGTGTTCCTCGACGCGACGGCCACCCACGACGACTCGGTGGAGCAGGCCGTGGAGAAGCTGATGAAGGGCTGCGTACCCACTCCCGGCAGCCTGGACCGCAAGAAGCCGTCGAGCCCGTGGGTCCGGCTGGACTGGGGTACCTCGCGGACCACGTCGTTCAACGGGGTGATGGCCGCGCTCTCCGTCAACTACACGCTCTTCGACGTCGACGGCCACCCGCTGCGGGCCACCTGTTCGCTCACCATCGAGGAGGCCAGCGTCGATCCGGCGGGCCAGAACCCGACCTCCAGTTCGGTGGAGGCCCGCAGCATCCACCGGGTGATCACGGGAGACACCCTGCCGATGCTCGCCTGGCGAGAGTACGGCGACGCGACGGCCTGGCGCATCATCGCCGCGGCCAATGACATCGACGATCCGATGGTGCTGACGCCCGGTATGGAACTGATCGTGCCGGGGATCGACGAGTCGTCGGAGGCGGTGCGCTCATGACGACGCCGGAAGCGCGCAGTGGCCGCTCGTTCGCCGCGGATCCGATCGTCTCGGCACCGGGTCCGCTGCCGGCGGCCTGGGTGAAGCAGTTGGTGTCCTGCGAGATCGACCAGAGTGTCGGCCTGCCCGACACCGTCGTGCTGTCGTACCGCGACGCGAACCACACCTTCCTCAGCGACACCGGGATCACCATCGGGGCTCAGCTCCAGGTCTCCGTGGCCACCGTCCAGGGGAACACCCAGGTGAAGCTGTTCACCGGCGAGGTGACCGCACTCGAGCTGGACGTGGACGGCACGGGCTCCTACACCGTGGTGCGGGCCGCCGCACTCACCCACCGCCTGATGCGCGGGCGCCGGGTGAAGGCCTACCGCAACATGACGACCACGGACATCGTGCAAGAGGTCGCCGCAGGGGCCGGGTTGAGCCTCGGCCGGGTGGACTCGTTCTCCGTCGTCCACCAGCAACTCTCCCAGGCGAACGTCTCGGACTGGGAGTTCCTCCAGTACCTGGCGCAGGAGAGCGGTGCGCTGCTGCGCGTCGACGAGACCGGGCTGCTGGAGTTCGTCAAGCCCGAGCCGGCCTCCTCGGCACCGGCGCCGTCCACCCCGGCGCCGCAGAGTCCGATGGTGCTGGAGTACGGCCGCAACCTGATGGCGCTGCGCGGGGTGCTGACCGGCGCGGGCGGCGCGAACTCGGTCGAGGTGCGCGGCTGGAACGTCACCACCAAGAGCGCCCTGGTCGCCACCGAGCCGTCGGTGACCAGCCGGACCGTACAGCCCGGTCTGAGTCCCACCACCGGGGCCACCGGCTCCGCGAAGCTGACCGTCACCGACACCCCGTACCGGACGCAGGCGGAGACCACCAGCACGGCCGAGTCGGTCGCCGCCTCGGTCGCGGCCGGATTCGGCGAGTTGGAGGTGGTCGTCGAGGGCAACCCGCAGCTCCGGGCCGGGACCCCGGTCGCCCTGGGCAACGTCGGTCCTGCCTTCTCCGGCCGCTACACCGCGACCGCCGTGCACCACGTGCTGGAGCCCTACCAGGGCTACCGGACCACCGTGGTGGTCAGCGCGGCGCCGGACCGCTCACTCGCCGGGCTGGTCCTCGGGGCCAACGCACCGCAGCGCGGCGCCCGGATGCCGGGACTGGCGATCGCCGTGGTCACCGACGTCCGGGAACCGGATGACGGGCAGCGCGGTTGGGTGAAGCTCAAGTTCCCCTGGCTGGACGACACGTACGTGTCCGACTGGGTGCGTACGGTGCAGTGGGGCGGGCAGGGTGGTGGCGGGGTGTTCAGCCCCGAGGTCAACGACGAGGTGCTGGTGGGCTTCGAGCAGGGCAGCCTCGACAGCCCCTATGTGCTGGGCGGGCTCTACAACGGCGTCGACAAGCCCTCGCAGCACGAGGTGCCGCTCATCGACGCGGGCTCCGGCAAGGTCAACCGGCGCTCCCTGGTGTCCCGTTCGGGTAACCGGCTGGAACTGCTGGACGTGCCGGGCGGCCAGTCCGGGGTCCGGCTGGCCAGTGGCGACAAGAAGCTGGAGGTGCGGTTGGACGAGCAGCGCGGCGAGATCAGGCTGACCGTCTCCGGCGGCCTGGGCGGCGGGAGTTCGGTGACGCTCTCGTCCTCCGGCATCACGCTCGACGCGGGCGCCGGAGAGGTGAAGGTGACCGGTGGCTCGGTGACCGTCACCGGCCAGACCGCGGTCACCGTGAACGGCGGCGTGGAGGCCGTGCTCAAGGCCGACATCGTGCGCATCAACTGACGAAGCCAACCGACGACGCCGACGGACGAAGCCGACCGACGAAGTCGACGGACGAAGCGACCTGACGAAGCATCAGGTCAGTGAAGGAGAGCGAGAATGCCCCCCGCAGCCCGGATGGGCGACGCCACCGACCACGCCGGTGTCATCACCACCCCACCACCAGGAGCGATCGGGGTGGATACCGTACTGATCGGCGGTCGGCCGGCCGCCGTGACCGGCAGCCTGCACGCGTGCGTTCCGCATGTGGAACTCGGGCCCGCCAACGTCATCATGCCCGGTCTCGGGTCGGTGACCGGGGGAATGGTGCTGATCGGTGGGCTGCCGGCCGCGAAGATGGGGGACGACACGGCCTGCGGAGCCAAGATCGTGGAGGGCGCGTTCAACGTGCTGATCGGAGGTGCACTGTGAACGGCGCCTTCATCGGCCGGGGTTGGGCCTTCCCGCTGCGGGTGAACGCCACCGGCGGCATCGGCATGGTGGACCGGGACCGTGAGATCGCGGAGGCCATCCGGTTGATCCTCGGCACGGCACCGGGTGAGCGCCCGATGCGGCCCGAATTCGGCTGCGGCATCCACGAGTACGTGTTCGCACCGGGCGACGGCACCACGGCCGGCCGGATCGCCCGCGAAGTGCGCACCGCGCTGGAGCGCTGGGAACCCCGGATCGACGTCGACGACGTCGTGATCGCCTTCGACACCATCGACGAGGGCACCCTCTACATCGACGTCCACTACACCGTGCGGTCCACCAACGACCGCCGCAACCTGGTGTTCCCGTTCTACACGATCCCCGAGGGCCCGGACGGCGCGGGCCCGCAGGAGGGAGACAGCTGATGGCACTGCCCTCCCCGAACCTCGACGACCGGCGGTTCCAGCAACTCGTCGACGAGGCGAAGCGCTACGTGCAGCAGCGCGCACCCGAGTGGACCGACCACAACGTGTCCGACCCGGGCGTCACCCTCATCGAAACGTTCGCCTACCTGGTGGACCAACTGCTGTACCGGCTGAACCGGGTGCCGGAGAAGAACTACTCCGCCTTCCTCGACCTGCTGGGCATCCGGCTCTTCCCGCCGGCGGCGGCCACCGCCGAGGTCGACTTCTGGCTTTCGGCACCGCAGCCCGAGACGGTGCAGCTGCGCGCCGGCACCGAGGTCTCCACGGTGCGGACCGAGACCGAGGAGGCGGTGGTGTTCTCCACGGTCGACGACCTCGCCATCGTCCCCAGCTCCCTGGAGCGGCTGGTCACGGTCTCCGTCTCGGGGGAGCAGAACGACCGCACGGCGCGGCTGGCCGACGGTCTGGACGTGCCGTGCTTCCAGGCGCGTCCCGAGGTCGGGGACGCCATGCTGTTCGCCCTGCCGGCCGTGGTGCCGCGGTGCATCCTGATCGTCCGGCTGGACAGCCGGGTCGAGGGTGTCGGCGTCGATCCGCGCCAGCCGCCGCTGGCCTGGGAGGTGTGGGACGGCGCGCGGTGGACCGCCTGCGAGACCGGGGTCGACACCACCGGCGGTCTCAACCGGCCGGGCGAGGTGGTGGTGTTCGTGCCCGCCGGGCACGTCGCATCGGTGATCGCCGGGCGCCGGGCCGGGTGGTTGCGCTGCCGGACCACCGAGCCCAAGCCGGGCCAGCCGTTCTACTCGGAGTCGCCGACGATCCGCCGCGCCGAGGTGTTCACGGTCGGCGGCACCGCGACGGTCGCCCACGCTCACACCGTGACCGACGCACCGCTGGGCACCTCGGAGGGCGTCGCCGGCCAACGCTTCCGCCTTGCCAGGCCGCCCGTCCTGCTCGACGGCGAGCCGCCGGTGGTGGAGGTGTCGGCGGGCGAGGGCTGGGAACGCTGGACGGCCGTCGAGCACTTCGGCGAGTCGGCACCGACCGACCGCCATGTGGTGATCGACGCGACCACCGGTGAGTTCCTGTTCCCGCCCGCCGTCCGCGAACCCGACGGCAGCCTGCGCGCGTTCGGAGCGGTGCCGCCCAAGGGGGCCCGGCTGAGGGTGCCGCGCTACCGAACGGGCGGCGGGACGGCCGGCAATGTCGCCCGGAGCACGATCTCGGTGCTGCGCAGTTCGGTGCCGTACGTCGCCCGGGTCGACAACCGCGAGGCGGCCCGCGGCGGGGTCGACGGCGAGACGGTGGAGAACGCCAAGCTGCGGGCCCCGCATCTGCTGCGGCTTCAGGAACGCGCCGTCACGGCGGGGGACTTCGAGCTGATCGCCCAGCAGGCCGCCCCCGCCGCAGCGCGGATCCGGTGCGTACCGGCCGTCGCCGAGGAGGCCGGCGCGGTGCGGGTGCTGGTCGTGCCCGACGCGGTCGCGGACGAGGGCGACCGCCTGCGGTTCGAGCAGCTGATCCCCGCCGAGCAGATGCTGGCCGCGATCGCGCAGGCCCTCGACGAGCGGCGGCTGATCGGTACCCGGCTGCTCGTCCAACCCCCCAACTACCAAGGGGTGACGGTGGTCGCGCGGCTCACCACCCGGTCCGCGGACGCCGAGCGGGTGCGGGAGGAGGCGCTGGCGGCGCTGTTCCGGTACCTCAATCCGCTGCGCGGTGGGGCCGACGGCACCGGGTGGCCGTTCGGCCGGGCGGTGCAGTACGGGGAGATGTTCGGGGTGCTCCAACGGGTGCCCGGCGTCGCGGTGGTGGAGGAGCTGCGGCTGTTCCCGGCGGACCCGATCACCGGGCGCCGCGGCGCACCGGCCGAGCGGGTCGACGTCGAACCGGACGCCCTGGTCTTCTCGCACCAGCACCAGGTCGTGGTCACCGCGGACGGTGCCCCGTGACGCGTGCCGCGATACCGGGCCTGCCGAGCCGGCACCCGATCGGCGAGTTGCTGCCAGCGCTCTACGCCGACGACGACTTCGCCCAGCGGTTCACCGCCGGCCTGGACACCGTCCTCGCCCCGGTCTTCGCCACCCTGGACAACCTCCAGGCCTACTTCCAACCGCACCTGGCACCAACGGACTTCCTCGCCTGGCTGGCGGACTGGGTGGCGGTGGAGACCGACCCGGCCTGGCCGGAGGAGGTGCGCCGCGCGGTGGTGCTGCGCGCGGTGGCGCTGCACCGGTGGCGCGGCACCCGGCGGGGACTCCAGGAGCGGCTGCGGCTGGTGCTCGGTGTCGGCGCGGAGATCGTGGACGGCGGCGGGGCGGCCTGGTCCACTTCGCCGGAGCCGACCCTGCCGCCCGCACCCGCACGGGAGTTGCTGGTGCGCGTCTGGCCGGAGCGCAGCGCCGAGGTCGATGAGGAGCAGGTGCTGGCGGTGGTCAGGACGTGCTGCCCCGTCCATCTCGGCTGCCGGGTCCAGATCCTGCAAGCGCCGCCCGAGTCCACTGGCAGAGAGGAGAGTTGACGGATGCGCACCTGCCCCGAGTGCGGAGCGGCCAACGAGGAGGGCGACGACTTCTGCGGCAACTGCGGTGCCTACCTGGGCTGGTCGCAGTCACCGGCCGGCCCGGAGCCGGCGGTGGAGACCAGCACACCGGCCGAGCCCGCGGCACCTGCCGCGCCGCCGCCTGCGCCTGCGCCTGCCTCCAGCGCGTCTGCCGCGCCGCCTGCGCCTGCGCCTGGCTCCAGCGCGTCTGCCGCGCCGCCTGCGCCTGGTTCCAGCGCGTCTGGCTCCGAGGCGCCTGCCGCGCCCTCCGCACCTGCCGTGCCGTCGGCTCCGGCGACTGCGCCTGCGCCTGCCGCGCCTGCTGCCGCACCGGGGTCCGAGACCGGCTCGGCAGCTGCCGAGCAGCCGCGCGGCTCGAAGCTGGCGCGGGCCTTCAAGTCGGCGGCCGCCCTCCGGCCGCCCAGCCCCTCGGAGCTCGGGAGCTCCCTCCGGCCGCCCGGCGTCTCGGAACTGCGGAGTCCCGTCGAGCCGCCCAGTGTTCCGGAGGTCGTGAGCCGTCTCGAGCCGCCCAGCGTCCGGGAGCTCGGGAGTTCCCTCAGGCCGCCCAGCATCCGGGGAGTGGTGAGCCGTCTCAAGTCGGCCGGCGCCGCGGAGCCCGCGAGTACCTCCAGGCCCGCGAGTTCCCCGGAACCCCAGCCCACCGCACCCGCGCCGGAGCAGCCCGCTGCCCCGGCGCGGCCTGCGATCCCGGAGCAGGCTGCCGCACACCAGCAGTCCGCGGCTCCCGTCACGCCTGCCGCGTCCCCCGCGTCCCCTGCGTCCCCCACGTCCCCCACGTCCCCCGCGTCCCCCACGTCCCCCGCGCCCACCGCCGAGTCGCCGGGCCCCCGGGCGCCGCAGGGGCAGCCGGCACCCGCCGCACGCCGTCCCGAGCCGCCCCGCCCGCCCGAGTCCGCCCAGCGCCGGTCCGACCCGGTCGCCGTGCAGCCGGCCAAGCCCATCGCCCCCCGCCCCGTCGTCCGCCCGTCCGCCCTCGACGACGACGGGCAGATCGGCCCGCCGTGCCCCCGGTGCGGCACGCCCAACCGCCCCGACCGCAAGTTCTGCCGCCGGTGCGCGGCCCCCCTGACCCCTGCCGCGCCCGCGGTGGCCCTGCCCTGGTGGCGGACCCGTTGGCCGTTCCGGCGCCGGGTGCGGATCGGTGGCTCCGGCCAAGCCCTGCGCCGGATCGTCATCCTGCTCCTGGTGGTGGCGCTGGTGGTCGCGGGGATCCTGCTCTACCCCCTCGGCAAGTCGGTGTTCCAGGACACCCTGGACAAGGTGCGCAAACCCTCGGCGATCACCCCCACGGCCGTGTCCGCGAGCGCCTCGGTCGCGGACCACCCGCCGTCCCTCGCCGACGACGGACTCACCAACACCTACTGGGGAGCGCCGAAGACCGGGGATTCGATCACCTTCACCTTCACCTCCCCGTTCCGCCTGGTGGACCTCATCATCCACACCGGTAGCTCCACCGACCCGCAGGAGTTCCAGAAGGAGGCGCGTCCCATCGCCCTGGACCTCCAGGTCACGTCGAAGGACGGCAAGGTCCACGACCAGCAGGTGACCCTGAACGACAAGCCGGGCCCGCAGACCGTGGTGACCGGGGTCAGCAATGCCGTGGGCGTCACCCTGGTCGTCCGCGACGCCGCCGGCACCGGTGCCGGCCGTCATATCGCCCTGGCCGAGGTGGAGTTCTTCAAGCGCGACTGAGCGTCGGCTCGCCCGGGGGGTGGCAGGCTTCCCCGGGCCGACGGCTCAACGCGCGTCACTCGGTGGGTGAACGGACGGTGGCGGAACCGGGTCTACGCGGGTCCTGGTGGGCGTTCTTCCCGCAACGACGGCTCAACTCTCTAGCGGCTTATGGGCGTTCGCCGCTACGCTCGCTGGGCGCAGTCATGCCAACCATTGGTAGGACCGACTGCGGGGTGCATCCTCCCGTTCTCGCACATGTGGTACTCATCCCTGCCAGGCCACAAGGAGCGAATCATGTTCCGCACCGCGCGCACCACCAGACTTCCCCGCCTCGGTGCCGTCGGCGCCGCCGCCCTCTCCGCCCTGCTGCTCGCGGCCGCCGCCGCGGTGCCCGCCCAAGCCGCAGGCGGCGGGCACGAGTTCGTCCCGAGTCACCCGGAGCGCGACTGGGCCGGGTCCACCGTGGCCGCCCACGAGGGCCGCGGCAACGGCGTCCAGCCGATGGTCACCCAGACCTCCGGCATGGACGTCTCCAGCTACCAGGGCAGCGTCGCCTGGTCCACCGCCTGGGCCAACGGCGCACGCTTCGCCTACGTCAAGGCGACCGAGGGCACCGGCTACACCAACCCGGACTTCGCCCAGCAGTACAACGGCTCCTACAACGCGGGCATGATCCGCGGCGCTTACCACTTCGCGCTGCCGAACGCCTCCAGCGGTGCCACGCAGGCCAGTTACTTCGTCAGCCACGGCGGCGGCTGGTCCGCCGACGGCAAGACCCTGCCGCCGGCCCTGGACATCGAGTACAACCCCTACGGCGCCACCTGCTACGGCCTGAGCCAGAGCGGCATGGTCAGCTGGATCACCAGCTTCTCCAACACCGTGCACAGCCTGACCGGCCGCTACCCGACGATCTACACCACCACCAGCTGGTGGACCACCTGCACCGGCAACTACGGCGGTTTCGGCGCCACCAGCCCGCTCTGGATCGCCCGTTACAACACCTCGCCGGGCACCCTGCCCAACGGCTGGAGCTACCAGACGTTCTGGCAGTACGCCGACAGCGGCACCTTTCCGGGCGACCAGGACTACTTCAACGGCGCGACCGACCGCCTCCAGGCCCTGGCCCTCGGCTGACGCTCGCCTTCAAGCTGCCGCCCTCGGCTGACGCCCGGCTTCAGGCCGTCGCCCTCGGCTGACGCCCGCCTCCAGGTCCCCGCCCTGCTGACGACCGCCTGGACGCCCACCGCCTCCGCGCGCACACTCACCTGCCTGATGACACGTCAGAAACCCACAGCAGCACGGGAGAGCCGCCCACATGGCGGTTCTCCCGTGCCGTCACGACCACTTCGTGGCTAGGGAGGCCACCAGGAACACCGCTCCCGCCACCAGTGCCACCCCGAGCGCCCCGGAGCCCCCACTGGCGATGATCCCGCGGGCCCGAACCGCCCAGGCCGCCCGCCGCAGCCGCCGACCGGCCACCGGCGCCGCGAACTCGACGCCGACCGTCAGCAGCTGCAACGCACCGCTGAGCGCCGCGACCGCGAAGGCGAGCAGGATCGTCCAGCCCGCGACCGGCGCCACCCCGACCTGGTTGAGCGAGCCGCCGTGGTACTGCATCGGCAGCCGGTCCCCGGCCCAGTGCTCACCGGTGCTGATCGAGCCCGCGGAGAGTCGGCGGCCGTCGTCCGTCTGGAAGACGCCGTGGCAGACGACGTGCCGCTGGCGCCCGGTGCCGTGCGGCTCGCAGTGGTCCACCAGGTACCGGCCGGGCGTGCCGGCCAGTCGCGCCGCGTAGACCACGTTCGTGCCGCCCCACCAGCCGCCCGCCGCCGCGCCCCCGCCCAGCAGGAGTATCAGCAGCAGCACCAGGGCCGCGAGTGGGAGGTTGCGCGGGGGCGGCTTGCCGAGGTGTTTCCGGTGCTGCTGTGGCGCGCTCATCCAAGTCCCCCCGTGCCAAGGCCGTCCGTCAGCGCCCGCCAGCCGGACGGGTGCCTGCGCATCATGCCAGGTCAGAGCAGTGAGCGGCAGGCGTGGGGTCGCCGCCGACGAGCGGGCGGCGTGCACGGGCGGCGACGACGCGCCAAGCTTGGGAGCATGGGCAGTGTCACCGCCACCCAGCTGCGGACGTACCAGGGGCTCCCCAGCGAGCCGGTGCGCCCGCGCGGACTGCCACGCGTGGCCGAGGTGGTCCCCGCCGGCACCACCGATTCGGTGCGCCTCTGCTGGGACACCACCGACCTGCGCCTGCTGGCCCACGGCGGCGCGCTGGAACGCCGCCAGGGCGCCGCCGGCGCCGCATGGCAGCTGACCCTGCCGGACGGCACCGAGTTCAGCGGCACCGGTGCCACCGTCCCCGCCGAGCTGCACGACCGGATCCGCTCCTACACCGGCGGCCGCCCGCTCCACCCCGTGCTGCGGATCAGCAGCCACCGGGCCCGTTCGCTGCTGCGCGACCAGCACGGCCGCACCCTCGCCGAGCTGGACCGCACCGAGGTGGTGGCCCAGCCGCTCGGCAGCTCCCCGGGACCGGGCCGGCTTGCCGGCTGGACCCGCACCGAGGTCCGCCTGCTCCGCGACAGTCCCCGGCTGCTCGCCGCCCTGGACGGCCGGCTGCGCGCCGACGGTCTGACCGAGGTGCCCGCCACGGCGCCGGAGGCCGTGCTGGTCCACCCCGCCACCACCAGTGAACCCGAACCGGGCAGCGCCGGCGCCGCCCTCACCGCCTATCTGCGCCGCCAGTGCGCCCGACTGCTCGCCCTCGACGGCGCGGTGCGCCGGGACGAAGCCGACTCGGTGCACCAGATGCGGGTCTGCATCCGGCGGCTGCGCAGCAGCCTGACGTCCTGCCGGAGTCTGCTGCGGCAGGCCGGAACCGCGCCCGTCGCCGTGGAACTCCGCTGGCTGGGGCAAGTGCTGGGAAAGGCTCGGGACGCCGAGACGACCGGGCAGCGGCTGGTCGCGATGGCCGAACGACTGCCGGCCGAAGCGGCATTGGACGATCCCGCCGCCGGTCTGGCCGAGCGGTTCCGGCAGCGGTACGCGGCGGCCTACCGCGATGTCCGCGAAGTCCTCGACAGCGAACGGTACTTCACGCTGATCGCCGCCGTGGAGCAACTGGCCGCCGACCCGCCGCTGCGCCGCCGCGCCGGGCGCGGCCGTGCCGAACTGACGCACCTGCTCCGCCGGGAACAGCGCCGCACCGGCCGCCGGCTGCGGCACGCCCTCTCGCTGACCGAGGGGCCGGCACGTGACGAGGCCCTGCACGCCGCTCGCAAGGCCGCCAAACGCGCCCGCTACACCGCCGAGTTGGCCGGTGCCAAGCCGCTGGCCCGCCGGATGGCCGACGTCCAGGAGACGCTGGGCGCCTACCAGGACGCCATGGTCGCCGAGCGCCTCCTCCCCACCCTCGCCACCGAGGCCCATGCCGCCGGGGCCAACTCCTTCGCCTACGGCCTGCTGTACGCCGCCCAGCGCCCCCTCGCCCAGGCCGGACTGGCAGCAGCCCAGGCGGCCTGGCGGCGGGCCGGCAAGCGGAAGCTCTGCCGTCTCCCGTGACCCGGGCGGCGTTCTAGGCTGGCGGCATGACGGCGAAGCGCGAGGTTCACCACTTCCTGGCCCGAGTGCGCCACGAGCCCGAGTGGTGGCTGCCGGACGGGTCGCTGCGGCGCCTGGCCGGCCTGCTCACGGGCTACCAGGCCGGGCTCACCCCGTACGCGGCGGTCGCCACACCGGAGTTCGGTCCGGACGGTGCCTTCGCCCGGTGGCTCGGCCGGCAGGACGGCTACCGCGACGCCGGAGCCGTCGACTGGGTGGCGCTGCTGGAGCGCGACGCCGACCCGCTGGGCGCCTTCTTCGGTCTGGTCCAGCGCTACGACCGGGAGCAGTCGGCCGACGAGGTCGACCTGGTCGGTCAGTTGAGCCGGAACACCTCCGTCACCCTCTACTGGCGCCGCCCGCTGCTGGACCGGACCACCGCCCGACTGCGCGCCCAGGGCTGCCGGGTGGCGCAGGTCGACACCACCGGCTGGGCGGACCAGCACGACCTGCACCGCGACTTGGCCGCCGCGCTGCACTTCCCCGAGTACTACGGCCACAACTTCGACGCCCTGAACGACTGCCTGCGCGACGTCTTCGACGACACCGCGGCGCCGCTGGCCCTGGTGCTCACCGGCTTCGACCACTACGCCCGGATCGACCCGGGAGGCGCGCACGTCCTGCTCGACGTCATCGCCGGCCAGGCCCGGGTACACGCCGTCTCCGGCTGTCACCTGCTCTGCCTGGTGCAGAGCGACGACCCGCAGCTGGCCCTGGAACCGGTCGGTGCGGTGCCGGTGATGTGGAACGACGCCGAGTGGCTGAACGCGAGCCGGACTGACGGCTGATCGGCTGCGCCACCCCGGGAAGCCGTGCGCCCGGGCGGCGAGCACGATGACCAGCGCGGGTGCGAGCAGCGGTGAGACCGCCGCCATCGCTCGGCGGCTGTCCGGTGACCGCCTCCACATCGGCGTCGCCGACGTGACCCCGCCGGTCTGGCCGTCACCGAGGGAACCGCTCCCGCGACGGCGGACGCGGCCCGTGCCTCGCGACGTCCTCGCCGAGGAACGGGGGGTGCGCCCGCTCGGAGTTCTCGGCAAGGAGGTTGGTGCCAGCCGCACCTCAAGGCGGCCTGATCGCACGCCAATGAGCAAGCGGCGTCAGGAACGACGCCGTCCGAGCAGGCTGCCGCCGAGCAGCCCGACCGCGACCACGGCCATGCCGATCGCGATCTTGACGTGGCGGACGTCCCTCGTGTCCGGGCAGACGGGCCCGCCCACCATCCTCACGTCGCAGTGTGCACCCAGGATGGGCTCGGGTACGTGGACGAGCGCGGCCACCACCGCGCCCAGGAGGAGGACGATTCCCAGACCGAAGAGGAGCGCACGGAAGGCTGTCATGTCGCTCGGACGCGCGGCACGCGGCATCGGTTCCCCTCTGGAGCGTCGGTCGCGGCAGGGAGGGGAGCAGCCGTGCGCCGCGCGAGCCGGCGGAGCACCGGATGTGCCGGGGCTGCCAGACGTCGACGGACGTCGCGCACTCCGGGCGGCGGAACGGCCGCTTGGTGGCACGTGTCCGGCGGGCCCAGTTGATCAGCCACTGCGGCGGCCGCCGTGCGCCTCAGGAGTCGTGCGGCAGCCAGCTGAATCGGCGCAGGGCGATCACCAGCCCCGCGAGGCCCCAGGCGGCCACGATCAGCAGGTCCTTGCCGGCGAAGCCCGCGCCCCTGGTGTGCGGGTTGTAGGCGGTGAGCAGCGCCGCGACGAGGTGGCGGACCGGAAAGACGTTGCCGACGTCGGACAGCCAGTGGGGCAGGACCGAGCTGGCGATGAACACTCCGGAGATGAAGTAGAGCGGCAGCATCACCGCCTGGGTGACGGGTTGGGCGGCGTCCTCGTTGCGGATCACGGAGGTCAGCGCGTAGCCGAGGCAGCAGAACGAGATCGCCCCGACGATCACGCTCACGGCCAGCGCGGGGGCGGTGCGGGCCGGGACGTGCGCCCCGTAGGCGGCCCAGCCGATCACCAGCAGCACGGCGGTGATGGCGATGGTCACCACGATCGCGGTGAGGGTGCGGCCCGCGATGACGGCGGCGGCCGGCACCGGTGTCGCCCGGCGCCGCTTGAGGACACCGGATTCGCGCTGGGCGGTCACCGAGATCACCAGGTTCACGAAGGAGGCGCCGATGATCCCCAGGGCGATGATGCCGGGGACGTAGTAGACGGACGTGTCGATCGTGCCGCCGGACACCTTGACCGTGTTGTTGTGGCCGAACACCGAGGCGAAGATCACCAGGAAGAGCACCGGGAGGGCCAGCGTGAAGAACCGCGACTGCGGATTGCGCAGGAACGCCCGCAGGTCGTACGGGAACTGGTGCAGCGCGAGCCGTGCGACCTCGCCCGGGGAGCTGTGCGTCGCCGTCGCCATCACGGCACCTCGGATCCGGAGTCGGGGGATCCGGAGTCGGAGGGTTCGGAGTCGGAGGATCCGGAGTCGGAGGGGTCGGAGTCGGGGGATCCGGAGTCGGGCGAGGTGAGCGCCAGGTAGACGTCTTCGAGGCTGGGGCGGCGGACTTCGAGGTCGGGCAGGGTGTGGCCCGCGGCCTCGGCCCACCGGGCCAGCGGCCCGAGCAAGGTCAGCGGCTGCTCGGCCCGCAGCAGCAGGCGCCCGCCGTCGCCGTCGACCAGCGCGGCCCGAACGGGGTCGGGCAGCCGGTCCACCGGAGTGTCCGACGGAAGGGTGAACCGGATCTCGGCCGCCGCGCGCTGCCGCCCGCCGATGGTGCCCGGGGCGCCCTCGGCGACGATCCGGCCGTCGGCGATCACCATCACCCGGTCGGCGAGGTGCTCCGCCTCGTCCATGAAGTGGGTGGTCAGGAAGACCGTCACGCCCAGGGAGCGCAGCCCCGCGATCATGTCCCAGGCCGCGCGGCGGGCCGACGGGTCGAAACCGGTGGTGGGCTCGTCCAGGAAGAGCAGCTCGGGATCGCCGACCAGGGAGAGCGCGACATCCAGCCGGCGGCGCTGGCCGCCGGAGAGCCGGCCGGCGATGGCATCGGCCTGGCCGTCGAGTCCGACCAGCGCCAGGGTCTGCGCGACGCCGCGCGGGGACGGGTAGTAGCCCGCGTACAGCCGCAGGCACTCGGCGACGGTCAGGTCGCGCTCGGGCCGGGATTCCTGCAGCACCACACCGATCCGGGCGCGCCAGGACGGTCCGGCGCGTGCCGGATCCTCGCCCAGCACCATGACCTCGCCGCCGGTGCGGTGCCGGTAGCCTTCCAGGACCTCGACGGTGGTGGTCTTCCCGGCGCCGTTCGGGCCGAGGAAGGCGAGCACCTCGCCCCGGCGGACGCACAGGTCGATCCCGCGCACCGCCTCGAAGGTGCCGTAGCGCATACGGAGCCCCGAGGCGCTGACGACGGTCTCGTCCATGCCGGTCGGTGTGCCCATGCTCGAACCTCGCCGGTCCGCACCCCTCCGGAGCCGCCTGTCGGCATCGCCGGAGGGCGCTGGATCCGACTTCAGCGTACCCATGCCCCGGTGGCGGTCACCAGCCGGCTCGGGGCGAGGCGGCGGCGAGGGCTCGGCGCAGGGCGCGGCCCGGCTGGCGCGGGGTCCGTGCCCGTGCGGGGTCCGTGCCCGTGCGGGGACCGGCCCGTGCGGGCCCCGGTCGGCGGCATCCGCCGGCCGGGGCCCACTCACCGCGGTCAGACCTCGCCGAGCGGCACGTGGGGGTCCGCGAGGCGGGCCGGGTCCACCACCCGCTTGGAGACGATGAGTTCGCGGATCGGGTCGGTGACGTCCCAGACGTTGACGTTCATCCCGGCCAGCACCCGGTTGTCCTTCAGCCAGAAGGCGATGAACTCCAGGGACTTCACGTCACCGCGGAAGACCACCTCGTCGTAGCCGTCCGGCTCGACGTATCCCAGGTACTCCATGCCCAACTCGTACTGGTCGGTGAAGAAGTACGGCACCCGGTCGTAGGCCGCGTCCTGTCCGAGCATCGCCTTCGCGGCGGTCTGCGGCTGGTTGAGCGCATTGGCCCAGTGCTCGACCCGGATCTCCTTGTCGAACAGCGGGTGCCGGGCCCGGGCCACGTCGCCGGCGGCGAAGACGTCGGCGTTCGAGCTGCGCAGGCTCTCGCTGGTGAGGATGCCGTCGGACACCTCCAGGCCGGCCGCCTCGGCCAGCCGGGTGTTCGGCGCGACGCCGATGCCGACCAGGACCGCGTCGGCCGGGACGACGGTGCCGTCCGCCAGTCGGACCCCGGTCACCTTGCCGCCGTCGCCCTCGATGGCCTCGACCTTGACGCCGAAGCGCAGGTCCACGTCGTGGGCGCGGTGCAGATCGGCGAAGACCTGGGCGACCTCGCGGCCGAGCACCCGCAGCAGTGGCAGCTCCAGGGCCTCCAGCACGGTCACGGCGACGCCGGCGGCCCGGGCCGCGGCGGTGGCCTCCAGGCCGATCCAGCCGGCCCCGACCACCACCAGGCGCTGCGCGCTGCCGAACAGCTCGCGCAGCCGTTCGCTCTGCTGCACCGTCCGCAGGTAGTGCACGCCCGTCAAGTCGGCGCCGGGCACCGGCAGTCGGCGCGGCGAGGCGCCGGTGGTGAGCAGCAGCTTGGCGTAGTCCAGGGTGCTGCCGTCGGAGAGCGTCAGCCGGTGCGCGGCCGGGTCGATCGCCGTCACCGCTGTGCCGAGCCGCAGCTCCACGTCGTGCTCCCGGTACCACTCCTCGGGGTGGACGTAGATCTTCTCCCGAGCCTCCTTGCCCTGCAGGTAACCCTTCGACAGCGGGGGCCGCTCATAAGGGCGTTCGGTCTCCTCGGCGACCAGCACCAGCGGGCCCCGGTAGCCCTCCGCGCGCAGGGCCTCGGCCGCCTTGGCGCCGGCCAGGCCGCCACCGACGATGACGTGGGCAGTACTCTCGGTCACGCCTTCTCCTCAAACCTCAACCAATACCCCACTGGGCACTACGTGCACTCCCTCCCCATTCGGGCGCGCACTCACACGTGCCTGGGCGCACGATGGAGGAGTCCCAACCGGGCGGGCCGAGGAGGTCGTCGATGTCCGTGATGGAGCAGCAGGGCAAGTCCGCGCAGGGGGCGTCCAAGCCGCACCCTTTCCGCGACATGCTGGACGCGGTCTGGAACATCCGGTTGACCTGGGTGCTGATCATGATCGGCGTGTCCATGGGCCTGGGCATGTGCGCCTACCAGATCGGCACCGACCAGGTGGTCCAGATCATGGCGGCGTTCTGGGCCCTGACCGCGCTGGCGATCCTGATCTTCACGGCCCGCTGGCTCACCGAGCGGCCGGGGCGCGGCAGGCACCGCCGGGTGGCCCACTGACCGACCACCGGGGCGCTCAGTGCTTGTGGGCGCCCAGGAAGAACAGGAGCATCACGAAGAACGCGAAGAAGTGCGTTCCGGCGATGTAGATGGCGGCGCGGACCAGCGCCGCCCGCCGCTTGGTCCGCTCGTCGCGGACGGTCTGGCTGGCCTGGTGCGCGGCGGCGTCGGTGGGGGAGACGAACGGGCGCGCGGACTGCTCGGCCACGGTGTCCTCCGGTGTCGGTGCGCTCACCGGGCGACTCGCGGTGCGGCGTCCCGGAGCTGGGCCAGCAGGCTGCCCTGGTCGTTGATCATCTGGGTGAGGATCCGCCGGGCGGCCCGCAGCAGCTCGGCGACGTCCGGCGTGGACAGCGCGTAGACCACGGTGTTGCCTTCGCGGGTGGCGGTCACCAGGCTGCTGCGGCGCAGCACGGCGAGCTGTTGGGAGAGGCTGGACGGCTCGATCTCGATCTCCTCCAGCAGCTCCCGGACCGGCCTGGGGCCGTCCTGCAGCAGTTCGAGGACCCGGATCCGGGCGGGGTGGCCGAGGGTGCGGAAGAACTCCGCCTTGGCCTGGTACAGCGGTACCGGCATGTCCACTCCTCCCTGTTCCGCGAGCATCATCCACTGAATATGAAGAAATCTTCAAGTCGATGATCGTCCGGCTCGTGGTGCACCCCGGCTCGCAGGGCACTCCGACCCGCGGTGCACCCCCGGCTCGCAGGGCCCCCGGCTCGCAGTGCACCCCGGGGAAGGACGCCGGAGGGCACCGGCTGCGGCCGGCGCCCTCCGGGACCGGCGCGGGCTCAGAGCGACTGCCAGTCGGGCTTGGCCGCGTAGGTGGCCCGGAAGTAGTCGGCCAGCCTGAGCTCGGCGGCCGCGGCCTCGTCCACCACCACCGTGGCATGCGGGTGCAGTTGCAGGGCCGAGGCGGGCACCAGGGCGCAGAGCGGGCCCTCGACGGCCTGCACGACCGCATGGGCCTTGGCCGCGCCGGTGGCCAGCAGCACCAGGTGGCGGGCCTCCAGGATGGTGCCGATGCCCTGGGTGAGCACGTGGTGCGGCACCTCGTCCGGGCTGTCGAAGAAGCGCGCGTTGTCCGCCCGGGTCTGCTCGGTCAGGGTCTTGATCCGGGTGCGCGAGGCGAGCGAGGAGCACGGTTCGTTGAAACCGATGTGCCCGTCGGTGCCGATGCCCAGCAGCTGGAGGTCGACGCCGCCGCCGGCGGCCAGCTCGCGGTCGTAGGCGAGGGCGGCGGCGGCGATGTCCTCGGCCGCGCCGTCCGGGCCGGTGAAGCGCTCGCCGGGGATGCCCAGCGGCTCCAGCACCTCGCGCAGTAGTACCTCGCGGTAGGACTGGGGGTGGCCGGCGGGCAGGCCCACGTACTCGTCGAGCTGGCAGACCCTGGCCCGCGAGACGTCGAGCGTTCCCGCCTCCACCTTGGCCTCCAGGGCCCGGTAGACCGGCAGCGGTGTCGACCCGGTGGCCACGCCGAGCAGCGCGTCGGGCTTGCGAGTGAACAGCTCCGCGATCGCCGTGGCGATCAGCTCGCCGCCCGCCGCCGCGTCGGGAACGATCACTATCTCCATCTTGACCCACCGTCCGGAAGCGTGTATGTAGAGGTCTAGACCAATCTGCGCGAGTTTACCGCGCCGGTCGACCGCTCCGGAACCCGCCTCCGGGGGGAGGTCCGCTCAGCCTCTCGGCGGCGCGATGACGCAGAACGACGCACCGCCGTCGTCCCGGGCCACCGCCATCCGGCCGTAGGGGGAGTCGGTCGGTTCCACCAGGACCTGGCCGCCGAGCTCGGTGATCTGAGCCGCCGTGGTGTCGGTGTCGCTGACGTGGAAGTAGGTGTTCCAGAAGGACGGGCCGCCCGGCGGGATCATCGGCGGCAGCTCGCCGATCCCGCCGACCGGTGAACCGTGCAGCTTGATCACGGTGTAGTCCATGCCCGGGATCGCGTCGTACTCGTAGCCGAAGACCTGGTGGTAGAAGTTGCGGGCCTGGTACGGATCGGTGGACAGGTTCTCGTTCCAGGTGAAGGCGCCCGGCTCGTTGGCGAGGCCGGAGCCGATGTGGCCGCCCGCCTGCCAGAGGCCGAACATCGCGCCGGCCGGGTCCTTGGCCATCGCCCAGCGCCCGGCCTGCGGCACGTCCAGCGGGCCGTTCAGCACCTCGCCGCCCGCGTCCCGGATCCGCGCGGCCACCGCGTCGATGTCCTCTGCCGCCAGATAGGTGGTCCAGTGGGTCTTGCCGACCCCGGGCTCGGGGGAGATGGCCGCCACCGGGACGTCGTGCTTGAGGGCCATCCGGTAGTGGCCGCCCTGCTCCCCGGTGTCGAAGTAGGTCCAGCCGAACAGCTCCTGGTAGAAGGCCATCGCCCGCTCGGCGTCCGGGGCGGCGAGGTCGACCCAGCACGGGACGCCCTCGCGGTAGGCGGTCATCTTGGTCACGGGTCTGCCCTCCAGCGGTGGTGCACGGGTGTGCGGCCAGGCTCGGCCAGCCGGCCGCACCTCGCAACCGGGAGGCCACCGGAGAGGGGCCCCGGCGCGGCGTCGCGGTGGTGCCCGCCGCGCCGGCGGCCGGACCCGGGGCCCGGGCCGCCGTCACCGCGCCGCCGCGCCGGAGGGCGGCGTCAGCCGCGCAGCCGGGACATCCAGGCCTCGATCTCCTCCACCGTCCTGGGCAGGGCGGCGGAGAGGTTCTCGTTGCCGTCGGCGGTGACCAGGATGTCGTCCTCGATCCGGACGCCGATGCCGCGGTACTCCTCGGGCACGGTCAGATCGTCGGACTGGAAGTACATGCCCGGCTCGACGGTGAGCACCATCCCGGGGGCCAGCGTCCCGTCGACGTACGACTCGGTGCGGGCCTTGGCGCAGTCGTGGACGTCCAGACCGATCATGTGGCCGGTGCCGGCCAGGGTCCAGCGCCGCTGCAGGCCGAGGGCGAAGACCTCGTCCGCCGTACGGTCGCCCAGCAGCCCCCAGGAGACCAGGTACTCGGCCAGGGTCCGCTGGGCGGCGTCGTGGAAGTCCCGGAAGGCGGCACCGGGCTTGACCGCGGCGATGCCGGCCTCCTGCGCCGCGAGCACCGCCTCGTACACCTTGCGCTGGATCGGGCTGAAGCGACCGCTGACCGGTACGGTGCGGGTGACGTCGGCGGTGTAGAGGTTGTTGGTCTCCACACCGGCGTCGAGCAGCAGCAGCTCACCGGGGCGGGCCTCGCCGTCGTTGCGGACCCAGTGCAGGGTCGTGGCGTGCTCGCCGCCGGCGCAGATCGAGGAGTAGCCGACGTCGTTCCCCTCGGTCCGCGCGCGCAGGAAGAAGGTGCCCTCGATCCTGCGCTCGGAGGTCGGTTGGTCCGGGCCGAGGATCCGCACGACGTCCTCGAAGCCGCGGGCGGTCGCCGCGCAGGCGAAGCGCAGGTCGCCGATCTCGAACTCGTCCTTGACCAGGCGCATCCCGGAGAGGAAGACGCGGAACTCCTCGTCGCGGTCGGCGGTCGCCCGCTGCCCCAGGGCGGCCTCGACGCCCGGGTCGTGGCCGCGCAGCACGCGGACCGGACCGGTGGCCTCGGCGAGCCGTCCGGTCAGCGTGCGGACGTCCCGGCAGGGCAGGCCGAGGAGTTGCTCGTTCTCGGCGAGGCTGTTGCGCCGGCCGTCCCAGAGCTCACCGTGGTAGTCCTGCCAGAACTCGCCGCTCCCACGGTCGGAGCGGGGCCGCAGGTAGGCGAACGCCTGGTGCGCGCCGTCCTCCCCGGGCTCCAGGACCAGCACGGCGTCCTGCGACTGGTCCCCCGTCAGGTAGACGTAGTCGGAGGACGGCCGGAAGGGGTAGTCCGCGTCGTTGGAGCGGACCTTCGGGTTGCCGGCGGGGACCACCAGCAGCTCACCGGGGAAGCGCGCGGAGAGCTCGGCCCGGCGGCGCGCCGTGTACGCGGCCTGCGGGAGGGGCTCCAGGTCGCGCCGCTCGGTGTCCGCCCAGCCTTGCTTCATGTTCTGGACGAGCTCGTCGCTCACTTCCCGGAGCAGACCGTTCTTCCGGTTCGTGCGCTCGCTGTCGGAGTCCTCGGGGAGCTGGGTCTCGGCTATCCGCTCGGTCACAACCGTCTCCTGATTCGTTCGGCTACGTCAGCGGTCCGGTCGGCGGTGGCCCGCCGCCTTCGAGGGGGCGATCGGCATTATGATCTCGTCCCACTGACACGGTCCGTACGGTATCCCGAACGACAGTGGGAGAGAAGAGGAAGCGTGAGCGTCGCGGAGGGATCGGTCCGGGATGTGCTGGCCGCCAATCTGAAGCGGGTGAGGACCGAGCGCGGGCTGTCGCTCTCCGAGCTCTCCCGCCGGTCGAAGATCGGCAAGGCCACGCTCTCGCAGGTGGAGTCGGGCACCGGCAACCCCACCATCGAGACGGTGTTCGGCCTCTCGCGCGTGCTGCAGGTGCCGATCTCCGACCTGCTGGAGGGCGGGCCCGGTACCGGGGCGACGGTGGTCCGCGCCGCCGACGTCGAGGTCCTCAGCGGCGAGGGCGTCGAACTGCGCCCGCTGCGGCGGATCGAGTCCGGCGACTCGGTGTTCGAGATCTACGACCAGCAGGTCCGGGCCGGTTGCACGCAGGAGTCCCGCGGCCACATCGGCACCGAGCACACCGTGGTCCAGAGCGGTCGGCTCGGCGTGCGGATCGGCGGGAGCGAGGTGGAGCTGGGGCCCGGCGACTACGTGGGGTTCGACGCGGCGATGCCGCACTCCTACACGGCCCTGGACGGTCCGGTGCGCTCGGTGCTGCTGCTGCACAACCAGGCGGAGGAGCGGCTGCACCTGACCGGCCCGACCACCGCCCCGCCGTGACCGCCGCCCTGCCCCGTAAGTGATGGCGGTCCCGACGCCGTTCGGTTCAGCGAACGAGGTCGGGAGCTCTGAGGGCCCTGCTCCCTCTGGTGCCGCCCCTGGGCCTGGGTAGGCTCGCCGCCATGACCAGCCGACCCGCCCCCGAGCCGCCGCTGCCCGTCGAGGAGCCGGAGCGGCTCGCCGTCCGCGTGACCTGCCGCGCCTGCGGTCGCCCGCTGCACGACCCGGAGTCCCGCCTGCTGCGCTACGGGCCGGGCTGCCGCCCGGGGACCGACCCGGTGCGGCGGCACGACGTCGACCAGGACGCGCTACCCGGCCTCTGATCCGCCGCTCCTGGCTGAGCTCCCGCTCGTCCCCGCCCTACCGTCCGCGCATCTGGCGCCAGCCCTCGCGGGCGACCGCGGCCGGGCGCCGGGCCCAGGACGGGGTGCGCGGCAGCGGCACCTGGCCGTGTTCCGGCTGCTGCGGCTCGGGCCGGGCCGGCTCGGGCTCGGCCCGGGCGTGCTCCGCGGCGGGCGGCTGCGGGACCACCGCGGAACCGGTGAAGTAGTCGGGGTCCTTGGGGCGTTGGGGCCGGAGCTTGGTGCCCTGCGGTGCCGGCAGCAGGTGCGGGATGTGCTTGGAGCAGTGGATGTAGGCCTCGTCCACCGACAGGTGCACCCACAGCTCCGCGCGCCGGCCGGGCGCGGTCTCCTGCGGCAGTTGCGGATAGGCGGTGCGCAGCGCGTCGTCGGGGCGCAGGTGCGCGGTGCCGTTGATGTGCAGGCCTATCCGGTCGCCGCTGAAGTCCACGAAGAGCAGGCCGAGATGGGGGTTCTCGGTGATGTTCCCGGCGCTCGCCATCACTCCGTTGCCGCGGTACTCGGGGTAGGCGAGGGTGTGGTCGTCCAGCACCTGCACGAATCCGGGCGGGCCGCCCCGGAAGCTGGCGTCGCAGGCGCCGTGCCCGTCGGCGGTGGCGAGGAACACCATGGTCTGGCGGGCGATGAACTCCCGCATCTGCTGGGTGAGGCAGGGGCGCACCTGCCGCTGGTAGAACTGGGCGGCCCGCTCCTCGGTGCCCAGGCGCTGCTGCAACTGGTGCTCGCCGGCCGAACCGAAGCGCACGCCCGAGTCGGTGCCGGGACGGGTCACGGTTGATCCACCTCGTCGAGGGAGACGAACGGGTCGTGGAAGAGGCGCTCCAGCGGGATGCCGCCGCGGCGCAGCACCCGGGCGGCGCTGACGACCATCGGGGCCGGGCCGGCCAGGTAGGCGTCGTGGTGCGGCCAGGGTCCGTGCTGAGCAAGCGCGGTGAGCAGTTGCATGCCGCTGTCGGCGGTCTGCTCGTCGGCCACCGCGGCGCGAACCGCGAGCCAGGGGTGGCGCTGGGCGAGTTGGTAGAGGTCGTCCAGGTCGTAGAGCTCCTCCAGGGTGCGGGCGCCCACGAACAGGTCGATCGGCCGCCGCGAACCGTCCAGCACCGCTTGCTCGATCAGCGCCCGGATCGGGGCCAGGCCAGTGCCGCCGGCCACGCAGAGCACCTTGCGCGGCAGCGTCGGGTCCAGCATCAACTCGCCCAAGGGCGGCCCCAGTCTGACCACGTCGCCGACCACGGCGCGCCGCACCAGGGCGTTGCTGACCCGGCCGCCGGTGACCGCGCGCACCTGGAAGGTGATGGTGCCGTCGGGGCGCGGCGCGTTGGCGGGGGAGTAGTAGCGCCAGGTCTTGGGCCACCAGGGGGTGTCCATGCTGACGAACTGCCCGCCGGTGTACGGATAGGGCTGGTCGGTCCGGACGGTGATCTCGGCGAGGTCGCCGGCCCGGCGGCGGTGGCCGACCACCGTGGCGTTCCAGACCGCGGGCCGGTGCCTGGCGTCCTCGATGGCGGCCGAGTCCATGGCCTGGGCGGCGGTGTTGTAGGCGGCGACCCAGGCGGCGGCCGCCTCAGGGGTCCAGGCCGGACCGGCGAAGTGCTCCAGGGTGGCGAGCAGGCACTCGCCGACCGCGCCGTAGTGCTCGGTGACGGTGCCGAACTTCCGGTGGTCGCGGCCCAGGTTCGCGCAGAACTCCGCCAGGTGACGCGGGTCGTCGACGAGTTCGACGATCAGGAGCAGCGCGCGCAGCAAACGGTCCTGCTGGACGTCCAGTTGGGCCGGGAAGAGCTCACGGACGCCGGGGTGGCGCTCGAACAGGGTCGCGTAGAAGAACCGCGGCAGATCGGCGGCACAGGGTTCCACCGCGGCGCGGACCGATCGGATCAGCTCTATTTGACGTCGCGTCAGGAGCTGCCCGGGCTCAGGCAGTTGAGGGCCTGCGGCAGACCAGTCGACGGCCGGCGGAGCCGTCGTGGCAAGATCGCCGTCGCGCTGGAGGGAGTGGAACTTCACAGTGGTTCTCCTGACCAGTTCGTAGCCCCCCGACGGCTGCCGACCTTCGGCATGAGCTGGACAGATTCTGCCGAGCGAGCCGAACTCCGCCAAGGTCAATCCCGTGAAGACTGTGTGAGGGTGAACCGTTGGCGTAATCGACCGGCGACTGATAATGACCGTCACGCGGAGCTGGGGATCGATTCCGCAGCGTAGGGTCGGCGGCCCCGGGGCCCAGTGAAGTGGCTGACCGCGGAACGCGGGGATCCGCCGCTCGGCAGGGTGCGGGGTCAGGGATTCGCCGACGGAACAGGTGAGAGCTTTGTGAAGCAAATATGTGCGTATCCTCTGCGCCGCTCGCGCGTTGAACCCGGCATGAAGAAGCGCTGCATGCTTGCCGTCACCTCGCTCGCCGTCGGCGTCGCCGCCTCCCTGGCCGCGCCCAGTGCCCATGCCGCCGAGTCGCTCGGCGACGGCACCACCCCGAACTTCACGGGCAATCACCTGCTGCCCCTGCCGCTGGATGGGCTGCTCGGGCGCCAGCAGCAGACTGCCGGCGGCCAGCAGCCGACCACCAGCACCACCGGGAACCTGCTCCCGGGCCTCGGGTAGCACAGCCGGTCGGGCCGGTCGCCCGGCCCGCAGCAGCACCGCTTGTCGGCCGCTTTGTCGGCCGCTGCGCTGAAGGTGACCGATGGGGTGTCAGGCACGTCGGCGGCGATCCTGGCGATCCGCTCGCCGCCGGCTGCCGGGTCGACGCGTCCCGCTCGCCGCCGGCGGCCCGGTCGACGCGTCCCGCTCGCCGCCGGCTGCCCGGTCGACGCTCCCGTTCAGCTGCGGGTCAGGCAGCCGCGCACCAGGGCGGCCTGACCGACGTGCTGGAGGTCGTCCGCCAGGGTGCTGATCAGCCGGGCGCCCAAGGTCACCGGTGGCTCCCACATCGCGTCCACGATCCGCGCGTAGTCGCGCTCGTGCAGCCTGCCGAGGTAGTCCACGGTCTGCAGATGGGTGGCCTCGTAATAGCCGGCCAACTGCTCGGCGGTCGCGGAGAACTTGTCCACCTGGGCGCTGGAGGCGCCGTAGCCGGTGGCGTCGGCCCGGTAGGGCAGGGCGAACCGGCGCTGCCAGTCCTGGGCGCGCCACACCTCGGGCAGGTCGGCGACGTCCGACACCTGCACGTCCTGCACCCGGGTGAGGTGCCAGACCAGCCAGCCGATGGAATTGGTGTGGCCGTCCGGACCCCGCCAGGACAGCTGCTCGGGGCTGAGGCCGTCCAGCACCTCGGTCACCGCCTCCTGAACGCGCTCGAAGCCGTCGATCAGCAGCCTGGCGCTCGCCATCGTCATGCTCGCCCTCACTTCGCCGCCCGGTGTTGCGTCCAGCATGGCCGCACCGGCCCGGCCGGGCGCGCAGATCGCGGCGGCCGGGCGGATCAAGCGCCCGATCGGCGGAGCGGGCGCGCCGCGGGCGATCGGCGGAGCGGGCCGCCTGGTCCGGCAGCCGTCAGCGGCCCAGCAGCCCCGCGAAGTCGGTGCCGAGGTTGGCCAGCTTGGTCAGGTCACCGAGGTCGGTGATGCCGCCGACCGGGATGCTGTAGGGGTGGCCCTGCTTGGACGGCGCCGGGTCGTCGGTCGTGGCGGTGGCCGGGCCGACCGCCGCGAGCAGGGCGGCGGCCAGCAGGGCGGCGGCGGTGGTCAGGCGGGCGGTGGTGCGCATCGGGGCCTCCGAAGACGGGTGAGGAAGACGTTGGAAGAAGACGGGGGAAGAGGAATGGAGGAGGAAGACGGGAAAGGTGCCGCACGGTGCAACGCCGGCGTCCGGCGGTGGTCACGCGCCGTCACTCGGTCGGCTCTTCGCGGATCACCTCGGTGGGCTTCTTGTCGCCGCGGACTCCCAGGTAGCGCGGCTGGCGCAGCACGCCGCCGCTGGTCCACTCGGTGAAGGCGACCTGCACCACCAGTAGCGGCTCGACCCAGTGCACGCGCGGCTCGCGCGGCGCCGGTTGGAACGGCGACTCGGGGCGGGCGGTGGAGTCGAAGAAGGTCCGCAGCGCCTCCAGGGTGCGGCGGTCGAAGCCGGTGCCGACCTTGCCCGCGTAGCGCAACGCGTCGCCCTGGTAGTAGCCGAGCAGCAGCGCGCCGAACCCGGAGCGGCCGCCGCTGGTCGGCTCGGTGAAGGCGCCGACCACGAACTCCTGGGCCCGCAGGCACTTGAGCTTCAGCCAGCCGTCGGTGCGCCCGGACCGGTACCGGCCCTCGGCCGCCTTGGCGATCAGCCCCTCCCAGCCCTGGGCGCAGGCCTCGGCGAGCAGCGCGACGGCGTCCCCGGTGCGGTGCGGGGTGTAGCGGAGCGGTTCGGTGAAGTCGATGGCCCGGCGCAGCAGCGTCTTGCGGCCGCGCAGTGGCAGTCGGGTGGTGTCGGCGCCGTCCAGCCAGAGCAGATCGAAGAGGTGCAGCACCACGGCCACTCCGGTGCGGGCGATGGCACGCACCTCGGTCAGGCCCATCCGCTGCTGCAGCAGGGCGAAGTCGGTGCGGTCGCCGCGCATCGCGGTGATCTCGCCGTCGACCACGAAGGCCCGGCACGGCTGGGCGAGCAGGGCGGCGACCAGCTCCGGGTAGGAGGCGTTCAGCGACTTGCCGGTGCGCGAGCGCAGCCACACCTGGTCGTCGAGACGCAGGGCCAGCGCCCGGATGCCGTCCAGCTTCCGCTCGAAGACCCAGCCGTCGTCGAAGGTCTGACGCTTCGTCAGCTCCGCCAGTATCGGTGGCTGGTCGATCAGCCGCTCGGCCTGGTCGGGCGGGAGCGGGTGCAGCAGCTCGCGCAGCTGGTCGGGGAGCAGGGTGAGCGCGGACATCTGCCTTCGTCCTCGGCGGCGGTGGCCCTCACGTTAGCCGGGGGAGCGGGTGTGGAGCGGGAGGCGCGACCCCACTGCTGCTTCTGTGCCGTGCACGGGTCTGGTCGGGGCCCGATTCTTATTGTACATTGCGTCTAATAAGGCACGGTGGCGGCGGCAATCGGAGGACGGTCATGGCGAGGACCGGAACGGCGACGAGCAGACTCGGCCACACGACTGCCGACGAGGACGTCTCGCAGCGGCTGCTGGACTCGGCCGCGCAGCTCTCCTACGACCCGGCGGTGGAGATCGACTGGGACGCCCCGCTCTCGCCCGACCACTACGGACTCAACCCCGAGTGGAGCACCCTCTACGGCACCCCGCTGTGGCGCGAGATGACCCAGGAGCAGCGGATCACGCTGACCCGGCACGAGGTCTGCTCGATCATGAGCACCGGCATCTGGTTCGAGATGATCCTCCAGCAGATGGTGCTGCGCGACCAGTACCTCAAGGACCACGCCGGTGCGGAGTTCCGGTTCGCCCTCACCGAGATCGCCGACGAGTGCCGCCACTCCATCATGTTCGCCCGTGCCTGCGAGAAGATGGGCGCCCCGGCCTACCTGCCCAGCCGGCCGGTCGCCGAGGCCGCGCGCGCATTCAAGACCCTGGCCGGCGGCGAACTCGCCTACGGCGGCATCCTGGTGGCCGAAGAGGTGCTCGACGTGATGCAGCGTGACTGGATGCGCGGCGAGGACGTGCTGCCGATCGTGCGGAGCGCCTCGCGGATCCACGTGGTCGAGGAGTCCAGGCACATGAAGTTCGCCCGCCAGGAGATCCGCGAACGGCTGCGCGGCGCAGGGCCCGTGCGCCGCCACAACAGCGCGCTGGGCACGGCGGTCGCCGCCGCCGTGATCCTCGGCAGCATGGTCAACAAGCGGGTCTACGCCGCTGCCGGCCTGGACGTCGAGCGGGCCGTCGCCGAGGTCAAGGCCAGTCCGCACCGCAAGGCGATGATGCGCACGAGTTCCGCCCACCTGATCCACTTCCTCGGTGAGGTGGGCCTGCTCACCCGCCCGGCAGTGCGGATCTACCAGAAGCTGCACATGATCTGACGCCAAGTCAAGCCTCAGCAGCCCCTGGCCGGAACCAACCCGAGGATCACCGCCCCCATGGCCTACGCGATCATCCAGAACTGCTGCACCGATGCGACCTGCATCTCGGTCTGCCCGGTCAACTGCATCCACCCCACCCCCGGCGAGCCGGACTACGGGCACACCGACCTGCTCCACATCGACCCGGACGCCTGCATCGACTGCGGCGCCTGCGCCGATGCCTGCCCGGTGGACGCGATCTTCCCGGTGGACCGGCTGGCCGGCTCACTGGTCCACTACGGCGAGGTCAACCGCCAGTACTACCAGGACAATCCGAACAGCCACGCCTGGGGCAAGCCGGACTTCCCGCGCAGCGTCCCGGCCGACCTCGGCACCCTGCGAGTGGCCGTGGTCGGCACCGGCCCCGCCGCGGCCTACACCGCCCAGGAGTTGCTGCGGACCGCCGGCGCCGAGATCACCATGATCGACCGGCGGCCGATGGCCGGCGGCCTGCTCCGGCACGGAGTGGCCCCCGACCACCAGGCCACCAAGCGGATCGGCGACAGCTTCGCCCAGCTCTACCGGAACCCGCGGCTGCGGCTGCACCTCAACGTCGAGGTCGGACGCGACCTCTCCGCTGCGGACCTGGCCGCCCACCACCATGCCGTGGTGCACGCGGTGGGTGCCCCCGGCGAACGTCGACTCGGCGTCCCCGGCGAGGAGTTGCCCGGAGTGCTGAGCGCCGGCACAGTGGTCGGCTGGTACAACGCCGACCCGGACGTGCCGGCCTTCGCCGTCGACCTCGCCGCCGAGCGCGCGGTGGTGGTCGGCAACGGCAACGTCGCACTGGACATCGCCCGGGTGCTGCTCTCCGACCCGGAGCGGCTGGCCGGCACCGACATCGCCGACCACGCGCTGGCCGCGCTGCGCACCGGCTCGCTGCGCGAGGTGGTGCTGCTCGCCCGGCGCGGCCCGGCCGACGCCGCCTACACCGCACCGGAGTTCCTCGCGCTGCGCCAACTGCCGGGCGTCCGTGTGGTGGTGGCCTCCGATGAGGAGCCGCTCGGGACGGCTCCGGGCAAGTCGGCGCTGCTGCACGGGCTGCCGGTCGAGACGGTGGACTGGACCAGGCCCGCGCCGGCCGGCCGCCGGATCGTGCTGCGGTTCCTGGACCGGCCCGCCGAGTTCCTCGGTCAGGGCCGGGTCGAGGCCGTCCGGCTGGCGTCCGGTGGGCTGATCCCCGCCGGACTGGTGGTGCGCGCGATCGGCTTCCGCGGGGTGCCGCTGCCCGGCCTGCCCTTCGACGAGGCCACCGGGCGGGTGCCCAACCTGGGCGGCCGGGTGACGGCCGGGACGTATGTCGCGGGCTGGGTCAAGCGCGGCCCGAGCGGCGGCATCGGCACCAACCGGGCTTGCGCCAAGGAGACGGTGGACGCGCTGCTCGACGACGCGGCCGCCGGGCTGCTGCCGCCGCCACCGCGCAGCGCGGCCGACTTCGACCGCCTGGTTCGCCGCCGCTGCCCCGGCGCCACCGGTCTGCCCGAGCTGCGCGCCATCGACCGGCTGGAACGCGAGCGTGGCGCCGCGAGCGGCCGGCCCCGGGTCAAGCTCGCGACCGCTGCCGAACTCCTGTCCGTACGAGGCCGATAGAGTGCTGTCCCCGGTCCGGGGCCCGGCCTACAGTCGAGGGGCCGGGAGTTCGCCCGAGCGACCGGGAGCCGCCGACCCAGGAGAGCCCGCCATGACACTGACGGTTGCCGACGTCGACGCCCTCGCCGAGCGGGCGCACGCCGGTCAGCTGGACAAGACCGGCGTCCCCTACATCAAGCACGTCCGCGCCGTCGGGAACGCGTTGGCCCCGTTCGGACCGCACGCGCAGATGGCCGGGCTGCTGCACGATGTGCTGGAGGACTCCGACTGGACCGCCGAGGGCCTGCGGGCGGCGGGGGTGCCGGAGGTGGTGGTGGACACCGTGGTGGCCGTGTCCAACGTGGCCGGGGTCTCCTACGAGGAGATGATCCGGTCGATCGCGGGCAAGCCGCGGGCCACCCTGGTCAAGATCGCCGACAATGCCCACAACTCGCTGCCCGAGCGGCTCGCCGAACTGGCCCGACCGGATCGCGAGCGAGTCGCCGCCAAGTACCGGGCGGCCCGCCGGGTGCTCTGGCCGGCCGCCCCGAGCGTGGACATCGCGGTGATCGTGGGACGGGTCAATCCGGCCCTGCTGTCCGAGCTCTGACCGGTTCCGGCAGCGCCCCGGCGGGCGGCGAGTCCGGCGCTCGGTAGCCGCCACCAGGTCGACGCGAACGCCGTGCCGTGGCGGCCGGTCATCCTGTCGGGCCGGCGGTGGCCGTGACGACCGCCGGGGTGGGGCCGTCGGGGCGCACGGTGAAGCCGAAGGCGGCGCGCGGTGGCGTGCCGCACAAGGTCACGGAGAAGGCGGGGAGCAGTTCTTCGAGCAGCGCCACCGACTCGCGCAGCGCGAACTGCATGCCGAGGCAGGCGCGCGGACCGAGGCCGAACGGCAGGTAGGCGCCCTGCTCGGCCGGTCGGCCGCCGGGTCGGGTGAAGCGGGTGGGGTCGAACCGCTCCGGCTCCGGCCAGCGGGCCGGGTCGCGGTGGGTGAGGTACGGGCAGACCAGTAGATCGGTGTCGGCCTCGATGGCGAAGCCCGTCACGGTGTCGGCCTCGGCGGTCCAGCGCGGCAGGATCCACGCGGACGGGTAGAACCGCAGCGTCTCGTGGACCAGGGCCTGGAGAGCCTCGCGGCGTTCCGGGGAGCCGGCGGGGCCGCTCGCCAGCGCCTGCTCGCGGGCCTCGGGGTGGCGGTCGAGCAGCAGGTAGAGCCAGGTCAGCGTGGTGGCGGTGGTCTCGTGGCCGGCCAGCATCAGGGTGACCAGCTCGTCCCGGATCAGCTTGTCGGTGTACTCGGGCCGTTCCGCCGAGGCCTCCAGCAGCACCTGGAGCAGGCCGGGGCCGTCTGGGCCGGGCGGCGCGGTGCGGGCGGCCTCGATGGCGCGGTGGGCGATCGCGTCGATCCGCTCCAGGAAGGCGGCCACCGCCTCGTGGGCCTCGACGGAGTCGTCGGGCAGCCGCGGCAGCGCGGCCACCACGGTGCCCACCAGCTCCAACTCGGCCTCGGTGGCAGCGTCCAGCACGAAGCCGGTGAGCGAGCGCCAGATGGTGTCCAGGGCGAAGTGGCGCATCTCGGTGGCGATGTCGAACTCCCGACCGGTGCGGGCGTGGTCGGCCCAGCGGATGGCGGCAGCCCGGGCCGCCCCGGCGATCCGCTGCTCGTAGCGGCGCATCCCCTGGCCGGTGAACTGCGACTGCAGCAGCCGCCGTTGGTTCTTCCAGGCATCGCCGGTGGCGGACAGCACGCCGTCGCCGATCAGCAGCCGGGCGCGGTGCGAGCGCTTGACGTAGCGATCCGCGTGCTGCGCCAGCACGTGCTGGACGGCGCGCGGTTCGGTGACCAGCACGGTGGGCCGCGCGCCGCCCAGCCGGACCGCGGCCAGACCGCCGACCCGCTCGCGGGCCAGGGCGAGCAGCTCTGCCAACTCCCCGCCGCCGGCCTGCCAGCGGGCGATCTCGGCGGGATCCAGCTCGGGCACGGGAGTCTTCGGCGGGGCGCCGGTCTCGGTGACCACGGGATGCTCCTGTTCGGCTGCTGCGGGCGGGTCCTGACGGACCGTCGACCTCACGGACTGTACGCGATCGGGCGTCCGTGGTGACAGCCCGCCTTGGCCGGACGGGAGGGGCACTCAGTGCCTTGCGCGCTGGCACTGAGTGCCATATCGTCTCCGCACACTGGCTGAATCGGAGGGAACGACCCGTGCAGCAGACGCTCATCCCCGAAGCCCCCGTCGAGGACGGGACCGTGCTCCACTACCGCCAATGCCGCTGGTGCAGCTCGCCGACCGAGCACTACCGGCTGCTCTGCCCCGTGTGCGGCTCCACCGACATGGCCGAGCTGCGCAGCGCGGGTGAGGGCGTGGTGCGCCGGATCGGCGCGGTGGTCCGCTCCCAGGTGCTGGAGCACCGGATCCGGCAGCACTGCGCGATCACCTTGGACGAAGGGCTGACCATCTCCGCCGTGGTGACCGCGAGCCGCTACGAGGTGGTTCCGGTCGGCACCCGGGTGCGGCTGCACACGGCGGCCGGCGACACCGCGGAGTTCCGGCTGGCCTGACCCGGCCAGTGCTTCCCGCCGGCCAGTGCTCTCCGGCAGCCGGGCCCAGACGGCGGTGGGGCTCAGGCGGCGGTGGGGCTGAGGCGGCGGTCGGGCTGAGGCGGCAGTCGGGCTCAGACGGCGGCCGGCGCCCCTCGCTTGCTGGAGTTCTCGGCCATCCCGTCGGCCAGCCGGGAGCGGGAGAGGCCGATGCAACCCGCAAGCACCACGCCCATCGCGACCACCTGCGGGATCAACCACCAACCGGTGCGCAGGGTCTCGGCGAAGAGCGTCACACCGTAGCTGGTGCTGATCAGCGCGTCACCGATGCTCAGCATCGGCTGCGAGGCGGCCAACGAGCCGGCCTGCAGCGCGTTCTGCAGCACGAAGAGCGAGCCCACCCCCAACGCGGCCGTCGCATAGAGCTGCCAGCCGGTGAACAGCGCCCCGGCGCCGTGGTCCAGCCGGGCCATCGCGTCCTTCATCAGCGCCGCGGTCAGCGCGTAGCCGCAGGCCGCCGCCAGGCCGAGGGCGGCGGCCCGGGCGTTGCCGTGCACCCTCAGCCCGATGCTGAGCGTGACGGCCAGGAACAGCCCGGTGGCCAGCAGCGCCACCGGCCAGGAGTCGGGCGAGACCGAGGAGTTGCCGCCGCTGGGCGCGGCAGCGGTGAGGAAGAGCGCCAACCCTCCGGCCACCGCCGCTATCGCCACCCAGACGTCCCGCGAGAACCGCGAGCCGTGGAACAGCAGACCGCCGAGCACCAGGGTGAACGGCAGTTCGATCACGAAGATCGGCTGGACGATCGCGATCGGGCCGGTGGCGAGGGCCACGGCCTGGCAGACGGCTGCCACCACGCTCATCGCGATCCCGCCCAACCAGACCGGTCTGTGCAGCAGATCGCGCAGCAGCTGGAAGCGCAGGGCGTCTTCCTCCGGTGCGGTGGCAGCGGCCCGGCGCTGCAGCACCGAGGCGGTGCCGTTGCTCAGGGCGGTCAGTACGGCGAACAGGATCGAGATCACGTCTCCATCATCCGCCGTCGAACGGTGCGGCGCGGCCCGGTTTTTAATGATCCTCCGGGGAACCGCCGCTCTCTGGCAGGTCGGTGAGCCCACAAGTGCACTGCTCAATCCGGTTGCAGACCCCGCCCGGCGGTCCGCACCGCCGGGCGGGGCCGCGACTCTGCGCGGTGTCAGCGCAACACGCGGTGGCGCGCCGGGGCCGCCGGGACGGTCGCCGGCCCGGCCGCGATCGACGCGGCGCGCAGGGTGCCGGGATCGAGGAGCCCGCTGTACACGTCGGTCGGGTTGCTCGGGTCGGTGTTGGCCGTCACCAGGATGGGGCGCAGCCGGCCGCCGTCGGTGATCAGGCCCTCGTAGTCGCCGAGGAAGTGGCCACCCGCGTCCGGTGCCCGCAGCCAGTCGAACACCGGCGAGATCTGCCGTTCCACCGCCGCGTTCTCCCGGCCGCGCGGGAAGCTGAGCAGCCAGGCCGCGCCGGGCAGCGTGGTGGTGTCGCCGGGCGTCAGGTACCGCAGGTCGTAGTAGCTGACGGCGACCGTGCCGTGCTGGTCGACGGCGATCGACGGGGTGAAGGCGGGGGCGTCCGGGGCCTGGTTGATCCGGATCGGCGTGCTCCAGTCGGCACCGCCGTCGGTGGAGTGGACCAGCTCGATCGAGTCGTACTGTCCGCCGCTGAAGTCCGAGCCCTCGTAGGCGAGGTAGAGCTCGCCGGTCTGCGGGTCGATGGCCACGCTGGGCAGTCCGGCGCCGGCCCGCAGTGACTTGCTCGGGTCGGTCGGCGCGTTCGGATCCACCTCGTCGACCGCCGTGTCGGCGACCACCGGCACCGGCTTGCTCCAGGTGCGGCCCTGGTCGGTGGAGCGGACGAAGGCGAAGTGGGTCTCCTTGGTGGTGTTGCCGGTGGCGTCGGTGGCGGTGATCCACTGGAAGAAGTCGTAGAGCGTGTCGGTGTGCGCGTCGGCCACGATCACATTGCCGATGGTCTGCGAGTACGGCACCGCCGAGGTGTCCACGAACGGCCGCGCGGGGGACCAGGTGCGGCCGTGGTCGCGGGTGATGGAGATGTAGGAGGGGCCGTCGTAGGAGGTGGCGGTCTGGTCGATCCGGTCCCAGACCTGGTAGGCGGTGCCGGCGTGCACCGGGTCGGCGGTCACCGAGTTCTTGTCGTCGGTGACCGCTGGATCGGTGTCCTGGATCAGGTTGCTGACGTGCTGCCAACTGCGGCCGCCGTCACGGGAGGTGGCGGCGGCGACCCCGTTGGTGGAGTCGGTGGCGTCGAACACCAGGGCGCTGCTGTAGGCGGTGCCGTCCGACCCGAAGCTGACCCAGCCGTCCGAGGCGCGCTGGTAGGGCAGGCCGCCGGGAGCGCAGTGGGTGAACGGCAACGCGGTCTGGGTGAAGTGCACGCCGTCCGTCGAGTAGCTCGAACTCAGGCCCCTGGCACCGCCGTTGGACCAGCGATCCTGCTGGTAGACGCCGATCACGTGGTTCGGGTCGCGCGGGTCGGCGGCGGCGTACGGCTCGTCCTCGGCCGACGGGTAGTTGGTGCCGGGCCCGTCGCCGCTGATGTCGCAAGCTGCGTACGGGTCGCCGGGGGAAACCAGGGTGAGCGGCCAGGGTGAGTCGGCCGCGCCGGCCGGTGTGCCGGTCACGGCGGCGGCGATTGCGAGCGCCACGGTCGCGGTGGCGAGTGGTGCTCTGCTGCGGAACTTCATCGGTACCCCCAAGGACGTCGGCTGGTTGTGCCGGTGGTCGAACTGGGTGGTGCGAAGCGGCCGGTGGGAGCCGGGTGGTGCGGGCTGCGCGGGTGGGTCGACCGGCTGCCGCGGCGATCCCGGCAGCTGATCGCGAGGAGTCTAGCCAGCTGTTCGGGGCTTGGGCAGTCCTCGGCACGCCCGAATGCGTCGGGCGAAAACGGATCGACGCACTTGTGGGGTTCACGGGTGGGGGAAATTTTTTGAGATTTCATCAAGTGAATGGGATGAACCGGACACCTGACGGACCGGTGGCCATCTTTCTTGATCCAACCGTTGACAGCGGTGCTGGTGGGGGGCTTCACTCTCTCCAGCGCACTGAAATACCGAATTCAGTTGCGAGTAGATCCGGATGGAGATGACAGAGATGAAGATGCTGTTTGCGATCCGCAACACCATTAGCGGCAAGCAGAGCCTGAAGAAGGCCACCTGGTACCTCTGGTACTAAGCCGGTGGTAATCGTCCCCGCTCCCGGGGCGGGGACGAGCCCCCCGGTCACCCTTCGACGAACCTTCAGCACCGCCGGCCCCGGAGACCCGCATGCCGCTCACCGCCCGATCGCAGAGCCGAACCACCGTGTTCGCGCCGCGTCTCGCTGCCCTGCTCCGGGACCACCTCGGCCAGGACGTGTTCCGTCTGGAGCCCGACACCATCGGGATCGCCGGTCCCGAGGTGATGGACCGGGTGCTCGCCGCCCGGCGCGCCACCGAGACCGAGCGCCCCACCTTCAAGCCCCTGCACGGCCGCTCGATCGGCCGCCCCGAGGCCTCCGCGGTGATGCGGACCATCGGGGGAGACGTCCGGGAGGCACTGAAGAAACCCATTCCGGAGAATGTCGACCTGAGCGGTCCGTGGCCGATCACCGGTCATTTCTTCCTGCGCGACATCATTCTCGGAAACGACCCCTACCGGTTGCGGCTGCTGATGAGCCGCAACCTGGAATTGACGCCGAAACTCACCTGGTCGGTCATTGCCGCCGGCGCCGCGCTGCCCTGGCGGCCCGGCCCGGGGGACCGGCCGACCGGAGTGGCGCGGCTGTTCGCCGACGCCACCGGATACCAGGGCCGCCGTCATGCGATGGGAATGTACCGGCGAGCCGCCGCCCCGGTCTGCTTCACCGTCTCCACCCTGGTGGCCAACGCCCTCTGGCTCGGCGCGCCCTTCGACGAGGGCGTCTCCAACCGGAACATCATCCACGAGTCGGCGCGCCTGCTGCCGCCCTCCTGGAACCTCCTGCGCTACGCCTCCCCCGAGTACCCGGCCATCGACGCGCGCATCGGCGCCGCCGACGACGTGCTGGTCCTGCCGCTGCTCTCGCACCGCGACCCGGCCCTGTGGGACGCGCCCGAGGAGTTCCGCCCCGAGCGCTGGGATTCGATCGACCCGGACACCGCTCCCGGCTACCTGCCGTTCGGCCACGTCTCCGAACGCTGCTGGGGCCGCCACATGGTGATGCCGCTGGCGGAACTGCTGCTCGACATGATCCGCCGCCAGGGGCTGACGGTCGACCCGGAGCAGCAGCGCGCCAAGGTGCCGCTGCTCGGGCTGCTCGGCGTGGACGAGGTCAAGCTGGTGCCGGCGGCCCGCGGCGCCCGGTGAACCGCAGCTCGTCGACGAGCCGTTCCTCGACC
>NZ_JAJJPA010000057.1 GCF_020907985.1 Kitasatospora humi | reverse complement strand
CGCCGCCGGATCACCGGCGACTACGAGGTGGACGAGTTCGGCTTCGACCGGGAGCTGACCGAGGAGGTGCTGCTCGGCGTGCTGCGCCCGCTGGCCGAGAAGTACTTCCGGATCGAGGTGCGCGGCATCGAGCACCTGCCGGCGGAGGGCGGCGCGCTGGTGGTGGCCAACCACTCCGGGGTGCTGCCGCTGGACGCGCTGATGACCCAGGTGGCGATCCACGACCACACCCCGGGCCGGCGGCACCTGCGGATGCTCGCCGCCGACCTGGTCTTCGTGCTGCCGGTGGTCGGCGAGCTGGCCCGCAAGGCCGGTCACACCCTGGCCTGCAACGAGGACGCCCAGGCACTGCTGGAGCGCGGCGAGGTGGTCGGGGTCTGGCCGGAGGGCTTCAAGGGGATCGGCAAGCCGTTCAGCGAGCGGTACAAGCTGCAGCGGTTCGGCCGCGGCGGCTTCGTGGCCTCGGCGCTGCGGGCCCAGGTGCCGATCGTGCCCTGCTCCATCGTCGGGGCCGAGGAGACCTATCCGATGCTGGGCAACGCCAAGACGCTGGCCCGGCTGCTCGGCCTGCCGTACCTGCCGATCACCCCGACCTTCCCGTGGCTGGGGCCGCTGGGCGCGATCCCGCTGCCCACCAAGTGGACGATCCAGTTCGGGGAGCCGATCCCGACCGACCGCTACGCCCCCGACGCGGCCGACGACCCGATGCTGGTCTTCAACCTGACCGACGAGGTCCGGGAGACCATCCAGCACACCCTCTACCGGCTGCTGGTGGAGCGCCGGTCGGTCTTCTTCTGACGCCCGAGCCGGCCCAGAGCCGACAGGCACCGAGCCGGGGGCACCGAGCCGGCAGCCACGAGCCGACAGGCACCGAGCCGGCAGCCGCGAGCCGACAGGCACCGAGCCGGCGGGGCACCGAGCCGACGCCGACGGGCCGCGACCAGGAGGTGACGGCCCGCCAACCGGCCGGCGAGGCTCAGTTCTTGCCGTCCAGTCCGAGCCCGGGCAGCAGGCCCGGGATCAGCGGCGGCAGGTTGAGCGTCTGACCGACCCCGGCCGGGTTGCTGCTCGGGGCAGCCGGCGCGGCCGCCGGCGTGTCGGCCTGGCCGACCTGGTCGCTCGGGCCCTCGCCGCCGGCCGGGGCCGAGGAGGCGGCGGGGGAGGCGTTGCCGCCGGTCAGGGTGCCGGCGAGCCCGTTGACCAGACCGCCGACCGGGTTGCCGCCCTGGCCGGCTCGGCCGCCCTGGCCGCCCGAGGAGGAGAGCAGGCCCTGGCCGGCCGCCGGGGAGCCGCCGCCGGGCCGGGTGGCGCCGGCCGACTGGCCCGCGCCGCTGCCCTGGGTCGGGTCCTCCGGGCGGGCGCCGGCGGCCGGGCTGCCGGGGGCGGTGGAGCCGGCGCTGCTGCCGGTGCTGGGCGCGACCGGGTGCCCGGTGGCCGAGTCGTGCTGGAGCGGGCCGACTTCCTGGTTGAGGTCGCCGAAGAGCTGGTCCACCTGACCGGCCACCGGGGTCAGCTGGGTGGGCAGGTGGGACTGCAGGGCGTTCCAGTGGTCGTCCTGCGTCTCGGTGAAGGCGGCCAGCTTGCGCAGTGGGTCGAGTGAGCCGTTCGCCCGGTAGACCGAGCGGAGCAGGTCCCGGCCCTTGGCGGCCTCCGCGTGCATGTCCCGCAGCGCGGAATTGAGCCGACTGACGGTCTCGGGGCTCAGCCCGTCGACCGGGGTGCGGCCGACCAGGCCGCGGGCCTCGGCCAGCCGGGTGGAGGCCTGGTCGAGCAGCAGGGCACCGCGCTCGGCGTCGTTGTCGGCCAAGTCCAGCCGCAGGCCCTCCAGGTGGCGCTTCATGCCGTACAGCGGATCGCCCGGGAGTGCGTCGGAGCTGGCCGCCGCCACCCCGGCGAGGCTGCCCACGGTCACCCCGGCGATCATCCCGGTGATGGCGAACCGGCGGCCCCAGCGGCGCCGGTTGGCCGGCCGGTCGAGCCGCCGGCGCCCCCGCTGGCGCGGGACCGTGGCCAGGCCGCCGCCGACGGCCTGCTCGAACGCGGCCATCAGCTGGGCCCGCTGCACCACCCGCACCTCGGCGTCCAGGCCGGGCACGGAGAGCGCGCTGAGCGCCGTCGCAGTGTCGAGCAGGCCTCCCATGGGGGCGCCGCTCTCGGCCTGTCCTGTCCGGTGGGCCTCCAGCGCCTCGGCGAAGGCCTTCGCCCGCCGGTGCTCCAGCACATTTGCCGTCACGGGCCACACCTCCCTTCGTCGTTGTCGACTCCCCGGCCTGCCGGACGGTTGCCACGGCCGGCCAAATCCACTCCTTCGGGTGATGGTGTGCGGCTTCACTTGACCGCGTGTCCCGAGGGGGTTTGCACGCTGGGCAACGAGCGGTACGGGGAGTCGGTTACGCACGAGTGATCATGTGACCGCATTCTCACCCGGACGTGTGGGAACCGTTTCCAGGGTGACCCCGCCCAGCCCGCGGCCGACCCGTGCTCCCGGGCAGCCGGCCCGGGCTGCCGACCCGCGCTCCCGGGCAGCCGGCCCGGGCTGCCGACCCGCGCTCCCGGGCGGCTGACCCGCGCTCCCGGGCGGCCGGCCCGTTCTCCGGGCGGCCGACCGGTGCTCCCGGCGCCGGTTCGGGCTCAGCGGGCGTCCGGTGGCAGCAGCCGGGCCAGCGTGCGCACCGCGCGGTACTGCAGGGTCTTGATCGCGCCCTCGTTCTTGCCCATGATCCGGGCGGTCTCGGCCACCGAGAGGCCTTGCAGGAACCGCAGCGTGACGCACTCCTGCTGCTGCGGATTGAGCCGCCGCACCGCGTCCAGCAGGGCGGCGTTGGAGAGCGACTCCAGCACCGAGTCCTCCGGGCTGCGTTCGCACTCGTTGGAGTCGAGCATCTCGCCGGTGGTGACCTCCAGCCGGAAGCGGCTGGACTTGAAGTGGTCGGCGACCAGGTTGCGGGCGATGGTCACCAGCCAGGCGCCGAAGTCCCGGCCCTGCCAGGTGAAGGTGCCGATCCGGCGCAGGGCGCGCAGGAAGGTCTCGCTGGTGAGGTCCTCGGCCGTGGCCCGGCTGCCGACCCGGTAGTAGATGTAGCGGTAGACGGTGTCGCAGTAGTGGTCGTAGAGCCGGCCGAAGGCCTCGCTCTCGCCGTCCTGGGCGCGCTCGACCAACTGCATGATCGGGTTCGGCTCGGCCTCGGTGCCCTGCTGCGGCAGCGAGCGGGAGCGGCCCCGGGCGCCGGTGGAGCCCGGCAGCTGCCCGGTCCTGGCCGCGGCCGCCCCGGTGGCGGTGGAGCGCAGCACCGGCCCGGCCGGCAGCGGCACGCCGGCGGGCACCAACTGCGGTGCCGCTGCCAGTAGCTGACTCTGCACCAGGGTGCGCAGCAGGCGCAGGCTGCGCAGCGCGGGCAGTGGCGGTGGGGGGAGTGCGACGGCCGACAGGGCCCGGCTCGCGGCGACGGAGGCCGACGGGCAGGAGGGAGCAGGCGCGTCGTTCCGGGCGGATGGGTACACGGGACTCCCAGAGGCAGAACTGTGGACGGAACACGAATCACGGAGCACGGATCACCTCCGCCTGCGCGGAGAGCACGTCACCCTGTCGGGGGTCATCTGGGGTGGACGTGCACCCAGGAGAGAATAACGCTTTGTGCAATGACAGCTACACCCTGTGGCTGAAGTGGTCGATAGGGATCCACTTCGCGCGGTATGTGACCCGAAACTGACCGGTTGCCCTGCCGAGCCGAATCGGATTGGTGATCGCTCAGCGACCGATCGTGACCGATTCCTTGGCGAGCCGGGCGGGTTCCCAGTCGACAGACCTGCCAACCCCGGACTTTGCGGGGCGTTCGAACGATCAGATCCGGTCAGTGCGCGCGACCGGCCGACGGCGCGTCAGTTCGCGCGCGCCGCACCGGCGCCGCCCCCCGGGTGGCGGAGGTGCTCAGCGGTGCCGACGGCGGCGCGCCGCCAGGCCGGCCACCGCCGCGCCGGCCAGCGCGCCGGCGCCGATCGCGGCCGGCACCCCGATCCGGGCCGCCTTGCGCCCGGTCCTGAAGTCCTGGACCCGCCAGCCGTGCGCCCGGGCGTACTTGCGCAGCCGCCCGTCGGGGTTGACCACGAAGGGGTGCCCGACCTGCGAGAGCATCGGGATGTCATTGGCGGAGTCGCTGTACGCGGCGCACCGCCCGAGGTCCAGCTGCTCCCGTCGGGCCAGTGCCAGCACCGCCTCGGCCTTGGCCGGACCGTGCAGCATCTCGCCGACCAGCCGGCCGGTGTACTTGCCGTCCACCACCTCGGAGACGGTGCCCAGCGCCCCGGTCATGCCGAGCCGGCGGGCGATGATCCGGGCCACCTCCACCGGCGCCGCGGTCACCAGCCAGACCCGCTGCCCGGCGTCCAGGTGCATCTGCACCAGCGCGCGGGTGCCCGGCCAGACCTTGGCGGCCACGATGTCCTCGAAGATCTCCTCGCAGATCGCCTCCAGGTCGGCGGTCCGCTTGCCGGCCACCAGCGACAGCGCGGTGCTCCGGGCGTCGGCGATGTGGTCCGGGTCCTCGGAGCCGCGCAGCCGGAACCAGGCCTGCTGCCAGGCGAACCGGGCCACGTCGCGCCGGTTGAAGAAGTCGCGGCGGTAGAGGCCGACGCCGAGGTAGAAGACGGCGGCGCCCTGCAGGATCGTGTTGTCGCAGTCGAAGAAGGCGGCGCCGTGCGGGTGGTCCACCGGCGGGCCCGCGGGCTGCTCCTCGGGCGCCTCGGGGGCGGCGGCCGGAGCCTCGCGCAGCGCCCGCTCGGCCGCGTCGGCGGCGGCCTCGCCCGCCAGAGCGGCCCGCTCGGAGGGGGAACGCCTAGTCTGGGTGAGCCTTCGCAGCGCGGCCATGGGACCGAGCATAGCCAGCCCGGGCCACTCCCGGTTGACCGGTGGCGGCGCACAATGGCCTGGTGAGCCCACTGCTGAGGCGCGCCAAGGGCGCCGATCCCACCGCCAAGACCGTCACCATGCTGGGCAAGCCCGGCTGCCACCTCTGCGACGACGCGCGGGAGGTGATCACCAGGGTCACCACCGAGCTGGGCGCGGCCTTCGAGGAGCGTGACGTCACCCAGGACCCGGAGCTCTACCGGCTGTACGCGGAGCAGATCCCGGTGACCCTGATCGACGGGCGGCAGCACGACTTCTGGCGGGTCGACGAGCGGCGGCTGCGGGCCGCGCTGACCGGGCGTTGAGACGCGCCGGGGGCCCGGGGCACGACGGCCGTCGGCCGCGTGGATCGGCCACCGGGGATGGTTCGCCCAAGCAGCACCGCGACGGGACGGCGGCGTGATGCGCGTCACTGTGGCGGGACAAAACGGACACCATCTTTGTGCACACGTTCACAAACGCATAGCCTGGCAGCCAAAGCCCAGCTTCACCCACAGGAGCACCGTGGCAATCGGCCGATCCACCCCCAAGTCCTCGCCCCCCAGCCCTGCCGACGGAGGCTCCATGCGCCGCACCCCTGTGGGACGCCAGACCCGTGCTCGCGGCATCCCCGAGGCCACCGTCGCCCGGCTGCCGCTCTACCTGCGGGCGCTGACCGCGCTCTCCGAGCGCTCGGTCCCCACCGTCTCCTCGGAGGAGCTGGCCGCGGCCGCCGGGGTCAACTCCGCCAAGCTGCGCAAGGACTTCTCCTACCTGGGCTCGTACGGGACCCGCGGGGTCGGCTACGACGTCGAGTACCTCGTCTACCAGATCTCCCGTGAGCTGGGCCTCACCCAGGACTGGCCGGTCGTGATCGTCGGGATCGGGAACCTGGGCCACGCGCTGGCCAACTACGGGGGCTTCGCCTCCCGCGGCTTCCGGGTGGCGGCGCTGCTGGACGCCGATCCGAACGTGGTCGGCAGCACCGCGGCCGGCCTCCCGGTGCGCCACATGGACGAACTGGAGTCCATCGTGGCCGGCCAGCACGTCTCCATCGGCGTCATCACCACTCCGCCGGGCGCCGCCCAGCAGGTCTGCGACCGGCTGGTCGAGGCCGGCGTGACCAGCATCCTGAACTTCGCGCCCACCGTGCTGAACGTGCCGGACGGCGTGGACGTGCGCAAGGTCGACCTCTCCATCGAGCTGCAGATCCTGGCCTTCCACGAGCAGCGCAAGTCCGGCGAGGAGCCGGAGGAGGGCCCGATAGAGGAGCCGCCCGTGCGCGAGCGCACCCCCGGCCCGGTCCGCGCGGCCGCGGCCAAGCTGCGCCGCGCCGCCGGCGGCAAGGACACCAAGGGCGACAGCGACCGCCAGGCGGTGCTGCCGGCATGAGTCTCCTGGTAGTCGGTCTGAGCCACCGCACCGCGCCCGTCACCGTCCTGGAGCGCGCCGCCCTCACCGGCCAGACCCCCACCCGACTGCTGCACGACGCGGCCGCCACGGCCACCGTCTCCGAGGCCGCGCTGCTCAACACCTGCAACCGGATCGAGCTCTACGCGGACGTGGACAAGTTCCACGCCGGTGTCGCCGAGCTCTCCCAACTGCTCGCCGAGCACAGCGGCGTGGACCTGGAGGAGCTCACCGGGCACCTCTACGTCCACTACGAGGACCGGGCCGTGCACCACCTCTTCTCGGTCGCCTGCGGCCTGGACTCGATGGTGGTCGGCGAGGGCCAGATCCTCGGCCAGCTGCGGGACGCGCTGGCCCGCGCCCAGGAGGAGCACACCGCCGGGCGCGGCCTCAACGAGCTGTTCCAGCAGGCCCTGCGGGTCGGCAAGCGGGCGCACAGCGAGACCGGGATCGACCGGGCCGGCCAGTCGCTGGTCACCTTCGGCCTGGAGCAGGTCGCCGCCGGCGCCGGCGAGGTGGCCGGCAAGCGGGCCCTGGTGGTCGGTGCCGGCTCGATGAGCTCGCTGGCCGCCGCCACCCTGGTCCGGGCCGAGGTCGGCGAGCTGTTGATCGCCAACCGCACCCCGGAGCGGGCCGAGCGGCTCGCCGCCCAGCTCGGCGCCAAGGCCGTGCCGCTGGCCGAGGTGCCGGCGGTGCTGACCGAGGTCGACCTGGTGATCTCCTGCACCGGCTCGCCCGGCGTGGTGATCACCGCCGACCAGGTGGCCGCCGCGACGGCCGTCCGCACCGCGCCCGCTCCGCTGGCCTTCCTCGACCTGGCGATGCCGCGCGACGTCGACCACGCGGTGCGCGAGCTGCCCGGCGCGCTGCTGGTCGACCTGGAGTCGCTCTCCCAGGCCGACGCCGCCACCCCCGGCGCCGGCGACGTGACCGCGGTGACCGGCATCGTCGCCGAGGAGGTGGCCGCGTTCGGGGCGGCCCAGCGCGCCGCCCGGATCGCCCCCACCGTGGTGGCGCTGCGGGCGATGGCCTCCGAGGTGGTCGGCGCCGAGCTGGCCCGCCTCCAGTCCCGACTGCCCGACCTGGACGACCGGTCGCGCGCCGAGATGGCGCAGACCGTCCGCCGGGTGGTCGACAAGCTGCTGCACGCGCCCACGGTGCGGGTCAAGCAGCTGGCCGCCGAGCCCGGCGGCGCCTCCTACGCGGAGGCGCTGCGCGAGCTGTTCGACCTCGATCCCGGTGCGGTGCACGCCGTATCGGGCACTCCGGTCGGACCCCAGGCGCAGCCGGCCGGCGGTAGTCTCGCGGGCGGAGCGGCCAGATGAACCATCCTCTCGACCACCAGCACGACCAGGACGAAAACGCTATGAATGGTCAACTGAGCATGCAGCAGAGCCAGTTGGACGCCGAATCGATACCGCTGCGGCTGGGCACCCGGCGCAGCGCGCTGGCACTGGCGCAGTCCGGCATGGTCGCCCGCGAGATCACCGAGCGCACCGGCCGCCCGGTCGAGCTGGTGGAGATCACCACCTACGGCGACACCTCGCGCGAGCACCTCGCGCAGATCGGCGGCACCGGGGTCTTCGTCTCCGCGCTGCGCGACGCGCTGCTGGCCGGCCGGATCGACCTCGCCGTCCACTCGCTCAAGGACCTGCCGACCGCCGCCCCCGAGGGCCTGGTCCTCGCGGCCGTGCCGCCGCGCGAGGACGTCCGCGACGTGCTGGTCTCCCGGGAGGACCTGGAACTGGCCGAGCTGGTCGAGAAGGTCCAGGACCGCCCGGTCCGGATCGGCACCGGCTCGCCGCGCCGGATGGCCCAACTGAACGCCTGGGCCCGGAAGAACGACGCCGCGATCGAGACCGTTCCGATCCGCGGCAACGTCGACACCCGGATCGGCTTCGTGCACTCCGGCGAGCTGGACGCGGTGGTGCTGGCCGCCGCCGGCCTGCACCGGCTCGGCCGGGGCGCCGAGATCAGCCAGTACCTGGCGCCCGAGTCGATGCTGCCGGCCCCCGGTCAGGGCGCGCTGGCCATCGAGTGCCGCGCCGACTCCCCCGAACTGGCCGCCGCCCTGGGCGTGCTGGACCACCCGGAAACCCGGGCCGCCGTCACCGCCGAGCGCGCGCTGCTGGCCGCGCTGGAGGCCGGCTGCTCCGCGCCGGTCGCCGCGCTGGCCCGGGCCGGCGGAGAGAACGAACTGCGGCTGGAGGGCGTGGTCGGCACCGCCGACGGCGCCACCCTGCTGACGATGTCCACCACCGGACCGCTCGCGCTGGGCGAGTCGGCCGAGCAGTCGGCGCAGGCCCTGGGCCTCGCGCTGGCGGCCCGGCTGCTCGACGGCGGGGCGGCCGGTCTGATGGGGGAGCGAGCCTGATGAGCCCCACCAACGCCACCGCCGACCGGACCGGACGCTGCACCTTCCTCGGTGCCGGCCCGGGCGACCCCGGCCTGCTGACGCTGCGTGCGGTCGAGGTGCTGGCCACCGCCGACATCCTGGTCGCCGACCCGCTGACCGCCGCCGCCGTGCACAGCCACTGCCCGGAGTCCGTGCAGCTGCACAACCCGGTCGCCCTGGACGCGGAGAACAGCACCCCCCTCGACATCGGAGGGGGCGACGCCGCGTCGCTGACCAAGCTGATCGCCGACGCGGTCGCCGGCGGCAAGCACGTCGTCCGCACCGTCGACGGCGACCCGGGCCTGGACGGCCGGGCCGCCGAGGAGATGCTGGCCTGCGCCAGGGCCGGACTGCCCTTCGAGGTGATCCCGGGCGTCGCCCAGTCGGTCGGCGTGCCGGCCTACGCGGGCGTCCCGCTGCGCGGCAGCAACGGCGCCGACGTGCGCTTCGTCGACGGTTCCGCGCTGCTGGCCGGCTCCCTGGTCGACCTCGGCGCGCCGGAGACCACCCTGGTGGTCCGCACCACCCTGGGCCAGCTGCCGGCCACCGCTTCGGCCCTGGTCACCCACGGCCGCAAGCCGGACGCGCCGCTGTGCGCCACGCTCTCCGGCACCACCACCCGCCAGCGCACCTTCACCTCGACGCTGTCCACCATCGCCGCCGACCTGAAGGCGGCCCGGGTGCTGCCCGCGCCGGTCTCCGCGCCGGTCGACCCGAACACCTCGGTGATAGCCGTGGTGGGCGAGCAGGTGGCCCACCGTTCCTCGCACTCCTGGTTCGAGACCAAGCCGCTGTTCGGCTGGAACGTGCTGGTGCCGCGCACCAAGGAGCAGGCGCACGGCCTCTCCGAGCAGCTGCGCTCCTACGGCGCGGTGCCGCAGGAGGTGCCGACCATCGCCGTCGAGCCGCCGCGCACCCCGCAGCAGATGGAGCGGGCGATCAAGGGCCTGGTCACCGGCCGCTACGAGTGGATCGCCTTCACCTCGGTGAACGCGGTCCGCGCGGTCCGGGAGAAGTTCGAGGAGTACGGGCTGGACGCCCGTGCCTTCGCCGGCATCAAGGTCGCCGCGGTCGGCGAGACCACCGCCCAGGCGTTGGTCGACTTCGGCGTGAAGCCCGACCTGGTGCCGTCCGGCGAGCAGTCGGCGGCCGGGCTGCTGGAGGACTGGCCGCCCTACGACCCGGTGTTCGACCCGATCGACCGGGTGCTGCTGCCGCGCGCCGACATCGCCACCGAGACCCTGGTCGCCGGCCTGGTCGAGCTCGGCTGGGAGGTGGACGACGTGACGGCCTACCGGACCGTGCGCGCTTCGCCGCCGCCGGCCGAGACCCGCGAGGCGATCAAGGGCGGTGGCTTCGACGCGGTGCTCTTCACCTCGTCCTCGACCGTGCGCAACCTGGTCGGCATCGCCGGCAAGCCGCACAACGTCACCATCATCGCCTGCATCGGTCCGGCCACCGCCAAGACCGCCGAGGAGCACGGCCTGCGGGTCGACGTGATGGCGCCCGCGCCGTCCGCCTCGGCGCTCGCCCAGGCGCTGGCCGAGTTCGGAGCCGGTCGCCGGGACGCCGCCACCCTGGCGGGCGAGCCGGTCTACCGGCCCAGCGAGCGCAGGCCGGGCTCCCGCCGCAAGGCGCGCTGAAACCCGGACTCTCAAAACATGGAGGAGTCATGACGTTCCCCGCCATCCGGCCCCGCCGGCTGCGGACCACCCCGGCGATGCGCCGGCTGGTCGCCGAGACCCGGCTGCACCCGGCCGAGCTGATCCTGCCGGCCTTCGTCCGGGAGGGCATCAGCGAGCCGGTTCCGATCAGCTCGATGCCGGGCGTGGTCCAGCACACCCGCGACACCCTGCGCAAGGCCGCGGTGGAGGCGGCCGAGGCGGGGATCGGCGGCATCATGCTGTTCGGCGTGCCGGAGCACAAGGACGCCACCGGCTCCGAGGGCACCAGCCCCGACGGCATCCTGCAGCAGGCCATCCGGGACGTGGTGGCCGAGGTCGGCGACCGGCTGGTGGTGATGTCCGACCTGTGCCTGGACGAGTTCACCGACCACGGCCACTGCGGGGTGCTGGCGGCGGACGGCACGGTGGACAACGACGCCACCCTGGAGCGCTACGCCGAGATGGCCGTGGTGCAGGCCGAGGCCGGGGTCCACCTGGTCGGTCCGTCCGGGATGATGGACGGTCAGGTCGGCGTGGTCCGCCGGGCGCTGGACGAGGCCGGCCACCAGGACGTGGGCATCCTCGCCTACACCGCCAAGTACGCCACGGCGCTCTTCGGCCCGTTCCGGGAGGCGGTCGCCTCCTCGCTCAAGGGCGACCGCAAGACCTACCAGCAGGACCTGGCCAACGGCCGCGAGGCGCTGCGGGAGCTGGAGCTGGACATCGCCGAGGGCGCCGACCTGGTGATGGTCAAGCCGGCCATGCCGTGCCTGGACATCCTGCGCCAGGTCGCCGACGCCTCCCCGGTGCCGGTCGCGGCCTACCAGATCTCCGGCGAGTACTCGATGGTCGAGGCGGCCGCCGCCAACGGCTGGATCGACCGGGACCGCACGATCATGGAGACCCTGACCTCGATCCGGCGGGCCGGCGCCGAGCAGATCCTGACGTACTGGGCCGTAGAGGCGGCTCGGGCGCTCTGACCGAACGCGTGAGGGGGCGTCGGCCGTTTTTCGGCTGACGCCCCCTCAGGTGTTGCTCCGTCGGGTCAGGCACTGCTCCGGAGGGTCAGGTGGTGCCGGGGTGGCTGAAGGATCAGCCGATCAGGTGCGACAGCGCACCGTCGCCGGTGGTCTGGGTGGTCTGGCCCACGTTGCACTGCTGGACCTGCTGCTGGTTGAGGACCGGGACCTCGACGTTGACGGCGGCGAGCAGGCCGACCTGGACGTGGTCGATCCGCGGCAGGCAGACGTTCGGGTTGTCCAGGGTGTGGAAGTTCGGGCTGTGGTCGCCGAAGGTGCCGGTGTGGTTGGTGCCGCCGTCGCCCTGGATCGAGGCGGCCGAGCCGTCCGCGTCGGCGATGGCGAAGGACGGCGCGCTGGCCATCGCGAGGGCGGCGGTGGCCAGGCCCGCGGTGGCGAAGACCTTCTTCAGCATGGGTGCTCTCTCTTGCTGTGTGATGAATGCTGCGGAGTGGGCCACCGCTGGCTGCGATGGGTGCTGCGGTGCTGCTGGTGCTGCCGGGAAGGGGAACTGGTGGCCCGTCAGCCGATCAGGTGAGAGGCGACGCCGTCACCGGTGGTCTGGGTGGTCTGGCCGACGTTGCAGATCTGGTGCGGCTGCTGGTTGCCGATCGGGATCTCGGCGTTGACGTCGATCAGGCCGACCTGGACGTGGTCGATCTGCGGCAGGCAGACGTTGGCGTTGTCCAGGAAGTGGAAGTTCGGGCTGTGGTCGCCCCAGGTGCCGGTGTTGTTGGTGCCACCGTTGCCCTGCAGGCTGGCCGCGGAGCCGTCCGCGTTGCCGATCGCACAGGCGGGGCTGACGGCCGCGCCCAGCGCGGCGGCGGCCAGGCCGGCGACGGCCAGGGTCTTCTTGATCATTGGGTATTCCTCTCTGGATTACTGCGGCGCTACGTCTGCGGGCAATCCGTGCGGGTGAATTGACCTGCGTTCAGGGTCGCCGCGCTCGTCGCGGCCTATTCAGGTGCTGGGACCGCCACCGGCAGGATCTCCCGGCTGCCGGGCGATCGCCATCCGAACCGGCCGCGCTGCGGCGACACCGATATCAAAGAACGGCGACCGGGAAAGTTACGCGAGGCAGGGCGGAAAAATCGTCCGACAGCTCGTTCGGGCGCCCGTGCGGTCCTATTAATACTCCGTGCGGGCTAAGCGCCCCGGGCGCACGCCCACTTGGCCGCCCCCGGCTCGTTGAGTCAGTTCGGGGTGTTGCCCTCACTGCCTCACGAGATCGGAACAGGGAAGACCATGAAGCTGTCCAAGCGGAGCGGTGCGACGCTGCTGTTGGCGGTCGGAGCGTCGGCGATCGCGGGCCAGGCGGCGGCGAGCGCCGCCCCGGCGACGCCGGTGACCCCGGGTCAGGTGGCCCAGCTGGAGAACGGGTTGGCGACCAAGACCATCCCGCTGAGGGTGCCGTTGGAGACGGTCACCCGGTACGCGCCGATGCTGCCGCTGGGCGGTGACGTCCAGGGCGCGCTGCCCGCCTCGCCGGTGCTGCCCCCGGTGCCCGCGTCGCAGGACCAGGGGGAGCAGGGCAAGCAGGACCTGCTGCCGGACCGGCTGGTGCCGCCGCTCAACTTCAGCCAGGTCGGCCCCAGCCTGGACACCGCGCTGCCGCTGCCCGCCCTGGACGACGGGGTGCGTCCCGGGGTGCTGCGGCTCGACTCGCCGCAGTCGCCGCTGCACGCGATCGGCCCGGCCGTGGGCGTCGGACACCCGCTCACCTACACCCATGCCCCGGACGGGCAGCCGCAGGACGGGCAGCTCGCCGTCGGCGACCTGGACCCGCGGCTGATCCCCGCCGCGGTCTCCATGGTGCCCGGGGCCAAGGCCAGCCTGGGCGGCCCGGACCAGCACACCTCGGTGGTCGAGGCCGGCAAGAACCTGCTGGCCACCGGTGCGGCGGCGCTCTACGAGGCCACCCACGACCAGGGCTGAGCAGCCGTCACCTCACGGGTCCGGGCCCGGTGCGCACCGCGCGCACCGGGCCCGACGGCGTGTCGGGCGAGGCGGGGCCTCAGTGCCCCGGCAGCGCGCCCAGCACGGTGCCGACCACCGGCAGGTCCTTGGCCCCGCCGCCGCCGCTGAGCGAACCGGTGGCCGCCGTGGTGGAGACGTGCGGCACGCCGTTGTCCGGCTCCAGCGACAGTGCGTTGTTCAGCGGGTCGGCGGCCGACTTGGCGAACGGGTCGAGCCGCAGGTCCTTGACCGGTCCCAGCACGTAGCCGGTGGTGCCGCTCAGCGCCCCGAGCGCCGGGCCGACCTGCGGTGACTGCAGGGAGGTGGTGGGCGCCGGGAGGTCCGCCGCGGCGGCGGTGCCGGCGGCGACCGGGGTGAGCAGCAGCGCGGCGCCGAGGGCGGCCAGTGCGCCGGTGGCGGTGGCGGTGGGGGTCAACTCTGGTCCTCTCGCGGGTTGATGGAGATGCGCGCTGCCCCCCGGACGGGCGGTCCGGGGGGCAGCGCGCACAGCACGGGGACTGCTCAGCAGTCGTCGTCCTCGTCGTGGTCGCCGTGCTCGTGGTCGTGGTCACCGTGCTCGCCGTGCTCGCCGTGCTCCTGCTCCTGGGCGTGCCCCTGGACGTGCACGTCGTTGTTGATGCAGGTGTTGCCGAACGCCGGGTTGAGCAGGCCGATCACGTTGACGCTGTCGCCGCAGAGGTTGATCGGGATGTGCACCGGAACCTGGATGGCGTTGCCCGAGAGCACACCGGGGGAGTGCGCGGCGACGCCCTCGGCGCCCGCGCTGGCCAGCGCCGAGCCGGCGCCACCGATCACCAGGCCGAGGGTGGCGGTGGACAGGGCCGCGACCTTCTTCGCGTTCATGGGGACCTCCTGTGGGTCTGGACTGTGGATCCGAACTGAGGCTGGCTCAGCCGTTGTTGATGCAGGTGTTGCCGAACGCCGGGTTCAGGATGCCGATCACGTCGACGCTGAGGCCGCAGGCGTTGATCGGCACGTGGACCGGAATCTGGATCAGGTTGCCGGAGAGCACACCCGGGGAGCCGATCGCGGCGCCCTCGGCACCCGCGCTGGCGGCCGCCACACCGGCGCCACCGAGCAGCAGGCCGGCCGCGGTGGCGGACATGACCAGGGTCTTCGAGAACTTGCGCATGGGGGTATTCCTCCGTTGATTGCCCGGGGCGGATATCCCGGGCCTCTTTTCCCGAGCGGGAGAGTTTCCCGAGGCGGTACGTGAAAGCGCTTCGGGAATGAGAACGACGATGCGGCGGCCCGGAAACGGGTAGCGGTGCGGAACATCACCCGATCGCTGCCGAACGGCCGCCGGTTCGTACGAACGGGTGGTCTCGCCCGGCCCTACCGCAACCACCTTGCCGGGCAATCGTTTTGCAAGTCACGCACGCATCGTGCTCAGCAACAAGGAGAATCAAATGAGCGTCAAGAAGGCTGTCGCTGTGGGCGCCGCCGTGGTCGGCATCGTCGCCGCTGGTGCCGGTTCCGCCATGGCCAGCGCGGGTGCCGAGGGTGCCGCGGTGGGCTCCCCCGGTGTGCTCTCCGGCAACCTGATCCAGGTGCCGGTCCACGTGCCGATCAACCTCTGCGGCGACACCATCGACGTGATCGGCCTGCTCAACCCGGCGTTCGGCAACACCTGCATCAACAACGAGTGAGTCGGCCGCGCCAGGCCGTCGTCCACCGCTCCTCCTCCTGGGGCGGTCGGGCGGCGGCCTTGTGCTGTCCGTCGGCGAATAGCTGAGCCATCCTCAACTACTGCTGCACCAAGCCTTGTTGAGTTACTTGTCAGTACCTACCATGTGACTCCGCTCACTCGCACCACTCCAAACCCCCCTCTGAGGAGTCCTGCGTGATCAGCAGAGTCAAACACCGAGCACCCACCGCCGCGCTCGCCGTGGCGGGCCTGGTCGCCGCACTCGGCGGCCTGGCCGTCGGCACCCCCGCCGCCCGGGCCGCCGCGCCGGCGGTCAAGGCCGCGGCGCCCCGGGCCGGCCTGGCACCGGCCATCGTGGCGCTCGGCGACAGCGCGATATCCGGCGAGGGCGCCGGAACCGACACCAGCGACGGCTACTTCGCCGGCACCGACGGTCCTACCGACTACTGCCACCGGCACCCGCAGTCGGAGATCTTCGACACCGGACTGTCCGGCGTCACCGCCGTCGACCTGGCCTGCTCCGGCGCCCAGACCGGCGACCTGGTCAGCGACCCGACGCTGGCGGCGATCACCGGCGGCGGCTTCGGCGACTTCGGCGAGCCCAAGCAGGACGTCCAACTCGCCAAGACCGCAGCCCAGTACGACGTCAAGATGGTCGTCATCACGATCGGCGCCAACGACGACCTGGACTTCACCGGCATCATGGAGGGCTGCCTCGGCCAGTACTTCCCGATCCCGCAGTCCCAGGGCTGCCGGGACACCATCGGCAGCGCCGCGATCAGCCAGCGGGTCGCCAAGGTGATCCCCAAGGTGACCGCCGCGATCACCGACATCCGCAACACCATGCGGGCGGCCGGCTACGCCGACGGCTCCTACCAGCTGGTCTACCAGTCGTACTTCACCCCGATCACCCCGGACATCCGCAGCAACGACCCCGCCACCAAGCTGGCCCAGGGCTGCCCCGCCTTTCCGGAGGACATGGCCTGGGGGCACAACTGGGTGGTGCCGACCTTCGACGACGGGCTGCGCCAGGCCGCCGAGGCAGTGCCCGGAGTGCGCTTCCTGGACCAGCGCCGGGTCAGCTACGGGCACGAGGTCTGCGCGGAGTTCACCAGCTCCCCTTACGAGTACACCAACGGCGACGTGATCGACCTGTCGGAGAACACCCGCAACGGCTGCGACTACTCGATCGGCATCCTGTCGCTCTGCGAGAACGAGATCCGCCAGTCCTACCACCTGAGGGTCGCCGGCTACCGGGGCGAGGGCAACTGCCTCGGGGAGTTCTACGACGAGCCGGCCCAGCAGGAGGCCTACTGCACGCTCGACCAGGGCGACGGCACCACGGCACTGCCGCTGACGCCCGGTCAGCCGTTCGGCGACCAGCCGCAGGGCGGCGCCTGGTACCAGCTCACCAACGCGGCCGGCGGCCAGGTGCTCGACCTGTCCGGCGGAGGCACCTACGGCGACAGCACCAACGGCCGGCTCGCCATCGACTACCCGGCCGACGGCGGCCTCAACCAGTCCTTCGTGCTGGAGGCCAAGTCGGGCGGCGCCTACGAGTTGGACTTCAGCGGCAACCGGAGCATGTGCCTGGACGCCACCGGTGCCGCCACCGCGCCCGGCACCCGGCTGGAGCAGTGGAGCTGCAACGGCGGCGCCAACCAGCACTGGCTGGTCGAGCCCGCCGGCAACGGCACCTACAAGCTGGCCGACTCCCAGGACCAGACCAAGGTGGCCACCCTGAGCGGCGACCACGACGCCCAGGGCAACCCGATCGTCGAACTGGCCGCCGACAACGGCTCGGCCGCCCAGCAGTGGCAACTGACCAAGCTCGGCATCACCTCCCTGGGCTGAGCCCGCGTCACCCTGCTGACGGGGGGCGCTACCGTGGGCCGGTGATCACTACAGCACGCCTGCGGTTGCGCCCCCTCACGCTCGCCGACACCGACTGGTGGGTGGAGCTGCACAGCGACCCCGAAGTCAACCGGTTCGTCGGCGCCTACACCCGTGAGCAGGCCACCGCCCGGCTCACCGCCATCGAGGAGCAGTGGCAGACCCGCGGCCACGGCCTGTGCGCCGTCGAACTGGCCGACACCGGCGAGCTGATCGGCCGCAGCGGCCTCAACCACTGGCCGCAGTTCGACGAGGTCGAGGCCGGCTGGACCTTCGCCCGCGCCCACTGGGGCCGCGGCTACGCCGTCGAGGCCGCCCGCGCCGTCGTCGACTGGGGCTTCACCACCCTCGCCCTCCCGCGCATCACCGCCATGATCCACCACGGCAACACCGCCTCCACCACCGTCGCCACCCGGCTCGGCTTCACCGTCCTGCGCGAGGACACCCTGGCGGGCCGCCCGATCACCGTCCACGCCCTGGACCGGGGCTGATCCCGTCCTCACATGGCGAACCAGGTGGCGGCGGCGGCCCAGCCGAGCGAGAGGTGGGGCCAGAGCTGATGGGCGTTCAAGGGATGGAGACTACGGGCGATGGCGGGCAGGTCGTCGTCGGTGCGGTGGTCGGAGTCGACGCAGACGATGACGAGAACGCCGTTGCGGCGCAGGGCGTAGCCGGCGAGACCGTTGCCGGACAGCTTCCAGGCATCCGCACCGTCTCGGGCACAGGAGGTGACAGGCCGGTTCGTGCCGCCGTCGACGGGCTCCTCATCGCGTTCGGGTGTGGTGTCGTAGGCCGCGATGGTCGCCGGCAGGGCGCAGGGATCGGTGGTGGCCGGGGCGACGGTGACGACGCCGTCGTCGCCGCCGTCGATGTCGGAGTCCTGGAAGAAGACGGTGGTGCGGACGCCGTAGGGGCCCACGGTGAAGGGGCCCTGCTCGCCGCCCGGCCAGTCGACCGCCTGGACGAGCGCGTGGTCCAGCCCGGCGTGCTCGCTCAGCCAGGCGCGGGCAGCCAGCCGTTCCTGCACGGCGTGCAGGGTCGGCGCACCCGCTGCCAGTGCCAGCGCCGCCGCGGCGATCCGGGCGGCCGCCGCGCGGCCTCGCACCTCGACGAGGGCGAAGGCCAACGGGTAGGGCAGGCACAGCAGCGCGATCGAGACCGGGCCGAAGGGCAGCAGCAGGTAGGGGCCCGAGACCAGGACCAGGTTCAGCGCGACCATGCCGGCCGCGCCCAGTGCGAATACCCCCACCGGGGCGAGGCCGGCGCCCTTGCGCGTCCCGCGGTGGCGCAGCACCAGGGCGCGCATCACGACGACGGCGACCACCTGCAGCGCGCACCCGAAGCCGAGCACGACCAGGAGCAGAAGGCCGGCGATCCCCCCGCCGCCCACGAGGATGTTCGACGCCGTTCCCCGCACGGCGCCGATGCCCAGCGCGGATGCCAGCCCGGCACACCACACCAGCAGCAGAGTCCCCACCAGGTGGCGAACGTCAGGACGGTGCGGATCGCCCCCGGTGTCAGGGCGCCCAGCGCGACCACGCACGGTTCCCCCAACCGCCGACGAACGGCGACCCTCGGTCAGAGAGGCGCCGGGGGGACTCTAGACGCTGATTTGAACGCGTTCAACTACCGATCGCCCGCAGGCGGCCGGACGCTTCCCGGTTGACGTCCCCTCAGGGGCCCCGGCAGCCCGGAGGCGGTCGCCCAGGTCCTCGCGCCCGGAGAGCGGGGTGACCGTCAGGAGCGCTCGTCGGCGCGTCTCAGGGCCACACCAGGCAGTACAGCTGGTGCCCGGCGTCGTGCAGTCGGTTGGCGAAGTCCTGCCACTCGTGGAGCTATTGGTCCCCACAAGCCCGTGACCTGGGGTTTTCTCGAAAAAGTGCCGCTGACTAGGCAAAACTACCTTCAGCAGTTCGCACTGGTTAGCGGCACTTTTGGCTCTCATGTGCCCCAGATGTGCCCTGACGGCCTGCTCTGGTGCTCAGTGGCCGGCAGCAGCCCGGGCTCCCAGCTGCTCGGCCTGGGTGCGGCGTTGGGCGAGAGCACCTTCGCGTTGTTCGGCGGTCTCGGCGGCTTCCACCGTTCCCTGAGACCCGCGGAAATGGGTCGCTCCTGTCGGCTGTCCTGCGATCGTGAGGACGTGCCAGCCTTCTTCCGCACCTCGACGGCGTCGTCGTCTAGCTCGATCGCCCGCCGAGTGGGCTGCGGCCAGTTCCAGCTGTGCCGTTTCAGCAAGCGCCAGGTGCCCTCGACCGCGTAGGAGACATGGAGGAGTCGGCTGATCATGGTCTTGATCCGTGCCAGCGTCCACCGCTGGTCCGCCCAGCCATGAGCCAGCGGACCACGTTCCAAGTCCCGCTCCAGCCTGACGATCTGCACTTCACTGAGCCGAGGCGTCCGATGACCCCTTCGGCAGGGCTCCAGCCTTGCCGCTCTCGCGCCAAGCCTGACGCCACCGCTCGACCGAACGCACATTGATCCGCAGGGCAGCGGCAATCTCAGCGTTCTTCTGGCCCACCTCGAAACGGTCCACAGCTGGGAGCCGTAACCGCTCCCGTGTAGTTCTCTCAGTGCCGGTCAGCCCGCCGCCCTGCGCATACCTCGTACCCCAGGGCTACCGGTGCTGACACCCAGCTGTCAGGTGAACGGCATCAACAGCACCCAATCAAGTTCAGTAGTGATCGGCGGCGATCCACTGCGCCATCGCTTCGAGGGCGTCCAGTGTCCGGGTGTCGTACGGTCCAAATGCACGTTGGCAGTCGCGGCCGAGGTGCTCGTACAGGGAGACGGCGCCGCGTCGATCGCCGGATTCTCCAGTGAGTTCTGCGAGTTTCATCCGAGCCCCGATGACTTCCGAAGCGGTGAAGCCGTGGGTGAATCGCATGGTGCGGATGGAGCGTTCCAATTCTCGGATCTGTTCCACGTAGTCGGGGTTCACGTGGGGCGTGTCGGCGAGCACGACCGCCCCGTCGCTCGGCGGAACCGCGTGCCTGACCTGCTGGATGAGGTGCGAAACCGTCGACGCGTCGGGAGGCCTGCGAGCCGGATCCTTCTGCAACAGGTGGAGGGCCAGGTCATTCAGTTCGGCTGGGACGCCCGGGCGGACGTTCTGCGGGGGTGACGGCAGGGCGTGCACGTGCATGTTGGCGATGGCGATGGTGGAGGTCTCGCGGTCTCCGAACGGTGGTCGGCCGGTCAGCATTTCGTACAGGACGCAGCCGAAGGAGTACAGATCGCTGCGCTCGTCGCCGGGCTCGTTGTTGATCCGTTCCGGCGAGGCGTACAGCCAGGTCAAGCCGGTGCCGTGGGTGACCGTCGCGTCCAGTAGCAGGGCGAGGCCGAAGTCGACCAGCTTCACATCGCCGCGTTCGGTGATCATGATGTTGTCCGGTTTGACGTCGCGGTGGATCACCTCCGCCTCGTGCGCGTCCGCCAGCCCTTCGCAGATCTGCGTCCCCCACCGCACGGTCTGTTCGAGCGTCAGGGTGTTGCCCGCCCCCATGTAGGTGGACAGAGGGGAACCCTCGATCTTCTCCATGACCAGGTAGTACTGGTCATTCTCCTCGCCCTGGTCGTGCACGGTGACTACGTGCCGGCTATTGACGCGGGCCGTCGCCTGCGCTTCGCGGCGGAACCTGTTCACCATCTGCACGGTGGTCCTGCCCCCGTGCTGCGGCTGCCGATTGCGGTCGAGCGCGAGGAACTTGAGGGCGACCGGTCGATCGAGCCCGATGTCGTGGGCGCCCCAGACGTCTCCCATGCCGCCGCTGTCGAGCCGCTGGTCGAGGCGATAACGACCGGCGACGAGTCTTTCGTTCACGGTCGATCCTTGGGGTCTGGTTGCTGTGCGGGGATGGCCGGGGACCAGGCGCCCAGCCGCTCGATGGCGCTGAGGCACTCGCGCCACTCCCGCATCATGCGGGAGTGTTGGGCGAACGCTCTGGTCAGCTGGGTGCTGCCGGCGATCTGGCGCCGACTGGCGTCGTCCCGAAGTCGCTGCCGATGCCAGGGGACCCGGAGCGTGTCCCAGGCGGCGGCGCAGATCAGGCCCACGGACACGGCGGTCGCCAGTGCCGCACCGGCGCCGCCGAGGAACAGTGCGAACCCGCCGACGACCGCAGCCGCCGCGGCGAAGGAGAAGATGCGTGGCCAGACCGGATTGACGGAACTGACTGCGTCGTCAGTGGACTTCTCCAGGTGCTTCCGATAGTCGGAGAGCAGATGCCTGATGGTTTCAGGTGGAGGCGGATCGGCGGGCAAGGAACAGCTCCAGCCGTCCACAGTGATGGTCAAGGCGGAGGGGAGCGCCGCGGCGGACTGCTCGGCGGCGGCGAGAACTGCGGAACGCAGGCTCTGCCAGGTGCAATGGAGGCTCAGTAGCCTGGCTGGATAGCCGAGTTCAACAGATTCTGGCTTGAAGATGGCTTCCTGGAGAACTCGCTGGAAGTCCTTGGCGCGCTCGGTGGGAGAGAAGGCGATGAGGCTCTTCAGCCTTGGTTCCGGCTCCTGGCCGCCGTGGTCGATGATCGATCGCAATCGCTCCATCTGCTCGTTCATATCCCTTTCGTCATCGTCCTGTTGACCGATGAGATGATTGAATGCGATGTCGGTGCGACTGCCCGGTGTGCGCATGGCCGGAATCGTCGAATACGTGTCCTGGAGGTAGTCGATCGTTCCCTCCACTCCGGTTGCCATCTGCCAGCCCTCAAGCATCATCGGCCACTGGCGCGGGCAGAGTTCGGCCAGCGCGTTGAACCGGCCCGAATCCTGCATGCCCGACTCGAACATCCACGGCTGCCAGCGGACGAGATGCGATGCGCCGTCGTCCTGCCTGGGCAGCAAGGACAGGTGAGCATTGGCCTCGCGGTCCCAGCGCGTCATGGCCTGCTGGGCGTAGGTGAGGGCCTCGAAACCCAGTTCGGCGCCGGCGACCGCGTCGAGAACCACCGAAAACTCCTGTCCCAGGTCGGACGGGTCGAGCCCGGCCAGGTACTGGTCCATCCACAGGGCGGCCTCGCTCTGCCGTTTCTGGCGCGAACTGGTGAGGGCGAAGAAGAGGGTCGCCTTTGGCCTGTCGAGGGTGAGCGCGTGGCTGCGGGCCCGGCTCTCGCGGGCCTTGTCCCCGCTGTGGCGTGCAGCCACCGCCACGACGGCCGGTGCGAGCCAGAAGGACGGTTCCATGATTAGCCGTTCCTGGCTGTACGCCTGGAGGATCTCCTGGTCCACCATCCCCCGTGACAAGGCGTCCTCGATCAGCCCGTGCACCAGCCCGCGAGCAAGCGTGCGGACGTGCCGCCGCTGGGCGAACCGGGCGTTCCACTCGGTGGTGAGCCGGGACAGCTCGGCCTGGGCGTTCACGACGATCTGGTCCCGGCCGTACCGCTCTACGAACGAGTTGAGCGCGTCGTGCGTGGCATCGGTCGTCGTGGTGACCTTGTCCAGTGCCTGGTGAGTCTGCGCGAGGGTTGCGGAGACCGCTGACAGACACTGCTCCAGCCGGCTGATCTCCATCCGCGCTTGGCCGAGTTGGGCTTCGAGACCACTGCCACGGTCGTCCCCTGCCGCGCGCAGCAGTGCCACTTCCCGGCGTAGGGAGAGGATTTGACTGTGCAGGTCGCCTTCGCGAGCTTCCGGCGAGTCGTCGGTGAACCCGTCCCAGCCCATGTCCGCTCCCCCCAAGTCCTACGGTTCCGACCATTATTCAGGCAGTGTCGTCCGGTAGCGCCTAGTCTGGGAAAAAGGGTCGGCGGATCACCTTCGGGGGGCGGTTGTGGGGCAGCAGGTCGGACTGGTGAGCCAGTTGTTCTTCGGGCGTGACGACGCCGAGACCGACCTCAAGGACGGGCTGCTGAGGGGCGCGGTCTTCCGGCCGAACTACGCGTACAAGGCGGCCCTGCAGGGCCGGAAATCCCTGATCATCGGCCGAAAGGGATCCGGTAAGAGCGCCATTTGCCGCCAGCTGGCGACACTGGGTGGGCATTCGGGTTCGTCGATCCTGATCACGCCAGACGACGCCACCGGCGACGAGATCCGGCGCTTCGAACTCCAGGGCGTCACCGCTGACACCGCCAAGTCGATGATCTGGCGGTACGTCTTCGCAGTCCACGCCGCCCGCCATTTGGTGACCCACGCGCGGGTGGCACACGGCCGCCGTCTCCCCGAATCCGTCCGGACCCTGCGCTCGTTCCTGAAGGACAGCGGGGAGCAGGGCGAAGCAGGACTGTACGACCGGCTCCGACGGGGCGTCCGGGGGCTGCAGTCGGCTAACCTCTCGCTGAAGGCATTCGGGGTCGAGGCGGCTTTCGGGGTCAACGGCACCTCCGAGGGCGCTCGGGCCGGGCACCAACTGGGGGTGCTGGAGGATGGCGTCGCCGCCAGCTTCCGCGAGCTGGACTGCGAGGGGAAGCACCCTCCGCTGCTGTTCCTGGTCGACCAGCTGGAGGAGGTCTGGACCGCAGGCCCGGAGAGCCACGCCTTGGTCACCGGACTGCTACTGGCGGCCAAGTATGCGACGGGCTACTACCACGGCGGAGTCCGGACCGCGCTCTTCCTCCGGTCGGACATCTACGACGCCCTGAACTTTGGTGATGCCGACAAATTCCACAGCGACGAGATCCGGATCGAATGGACCGCGGAAGGACTGGAGGATGTCGCCCTCGCCCGGGCCAAGGCCTCCCTCGGGTCTGGCCTGACCCGCGAGCAGTTGTGGGGCGGCGTGTTCCCGGCGAGCGTTTACGGAGAGCCAGTCGCCGAGTACCTCTTCCGGCGCTCGCTGCCGCGTCCCAGGGACGCCATCCAATTCCTCAACGCCTGCCAGAGCGTGGCCGACGAGCGGGGTGGGCCGTCCATCACGGAGGCCGACGTGGTGGGCGCGACCGAGCAGTTCTCCCGCTGGAAGCTCGACGACCTCGCCAAGGAGTACATGGTCAACCATCCCTTCCTCCGGTCGCTGTTCGCCCTGTTCGAGAACACCGGCTACATTGTTATGCGCTCGGCCCTCGCCGATCGCTTCGAGGCGCACCGGGAGGCTCTTCACCGGGCCTTCCCTGCTTATACGGAAAGCCTCACCCCGCAGAGCATCATCGACGTGCTGTACGGGACTAGCTTCCTCGGAGTGCGGCGTGGCAGCGATGTCGTGTACGCGGGCGGCACCCACACGCCGCCACTGCCGGGCGAGCACGAGTTCCACGTTCACCCCTGCTTCCGGCCCGCTCTCAACCTCTTGGCGTCCGTGGACGTCCCGGCCTTCCAATACACCCTGACCCGGAATTCGATCGTGGGCCACGGCGGGCTGCTCAACATCATTTCCGGGTCCGACGTCGGACTGGCGGTCGATCGGGACCGTCGGCTGTTCGACGACCTGGTCGGCGCCTGCGAGCGGCTGTTGCGCCAGCTGGGGCGGTCCGGTCTGCCCGCTGCCATCGGAAACGACGTGCACGCGCAGATCGGGCGGGTCATGGCCGCGGCCGGTACGGCTCGACGCGGTCGGGACGAGGGGGAGGAGTTGGACGTCGACGCGCACGTCCTGGCGGCTTCCAACTACTTCGACAACCTGGCGGCCGAACTCGCGCGCAACGGCTTCGCCGACAGGTACGTCACCCTTCGTCTGGCGGACGAGGCTCGTGTGCTGGTCCGCGCGGTCGGAGGTGGAACCGGCAGGTCGGACTCTTCCCCGTGACCGTCCGGCCCGCCCTTGCTGCTGTTGCAGGAGTGGCATGCCGGGATCAGGTTCGTGATGTCATCCCGTCCAACAGCGCATACCGGGTCGACGTGGTCGACCACCTCAGCCCGGGTTCCCGCGCTCCCGCAGTACGTGCAATAGCCGCCATTGGCAGCCAGGACTACCTCTCGGACCCAGGAGGGAAGCTTCCTGGGGTCTATCACGAATTCATGACACTCCCCAACGGGGCGCATCGCTCCTGATCGGGTCTGCCTGGTGGTTCAGTATCTGCGGTCGTAGATCGCCCGTAGCCACGGTTCGCGGACGGCGGGTATCCGCGCCAGCGTGTACCGGAACGCACTGATGGACGGCTGGAAGGGGCACTGCGGGTGCGGTGGCAGCGGATCGTTCCGCTCCACGCCCGCCGGCAGTCCGCCGACCACCGGCAGTCGAGTCCGATGGGGTGGGAAGGCCAGCTCGGCCCAGAGCGCTGCGTCCATGGGCACGGCTATCGCGCCGCCGCTCGGCTGCCATATCTCCCCGGTTTGTGGGTGGATCGGAACCAGCACGAGGTCGGCGGTCCGCTCGCCGAGCCCGGGCCCCGCCAGGTCCAGCCGCTTCGAGTCCTCCCCGGAGGTCAGCAGCGCGGCTATGGCCCGGCCCAGGAGCTCGGCGACCGGACCGGGCACTACTTCGACCGGCTTGCCCTGGGCGGCCACCACGACGTGGGCGAGGGCGACGCCCGCCGGGATGTCCCGGTACTCGCTCAGCCGGTGCCACAGCAGACCGTCGGCGAGTAACTCCGCCCAGTCCATGACTGGCCGCTCCGGCGGGCCGGGCAGCCTGACCACCGCCGCCGGGAGGAACTCGACCACCTGCCACTGCCCGCAGTCGTCGATCCGCGATCCGACCGGCAACCCGCAGCCCAGACAGGCCAGGTTCGGCCCGTCGCGCCCGTCGATCCCCATGCAGTACCCGTCGGTCCGCTCCGGGATCAGTCCGGTGCCGCGAGTGTCGCCGGGGGCCAGGAGGACAGTGCCCGACGGGCCGTCAGATAGGGCGCGGACCGGCGCGAAGATTCCTCGCTCCGCTGCCTCCTGGGCTCCGACCTGCTCCCACAGCCGCCAGGGTGGCCCATGCGGCTCGCGGCGGACGGCGTAGGCGCCAGCCTCCAGGAGGGGCGGGTGCAGCCTCTCCCAATGGGTGTCGCTCAAGTGGACTGGCAGTGCCACCTCCGACACTGCCATCGTCAGTACCGCACCACAGCCTGCACACCCGAACACGGCCAAGCCGTCCCCCGCTCTTGAAGCCCCTGCATCTCACCAGGTCGATGCCCAAGCGGCAACGGCATTTCAGCCGTCGCTGGTCCGGAGTGGGAGACGGCTCAGGGTGGGAAGCGCAACCCCGCGTTCCAACGGAGCATGTGGGAGTTCGCCGCCAGTTCCTTCCAGGTGGTGGCAGGGCTGAAGCCGCCGCTGGAGATACTTGCGGAACGGCTGCGGCTCACCGTCGAGCGAGGGTGGGAAGACCTCGGCTATGTGGATGTTCACCGTTGCAAACGGTGGACTTCGCGCTGAGTTGGCTTGAAGGTGCGCCAGTTCAGCAGACCTTCGTCTGGGTGAGTCGTTCGGTGGACGACGTGGAAGTGGCGCTCGATGTCCTCCTCAACGCCCTCGGTATCGACCGCACTGCGCTCGCGTTCCGCGGCACCATCGAAACAGGCTTCGAGGTGTACCACTCGACCAGCTGAGCGATCCCCCTGGCGCTTCGGTCCTGCGGCTGATCGTCCGCGCAGGCCCAGGCCGTCTCGCTATCAATCAAAGGCCGTCACTGGTAGCGAGCTACTGACATCCCGTCAGTCGCCCGGCGGTCCCGCACCTCGACGAAGCCCGGTCCTGCTGGCTCTCCGCAGTCCGGACCGTGGAGTCCCAGGGAGCCAAGGTCGGAGGTGATGGCTGCGGTCGGGCCGAAGTATTCGGGGTCCAGCTCGAACGTCATCCGCATCCCCTGGCCGGCCGGCGGCTCGAAGGAGTAAGGCGATGCCGCGCGGCGGAGGCTGGTGAGCTCCTGGCGCAGGCCTTGTCCGTCGGCCCACCGCTCGATGACGGCATGGGAACTCAACGCCGCCGCGCCGATAGCGACCCACCTGTGGCCCAACAGCGCCGCGTGCTGCGCGAACGGGCGCCCGCCGGAGTTGGCGAGTGGTGCCGCTTGGTTAACCGTCACCGAGAAGGCAAGGTCTGACAGGACGTCGGCGCTGGCGACGAGCGCGTGGTTGGGGGCGACTGCGGCGGCAGGGTGTAGCTCGTGCGCGAGTACCTGGCATAGCACCCGGGTCGCCAGCTCGGGGTGCTCCGGCCCGACCCCGAAGAACATGCCGGGACGCTGGCGGAACACCTCGTCGTACTCCAGCACCTTGATGTCTGCTGCGCTGTACGGGCTCTCCGTCATGGCACTCACGTTACTGCTCCGCATAGTAGCCACAGGCCGTCTCGCAGGGCGGGAAGTCGTGCGGCAGGTGCTCCCATCGGATGCCCGTCACGTTGGCGCAAAGAGCTTTGTTCATGATCTCCCGCACGTGATGAACCCGGGCTTCTGTCCCTGGGCCGGTGCGGCGAGCTCGCCGGGCTGCGAGGACTGGTTCGATCAGGCCCCCGAGGCCGCCAGTCACGTAGCGGGCAAGGCACGGGCATTTTTCTGGCCCAGAGTGCGCTACCCCGTTAGCGTGGGAGACCGAGGGAAGGAGAGTCCCGTGTCGATCGAGTATGTGGAGAACGGCGACCGCCGCGGTGTGACGGTATGGCTCGACGAGTCTGAGCCCGACGCTACCCCCAGCGAGACGGCCGAGGACACCCTCCGGGCGGCGGCGCTGCGCCAGCTGACGAGGTCTGCGGCGATCGACGCGGAGACGGCCCACGCAGCCATTGAGCTGGTCGCTAGGTATCTCCAGGTCGAGGGGTTGCCTCTCGGGCCCGAAGCCCCGGCTGACGAGCTTCTGAGGACTCTCCGAAGCCATCTGGCGCTGCCGCCCTTGCCGCCAGTCCATTTTGGCCAGTCACAGTGGCGCAACGCCGTCGCGAGGCTGCGGCCGATGCTCAGGATGCCCGAGTCCCTGCCGATCACCGCGATCCGGATTCCAGACGATTTCGTCGGGCATCGGCTGATTGTCGATGTTCACGAGCACAGCCTGGTCCCGGTCGAAGTGGTCGACGCGTTTGATGCGGAGGACGAGCTGGCCAAGACTGCTACGAAGCCGAGCAAGGCTGAGCGCCGGGCGCGAGCTGTTCGGCGAATCCGCGAGGCCAACGCGGAAACACTGGAGAGGCTGGCCGAGCTGTGACCGATCCGGGGGGTGAGGCCGAGTATCTCGACCTGGAGGACGTCGAGTACCTCCTGAAGGGCACCGGGGCCGTGATCAGGGATCGCGGCCTCCTCCTCTCCGCACTGGGGCGCCCTCAGAGCTCCGTGTTCGGTATGGATGCTTATCCGGATCTGTGGTCGAAAGCCACGGCCCTCGGTGAGTCGCTTGCCAGGAACCACGCGCTCAACGACCGGAACAAGCGCACGGCCTTCGAAGCGATGCTGTTGTTCCTGGACCTGAACGAGGTGCCGTACACCGATCCGCCGACTGACCTCGCCGTTGAGTACATGCTGCGCCTTGCCCAAGGCGGCTACAGCGACGACATCGCCAAGGCGGCCGAAGACCTGCGGCAGATCCTCTCCCGCTGATCACCACGAAAGGCGTCGCTCTACCTGGAGCGGGGCTTTCGGTCTCCCCTTGGACCGCGGTTGGCCTCAGTGGCTGTTGCTCTACCGATCTTGATGGTTGCGAGTTCGAGGTCGCCGACCCGATCGGATGATCTGCTGGCCTTGGTGGGTTTGGCGGTAGGGCAACTGGTCGTCGGTGTCGCCGACCCAGGCAGGTCAAACGCTGGCGGCGGCCGGTAGGGTCGGGCGCCATGACTGACTGGACCGGGGTGCGTGATCGGGTGCTGGCTCTGGCCGCCGTGCCGGGCAGCGACAAGGTGTTCGGGGCGAGGGCGCACGGCTTTGCGCTTGATGCCCCTCTAGCCACCACCGAGGTGGCCGACCTCGAGGCCTGGTTGGACGTCGATCTGCCCGAGGACTATCGATCGTTCCTCCTGCATGTCGGGGCTGGCGGGGCCGGTCCGGCCTACGGCATTCTCCCGGTGCGGCGCGAAGGTTCCGCCGGCTGGCGCTGGGTCGGAGAGCTCATCGAGGAGGTCGAGCCGGGCATGTTCGCGGAGAAGTTTCCGGGAGGGGCGGACCCCGAGGCAACGGTCGCGATCCTGGCTGAGCGGCCGGTGCAGGACGACTTCGACGACCTTGCCGATCTCGACGCGGCGTTTGAGGCGTGGGAGGAGCGCCTGGGCGAGGTGCAGTACGATCCGCGCCGCACAGCAGGTGCTCTCTGCCTGTGTGACGAGGGCTGCGGGATGGTGGTCTGGCTGGTCGTCACCGGACCTGAACGCGGCCGAATGTGGCGTGACGATCGCTGCAACGGCACGGATCTTCATCCGATGCGCGAGACCGACGGCTCCGTATCGGACTTCGCCAGTTGGTACCTCGGGTGGCTCGCAGCCGCCGAGGCTGCCTGCGGCCTGGACCGATGACAAGAAGTCTGCGGTCGATCTTGGAGATCCGCGACTTCGCGCTTGTCACCCGGCTGGGGGATCTCCGGACCGTGCGTGCATGGAGACAGGGCCTCCTGCGCAGCTCGTGGGTATCGAAGTCCACGCGCAACAGGAGGCCCTGTGCCGCAGTCTTCCGTGCCACCTTCGCAAGCGTCCAGCTCGGCCGCCCGACAGTGTGACTGTCTCGCGCACGTGTGCGGGAACGCGGCCGATCACGGGGAACGTGTGCGACGCTACCCATCCGACATGACCGACGCTGAATGGGCGGCGGCCCGACCCCTGCTGCCGGTGCCGCGCTGGCTACACGGACGGGGCGGCCAGCCGGAGGCGTACTGCCACCGCGCAATACTGGACGCGATCCGCTACCTGGTCGACAACGGCACGAAATGGCGGGCGATGCCCTGCGACTTCCCGCCGTGGGACCGGGTCTACGCCTTCTTTCGCCGCTGGCGCGACCACGGCCTGGTCACAGAGTTCCACGACCGGCTCCGACGCAAGGTCCGCAAACAGGCCGGACGGGATCCGGAGCCGACCGCGGGCGTGATCGACTCCCAGTCCGTCAAGGCGGACGCTGTCGTCGGCGCCGACAGCCGTGGCTTCGACGGCGGCAAGCTGATCAACGGCCGCAAGCGGCACGTCGTGGTCGACACCATCGGCCTGCTGCTCGCGGTGATGGTCACCGCTGCGGATATCGGCGACCGCGCCGCCGCCCAGGTCCTGCTCGCCCAGGTCGCCGCCGCGCACCACCTGCTGGCCCTGATCTGGGCCGACGGCGGCTACACCGGCAGCCTCGTCGAGAACTGCCTCGCCGCACTCTCCCTGGTCCTCGCCATCGTCAAGCGCACCGACGACATGCGTGGCGTCGTCGTACTTCCCAAGAGGTGGATCGTGGAGCGGTTCTTCGCCCACCTGATGCGGAGCCGCCGCCTCGTGCGCGACTTCGAGCGCTCCACCAGTAGCGCCGAGGCGATGGTCCACTGGTCGATGACGCAGCTCATGACCTGCCGCCTTGCCCGGCTACAGCCTTCGCGAGCGTGAAGCGTCCCGGCGCCGACTCGACCAGCCAGCCCGGGGCCACCAACCGCTTCGCCTTCGATCACGGCGCCTCAACCTTCCCGGGCACCGGGTCAAGACCGAAGTAGACGGCCATCTCCTGGCACGTCAGCGGACCTTGACCGAGACGGCCCCGATCCGCGAGCGCATGCAGGATGCGCTGGTAGTCCACCGAAAGTGCCGACCATGCCAGCCCCGCACGCCACATCGGCACCATCGATTTCGGCTTCGCCGCCCCCGAAGAGCTGGGCTCTGTCGGCTGCTGACCGGGATCCGCCAGGTCCTCGCCAGTATCGGCGTCGTCGTCACCCGGCGCTAGGACCTCGCCGACGCGTGAGCGAGCGATGACCCACTCGTTCCACTCCCGCTCGACCACGGCCAGCTCGGCCTGGATTCGGTCGGCCTCCTCCCGCAGCTCGTCCATGCGACGGCGAGCGGTCAGCTCGCGCTGTTCCAGAAGCCCCACGACCGACGGCATCCCCAACCTCCACGGGAGCGACAACTCGACACGTCACCACTCCCCGAAGCCGCCGAACCTATTCCTGACCAGCGGAAACGCAGCCCGCAAGGCCGGAAAGACAACAGCCACTCAGCCTGCCTTGGGGTCCTCCTCGTCGGCCCAAGGGCCGGACGACTCCTCGCGCGGGATCCACAGGAGCGGCTGCGAGGTGCGGCAGGTCTCCTCTACGCCCTCCTCCCAGGGGAAGCGGCCCTGCTTGTCCGGCCAGAACATCTGGGTGATGGGCAGTGGCGGGCGCTGGTAGAAGTCGAGGCCCGCGCCGAAGAAGCTCAGGTACCAGCTCGGGTGGACGGGTCGGATCGCGACCGAGAAGCCGCCACCCAGGACGTCGTCGCGGCGCTGGTCCGGTTCGAGCGGGTGGCCGTCGCGGATCTGGTGGGCGAGGGTGTTCACGATGCGCATCCCGGTCTGCATGGGGATGCCGAAGAAGCTGACCTCGGGGCTGCGCAGGAGGTGCCAGAGCCCGATGGAGTACGACCAGTCGCCGGGCAGGTGGGCGCCGGCCACTCCCATGACGTGCCAGTCGTACTCGCGGATGTTCTTGGCGATGTGGCTGTCGCGCGCGGACCACTGGGAAGGGTCGGTCGCGTCGTCGCAGAGCAGGCACCCGCAGTCGGGGAGGTCCATGCGGGCGAGAGTACGGTGGTCGATCACCAGTGCTGAGCGCTGGGGTGGCGAACACCGGTTGGGGCACTTTCCGAGCGATGTGCCCTCAGTGTGCCCCAGCGGCCTGCCGCAGCCTGGCCTGCTCTCCGGCGGAAGGGCTCCGGCAGAGAGCTGACCAGTCGTCAGGAGTGCTTGCGAGAACCGCCTACGGCCACACCAGGCAGTACAGCTGGTGCCCGGCGTCGTGCAGTCGGTTGGCGAAGTCCTGCCATTCGTGCAGCATCGTGTAGATGACGAAGGCGTCGCGCGGGCCGCGGCGGTCGGGGACGGTCGACCAGATGAAGGCGGCGGCACCGAGTTCGGTGTCGTCGGCCTTGCGCAGGGGTTCGACCACGGTGTGGGGGAGCTGGACCACGGCGTAGTCGGGGTGCAGGACGACCAGTTCGAGCGGCGGGACCTGGTGCAGCGGGACGCCCTGGATGCCGGTGAGCACCATGGCGCTCATGGTCTCCGGCTTGATCTTGGTGGAGAGGTGCCCGTTGGGGGAGCCGCTGGTCTCCATGAGGTCGCCGAGCCGGCCGAGCGAGCCGAGCTCGCCGGCGTCCAGGCCGAGCCCGCCGGGGCCCAGCGCGGTGGGGACTCTGGCGGCGGTGGCGCGGTCGGGTGCGCCGAAGTACTTGTACGTCACCCCCACGCGACCTTCACCCCGCCTTCCCCTTCCCGCCCGGGCCGCCTTGTGGCCTGCCCCCGCGGCCTCCTCGAAGCCGTCCTGCTCCTCGGACACTCGGACCATCCTCACCGGAATTCGCCGGAATCGACAGACCCCCGGGCCTGCCGGTGTCCCGCCGGAGGCCCCATTTTCCCGTTATGTCACTCTTGTTACGACTGTTATGACCGAAAACGGACACGCTCGACCAGATCGCGTCACGTCGCGTCACGCCCGCGCCGGGCTGCGGTGGTCGTGACCTCCAGTGTGCGGGATGAATCGACCGGCAACCGCACACGGATCATCGTTCCAGATGATCGGGTCCGATATGCAGAGGTAAAGGACACGATTTGAGACCGGAGCGGTTTGAGAGGATGGAGCCTTGTGAGCTACCCGTATGAAGCCCCCCAGTCCCAGTCGCTCTTCGAGCGCGCCTCGGTGGTGACCCCCGGAGGGGTCAACTCGCCGGTGCGCGCCTTCCGCGCGGTCGGTGGTACCCCGCGGTTCATGGTCTCGGGCAGCGGCCCGTACCTCACCGACGCCGACGGTCGCGAGTACGTCGACCTGGTCTGCTCCTGGGGTCCGATGATCCTGGGCCACGCGCACCCGGCGGTGCTGGAGGCCGTGCAGCAGGCGGTGTCCCGCGGCACCTCGTTCGGCACCCCCGGTCAGGGCGAGGTGGAGCTGGCCGAGGAGATCGTGTCCCGGGTGGCGCCGGTCGAGCAGGTCCGGCTGGTCTCCTCCGGCACCGAGGCCACCATGTCCGCGATCCGGCTGGCCCGCGGCTTCACCGGCCGGGCCAAGATCGTCAAGTTCGCCGGCTGCTACCACGGCCACGTGGACGCCCTGCTGGCCGCCGCCGGTTCCGGGCTGGCCACCTTCGCACTGCCGGACACCCCCGGCGTGACCGGTGCGCAGGCCGGCGACACCGTCGTGCTGCCGTACAACGACCTGGCCGCCGTCGAGCAGGCCTTCCAGGCACACCCGGGCGAGATCGCCGCGGTGATCACCGAGGCCTCGCCGGGCAACATGGGCGTGGTCCCGCCGCTGGCCGGGTTCAATGCCGGCCTGGCCAAGCTCTGCCGGGAGAACGGCGCGCTGTTCATGTCCGACGAGGTGATGACCGGCTTCCGGGTGTCCAAGGCCGGCTGGTACGGCCTGGAGGCCGCGCACGAGGGCTGGGCGCCCGACCTGCTCACCTTCGGCAAGGTGATGGGCGGCGGCTTCCCGGCGGCGGCCTTCGGCGGCCGGGCCGACGTGATGGCCCACCTGGCCCCGGCCGGCCCGGTCTACCAGGCCGGCACGCTCTCCGGCAACCCGGTCGCCACCGCTGCCGGCCTGGCCCAGCTCCGCAACTGCACCGACGAGGTCTACGCCACCGTGGACCGGGTCGCCGACACGGTCTCCGGCCTGGTCACCGAGGCGCTCGCCAAGGAGGGCGTGGCGCACCGCCTGCAGCGGGCCGGCAACATGTTCTCGGTCTTCTTCACCGACCAGCCGGTCACCGACTACGACTCGGCGAAGCGTCAGGAGTCCTTCCGCTTCACCGCGTTCTTCCACAGCCTGCTGGCCGACGGGGTCTACCTGCCGCCGTCCGCCTTCGAGTCCTGGTTCGTCTCGTCCGCCCACGACGAACGCGCGATCGATAGGATCGTCGCCGCGCTGCCCGCCGCCGCCCAGGCCGCCGCGCGCGCGACCGCGAGCTGAGAGGACGTCGGATGACCGAGACCACGGTGGTGCACCTGATGCGCCACGGCGAGGTGGACAACCCCGAGGGCGTGCTCTACGGCCGCCTGCCCGGCTACCACCTCTCCGAGCTGGGCCGGCAGATGGCCGACCGGGTCGCCGAGCACCTCGCGGACCGGGACATCACCCACGTGGTGGCCTCCCCGCTGGAGCGGGCCCAGGAGACCGCCGCGCCGATCGGCAAGGCGCACGGCCTGGACGTCGCGGTCGACGAGCGGCTGATCGAGGCGGGCAACGTCTTCGAGGGCAAGGTCTTCGGCGTCGGTGACGGCGCGCTGCGCAACCCGTCCGCCTGGAAGCACCTGACCAACCCGTTCCGGCCGTCGTGGGGCGAGCCCTACATCGACCTGGCGGTGCGGATGATGGCCGCGCTGGCCGCCGCCCGGGACGCCGCCCGCGGCCACGAGGCGGTGGCGGTCAGCCACCAGTCGCCGATCTGGATCGTCCGCTCGTTCGCCGAGAAGCGCCGGCTCTGGCACGACCCGCGCAAGCGGCAGTGCTCGCTGGCGTCGCTCACCAGCTTCACCTACGAGGGCGACAAGCTGGTCTCGATCGGCTACTCGGAGCCGGCCCGCGACCTGCTGCCGGCCCACCTGACCGGCAAGGGCAGGCGCGGGGACGCTCCGGTGGCCAAGAGCTTCGGGGCCTAACGACCGGCCCTGAGCCTTAGGAGTTCTTTACAGCCACAGGTCAGCGGGGGTCCGACACACAAGGGCGGACCCCCCTGAACCGGCTGAAACCGCCATGCGAAACTTTTCACATGTCTGGTACGCCTCGTCTCCGCATGGCCGCCGTGCTCACCGCGGCAGCCGCCGCCCTCACCCTCGCCGGCTGCAGCTCCACGGGCTCCGGTGGCAGCGGTGACGCCCAGGCCGGGTTCGTGACGGGCAGCGGCGGCATCGACACCGTGCCGGTGGCCGCCCGCAAGCCGGCCCCCGCGATCAGCGGCAACGACCTGACGGGCAAGCCCACCGCGCTCTCCGACTTCCAGGGAAAGGTCGTGGTGGTCAACATCTGGGGCTCCTGGTGCTCGCCCTGCCGGGCCGAGGCCAAGGGCCTGGAGCAGGTCTACGAGAAGGACAAGGGCCAGGGCGTCCAGTTCCTCGGGATCAACACCCGCGACACCGACGTGACCAACGCCAAGCAGTTCGAGGACGTCAACGGGATCAGCTACCCGAGCATCTACGACCCGGACGGCACCCAGATCCTCAAGTTCCCCAAGGGCAGCCTCAACCCGCAGTCGATCCCGACCACCGTGGTGATCGACCGCCAGGGCCGGCTGGCCGCCCGCGCGATGAAGGGGCTCACCCCGGACGAGCTCGACTCGATGATCGCGCCGATCCTCGCGGAGAAGCCGTGATCCTGGCCGACGGCATCAACCAGACGGTGCTCAGCGGCCCGCTGCTGCTCGCCGTACCGGTGGCGGTCGCCGCCGGGTTGGTCTCGTTCTTCTCGCCCTGCGTGCTGCCGCTGGTGCCGGGCTACCTCTCCTACGTCACCGGCTTCTCGGCGGCCGACCTGGCCGACGCCCAGGGGCGCAAGCGCGGCCGGATGCTGGCCGGCGCGGTGCTCTTCATCCTCGGCTTCACCGCCGTCTTCGTGTCGTTCGGCGCGGCCTTCGGCGAGTTCGGCTGGACCCTGCGGGAGTACCGGCACACCATCAACATCGTGCTGGGGTGCTTCACCATCCTGATGGGCCTGGCGTTCGCCGGCGTGCTCCCCGGGTTCTCCACCAGGGAGGTCCGCTCGCACCGCCGCCCCGCGGTCGGCCTGGTCGGCGCACCGCTGCTCGGCGTGGTCTTCGGGCTGGGCTGGACCCCGTGCATCGGGCCGACCATGGCCTCGCTCCAGGCGCTGTCGATCAACCAGGCCGGTGCCGGTCGCGGCGCGTTCCTGATGGCGGTCTACTGTGTGGGCCTCGGCCTGCCGTTCGTGCTGGCGGCGCTCGCCTTCCGCAAGGCGATCGGCGCCTTCGGCTTCATCAAGAAGCACTACCAGTGGGTCATGCGGATCGGCGGCGCGATGCTGGTCGCGGTCGGCGTGCTGCTGATCACCGGCGGCTGGGACTACCTGGTCAACCAGCTCCAGTACCTGGCCCCCAGCGGCGAGATCGGAATCTGATCGTGAGTGACACCGAGCTGCGCAGCGAGCAGCCCGAAGACGCAGTCGCCGAACGGCTCAGCAGTGCCCCGGTGGAGGGCGACGCCCCCGTCGGGATAGGCGCGCTGGGCTGGCTGCGCTGGACCTGGCGCCAGCTGACCTCGATGCGGGTCGCGCTGATCCTGCTCTTCATGCTGTCGCTGGCGGCCATCCCCGGCTCACTGATCCCGCAGACCAGTGAGAACGCCTTCAAGGTGCAGACCTGGAAGGCCGCCCACAAGGGGCTGACCCCGCTCTACGACAAGCTCCAGCTGTTCGACGTCTACAGCTCGGTCTGGTTCTCCGCGATCTACATCCTGCTCTTCGTCTCGCTGGCCGGCTGCATCGTTCCGCGCACCTGGCAGTTCGTCGGCGTGCTGCGGGCCAAGCCGCCGACGGCACCGGCCAACCTGACCCGGATGCCGGTCTACGCGGCCTGGCGCACCGACACCGACCCCGCGGCGGCCGTCGCGGCGGCCCAGCGGCTGCTGCGCAAGCGGCGCTTCCGGGCGCACGTCTCCGGTGGCGCGGTGGCGGCCGAGAAGGGCTACCTGCGCGAGGTCGGCAACCTGCTCTTCCACCTCTCGCTCTTCGCCCTGCTGGCCGGCTTCGCCTGGGCCAGCCTGGCCAGCGGCCAGGGCGGCAAACTGGTGGTCGAGGGCGACGGCTTCTCCAACACCATGACCCAGCTGGACGACTTCTCCGGCTCGGCGCTGTACGGCCCCGAGGACCTGGACCCGTTCGGCTTCAAGCTGGACGGCTTCACCGACACCTACCAGAGCACCGGTGACCACATCGGCGAGGCCCGGTCGTTCGTCGCGCACATCCACTACTGGCAGGGCGCCGACCCGACCAAGCTGAAGACCGGCGACATCTCGGTCAACAGCCCGCTGGAGATCGCCGGCAGCAAGGTCTACCTGATCGGCCACGGCTACGCCCCGGTGATCACGGTCCGGGACAGCAGCGGCAAGGTGGTCTACCACGACGCGGTGCCGTTCCTGCCGCAGGACTCCAACCTCACCTCCACCGGTGTGGTCAAGGTCGGCGACTACGGCCAGAAGGACGGCAAGAAGGTCCAGCTCGGCTTCTCGGGCTTCTTCCTGCCGACCGCGCCGGTCCAGTTCGACCAGTCCACCGGCCCGCGCTCGCTCTTCCCGGGCGACGCCGCCCCGGCGCTGGTGCTGAACGCCTTCGCGGGCGACCTGGGCACCGACTCCGGCCTGCCGCAGAACGTCTACCAGCTGGACATGAGCCACCTGTCCCAGCTCAAGCAGGACGGCCAGCCCGCCCACATCAGGCTGAGCCCCGGCGAGGGCTGGACCCTGCCGGACGGCTACGGCTCGCTCACCTTCGACGGCTACAAGAAGTGGGCCACCTTCTCGGTCTCGCACCGCCCCGGCAACTCGGTCGCGCTCACCGGCGCGGTGCTGGCGATCGCCGGCCTGGTCGGCTCGCTCTTCGTGCAGCGCCGCCGGATCTGGGTGCGGGCGGTCGCCACGCCGGACGGCCGGACCCTGGTGGAGCTGGCCGGCCTGACCCGCAGCGAGTCGGCGAAGATCGCCGAGGAGCTCGCCGAGCTCGCCGTCGACCTGCAGGACGATGCCCCGGCACTAGAGGACGACGCCCCGGCAGACGACGAATCCGAACCGGCTGGCGCCGCGTCAGCCCCGGCCGATGAAACCAAGGAGTAGACGGTGTCCCTCCTCGCCTCCGCCACCGGGGTGAACTCCCAACTGGCTGACCTGTCCAACAAGTGCATCTGGTCGGCCATGGGCGTCTACGTGCTGGCCATGTTCGCGCACATGTTCGAGTGGACCTTCGGCAGCAAGGGTGCCGTGGCCCGCCGCTCGGTCGAGCAGGCCAGCCTCGCCGACGCCGCCGCTGCCGCGGCCTCGCCGGCGGCAGCCGCCAAGAAGGCCAAGAAGGTCACCGTCACCGTGGCCGCCGCCGGTGGGGGCACCACCACGCTGACCCGCACCGCGCTGGCCGGCGAGGGCGCCACCGTGGTGACCAGCGGCCGCGGCGACGGCGAGCAGGCGGTGGACGGCCCGGGCGCGGCCGGCAGCAGCGAGCGGGCCGACATGTTCGGCCGGATCGCCATCTCGCTGACCGTGCTGGGCGCGCTGCTGAACGTCGCCGGGGTGGCCTTCCGCGGCTTCTCGGTGATGCGCCCGCCGTGGGGGAACATGTACGAGTTCTCCTGTGCCTTCTCGCTCACCATGGTCAGCGCGTACCTGATCCTGCTGGCCCTGGGCAAGAACGTCCGCTGGCTCGGCCTGCCCGCCGTGCTGGCCGCCGCGCTGACCCTGGGCCTGGCCACCAGCGTGCTCTACACCGACTCCGAGCAACTGGTCCCGGCGCTGCACTCGTACTGGCTGGCCATCCACGTCAGCTGCGCGATCATCTGCGGCGGTGCCTTCTACGCGGCCTTCGCCAGCACCGCGGCCTACCTGGGCCGGGAGTCCTACGACAAGCGCAAGGCGGCCGGGCTGCCGAACGGGCCGTTCAAGATCCCGGCCTCGGTGTTCGAGCGGATGCCCGCCACCCCGACCCTGGACAAGCTCTCCTACCGGATCAACGCGATGGTCTTCCCGCTGTGGACCTTCACCATCATCGCGGGCGCGATCTGGGCCGAGGCGGCCTGGGGCAAGTACTGGGAGTGGGACCCGAAGGAGACCTGGTCGTTCATCACCTGGGTGGTCTACGCGGCCTACCTGCACGCCCGCGCCACGGCCGGCTGGAAGGGCCGCAAGGCGGGCTACCTGGCGCTGCTGGCCTTCGCCTGCTTCCTGTTCAACTACTACGGCGTCAACATCTTCATCACCGGCAAGCACTCCTACGCCGGCGTGGGCTGACCGTTCGTCAACCGGCGGCACCCGCACGGGTTAGGGGCCGCCGCCGGTTCCCGCGAAGTGAGTGAGAGTCGGCACAGTGCGGCATGGCGGCCGCCGAACCGGGCAGGGTCACAGTGGTGCGGCGGCCGTGCCGAAGCAGTACGTACCGGAGTGAGGAGGACCGCGCCGTGGACGGCGACGAGATCATGCTGACGGTCCGGATCACGGTGGCGGAGCGCAGGCTGCTGCGCTGCCTGGCGCAGGGCCACCGCAGCGACCTCTCCGAGGTGGTCGCCGACGGCCTGCTGGACATCCTGCCCACCCTGCACGGCCCGGCCCGCGCCTACCGGCTGCTGGCCGCGCTGAGCGAGCCCGCGCCGTGCGCGCTCACCGTCTGGCTGCCCGGTCCGCTGGCCGACCTGCTGGTCCCGGCGGCCGACGCGGTGGCCGCCGCCACCGGAGTGAGGCTGGGCTCCGGCAGCGCGATGCTGGGTGCCGCGCTGCGGCTCTGGCTGGACCAGGACCCGCAGCTGCTCGCCGCGCACCTGCGACTGATGCACGCCGGGCGCTCCTCGGCCCTGGTCGCCGCCTGACCGCCAACGGCACCGCCGCTCGCCGTTCGGCTGGACGACGACGCCGGGCCGGCCGCCCGACCGGCAACGGCCGTGCGCTCACCGCTCCCGCGTCACAACCCGGTCATAGCCGGGCCTCACC
>NZ_JAJJPA010000056.1 GCF_020907985.1 Kitasatospora humi | reverse complement strand
ATGGACCGCAAGCTCTACGTCCGCTGGACCCTCGCCGCCGTCAACAACAACGACACCCTCTTCGGCGAGCCCAAGACCGAGGCCAGCCGCGCCTGGATCAGCCTCTCCCCCAGAGTCATGACCGCCCTCCACCGCCAAGCCGCCCTACAGATGGCCGCCCACCCCGACGGCCGACTCGAAGGCCTCGTCTTCGCCAAGCCCGACGGCCTGCCGCTTCGCCCACAGTGGGTCCTCGACCAACTCCGCAAACGCACCGCCGAACTCGACCTGCCCAAGATCGGCCTTCATGACCTCCGCCACACCGCTGCCAGCATCATGATCGCCATGGGCATCCCCATCGCCGTCGTCTCCAAGACACTGCGCCACACCACCCTCGCCATCACCATCAACCTCTACGGCCACCTCCTCAAAGACTCCGCCGACGAAGCCGTCAAGGCGCTCTCCACCGCCCTCGACCAGGCAGATGCGCAACAGCATGTGAACCGCACAGGGCCCGAGAGCGCTGAGCCCTTCCCCCTCGCGGCGTAGCCTTGCTGGTCCCAGCGGCCATGTGGAGCCGTGCTGCCGAGGTGCAGGCCCCCGCAGTTGGAGTGCCGTGTTCGCGGTTCGCGAGAATCCGAGATTCGACAGCACCCGCTCTGGTGGCGCGTTCACCTCCGTCAGCAGGTGCACTCCTCGCCGCGCCAGGCTTCGACGCCTTGCCAGATGGCCGCTGCTGTGATGACCAGTCCGATGGCCGGGTCGAGCCACCAGCCGCCGGGCCAGACGGCGACGACGGCCAGGGTGAGCAGGACGGCGGCGGCTTGGGCACCGCACAGGTAGTTCTGGGTGCCCTCGCCGGCAGTGGCCTTGGAGTCCAGCCGCCTGGCGAGCTTGTGCTTGGTCCGGCCCAGCAGCGGCATCTCCAGCAGGGCCACGGCGGTCAGTGCGATCCCGATCCAGGTCGACTCCGCGTGGTGGGCGGTGAGGAGGTCGCGGACGGACTCCGCGGCGACATACGGAGCCAGCAGCCAGAACGAGACGGCGACTGCCTGCTGCGCGCGGCGTTCAGCGGTCTCCGACAGGGTGCGCGATCCGGTGAACCGCCACACGACGATCACGCTCGCCAGTCCTTCGACCGCGCTGCCCAGCGCCCACCCGACCAGCGCGATGGAGCCGACGGCGATGCCCTGCCACAGGCCGACCGCGCCCTCCGTGCACATCCACAGCAGGCTCGCCCAGGCCAGCCAGCGGGCCCACCGGGCCGCGCGGAGCCACTGAGCGTCGTGGACGACAGCTGGGGCCGCAGGAGCGCAGGTGTCTGCGCATCCGCATGTGTCGGCGCCGTCGGCGGGGGCGGTCTTGCTGGTGGCGGTAGGGGGGACGTTCACGCTTGACCTCCCTCGGAGGTGCCGTAGGCGGGGCAGAGGGCGACGGCGTCGCCGGTGGCGGCCAGCAGGGTTTCGGCGGCCCGGAGCAGGTCGATCAGCGCGGGCTGGGTGAGGGTGAACACAGACGCACGGCCGACCGGACGGGAGTCGACCAAACCGCATTCGCGAAGACAGGCAAGGTGCTTGGAGACCGTCGACTGGGCAAGGCCCAACTGGTCGACCAGGTCAACTACACGGGCCTCGCCGACCGCGAGCCGCCGGACGATCGCCAGGCGGGCCGGATCACCGAGCGACCGGAACAGGGCAGCAGCGGGCTGAAGGCCACTCCTATCGGAATGCACATCGGCAGCTATCATCGTCATATAGCGATGTTACCTCTGAGCCTCCTGGCGCGACGTGCTGCCGAAACCCGCGGCCACTACCAGACGATCAACTACGCCCTGTCCGGAACCAGCATCCCGGTGTCTGCAGCCGTGGCCCACGTGAACTCCAGCGGAACCATCACCAGCAACGTCTACGTCCTACAAGGGTCGAGCAACTACACTGGCACCTCTGTCGGCGATGACAACGCCCGGTGCAGTTCGACGCCCTGCTACCGCTGGGGCGACTTCAGCAGTCTGATGATCGACCCCACCAACTCCTCGGTCATGTGGGCTGCCGAGGCGGATGCGCCCGACATGGGCGACTGGTCCATCGGCATCACCCGAGTCACCAATTGAGCAAGGGAAAAGGCCATGGAGCGGAGTCACCGTCAGCTGGCCAGGCGGCTCGCCTGCTCCATGGCCGTTCTCGCGCTAGCGGGCTGCGGAGCAGCATCAGCCCCCGGCGCCGCCCGTTCCACTCAGCCGGCAGCGCAGGTCTCACCTCGTACTCTGCCGCCCGTGACTCCGAGCGGTGTTGTCCTCAGCCCTGGTCCAACCGGCCCGGCCTCCGACCGGTGCCTGCAGGCCGGAGGAGCAGTCGAGCCGGTGGCGTCTTGCCGTGTCGACCTGTGGGTAGGGGCCACCGTCCCCGTCAGGCTGAAGTCGCCATATCCCGCCCGGGAGTCCTTCCAGGTCGACCGCGTCCTGGGCGCCGCCGCTCGAGTCAGCGACCAGGCGATCGACCGCGACGGCGATGACACCTTCACGATCCAGGGCATCAGCCCCGATGTCTCCGAGATCACCGCCTCCGCGCCAGGGCCCGCTGACGCACCTGGGAAGACCCTGGTGATCACTGTGGCGCTCTCGGGCTGATCCTCCTGTAGCCCCGTCCGGCCGGTTGATCCGCAAGGACGGGGCTTCGCCGGCTATTCACTGATTTACTAACTGATTTGCCGTTAATCATTCGTTATCCACTGCCTCTTCACTCCACCGTGTCCAACCCGGAATGCTTCACCGTGTTTGGTGGGCGACGTGCGACCGCGTGCGCCCGAACGGCTCCGGGGAGGACCACCACACCATGGCCAGCAGGAACCGCCGCCCGCTCCTCATCAGCGCCATCGCGCTGACCACACTCGGCTTGACGACCAGCCAGGCCCTTGCCGCGAACCCGTCCGCACCACGCCCGTGGCAGGCCACCCACCTCGCGGACACCGCCCACCACCACGGCGCCAAGACCGGATCGACCGGTCGGCAGGCCCCGATGCTGGACGGCAAGTCCGACGGCGGCGACGACGGCTCGGACGACGCCTTCAACTCCATGGAGTCGACGGCGCAGTTCCAGGAGGCCCGCACCGCTCCCGGTGTCATCGCCCCTGGCGCCTACGGCGCGGCGTGGGCCCAGCTCCAGTCGATGCCGCACACCGGCGGCTCCTGGGACCAGGTCACCAACAAGCCGTACAACGAGGACGACCCGCGCTACCGCGACGTCAACTCCAACTCCAGCGGCGGCGCCGGCAAGACCAGCGGCCGAATCACCGGCATCGCGGCCGACAACGATGGCTACGTGTACGCGGGTGGCGCCAACGGCGGGGTGTTCCGCTCCAGCACCGGCGGCGGCCATTGGGAGGCGATCTCCGACAAGCTGCCCTCCCTGTCCACCGGCGCACTGGACCTGGACGACTCCGGGCGGCTCTGGTATGCCACCGGCGAGTCCAACACCGGCGCCACCTCCTACGTCGGCACCGGCGTGTACGTGCTCGCCGACCCCAAGCACGGCAAGTTCAGCCCCGGCATGCGGGTTGGCGGCGCCGAGCTGGAGTCCACCACCATCCACGCGCTGCGCTTCGGCGGCGGCAAGGTGTGGGCCGCCACCAGCCGCGGCGTGTGGAGCCACTCCACCACCGACCTGTCCGGCCCGTGGGCCCTGGAGTTCGCCCCGAACCCGGACTACCTGCCCGGCGGGTCGAAGGCCGCCGACCCGAGCGCGCCGTACAAGAACATCGCCAACGACATAGCCATCGACCCCAAGGACCCGACCAAGGTCGTCCTCGCGGTCGGCTGGCGCAGCGGCGACACCTACAACGGGTTCTACAGCAAGGCCACCGACGGCAGCTGGCAGCGTGTCAGCTCGCTCGGCGACCTGCCGACCGATGCCGCGAACGTCGGCAACGTGACCTTCGCCCGCTCGGCGGACGGCTCGCGCTACTACGCGATCGACCAGTCCCCGTCCGTGATGGCCAGCAACCCGGACACCGGACTGAAGGGCATCTACGAGTCCAAGTCCGGCTCGCCGTTCGGCCCGTGGACGCTGATCGCGGACAAGGACAAGCTGATGGGCTCCGGTTCGGCGCTGACCAGCGCGGGCTACGAGCCGGGCATCCAGGCCTGGTACAACCAGTTCCTCCAGGTCGACCCCACAAACCCAGACCACGTCTACGCCGGACTGGAGGAGGTCTTCGAGACCAAGAACGCCGGCCAGAGCTGGACCACCCCCGGCCCGTACTGGAACTTCGGCTTCCCGTGCTGGAGCATCGACCCGACCAAGCAGACCGGTGACTGCTCGCCGACCGTCCACTCCGACCAGCACGCCGTCGCCATCGGCAGCTACCACGGCAAGCCCTCGGTCTACGTCGGCAACGACGGCGGCATCTACGACCGCCCGGTCAACGGCGCCGTCGACTCCGGCGGCCACGCCAAGGACTGGAAGTCCCTCAACGACGGCACCATCGACACCCTGCAGTACTACTCGGTCGGCATCGGCACCGACCCGGCCGACCCGGCCGGCAAGGGCGTCGCCGTCAGCGGCGGCATGCAGGACAACGGCGAGTCCATCCTGCGCGCCCACGACAAGGTGATGGGCTCCAACTTCGGCGGCGACGGCGGCGACACCCTCGTCGACCCGAAGAACGGCTGCAACATCGCCGCGGAGTACGTCTACGCCGACATCTGGGTCACCAACAACTGCGCCGTCAACAACGGCGTCTGGTCCACCGACCCGTCCAAGGCCACCTCCTTCGAGGTCGCCCCGCCGGACAAGGCCACCAGCTCGGCCCGGTTCATCGCCCCGATGACCACCGACCAGAAGAACCCCAGCACCTGGGTCTCCGGGGGCCAGCACGTCTGGGTGCAGAACAACGGCTTCGCGATCCGCAGCGGCAGCGAGTGGAAGAGCGCCTACGACCTGGGCGCCGGCCACTTCGCCACCGCCCTCGCCTCCTCCGGCGGCACGATCTACGCCGGCTGGTGCGGCCCGTGCAACAACCAGGGCTTCACCCGCGGCATCGCGGTCGGCAACGCCGACGGCACCGGCTGGCACCAGCTGAACCTGCCGGTCGACGGCGCCCTGCCCAACCGCTACATCTCCTCCTTCGCCGTCGACCAGAACGACGCCCAGCACGTCTTCGTCGCGTTCAACGGCTTCTCCCGGACCTGGACCGAGGGCCCCGGCGCCGGCATCGGCCACGTCTTCGAGAGCCACGACGGCGGCGCCACCTGGAGCGACATCTCGGCCAACCTGCCCGACGTCCCCGCCGACTCGCTCAACCTGCTGCCCGACGGCGGCATCGCGCTCGGCACCGACCTGGCCGCCTTCTACCGCGCGCCCGGCCAGACCGGCTGGAAGGTCCTCGGCAAGCACCTGCCCACCACCACGGTGATGCAGCTCAAGACCGGCCCCGACGGCAAGCTCTACGCCGCCACCCACGGCCGCGGCATCTGGTCCATCGACCCGCGCCACCTCGGCCGCAACGAGCAGGATGACCAGAACGACCAGGGTAACCAGGACAACTGACCGCCCGACCGCTGCGCACCGTTGCCCGGCCCGACCTCCACGGAGGCCGGGCCGGGCCCGGCATATCCGGGCCCACCCCCTGGCCCACCCACCGATCCCGGAACCGATCGGCACCCGCTACGGTCCAAGGCACGCCCAAGCGAACCGCGCCAATCCCGGAAGGGTGCTGATGAACCGACACCGCGCCGTACTGACCGCAACGGCAGCCCTGCTGGCCAGTGCCCTGGCTGCCTGCAGCTCCCAGCACCCGAGCCCGCACCCCCAACCGCCCATCAGCACGGCCCCCACAACGACCGCAGCCTCACCGTCCGCCTCCGCCACCGGTAGCCCGAGCAGCACACTTGGGCCCGCGAGCACCCCCTCCGCAACCGGCGGGCCAACCAACCCCGCCCCCTCACGCACGACCGCCCCGCCACCGGCACCCCCGCGCACCACTCCCCCGGCCCCCGCACCCACCACCACGCCGACGCCCGCGCAGAACCCCACCGCCCCCCAGAACCCGGTCGACCCCGAGAACCCGGTCGATCCGGTTCACCACGTCACCGCATCACCGGTGCGGTAGCAGACTCGCGGACCGAGCCCCGCTGACAGTCTTGTCCCGGGTCGGTCAGCAGAGCGGAGCACCGTCCCCACCGGGCAGGGCCGCCCCTCGCACAAACCGGCTCACCGAGGTTGACCTTCCAGCCGGGTCGAAGGTCTACGGTCACCTGCATGAGCCTGATGCGGATCTCCCAACTCGCCGAGCGCACCGGCGTCCCCGCCACCACGTTGCGGTTCTACGAGGGCGCAGGACTGCTGCCAGCCGGCCGCACCGCTTCCGGCTACCGGACCTACGGCGAGGACGCGGTCGAGCGGTTGGCGTTCATCAGGGCGGCCAAGCAGCTGGGGCTGACGCTGGACGAGATCACCGGTCTGCTCACGGTCTGGGAGGGCGGGTCGTGCGCCGAAGTGAAGGCCGACCTCCGGCTGCGGATCACGGGCCGCCTGGCAGAGGCCGAGCGGCGGGCGACCGCGCTGGGGACCTTCACCACTGCACTGCACATCGCGCTGGAACGGCTGGACGCGCTGCCGGACCGGACCGAGCGCTGCACCCCGGAGTGCGGGCTCCCTTCCTCCACGGGGCCCGGAACCCGAAGAGAGAAGGGTTGGCGTGACACCGCGCCGGTGGCCTGCTCGCTGACCGGCGCCGGTCAGGTGGAGCGCACCGCCCGCTGGCACGAGCTGCTCGACGGCGCCGAGCGCACGCCGTTCCCTGGTGGACTGCGGCTGACGCTGCCGGCCGAACGGGCCGGCGAGATCGCGGTGCTCGCCGTCGCCGAGCAGGAGTGCTGCCCGTTCTTCGACTTCGACATCCGCCTCGACCACCCTGTGATCCACCTGCAGGTCGGCACCGGCGCCGACGGAGCAGGGCTGCTGACCGACCTGTTCGGCACAGCTCCCGGCCTCCATCCGGGATGAGCCCGGGCCGATCGGTGGACGGCTCCACGCGCCGTCGTGGCTGAAGGGCAGGCCGCGCGCCGGTCCCGGATGCCGGGCGGGCAGACTGGCGCCATGGCGGATGCGATCGAATGGCTGCTGCTCAGCTACCGGATTCCCACCGAACCGACCCGGCTGCGGGCCGGGGTGTGGCGACGGCTGAAGGCCCTGGGTGCGGTGTACCTGCAGAACTCACTGGCGGCCCTACCGGCCTCACCGGAGGCCGAACGGGCACTGCGGGTCCTGCGCAACGACATCAGTGAGATGGGCGGCACCGCCCAACTGCTGCGGGCCGAGGCACTGGCCGGGCAGGATGAGGTGGTCGCCGCCTTCAACACGGCCCGGAACGAGGAGTACGCCGAAGTGATCGGCCGCTGCCGGGACTTCTTGGCGGAGATCGAAGAGGAGACCACCGGCGAGCACTTCACCTACGCCGAACTGGAAGAGAACGACGAGGACCTGGCCAAGCTGAAGTCCTGGTTCGACAAGATCCGCGCCCGCGACCGGTTCGGCGCAGACCGCCAGCAGGAGACCGCCGAGGCGTTGGAGACGTGCTCGGCCGCCTTGGAGGGCTTCGCCGAACGCGTCTACGCCACCGAGACCGACCAGGTGTGACGGCATCGAGACCAGCCGGGGTGACAGAAGAAATCTAACGGCGGTTACTCTCGATGTGTGACGAGTGAAGAATATGAGGTTGTGGGGGTGCCCCGCGCTGCGCTGCTGCGTCGGGGCTTCGCCCTGGAGTACGCCACGCTGAGCTGGAACGTGGTCGGCATCGTGGTCCTGGCCATCGCGGCGATCGGCGCGCGGTCGGTGGCGCTGGCCGGGTTCGGGCTGGACTCGCTGATCGAGATCGGCGCCTCCACCGTGGTGATCTGGGAGCTGTCCGGCACCGGCGAGGAGCGGCAGAAGCGCGCGCTGAAGCTGATCGGCGCCGGCTTCGCGCTGCTGGCCGTCTACCTGCTGGTGCAGTCCACCTGGGTGCTGGCCACCGGCTTCCGCCCGCACCACTCGCCTCTGGGCATCGTCTGGACCGCCGTCACCGCCGCGGTGATGTTCGCCCTCGCCGCGGGCAAGGCCCGCACCGGCGCGGCCCTGGACAACCCGGTGCTCAAGACGGAGGGTCGAGTGACCCTGATCGACGGGCTGCTGGCCGCCGCCGTGCTGATCGGGCTGGTCCTCAACACCACGGCCGGCCTCTGGTGGGCCGACCCGCTGGCCGGGTACGTGCTGGTCTACTACGCGGTGCGCGAGGTCAAGGAGATCTTCACCGGCGACCACTGAGTGCCCGCCCGCGCGAAGCCGACGGCCCCGGCAGCTGCCGGGGCCGTCGGCTTCGCGGTGCCGCCCACCAGGCGGAAAAGAGCATCCCGCCCATCTCGCTGAGAGAATCCGCGGGTCAAAACGTGCTACCCGCTCCGGGAACCGATGACGTGCCCGCCCCTGCGTGCCTGGCCGCGGGCCTGCTCCGCGGTCACGGGTGGAGGACCTCCAGGAAGCGCCCGAGCGCGCCGGTGGTGTCGGCGAGGGCGAGGGTGGTCAGCAGCACGAGCACGAGCGCGGGCCAGGCGGCACTCCAGCAGCTGGCAGGACTGGCGGCCTGCAAGGCGGCGACGCGGGCCGTGACCTGGTGGCGCAGGTAGGCGAGCGAACCGCGAAGCCCGCCGGCCCGGCCGGTGGTGGCAAGAGCGGCCCGGGCCAGCGACCGGGCGGCCAGGTGTCGGCTACCCGCCTGGGCGGCCGCGTCTTCGTCGGCCCAGCGTTCGATCTGCAGCGCGGCGGACTCCCGGACCCTGCCGAGCAGCGGGTTGAACGCGGCAGCCAACACGGTGGCGGCTGCGTAGAGATCGTGGCGGTGGCGCAGGTGGGCGCGTTCGTGGGCGAGCATGACCTGGCATTCGTCATGGGGCAAGGCCCGCAGCATGCCGCTAGTCACCACGATCCGCCCGGCGCGGCCGGGCAGCGCGTAGGCGTCCGGGTTCTCGGTGTCCAGGACGATCAGGTCGCCGGCGGCGGGAAGGTCCCGCAGCGGAGTGAGGGCGCGGACATCGCGCTGTCGGCGCCAGGCGGCGCGGGTGAACCGGACCAGCGCGATCACCAGTAGGGCGGCGGCCAGGGCGCCGAGGGTCCGCGGGACCGGGTCAGCGGCGGCCAGTGCCGCCGGGTCGCTCTTGGCGTATGCCTGGACCTCGCCCGTGCGGGCGAGTCCGCCGATCGCGAGGACCGCCAGCCCCCACGCGGTCGAGGCAGAGGCCAGGATCGCCAGCGCGGTCAGGGCGCGGACGGCGGCGGCCGGCGCGAGGTGCCGGGTCAGGGCGGGGCCGAGCGCGGCCAGCAGGCCGGGCGCCAGCAGGAGCAGGTAGACGGTGACGTACACGGGCCGAGCGGGTCCTTCCCGGTCAGTCGCGGGCATCCAGCAGCGCGCGCAGTGCCGCTTCGGCATCGGGGTCGAGCGCGTCGACGAACCGCTGCAGCACCGCGGTGCGGTCACCGATGCCGGTCAGGGCGGCGGTCATCTTCTCGGCCGCCGCCGCGGCGGCATCCTGGCAAGGGGCGTACGCGTGGGCGCGGCCAGCCCGCTCGCGCTCCAACTGGCCCTTGGCATGCAGCCGGGCCAGCACGGTCAGTACCGTCTTGTAGGACAGCTCCGCATCGCCGATCGCCTCGTGGACCTGGCCAGCCGCCATCGGGGCGTTGGCCTGCCAGAGCACGGTCATGACCTCGGCCTCCAGTGCGCCGCTCTCCCGCTGCACGCGGCCCTCGCCCGTCATCCGGTTCGCCTCCCGTATCCCAGTTCTCCTACGGAGGGTAAGACTTTACCCGGCCCGACCGTAGGAGCTCCGAACCGGCCGCTAGTCTTACGCGTCGTAGGAGTTCGCTGGCTGACCGACGCCCGGCGAACCGACCTGTCGCGCCCTCGTGCGGCGCTGGTGCAAGGAGTTCCGCTTGTCGACCCCCCTTTCCCGCCCGGCGCTGGTCGCCGCGCTCGCCCTGCCCGTGGTGGCCGCCCTGACAGCGGCGGCACCGGCCCATGCCGCCACCCTCGCCGAGGGCACGTACAACGAGTACGACCAGGGTGTGCGCCACATCGCCACCCTGGCCGGGTACTTCTCCTACGGGCTGATGGCGCTGGCGGTGTGCTTCGGCGTGCTGACCACCACTGGCTGGGCCAAGCGGTCCGTCAAGCGGCAGACCCTGTACGGCGGGCACATGATGCTCGCGGTCATCTGCCTGTCGTTCGGCTGCATCCACGCCCTGGCCTACGTCTTCCAGACCGGCGTGCACTTCACCTACGTCAACATGGCGGTGCCGTTCGTCGCCGGCGGGCAGTCCGATGTCGCCTGGGGCATCATCGGCCTCGAACTCGGCCTGGCCGTCGCGGTGTCGATCTGGGTGCAGAAGCTGCTCGGCTACCGCCGTTGGCACATCGTCCACTACCTCGCCTACCCGTCCTTCGGCCTCTCCCTGCTGCACGTGGTCACCGCCTCTGCCGAGGTCCAGGCGCTCGGCCTGATGGGCATGTTCGTGTGCGGCATCGCCGGCGCCCCGATCCTGCTGTTCATCCTGCGTCTGCTGCCCGCGACCACCGCCGTCGCCGCCCGCATCGCGCCGCAGGAGGTCTGACGCGATGCCCGAGCACGTTCAGGAGGCCCACGCCCCGGTGGGCTTCGCCGCCCCGGTGTTGCCGCGGCCGGTCGGCGAGCCGGAGCGGTTGAAGGTCAGCATCGACAACAACCACTGCGAGCTGTTCGGCCTGTGCCAGCAGGAAGCCCCTACCGTCTTCGACCTCGGCCCGGACGGCCGACTGCGCTACGACGCCAACCCGAAGGCCGCCGACGGCCCGGCCGTGCGGCAGGCCGCCCGCGTCTGCCCGATGCAGGCCATCACCCTGCGGGAGGCACGATGAGCAGCGGACGGATCGCCGTCGCCGGGGCAGGACTCGGGGCGCTCTCGGCGGCCGAGCGCCTGCGCGAACGCGGCTGGACGGGGGAGATCGTCATCGTCGGCGACGAACCTCGCCGCCCCTACAACCGCACCCCGCTGTCCAAGCAACTCCTCGCCGGAACGCGCCAGCCCGCCGAACTCCGCCTGGCCGCCCATCGGGATGTGGACGCGACCTGGGTGCTGGGCACCAGCGCCGTCGCCCTCGACCCCCACCAGCGGTCCCTGCACCTGGGCGACGGCCGCCGACTGGACTTCGACGGCCTCGTCATCGCCACCGGCACCACCCCGCGCCGCCCCGGCGGCATCCCGTTCGGCCGCAGGGTGCACACCGTACGCACCCTGGATGACGCCCGCGCCCTCGACGCGGCATTGGGCCGAGCCCGGCACGTCGTGGTGGTGGGCGGCGGCTTCATCGGCTGCGAGGTCGCCTGCGCCGCGCGCGACCGCGCGCTGACGGTCAGCCTGATCGAGCCGCGCGAGGCCCTGCTGACCGGCCCGCTCGGCCCGACCGTCGCCGCCACCGTCACCGAGCAGCACGCCAAGGCCGGGGTGCGCCTGCACCTGGGCACGACCGTGACGCGGTGGGAGGAGACCGGGCGCGGGCTGCGCCTGCACCTGTCAGACGGAACCGTCCTCAAGGCCGACGCGGCGGTGGTCGCGGTCGGCACCGAGCCCCGCACCGACTGGCTGCAGGCCTCCGGGGTCCAGTTGGCAGACGGTGTCTCCTGCGACCCGACCTGCCACGTGATCGGCCCCGACGGGCGAGCCCTGGACGGCATCGTCGCGGCCGGCGACGCCGCCACCTGGCCCAATCTGCGCTTCGACGCGGTGCCGCGCCGGGTGGAGCACTGGATCAACGCCATCGAGATGGGCCAGCACGCCGCCGACAGCCTGCTGGCCGGGCCCACCGCTGCCGCGCCGTTCACTCCCGTGCCGCGCTTCTGGTCCCACCAGCACGGCCTGCGGATCCAGTCCGCCGGCATGCCCGCCCTCGGGACCGCGACCGTCCCGCTGACCGGTGCACCGAAGTCCGGCCGGTACGTCCTCGGGTACACCCGTCCCGACCAGCACGGCACCGAGATCCTGGTCGGCGCGGTCGCCCTGGACGCCCCGCGCGCCCTGATCGCCTACCGCGACCAGATCGGCCTGCCCCTGGCACGGCGCCGGGCCGCGTGACGCGCCTGCACGCGTGATGCACCGGGGTGCCCGGTCGGAGACGCTGCTCCGGCCGAGCACCCCGTCAGGTGATGACGGCGCGTCAGCCTTGTGAGGCCTCCGCCTCACCGGCCCTCAGGGCCCACATCAGAGCCGCACACCATCACCGTTGCGCCGGGGCCAACTCGCCACCGACACCGGCTACTTCGACTCCTATCGCCGCTGGCAAAGCATCATCAAGCGTTAACGCCACGGGTCTATGCGCGTCAACTCTCGGGCGGGACACTGCAGGACAGCTCCTTCGCACAGCACAGCAGTCCCCAGCCGGCGGCCCCACGCCCCCGGGCCCTGGCTCCATCCCCCACACCGGGAGCCGCACGTGCACAGCAACAAGAGATGGCGGAAGCTGCTGGCAATCCTGGCAGCTGCCGCCGTAGCCGTCATAGCGTCGATGACCGCCGTCAGCGCCGGGCCTCGGCACAGCGAACACCCCGACGCCGAAGAACACGAGGAGGTCACCGCCAACCACTACTCCACCACCGGCAGTTGCGGAGTGGAGAGATGGGCGGTGAAGACCGGCACCGACGCGGACGCCTCACTGATCAACCTGCAGTCCACCACCGCGACCACGATCCCCACCCTGACCTCGCTCACCACGCCGAGCACCCTGCCGGCCGACAACCGGGTGCAGCCCACCGAGACCACGGTCTTCAAGCTCAGCGCCACCCTGGACCAGTACAAGCTGGAGGCCGACTCGGACTACCACCTGGTGCTGGACGACAACGCCGGTCACACGATGATCGCGGAAATCCCGGATCCGGCCTGCGTCGGCACCGGCAGCGTGCTGACCTCAGGCATCAAGAACGCGCGCGCCGAGTTCGACGCCAAGTACTCCCCCACCGGCAGCTTCCAGACCGCCAACGTACCAGTCACCATCACCGGTGTCGGCTTCTTCGACTTCCTCCACGGCCAGACGGGAGTCGCCCCCAACGGCATCGAGCTGCACGCCGTCCTGGACATCCAGTTCGGCTCCGGAACACCCACGCCCACACCATCCCCGACCCCGACCCCGACGCCCACACCATCCCCGACCCCGACCCCGACGCCCACGCCGTCCCCGACCCCGACGCCCTCACCCACCCCCACCGGCACCTGCACGCCCGCCCAACTCCTGGGCAACCCCGGCTTCGAGACCGGTACGGCCGCACCCTGGACCGCCAGCTCCGGCGTGCTCAACAACAGCTCCAGCGAACCGCCGCACTCCGGCTCCTGGGACGCCTGGCTGGACGGCTACGGCACGGCCACCACCGACACCCTCTCCCAGCCCGTCACCCTGCCGGCCGGCTGCAGCAGCTACTCGCTCAGCTTCTGGCTGCACGTCGACACCGCCGAGACCTCGACCACCACGGCCTACGACACCCTCAAGGTTCAGGTCCTGAACAGCTCCGGCACCGTCCTGACCACCCTGGCGACCTACTCCAACCTCAACGCCGCCACCGGCTACACCCAGCACAGCTTCGACCTCTCCCCCTACAAGGGGCAAGCAGTCACGCTCAAGTTCACCGGCACCGAGGACTCGCAGAAGCAGACCTCCTTCGTCATCGACGACACCGCCGTCACCGTCTCCTGACCGAGCCGGCCTCGGTGTCGCTACCCGTCCCGGTACCGGCACCGAGGCCAGGCTGCGTCCACATCAACCCGATTGCACTGCGTAACACCCGCGTTTCTACCACGTAGATGTCGTCGCACATCTTGTGCGGTGTCATGTCCCGGGCCAGACTTCCGAGTTGCCAACCCGGTGCATCCGCGCCCAGCCCTCCCCACGTACGGGCCGCCGCTCCCATCGGCGGCCCGCACCGCTCCTCCCGCGAGACCCGTACCAGCGCAACTCCCGCACCACCACCCCCATATCGGTGGCGCCGGGCCCCACGCCCGGCCGCAACTCAGGAGTCCTGGATGAGACGGCTCTTCCCCCACATCTGGCGGCGCGCCCTCGCCGCCGCCGCGTCGGCGGCACTGATCACCGCCGGCGTCGCCGCGACGGCCACCCCAGCCGTGGCCGCCACCTCGATCGCCAATGGTGGCTTCGAGTCCGGCGGCCTCACCGGCTGGACCACGGCCGGCACCACCTCGGTCACCACCAGCGGTCCGCACAGCGGCAGTTACGCTGCCCAGGTCGGAGGCGCCGCGCCGACCAACGGCACCTCCTCGATCAGCCAGTCCTTCACCGCCCCGACCGGAAGCCCGCAACTGGGCTTCTGGTACGACGTGTTCTGCCCCGACACAGTCACCTACGACTGGGCCACCGCCACCTTGAAGGACACCACCAGCAACACCACCGCCACCGTGCTACCCAAGACCTGCACGCAGGGCGGCGGCTGGAAGCAGGTCACCAGCGCGCTCACCGCCGGGCACAACTACACGCTCACGCTGAGCAGCAAGGACGACAACTATCCGGGTGACCCGACCTACACGCTCTACGACGACGTCACCCTCACCGGCGGCACCGCGGCCAACGACTTCTCCCTCACCGACAGCCCCGCCTCGGCCACGGTGAACGCCGGCAGCTCAGCCACCTCCACCATCTCCACCGCGGTCACCTCCGGCTCCGCGCAGACCATCAGCCTCTCCGCCTCCGGCCTGCCCTCCGGCGCCACGGCCTCGTTCAACCCGGCCTCGGTCACCGCAGGCGCCTCCAGCACGTTGACCGTGAGCACCGCCGCCGGCACCCCGTCCGGCAGCTACCCGATCACCGTGACCGGCACCGGTACCTCGGCCACCCACACGGCAAGCTTCACGCTCACCGTCAACGGCACCGGCCCGAGCCTGGTCCAGGTCAGCAGCGACCCCTTCACCAACAGCACCAGCCAGCACGCCACCGAGCTGGAGCCGGACACCTTCGCCTACGGCAACACCATCGTCGGCTCCTCCCAGGTCGGCCGGTTCACCGACGGCGGCGCCTCCGACATCGGATGGAACACCTCCACCGACGGCGGCACCACCTGGCAGCACGGCATGCTCCCCGGCATCACCACCTACCAGGGCGGCGGCAGTTGGGCCCGGGTCTCGGACCCGACGGTGGCCTACGACGCCAAGCACGGCACCTGGATGATCACCGGCCTGGTCATCGACGCCAACGTCAACGGCGCAGGCGTCAGCGTGAGCCGCTCCACCGACGGCCTGACCTGGCAGAACCCGGTCATGGCGGTCGGCAACGACGGCCAGGGCTACGACAAGGAATGGATCGTCTGCGACAACACGGCCAGCAGCCCGCACTACGGCAACTGCTACGTCGAGGTCGACGTCACCTCCTCCGGCAACGCCGTGGTCATGTCGACCTCCACCGACGGCGGGTCCACTTGGTCCGCCCCGGCCTCGCCCGCCAGCGGCGACTCGGGGCTCGGCGGCCAGCCCCTGGTCCAGCCGAACGGCACCGTGGTCGTCCCGTTCTCCACCGACGGGTCCTCGGTCCGCGCCTTCACCTCCACCGACGGCGGCGCCTCCTGGAACTCCAGCGTCCTGGTCTCGAACATCTCCTCGCACACCGTCGCCGGCGGCCTGCGTGACGGCAGCGGCCTGCCCTCCGCCGAGATCGACGCGAGCGGAAACATCTACGTCGCCTGGCAGGACTGCCGCTTCCGCTCCGGCTGCTCCTCCAACGACATCGTCTACTCGACCTCCAGCAACGGCAGCAGCTGGTCGGCCGTGACCCGGGTACCGATCGACGCCACCACCAGCAGCGTGGACCACTTCATCCCCGGCTTCGGCATCGACCACACCACCTCGGGCGCCACCGCCAAGCTCGGCCTCTACTACTACTTCTACCCGAACGCCAACTGCACCACGTCCACCTGCCAGCTGGAGGTCGGCTTCATCTCCTCCACCAACGCAGGCGCCACCTGGAGCACCCCCCAGACCGTCGCCGGACCCATGTCGCTCGCCCAGGTCGCCAGCAGCACCCAGGGCAGCATGGTCGGCGACTACATCTCCACCTCGGTCGTCAACGGCAAGAGCGTCTCCCTCTTCGCCGTCGGCAAGACCCCCACCAACGGCCAGGCGTTCAACGAGGGCCTGTACACCGTCTCCGGCGGCCTCGCCCTGCACTCCGGGACCACGCCCTCCACCACCGGCCCCGTCCTGTTCAGCACGGCGAACCACCCGACTGCAGGAAGCACACTGCCCGTCAGGAACTGATGCCACATCATTGAACTGGCCGGCCCGCTCTGCCCAGCGGGCCGGCCAGCGCTACGTCAGCTCCTCGGATGGGTCGGCATCACGCTCCGGTGCACCGGATCCACCGGGTTCTCCACGTCACCCGGCAAGGTCGACACCGGCTCCGGCACCGACGCAATGGGCGAGGGCGCGGCCGTGGTCGGCCCGGACGGACCGAAGGCGACGCCGCGGCTGCAACCGAGGGCGCCGCGGTACTCGTGACAGCCCCGGCTGAGGACGGCGCAACCGGGCCCACCCCAGCCACGGACGGGCTCGCCGAGCCTGCCGCCGAAGGGGACGCCGTCGGCACGCTACCCGAGGCCGTCGTGCTCGGTCCGGCGGGCGGCCCCTGCGGATCCTTCCTGCTCGCCGAACCGCAGCCCGCCAACGCGACGATAACCGCCACGCCCGCGAGCATGACCGCGCTGGATGCTGCCCGTTACGGGAAGCGGGAGTTGGCGGCGCGGATCACCACCGTGCCAGTGGAAGGCGAACCGTTACTTCTCGCCCGCCAGGGAGCGTGGTTGGCGTCAGACCGTGACAGTGGCCGCGGCCTTCTCCTGCTCGGCGGCGTGCGCCAGGTGGGCGAGGTAGCGCTCGGCGTCCAGCGCGGCGGAGCAGCCGGTGCCGGCGGCGGTGATCGCCTGGCGATAGGTGTGGTCCACCACGTCGCCGGCGGCGAAGACACCGGTGAGGTTGGTGCGGGTCGACGGGGCCTCGACCTTGAGGTAGCCCTCGGCGTCCAGCTCCAGCTGGCCCTTGAAGAGCTGCTCGATCGCGCCGAATCCGGCCGATCGCGTGCCGTCCGGGACGGTGACGACGGCATGTCGGTGGCGGCGTCGCGGCGGTGATCGGTTCTCGAGGTCCGGGCCTCGCCACCCAGAAGGGGCCCACCATCAGCCCGGCGCGCTGTTCAGGACCAGGCCCGCCAGGGCCGCAGCGGCGAGCAGACCGTCGATAGCGATGGCGACCGCACCCACCTCGGCCCCCACCGCCTCGGTCCCGCCGCCCGCTTCGTCGTCGACTACGCCCCCTGCCCGATGCTGCTCGTGTGGCCGGAGGGCGCGCCGGGCATCGATGCCGGCCCACCTGCCCACTGTCGTCAGGACCGGCGGCCGGCAGGCCGATGACGCGGTCGTCGCGGCGACCGGCGCATCAACTGCTGCAGGTGCACCCGGCGGCCTCCGCCTCGGCCGGCGTCCGGCCGAGGCCGACGGCCTGCTCGCCGGGGGTGCAGCAGGCTGTGGTGTCGCAGCGGGCGTCCGGAGCGAGGGTGGCCTTGTCGAGGGTGTCGGCGTCGGCCTTCACCACGTACACCTCCCAGGGCTCCTTGCCGGGCCCGTGCACCCACACCTTGTCCTGGAGCGCGTAGCAGCAGGAGGTGTCGTTCTCCTCGAAGGTGGCCAGCCCGGCCTCCGCCAGTCGGGTAGTGGCGGCGGTGACCTGCTCGGTGGACTCGACCTCGACGCCGAGGTGGTCCAGGCGGGTGTCCTCGCCGGCCTCGCCCTCGATCAGGACGAGCTTGAGCGGGGGCTCCGCGATGGCGAAGTTCGCGTAGCCGGGGCGGCGCTTGGCGGGCTCGGCGCCGAAGAGCTTGGAGTAGAAGGCGATGGAGCCTTCGAGGTCGGCGACACGCAGGGCGAGCTGAACACGGGACATGGCGGTCCTCCCCGATCCGGGTCTCTTGCATCGACGGCTGTCGATACAGCCGCAGGTTGCCACCCTCATAGATGACTGTCAACATAGACACATGTCGAATCTGGAACTGCCGGTGCTCGGCCAGGACGAGGCGGCGGCGTGCTGCTCGCCGATGGTCCGCGAGCCGTTGGGCGAGGAAGCCGCCGTCGACCTGGCGAAGATGTTCAAGGCCCTGTCGGACCCGGTGCGGCTGCGGCTGCTGTCCCTGATCGCCTCGCATGACGGCGGCGAGGCGTGCGTCTGCGACCTGACCGGCCCGTTCGACGTCTCCCAGCCGACCATCTCCCACCACCTGAAGGTGCTGCGCGAGGCCGGCCTGGTCGGCTCCGAGCGGCGCGGGACCTGGGTCTACTACTGGGTCCTCCCTGCAGCCCTGGCCCGCCTGTCCTCGCTGCTGGAGGCTCCGGCAGGGGGCTCCAGATGACCGAGCTCGCTCCGCTGGGCCGCCGGACAGCTGTCGAGTTCGTCGGGACCGCCGCGCTGGTCGCCGTCGTCGTCGGCTCCGGCATCCAGGCCACGAAGCTCTCCCAGGACGTCGGCGTGCAGCTGCTCGCGAACTCCCTGGCCACCGTCTTCGGCCTCGGCGTGCTGATTGCCCTGCTCGGCCCGGTCTCCGGTGCCCACTTCAATCCGGCCGTCACCCTCGCCGCCTGGTGGACCGGCCGCCACGGCGGCGAGGGCCCGAGCCTGCGCGAGGTCGCCGCCTACGTGCCCGCGCAGATCGCCGGGGCGATCGGCGGCGCGGTACTGGCCGACGCGATGTTCGCCCAGCCCCTCGTCCACTGGTCCGGTCACGACCGCTCGGCGCCGCACCTTTGGCTGGGCGAGGTCGTGGCGACCACCGGACTGATCCTGCTGATCTTCGGCCTGGCCCGCACCGGCCGGGCGCACTTCGCCCCGGTCGCGGTCGCCTCCTACATCGGCGCGGCGTACTGGTTCACCTCCTCCACCAGCTTCGCCAACCCGGCGGTGACCATCGGCCGGACCTTCACCGACACCTTCGCCGGTATCGCCCCCGGCTCGGTCCTGCCGTTCGTCGCCGCCCAGCTCGTCGGCCTCGTGGTCGGCGTCGCGCTGGTGGCCCTGCTGTTCGGTCGCCCGACACCGTCCGGCGAGGACGTCGTCGTCCCGCACGGCGAGCACCACCTCGCCGCCTCCGGTCGCTGACCCAGGCTCTCCCCCGCACCACTCTTCTCGATCAAGGAAGCCTCCTGCTGTGAGCACTCCCGCCACCCCGTCCGTGCTGTTCGTCTGCGTCCACAACGCTGGCCGGTCCCAGATGGGCGCTGCCTTCCTCACCCACCTCGGCGGCGACCGGGTCCAGGTCCGCTCCGCCGGATCCGCCCCCGCCGACACGGTGAACCTCGCGGTGGTCGAGGCGATGCGCGAGGTCGGCATCGACATCTCCGCCGAGACGCCGAAGGTGCTGACCGTCGAGGCCGTGCAGACCTCCGACGTGGTGATCACCATGGGCTGCGGCGACGCCTGCCCCTACTTCCCCGGCAAGCAGTACCTGGACTGGAAGTTGGCCGACCCGGCGGGCCAGGGCGTCGAGGCCGTCCGCCCCATCCGCGACGAGATCGAGCAGCGCATCCGCGGCCTGATGGCCGAACTCGGCATCGAGGCGGCGGCGTGACCGCGGATCCGGGCAGCGGCGTCTGGGTTGCCGGGATGCTGCCGGAGCACGCCGAGCAAGTCCTGGCGATCTATCAGCACGGTATCGACGAGGGCAACGCCACCTTCGAGACCGCCGCCCCCGACTGGGCCGCCTTCGACGCCGCCAAGCTCCCCGACCACCGCCTGGTCGCCCTCGCCGACGACGGCCGGGTCCTGGGCTGGGCCGCCGCCGTACCGGTCTCCGACCGGTGCGCGTACGCGGGCGTCGTCGAGCACTCCGTCTACGTCCACCCCGACGCCCGCGGCCGAGGAGTCGGCGGCGCGCTCCTGGGCGCGCTGATCGCCTCCACCGAGGCCGCCGGGATCTGGACCATCCAGTCCGGCATCTTCCCCGAGAACACCGCCAGCCTCGCCCTCCACACCCGCGTCGGCTTCCGCGTCATCGGCACCCGCGAACGCATCGGCAAACACCACGGCATCTGGCGCGACGTCACCCTCGTCGAACGCCGCAGCCCCGCTGTCTTCTGAATTCACCCCGGATTGCCGCCAGAGCCATCTGCGGGTGAACGGTGCGACGCGGAAAGCGCCCCACCTATTGCATATACGAGGCCATCGCCGACACCCTCACCCACAAAGCCGTCCGCGCCGGCACCGACCACGGCATCGACACCCTCGTCGCGGTCGACGGCGTCGCCGCCGACTCCCGTATCCGCACCCTCACCAAACAGCGCTGCGCCGCCCTCGGCATCACCCTCCGGGTACCTCGGGAAGACGGGTTACCGGGAGCGCCAGGCTGCGCTGCCGTCGGGCTCTGGGGCGAGTCGCTCGCACAGAGCGTCGGCGATGGGCGTCGGCTGTCCGTTGTCGGTGAGGATGCGGCCGGCCAGGAAGGCAGTCATGTAGAGGACGCTTTCCCAAATGGCATTCGTCATGGCCGGTGGGCCGAGGTCCTGTGCGGTACGGACGAAGTGCCCGTGGAGAAGGTACGACTCGTACACCGCGAACGACGGATGTATTCCGCGGGCGGACAGGCCACGGTACAGGTGGTACATCGGCGTGAGGTCCTCATTGCTGAATCCCTTCTCGGGCCCGAGCTTCGTCAGCGCGTCGACGGTCTCGACGACGGTGAGCGCCTGCGGGGTCAGTGCGCCGAACTCCGCGATGGTTACGCTCAGGTCGAGCCCGCTCGGCGCCAGCCGGGGAACGTACGGCTCGGGGTGGAGTGGCAGCGGCGCCTTGCTCGGCTGCTCGGCGTTCCGCCGGGCGATTCCCCTGTTCGCGGCCCGGGCCTTGGCAAGACGCTTCCGAGCTGCCCGTCGGGCCCTGGCAAGGCGCTGGTTGGAGTCCTGGATGTTCTCGTGCATCTTGACGTGTTGGTGCAGCGTGTCCTGAGCGATGCGGACCAGAGCGTCGTGGCCGCCGTAGTGGAGGTAGAGCGCTCGGAGGAATGCCTCCACCAGGCATCGTCCGAGTATCCGGACGGTCAGCTCGGCTCCGCTGTCGGCGGCCTGGGCAAGCTCTCCAAGGAGCAGACAGCAGTGGCGCAGCGAAGCCGCTTCGTAGAGCTTGAACTTCACTGTCGTTGATCCGGTGTCGAGCATCGCCCATCGGTTGGAGGACAGCGCGACGTCGACTTCGCGGAGTAGTGCGGCCGTGCCTTCGGCAAGTTCATGCGCGGTGGGCTCGGCCCGGCGGTCGCCGAAGTCGGGAAGTCCGCTCGGATTCGTCATCTGCCATCTCCCGCGCCGTCCTGCTCCTGGAGGAATCATCGGTCAGCGGGCCGAATCAGCAAGCGAGTTTTCTGTCGGGGCGATCGAGCCGGGCGCCGGCCGCACCGCTCCGGCGTTCCCTGCCCGCGAGAGATCGGACCACAACACCGGTGTGGCTGAGGTGAGAACGGCCCCAGCGGCTCTGCCCGGTTGGGAAGTTCAGTTGCCGGCCCGCGCCGCAATGCAGCCGGTGCACGTCCCGGTGAGCTCCACGGTGTGCTGGACGTCCGCGAAGCCGGAGGTGCGGGCGATCTGGTCGGCCCAGGTCTCGACCGGGCCGGCGTCCACCGGGATGCTGATCCCGCACTGGCGGCAGAGCAGGTAGTGGCGGTGGTCGTCGTCGGGGCGGTAGCGGAAGAGCCGCTCGCCGTTGGCGTCGCGGACCACGTCGGCACGGCCGGCCACGACGAGTGCGGTGAGGGTGCGGTAGACGGTGCTCAGCCCCACGCGTGAGCCTGCCGCAAGGAGCCCGGCGTGGAGCAGTTGGGCGCTGATGAACTCCTCGCAGTGGGCCAGGGCTTGCAGGACTTCGGTGCGCTGCGGCGTCGGCCTCCCGATCAGTTCGACCTCACCCGGTGGAGCCGGTGGCCGAGCGGCGTCGGCAGTGCGGTCGCCGGGCCTGGCGGCGGCGTTGGCTGCGCTGCGGTCGAACGCCGCCGCGAGGGCGGAGACCTGTGTGTCGTTCATGTTGTTCCCCCGTTGCGACATGGTGGTCAGGCCGCTGCCGGGAGGGCCGTACGTCGGGGGCGGATCAGGAAGGTCGCGGCGTAGACCGCGCTGGCGGTGGCCATGATGGCGAAGCTCGGCGGGAGTTTGGGGGCTTCGGCGCTGAGCAGGAGGCCGCTCCACATCTCGGCGACCGCGAGGCCGGCGGAGAGTGCGAGGGCGTGGAAGGGACGGTCGGTGAGGCGGATCGCGGCGCCGGCCGGGGCGGCGAGGAGGCCGAGCAGCAGCAGGGAGCCGACCGCCTGGGTGGCTTCGCCGGCGGTGGCGCCGACCAGGGCGAGGAAGCCGAAGCCGAGCAGCCGTACGGGCACGCCGCGGGCGGTTGCGACGGCCTCGTCCAGGGTGGCGAAGAGCAGCGGGCGGGCGATCAGCAGCAGCACGATGCTGATCGCGGCGGCGATCAGGACGGCGAGCTGGGTCTGGCTGGTGCTCAGGCCGAAGATCGAGCCGAACAGGACGCTGGTTCCGGCGCCGCCCTGGGCACCGCTGCGGGAGGTGGTGTAGATGGTGAGGAAGAAGGCGCCGAGGCCCAGGATCCAGGCGAAGACGCTGCCGATCGCCACGTCGTCCGGACGGCCCCGGCTGCCGAGCCCACCCAGCAGCAGGCCGACGCCGATGGTGGCGGCGAAGAGCCCGAGCCGCAGGTCGTAGCCGCCTGCCAGAGCGGCCATCGCGCCGGTGAACGCGACGTGGCTCAGTGCGTCGCCGGTGAAGATCTGGGCGCGCAGGACGAGGAAGTAGCCGACCAGGCCGGCCGCGAGCGCGATCGCGGTACCGGCCAGCAGCGCGTGCTGGAAGAAGGGCTGGGTGAGCACGTTCATGCCGTACCTCCGATCGAAAGCGGCGTCCGGCCGCGGGACCGGGACCAGCCCAGCGCCTCGTGCAGGGCGCGGCCGAGGTGGGCCAGGACGTAGCCGGTGAAGGCGATGGTGGTCACGAAGAAGCCGAGCGGGTAGGGCTGGTAGTAGGCGGCGATCAGGCCCAGCCAGCAGGAGCCGAATCCGATCAGCACGGCGAGCGCCAGGCTGCGGCCCGGTCGGGACGTGAGCTGCTGGGCGGTGGCGGCGGGTATCACCATCAGCGCGAAGACCAGCAGCGTGCCGGTGATCTGGCTGGCTTCGGCGGTCGCCGCGCCCAGCAGGACGAGGAACACGGTGGACAGCAGGCGCACGGGCACCCCGCGCCCGGCGGCGACCTCGGGGTCGACGGTGGCGAAGAGCAGCGGGCGTCCGATCACCGCCAGGACGGCGAGGACGAGCGCGCCGACGATCGCCAGCAGCGTCACCTGGCCGGTGGTGATTCCGAGGAAGCTGCCGAAGAGCAGCGCGGTGGGCCCTTCCAACAGGCCCTTGTACAGGCTGATGAACAGGTAGCCGCAGGCGAGTGCGAATGCCTGCACGGTCCCGGTGACGGCGGACTCCTCCGCGCCGGCGTCCCGGCCCTTGCGCCCGAGTGCGGCGATCACCAAGGCGGCGGCCACGCAGAAGCCGAAGTAGCCCAGGCTGGTGCTTACGCCGAGCAGGATCGCCAGCGAGGCGCCGGGGAAGGCGGCGACGGACAGCGTGTGTCCGGCGAAGGTCTGCCGCCGCAGCACCATGAACCAGCCCACCGCCGCGCAGACTACGGAGACGATCGCGCCGGCACGGAAGGCGTTGACCATGAATGGGTACGCCCACATCTGCTGGAAGTCGGCAAGGAGATTCCAGGAGACGGCGGGCGACGATGTGTCAGCCAGAAACATGGCCGCCTCCCGCGCCGGGCTCGGAGTGTCGGTCGCTGTGCAGGGCCGGGGCCTCGGGCTGGCCGACGACGACCAGCCGGCCGTCGCTCGTGCGCAGTACCTCGACTGGCGTGCGGTAGAGGCGGGTCAGTGTCTCGGAGGTGATCACCTCGGTGGGTGTGCCGGCGACGGCGCCGCCCTCGGCGATGTAGACGACCCGGTCCAGGTGGTGGAGTATCGGGTTGACGTCGTGGGCGACCATCACCACGGACACGCCTTCCTGGTGGCAGATCCGGCCGAGCAGCGCGGCGATGGCGCTCTGGTTGGGCAGGTCGAGGCTGTCCAGTGGCTCGTCCAGCAGCAGGACTTGCGGGCGCCGTATCAGTGCCTGGGCGATCAGCAGTCGCTGCTGCTCGCCGCCCGAGCACTGCCCGATCGGCCGGTGCGCGTACGCCGAAGCGCCGACCAGCTCGACGACCTCCGCGACGCGTTCGCGCGCCGCTCGGCGCTTGGCGCGGCCCAGGCCCGGGACGGGGATCCCCCACCGGTCCCCGTCCAGGCCGAGGCGCACCACGTCCACCCCGCGGATGCGGACGCTCGCGTCGAAGCTGCGGCGCTGCGGCAGGTACCCCACGGCCGCGTTGCGCGCTCCCGGTACGCCGCCCAGCACCCGCACCTCGCCGGCTGCCGCCGGCAGCACGCCGAGCAGCACCTTGACCAGGGTGGACTTGCCCACTCCGTTGGGGCCGAGGACAGCGGTGAACTCCCCTGCGCCGACGGTCAGATCGACACCCGACCACAGGGTCCGCCCTCCGACGCGCACGGCTGCGCCGCGCAGCGACAGCACCGGCTCGGCGCCTGACTTGGGCCCAGTTGATCGAGCACTGGGGTCCATGGTCGTACGGACCTCTTCGGTCGGGTGGATGCTCACTTGCCCGTCGCCGCCTTCAGCGCGTCCGCGATGCCCTGCAGCTGCTGGGTCTGCCAGTCCTGGAAGGTGGCGTTGGCCGGCGCCAGGGTCTCGGTGACCTGCGCCACCGGGATGCCCTGTGCCTTGGCCGCGTTCACCTGGGCCACCACGTCGGGGTTGGAGTTCTGGGTGTTGTAGACGTAGACCTTGATCTGCTTGCCGCTGATCTGCTGGTCGATGGTCGCCTTGTCGGCGGCGGTCGGGTCGGTGCCCTCGCTCTCCGCGTCCAGGAACGTCTCCGGGGTGAGCATCTTCAGGCCCACGCTCTCGGCGAGCGGGGTGACGATCGACTCGGAGGCTCCGATCGGGGTGTCCGCGTACTTCGCCTTGATGTCGGCTTCCAGCTGGTTGTACTTGGCCAGCGTCTGGGTCTCGAAGGTCTGCTTCTGGGTGTCGAAGTAGGCCGCGTCGGCCGGGTCTATCTTCTTGTAGTCTGCGGTGATCTGGTCGATCACCTTGTACACGCTGTCGTGCGAGTACCACTGGTGTGGGTTGTCGCCCTCCTTCTTCCCCACCAGGTCACCGACCTTCAACACTGTCCGGTTCGGCGCAGGGTTGGCGGCCAGCAGCTTGTCCGACCAGGCGTCGTATCCGATCCCGTTGGTGATCGCGTAGTCCGCGCCCGCGATGGTCCGGCCGTCGCTGGCCGTCGGCTCGTAGGAGTGCGGGTCGGTGTCCGGGTTGGTGATGACACTCGTCACCTTCACGTGCGAGCCGCCGAGCTGGGTGGCGATGCTGCCCCAGAAGTTCTCCGCCGCCACCACCTGGATGGTCTTGGAACCGGCCGCGCCGGGCGAACTCGTCTTGGCCGACGAGGAGGTCGAGCAGGCGCTGGTGGCCGCAAGCGCGGCGACGGCCGCGGCGCTCAGTACGAAGCGGGCGGGATGTCTGCGGACGGAGCGGGGAAGGACGGCGCGCATGGCGGGGTACTCCTCTGAGACCTGCGGGCCCCTGTGGAAGGGCCCACCTCGGCTGGACGACTCCCACGCTAGTCAGAAATGATTTTCAAAACCAGAATGATTGGCGTTGAGATGAAAATCATTACCGAATCTTGACTTGGCCGGACCGTCAGTTCAGAGATCTATGAATCCAGGACATCATGAACTATCGTCGGCCACATGCTGACGCCTGCCACCGACGTCGACGCCCTGGTGCGGTTCGGCCGCGCACTCGCCGACCCGATCCGCTGCCGCCTCCTGCTCGCCCTTCGGGACTCCCCGGCGCACCCCGCCGACCTGGCCGAAGCGCTCGGGATCTCCCGCACGCGACTGTCGAACCACCTGGCCTGCCTGCGGGACTGTGGCCTGGTGGTCGCTGTTCCGGTCGGCCGCCGAACCCGCTACGAGCTCGCCGACCCGCAGCTCGGCCACGCCCTGGACGACGTTCGCACCGCCGTCCTCGCCGTCGACCGGGCCCGCTCCTGCCCGGACGCCGCGGACCAGGACTGCTGCTGATGCCTACCCCGGCTCGGCGCGAGGCGCTGGCCCGCCGGATCCGACTGCTGGTCGCCGCCACCATCGCGTACAACGTCGTCGAGGCCGTCGCCGCCATCACCGCAGGCAACCTGGCCTCCTCTGCCGCGCTGGTCGGCTTCGGCCTGGACTCCCTCGTCGAAGTGTCCTCAGCCGCCGCCCTGGCCTGGCAGTTCTCCGCTCGCGAGCACGTGGTGCGTGAGGCGCGGGAGCACGTCACGTTGCGGATGATCTCGCTGTCGTTCTTCGTGCTGGCCGCATACGTGAGCATCGACGCCGTCCTCACGCTCTGCGGCGGCAGCCACCCGCAGCACTCGCTGCTGGGGGTCGTGCTGGCCTCCGTGTCCCTGGCGGTCATGCCGGTCCTCTCCGCCTCCCAGCGCCGAGCCGGACGCGAGCTCGGCTCAGCCTCAGCGGTCGCCGACTCCAAGCAGACGCTGCTCTGCACCTACCTCTCGGCGGTCCTGCTGGTCGGCCTGCTCGCCAACGTCACCCTCGGCTGGTCCTGGGCCGACCCGGTCGCCGCCCTGGCGATCGCTGCGATCGCGGTCAAGGAGGGCCGGCAGGCCTGGCGCGGCGAAGCCTGCTGCGCACTCCCTGCCGCCGAGGCCAGCCAGGGCGGCTGCGCCTGCGCCTGTACCGGTGCTTGTGCCTGCTGACCTGTGATCGACTCGCCTCGGCGAGCTGTGACGGCAACGGCCTGTCGGTCGGCCCGAGCGGCTGCCGCGCGAGGCAGGCCTCCGCTACTCCCGTCAGGTAAGTCGCAAGTGTTCGATGTGGGCGAAGGCCTGGTCGAGGAGGGCGGCCACGTGGAGGGCGTAGACAGAAGTGCGGCCCTGGCGCTGGCGGGTGACCAGGGCGAGGGTGCGCAGCAGGCGCAGTTGGTGGGAGCAGGCGGACTGTTCCATGCCGACGGCGGTGGCCAGTTCGGTTGACGGGCAGGCGCCTTGGCGCAGGCGGGCGAGGATCAGCAGCCGTGAGGGGGCGGCGAGGGCTTGCAGGGTCGCCGCGAGTTGCTCGGCGGTTCGCGGGTCCAGGAGGGCCGGGGTGGTGATCGGGGTGTCGGGTGCGTGCCCCATGGCCTGTCCTTCCGTGCGCAGTGGTGGGTTGCCCGCCTGGTCGGACGGGTGGTGGGCAACCGGGAGCCGTCACCGGCGGGTTCGCGCCGGGCCGGTGGCGTGGGGCGGTGCGATGCGCTGGAGGTCGAGGGTGGCGGGGAGTTCGGCGATTCCGGGGCCGCCGGCGAGGGCGTACTGGGTGATCAGGTCGAGGCTGTCGTCGTCGAGTGCCCAGCCGAGCCAGAGCGGTCGGCCGCCTTGGGTGCGGCCTCGGGTGGAGGGCTGGACGACGATGACGTTCGACTGTGCGCAGGTGTCCAGGCAGTCCGTGGTGCGCACGAGCAGCCCGCCGTGCGAGGCGGCGGCGGCTTCGTGCAGGCGGGCGAGTTGGCCGGGGTGGTCGGTGTCGGGGTGCTTGGCGGTGCTGCCGCAGCAGCAGCCCCGGCAGACGACCAGTGTGCAGGGCCGTCCGCCTGGTCGCGTCGTCATCGGGCCAGGCTGTCCGGTAGTGGCCACGCCTCGATCCGCCCTTCGTAGTCGGCGATCACCAGGGTGTGTGGGTCGGCCCAGGCCATTGCGGTGACCGGTTCGGGCAGTTCCCGCATCCAGGTGGGCTTGACTCGGGTGCCGGGGCGGCCGGAGTCGGCGCGCCAGAAGGCGACGGTCCCCTCGGCGCCCGCGCTGGCGAGGACGGCTGAGCTGCCGGGGCGCCAGGCCAGGGCGGTGATGGTCTCGTGGGCGCGCAGCGAGCGCGGGCTGGTGCCGGCGGGTCCCTTGCCGGAGAACTCCCAGACGGTGATGTCGGGTGCGCCGTCGGAGGCCAGCCAGCGGCCGGTGTCGTCGAAGGCGAGGCGGGCGATCTTCTCGGGGTAGCCCTGCATGGTGAGGTCGTCGCCGTCCCGGGTGCGCCAGATGTGGATGCTGGAGTCCTGGTTGCCGGTGCAGATCCAGCGGCCGTTGGGGTTGAGCGCGATGGCGAGGTGCGAGCCGAGGTACTTGTACTCGGCGACCGGCTTGTCGGTGTGCCGCTCGTGGCAGCGCACGCCGCCGTAGGCGGAGCTGGCGAGGCGTCGGCCCTCGCGCAGCCAGGCGACGTCGGTGACGGTACTGGGTGCGGGGTCGGTGGCCCACTGCTGGGCGCCGTCGGTGTCCAGTACGAGGGCGCGGCGCCCGGAGGCGACCGCCAACCGGTCGGGAGCGGCCCACCGTACGGCGCTGGACCAGGCTCCGGTCTGCTCGGCGAGGACGCGCCCGTCGGCGCGGCGCCAGAGCGCGTGGCCGACGGGACCGGACAGTGCGAGGTGGGCGGCGTCCGGGGAGAAGGCGGCGGCGAGCAGTCCGCCTGGCAGCGTGACGGTGCCGACCGGGGTGCCGGTGGCGGCCTCCAGGATCCAGGCGGTGCCGCCCGCGCCCGCGATCGCGACCAGGTCGGCGGCTGCGGCGACGGCGATCGGCGCGTCGTCGACGGCGGTGGTCCAGGCGGGCGCGTTGGTGGCGGTCGTCATGCGTGGCCTCCTGCAAGGGAGTTGGCCGCGAGGCAGTCGGCGAAGCCCTCGTTGAGTTCCTCGCGGTCGAGGTTGCGGCCGATGAAGACCAGGCGGTTGCGGCGCATCTCGCCGTCCCGCCACGGGCGCCCGTTCTCGCCTTCCAGCAGCATGTGGACGCCCTGGAAGACGTACTGCCGCTCGGAGCCGGCGATGGCGAGGATGCCCTTGGAGCGGAAGATGTCGGCGCCCTTGGTGCGCAGCAGTTGGCCGAGCCAGCGGTTGAGGCGCTCCTGGTCGAGGTCTCCGGGAAGGTCGATGCCGACCGAGGTGACGGTGGTGTCGTGCTGGTGCTCGGTCTCGGTGAGGAAGGCCGGGTCGCCTTCCAGGACCCGGTCGAGGTCGAAGGCGTGGACGTCCAGGATCTTGTCCAGCTCGACCTTGGCGTGCTGGGCGCGGATGATCTCGACCGGGGTGTTGATCGCCCGGATCCGAGCGGTGACCTCGGTGAGGTGTGCTTCGCTGACCAGGTCGGTCTTGTTGAGGACGATCTTGTCGGCGAAGGCGACCTGCTCGACCGCCTCGTTCTCGACGCCTTCGGGCTTGACCTCGTCGAGGTGCTCCAGGATGTGCGCGGCGTCGACCAGGGTGACGATCGCGTCGAGGCGCAGCTGGGAGGCGATTTCGTCGTCCATGAAGAAGGTCTGCGCGACGGGGGCCGGGTCGGCCAGGCCGGTGGTCTCGATGATGATGCGGTCGAACGTGTCGCGGCGGCGCATCAGCGCGCCGAGGATGCGGATGAGGTCACCTCGGACGGTGCAGCAGATGCAGCCGTTGTTCATCTCGAAGATCTCTTCTTCGGCGTCGAGCACGAGGGCGTCGTCGACGCCGACCTCGCCGAACTCGTTCTCGATGACGGCGATGCGCAGGCCGTGCTGTTCGGTGAGGATGCGGTTGAGGAGGGTGGTCTTGCCGGAGCCGAGGAAGCCGGTCAGGACGGTGACGGGTACGCGGGTGTCGACCTGGTCCGTGGTCTCCTCGATCGTCGTGGCTGGGTTGGTCACGGTCGTTCTCCTTCGGAGGTCGTCGGGGGCTCGGCGAGGGCGGCTGCGAGCAGGTCGGGCGTGATCTCGTCGACGGGGTGGTGGAGCGTCCATCGCCGGGTGCCGCCGCCGGGTGGGAGCACGGCGACGACGGTCTCGACGGGCGGGCAGCCGGGCTCGGTGCAGTCGAGCTGCCGGATCAGGACGATGTCCTCGTCCGTCAGGGCGAGGAGGTGGCGGGCGTGGTTCTTGAGCGCGGTCAGCTGGGCGGCCTGGCGCGGAGGTGCTGGCTTGGGCATGACGTCTCAGGACTCTGGGGTCAGCAGGCCGCGCTCGTAGGCGCGGACCAGGTGGCGCGGCACGAGGTGCTCGCGGCCGTCGATGGTGATCGGCACCAGCTGGGGGGTGGTCGCCTTCCAGTTGGCGCGGCGGTGCCGGGTGTTGCTGCGGGACATCTTGCGCTTGGGGACGGCCATGCCGGGTTCCTCCTGGTGGTGGCGGTTGCTATGCGTGGGAGTGGTCGTGGTCCTGCTGGAGCCCGTACTCGTCCCACGCGGGAAACGGGTCCTCGAACGCTGTCCAGACGTGCGGCCCGGCCGCTTGCTCGGCGTCGCCCAGCAGGCAGTGGGCGAGTGCGGCGCGCAGCTCGTCCGTTTGCAGGCCGGTGCCGATGAAGACCAGCTCCTGGCCGTTGTGCACCTGCTCGTCGCCGAGGCCGGTCAGCGCTGTGGCGTCGGTCAGAGCAGCCAGGTGCGTCGCTGGGCTCGTGACCGAGCGCATGCCGGAGGGTTCGAAGCGGGCGACCGAGCCGGCCTGGGACCACAGGCCGGTGACGGCCGGTCGGGAGGCCAGCCAGAAGAAGCCCTTCGAGCGCAGCACGGTGCCGAACTCCCCTGCGTCGAGCCGGCGGCTCACCAACTCCCAGAGCCGGCCGGGGTGGAAGGGCCGTTCGGCGCGGAAGACCAGGCTGCTGATGCCGTACTCCTCGGTCTCCGGCACGTGGTCGCCGTTGAGTTCGGCGACCCAGCCCGGGGCCTCCTGGGCTTTGGTCAGGTCGAAGAGCCCGGTGCCGAGGAGTTCGGCGGGCGGGACCCGCCCGCCGGTCGCGCGGACGATCCGGGCCGCGGGGTTGAGGCGGCTGAGCGCGGCGGCGAGCCGGTCGGCCTCCTCGGACGTGACCAGGTCGGTCTTGTTCAGGACCAGCACGTCGGCGAACTCGACCTGGTCCATCAGCAGGTCGCTGACGGTGCGTTCGTCGTCCTCGTACTGGTCGAGGCCGCGTGCCGTCAGCTCGTCGCCGCCGCGCAGTTCGGGCAGGAAGTTCGCGGCATCGACCACGGTGACCATGGTGTCCAGGCGGGCTACGTCGCCCAGGGTCGCGCCGTCGTCGCGGGCGAAGGCGAAGGTGGCCGCGACGGGCATCGGTTCGGAGATGCCGCTGGACTCGATCAGCAGGTAGTCGAAGCGCCCGGCCCGGGCGAGCCGGTCCACCTCCTCCAGCAGGTCGTCGCGCAGCGTGCAGCAGATGCAGCCGTTGGTCATCTCGACCAGGCGTTCCTCGGTCCGCGAGAGCGCTCCACCGCCCTCGCGGACCAGCGCGGCGTCGATGTTGATCTCGCTCATGTCGTTGACGATGACCGCGACCCGCAGGCCGTCGCGGTTGTTCAGCAGGTGGTTGAGCAGCGTGGTCTTGCCCGCGCCGAGGAACCCGGACAGCACGGTGACCGGGAGGCGGCCGCTCACCGGCCGGCCTTCACGGCGGTCGGGGCACCGGAGACGTACGGCAGCAGGGCCATCTCGCGGGCGTTCTTGATGGCCCTGGCCATGGCGTTCTGCTGCTGGGCGGTGGTGGGGGCACCCCCGGCCGAAGGCTGGGGGAGGGTGACCCTACGGCTTCGGATCTTGCCGCGGTCGGAGATGAACTTCCGCAGGAGGTTCGTGTCCTTGTAGTCGATGTAGGTGATGCGGGCTTCGTGCAGCGGGTTGGGGCGTGCCTTGCGGTCCCGGCGGGCGGGGGCGATCTTGGTCACGGCTTCCTTGTTTCTGGTGAGAGTTGCGTACGCGTCAGGTGCCGACGGGATCGAGCAGTTCCTCGAAGGCGTCCGGCAGGGCCTTCCAGCCCGACTCGCCGGCCGCGAGTTCGGCGTCGGTGAGCAGGCAGTGGTCGAGCAGTTCGGTGATCCCGTCCACGTCCAGGCCTTCGGCGGTGAAGCTCAGTTGCTGCACCCGGTCGCCGTGGACGGCGTCCCAGTCGAGTGCTGCGGCGGCACGCCGTGCGGGCGGGTAGAGCTCCCAGGCCGCATCCGGCAGCGTGACCAGCCATGGACCGCACTCCTCCACCGCAAGGTTGGCTCCCGCCGCGTCCCAGGCGAGCATCAGGTCGGGGCGGTTGGCGAGCCAGAACCGCCCGCGGCTGCGCTGTGCGGCCGGGACCAGCTGGTCGAGGGCCTCGTAGAGCCGCTCGGGGTGCAGCGGTCGGCGGCGCTCCCACACGAGCGTGGCCACGCCCGCCTCGTCGGCGGCTTGTGGTAGCAGGGCCAGCGCCGGGTTGACCCGGTCACGAGCGGCCGTCACGTCGAATCCCCCGAGCGCCGCACGAACCAGGGCTCCGGTTCCCAGCCGCGCGGCGCGTGCGGTCGGGTGGAGCTGGCGCAGCATCGCGATGCCCGCGTGCAACTCCGCCGTCCCGGCAGTCTGCTCGGTGTGGGAGAGGGCCAGCACGTCGGCGTACTCGATCTGGTGGGCGAGCGCCTCCGCCACCGTGCGGTCGTCGTCGCCGCAGGTGTGCAGACGATGCTCGAAGAGCTGGTCCGAGACCGACAGTTCCGGGACGACCCGAAGCGGGTCGACGGCCGTGACCACGCCGACCACGTCCACCACCTCGTGCATGCACCGGTCGTCGGCCTCACCACCCGCTATCACCTCGACCAGCGGGTGCGGGTCGCTGCCGCCCCACAGCTCCACCACCGCCAGGCGATGGCGCCCCGCGTCGGCGATCTTCAGCAACTCGGGCAGTAGATCCTCCCGCAGCGCGCAGCACGGGCAGTCGTTGGTGAGCGGCACGTGGGCCTCGCCCAGCGGGCCGGACGCGTCCCAGGCCTTCCGGTCCACCCTGCCCTCGCCGGCCGCGGCCAGGTCGTGGTGCAGGACCACGGCACCCTCGCAGCCGGCGAGCAGCTCCAGGACGGCCTGACGGCGCTCGGCCTCGTGCAGGCCGGCGACCACCACCACGGGCAGCAGGCTCTGTTGGGACACGGGTCTTCCTTTCTCAGGCGCCGCACCGGCGTCGGCCGGCGGAGCAGGTCGGGGGTCGCACCCCGGGCCGCACGGACCGGGAGAGTTGGCACGGTCCGGGATGCGACCGGCATATGAGGCGTGCTACCAGCTGGCCTTGCGCACACCGGGCAGGAATCCGGCGTGGGCCTGCTGGCGCACCCCGATGCGGGAGAGCCCGAAGGCGCGCAGGTAGCCGCGCGGGCGGCCGTCGACCGCATCGCGGTTGCGGACCCGGGTGGCGCTGGCGTCACGCGGCTGGCGCTGCAGCTCGGCCTGCGCGGCCAGGCGTTCCTCGGGAGGGGTCGCGGGCGAGGCGATCAGGCGCTTGAGCTCGGCCCTGCGCTCGGCGTACCGGGCGACGACCACCCTGCGCTGCTCGTTCTTGGCGATCTTGCTGCGCTTGGCCATCAGACCTTCTCTCCCCGGGCGCGCACGACGGCGACGGCCTTCTCGATACCGAGCTTGTCGACGGTCTTGATGCCCTTGGCGCTCAGCGTCAGGCGGACGAACCGGCCCTCGCTCGGCAGCCAGTAGCGCTTGGTCTGGATGTTCGGGTCGAAGCGGCGCCTGGTGCGCCGGTGCGAGTGGGAGATGGCGTTGCCGAAACCGGGCTTGCGACCGGTGAGCTGGCAATGGGCGGACATGGCGACTCCGTGCCGGTGAGGACAGCGGCGGCAGACGGGGCCGGCGGGCCAGGGGAATGCCGCCACTGCCGCGAACGTTGAGCTGACACTACACTAGATGAAAACGAAAACCATTACGGTAGAGTCAGGATCACGCCAGCACGACACGCCAGGAAGGACCCCGATGGCCCGCAACGAACTGCGCCCGATCATCAAGCTCCGCTCCACCGCCGGCACCGGCTACACGTACGTGACCCGCAAGAACCGCCGCAACGACCCCGACCGCCTGGTGCTGCGCAAGTACGACCCGGTCGTCCGCCAGCACGTCGACTTCCGCGAAGAACGCTGACCCTCGAACCGACTCGCGACAGGAGCACACCGATGAAGCCCGGCATCCACCCCACCTACCGCCCCGTCGTCTTCCGCGACAAGGCCGGCGACCTCGCCTTCCTCACCCGCTCCACCGCCACCAGCGACAAGACCATCGAGTGGGAGGACGGCAACACCTACCCCGTCATCGACGTCGAGATCTCCTCCGCCAGCCACCCCTTCTACACCGGCAACGCCCGCGTCCTGGACACCGCCGGCCGCGTCGAACGCTTCCAGCGCCGCTACGGCCTCACCGGCTCCAAGCCCGGCACCGCGAGCTGACACACACCGACTCGTCCGGTGTACCAAGGAGGAATCAGTTGACCCCGCAGGGCGAGCCCTGCCCGCTGCCCGTCACCGTGCTCGGCGGCCTCGCCACCGGCGTCCGGGACTGCGTCGCCGACCTGGCACGCATCGAGGTCCCGGGACTGGCGGTGCTCGCCGTGCGGGTCGGCTCCGACGGCCGTACGGTCTCCTGGCAGGTGTACGAGCGCCGCGGGCCGGTCGGCGGGGGCACGCTGTCGCCGTCGCGGCCGTGCTCCTCCGACGCACTGCCGCCGGCTCTGCTCGCCGTCCTGCTGCGACTGGCGCGCACCGCCCGCTACCGGCACCTGCTGCTCACCCTGCCACCGGGCATGGCGCCGGACCTGGTCGCCCTGGATGTGGCGGAAGGCCACATCCGCGGGCAGGCACTCGCCGATCACCTGCGCATCGACACGGTCGCCGCCTGCGTCGACCTGTCGCGACTCGAGGACGATCTCGGCTCCGGCGACCGGCTCCTGGAGCGGGGCCTGGCCATCGGGCCCACAGACCGACGCACCGTCGCCGAGACCGCCGCCCAGCACCTCGAGAGCGCCAGGACGGTGGTGACATCGAACGCACACGACCCGGATCCCGCCGCCTCCGCACGCGCCGTCGCCCTGGTGCGCCACCTCTCCGCGTACCACTCAATGGCCCACATCTGCCACGACCCACTGTCGGGCAACCTCTGGACGCCCAACCTCTCGGCACTGATCGGCCAGAACCACTTCGCCGCCAACGACGTACGGGACCGGCACGGGCCGCTGCCCGTCCCCCGGCAGCTGCGCGCACCGGAGTTCGGCGTCCGCACCACGTACTGGTCATCCCGCCGGCCCATGCACGCACAACGCCTGTACGACGCACTGGCGCAGATCTGCGCAGGCGTCATTCGCGGACACGGGCACCTGTGGCTCGCCAACCGGCCCCAGTCCATCCACCGGTGGGAGTCCGCCGGCGAGCACCTGGCCATCCAGACCGCAGGCACCTGGCTGCCCGAGGAGGACGGCAAGGCATGGCAGGCGGCGTCGGCCGAGCGGCGCACCTTCGCCGCGCTGCTCTGGCACCCCTACTACGGCGAGCGCCGCTGCGAACTGACCCTCACCGGCATCGACCTCGACGTCACCGCACTCCACCACCTGCTGAACAACTGCCTGCTCACCGATACCGAACTCTCCCTGGGCGTCGAGCGCTGGCGACTCTCCGACGACCCGTTCGCCGACGCCCTGGGAACCGACTCGCCGTCGTAGCGACAACACACCCGGTGACCGTCCAGGATCACCCGGCTCAGCCCGTGCTCTCACCTCGACCGCGACAGCGTCATAGGAGGGAACACCAGGCCCCATTTCGGGACTTGTGGAGAGCCCTTTGCATTTGCAAGGCGCACGACAGGTTCGGAGAGCGGCCTGGAGAACCGGGCTGGCGGCAACGCCAGGGCCGCACTCCAGGCCGACTCAACCCGCACCAGGGCATCGCGAACGCCCGCCCCCTCCGCGCCCTTCCCCAGCCATCGGCGACTTGACACAGCGTCAGCTCATCCATCACAGTCGCTAACTGTAATGGTTTTCATCTTCGATAGAACGTGAGCCCCCGTGAAGGTCGCCTTCGTGGGCAAGGGCGGCAGCGGCAAGACCACGCTGTCCGCACTCTTCGCCCGTCACCTGGCCGCGTCCGCGCGCACCGTGGTCGCCGTCGACGCCGACATCAACCAGCACCTGGCCGTCGCCCTCGGCATGAGCGAGGACCAGGCGTTCCTGCTGCCCGCCCTCGGCGAGCACCTCACCGAAATCAAGGACTACCTGCGCGGCTACAACCCGCTGATCTCCTCGGCCGCGGCCATGGTCAAGACCACGCCGGCCGGCCGGGGATCACGCCTGCTCCGGCCCGCCGGAGACGACCCGATCCACCAGCGCTTCGCCCGCCCGGCTGGCGCGGTCACCCTGCTGGCCACCGGCGCGTTCACGGAGGATGACCTCGGGGTGGCCTGCTACCACTCCAAGGTGGGAGCCGTTGAGCTCTACCTCAACCACCTGGTCGACCAGAGCGGCGAGTACGTGATCGTCGACATGACCGCCGGAGCCGACTCCTTCGCCTCCGGCCTCTTCACCCGCTTCGACCTGACCTTCATCGTGGCCGAGCCCACCCGCAAGGGCGTCTCCGTCTACCGCCAGTACCGCGACTACGCCGCCGAGCACGCCGTCCCGCTCGCCGTGGTCGGCAACAAGATCACCGGCCCCGACGACGTCGACTTCCTGCGCCACCACATCGGCGACGACCTCCTCGTCTGCCTCGAACACTCCCCCTACGTCCGCGCCCAAGAGCAGGGCCACCACGCACCGCTCGACCGACTCGAAGAAGCCAACCGGGCCGCCCTTGACCGGCTGCACTCCGCCGTCGACGCCCGCCCCCAGGACTGGCAGCACTTCCAGGCCCAGGCGGCCGCTTTCCACCTCAAGAACGCCGCGGCCTGGGCCAACGAGAGCACCGGCGAGGACCTGGCACAGCAAATCGACCCCGGCTTCGTCCACGGCCCCGCCGCCCTCCAGGCACTCTCCTCCAGCTAACCGACCCGCAGACACGAAGGGACCGCCCCCATGTCGCTCAACATCACTCCGGCCCTCCTCGCCCAGGCCGAAGCCGGAGAGGTCAGCCAGGCCGACTTCATCGAAACCGTCCGCACCTCCCTCCCCTACGCATACCGGGTCGTCGCCGGTCTCCATGAGGAACTCGGCACCACCACCAACGAGTTCGTCGACAACAACACCACGCCCACCGACGACGAGCGTGCCCAACTGCTGCGCGCCCTGGCCAGCAACGCCATCCGCGCCAGCCTGGAGGACCACTTCGGCGTCAAACTCGCCTTCGTCAACTGCCACCGCGTCGCTGCCTTCCGACCCGGCACCGAGCAGGGCGACACCTACCGCGAGTTCACCTCGCAGCGCACCCAAGTCCTCAACCAGACCCCCGAACTGCGCAGCTGCTGAAGCGCTCCTCCCCCGCAGACCTGTGGGCGGCACCGTCGCGCCGGTGCCGCCCACAGTCACAATCCATCACCTGAAGAACATGCCCAATCCTGCGGACCGCCCTCAGCCGGTGGCCCGGAAACGGGACGACCCGGCAACGGCGCCCCAAGGCGCCGACCGCCTCCGCGGCGCTGAGAATGAGTGGACAACCGGTCGTAGCCTCATTCAGGGGCTACCCGAGAGACACCGCGATCCGATGCACGCCAGATCGTCGCCCCCGACATGAGCAGTAGATCATCAAGCCGGCGGGCACGCCGCTCAGCGCGATAGCCGCCTGTGCGTCAGAATGGTTCGCCAGAAAGCACTGTGCAGGGCGCGTTTTCCCCGGAGGCACGACTTCATGACCCGCTACTGCGTCGACCCCGACCGACGCGAGCTGACCGCCACCTGGGGCACCGGCGAAGGCAACCTCGCCACCCGCATCGCCACACTCCCCACCGGCACGGACACCGCCGCGCTCCTGAGCCTGGCCCGCGCCCTCACCCAGCTGTCGGAAGCCGCCTGGCACACCTACACCCACCCCGCCAGCGCCGCCGGTTCCGTGGAGCCCAACAGCGAGGGCTGGCGACGCGAGAAGGAACGCCAAGCCTTCAACGAGGTCACGGAGGTGATCTCCCAACCGAACCTGCCGCAGGGCGGCTCGGTGACCGTCTCATACAGCCCCCTGCTCGAGTCCGCCCACCAGGCCGGTCGCGCCCTGCACGCCCTCGACAACCCCGACCTCGCCAAGGCCGTGCTCGCCGAGACCGCAACCGAACTCGCCGCCGTGGAGAGCGCCGAACTCGGCGGCCTCACCGGCCGCGCACAGCAGGCCGTGCTCCTCAGCCGCGAGGACGCCTCTCCCGTCCAGGTCGCCGCCGCCGACCGGCTCCTCGAACAGGACCCTTTCGGGCCGGCAACCCTGTTCTCCGACATCGACCCGACCGCCGCGTCGGTAGCAGCCGCCCACTGGCTGGCCGCCGCAGCCGAGGTCGCAGCCGACGCCTCCGGCCAGAGCCCCACCGCGGTCCTGCTCGAAGCCGACGACATCGAGGCCCTCCCCCACGAGACACCCACCCTCGTCCTCGAACTCCTCGACTCCGGCGCCTCCCCGCGCGAAGTTGTCACCACCCTCGTCCACCACGCCATGCACGTCGCCGACGGCCTCCTGCCCGACCCCACCGACCTGCGCGAGCAACTCGACGACTTCGAGGAGTCCCTCGCCGAGTACGCCGGCGACGACGGACACGACATCCAGGACATCGGCTTGCGCCTGACCCCGCTCGACCCGAAGCGCCCGGCCCGCGATCTCCTCGAAGACCTCCTCGCCGGCATCCACGGCTGCTGGCTCCTCCACAGCGAGTACGACGAACTCGACAACGACGAAGAGGACGAAACCGAGGACGACGAGGAACGGGAGGCCGAAACGCACCAGCACCACAGCCGCGCACGCTTCGCCCAACTCGTCCGCGCCGCCGCCGCGCGCAACCACGACCGGCTCCTATAGCAGCGCCCCGCCGCTCGGGGGCGCCGTGTGGCCAGCAGCGCGCAGCCTGTCGACACAGCGAACCCGGATCCGGTTTCGGTCACCCACAGTGACGAAAATCGGGGTCCGTGGGCCGCTCCTGCCCACTTCGGCCGGCACCCGCGCAGACGGAGACGGCGCGAGAAGGGCCCGGCGGCGCTCGAATGCCCGAGCGGCGCGACCACCACGCGACCACCATCCGTAGATTCCTAGCGTGACCTGCGCTTTTCCCTTGGACTAGCACAAGGACGACCAGCGTCTGGGGGGCGAGACTGGGAGGAAACCTCCGCACGAGCCTTCGAGGCGATCACGATGCGACGCTCAACCAAAGATCGCGGACGCGTCTACCGGCGCTGCGGCTGCCGCGACACCGACCGGCGCCAGCTCGGCGCCCGCTGCCCGCGCCTGCTCTCCGAGCCCGATCACGGCACCTGGACCTACGCCGTCGACGTCCCCTGGTCCGATGCCCGCCGCCACACCGTGCGCCGCGGCGGCTACCCGAACGAGGACGCCGCCCGCACCGACCTGCACCGCTTCCTCGACGGCAAGGCCTTCGGCTACAGCCCCGACCCCAGGCAGACCCTCGGCGAGTACCTGATCGCCTGGCTCGCCACCCAGGAACTACGGCTCAAGCCCACCACCCTCGCCCGCTACCGCGCCTACATCCACAACGACCTCATCCCCGCCCTCGGCCACATCCCCCTCGACGACCTCGCCTACGAACACATCGACGCCTACGCGCGCACCGAACTCGCCGCCGGCCGCGGCCGCGTCACCGTCCACCACATCCTCGCCACCCTCTCCAGCGCCCTCGGCACGGCCGTCCTGCGCCACCGCCTAGGCCACAACCCCGCAAGACCCGCCATCATCCCCCGCCCGCCCACGCCCGAACGCCGGATCTGGACCCCCGACGAGGCGGTGCGCTTCCTCGACTACGCCCACGAGCACGACCCGCTGTTCGCCAACCTCGTCGAGCTCGTCATCAACACCGGCATGCGCAAAGGCGAAGCCCTCGGCTTGCACTGGGAC
>NZ_JAJJPA010000055.1 GCF_020907985.1 Kitasatospora humi | reverse complement strand
CCGGGGCGGGAGGTGCGACGGTGGTGGGCGCGGTGGTGGTTTCGGTGCTCCTGGCGGGCGCCGTCGTGCCGTGCGTGACCGTGCCGAACGGGTCGGCGGGCTGGTTGGCCATCACCGTGCCGAACGGGTCGAGCGGCACCGGCTTGGGCCGGGGCTCCGGTTCGGCCACCGGCGCAGCGGCCGCGGTGTCAGCAGCAGCCACCGGCGCAGCGGCCGCGGTCTCGCCGGCGGTCACCGGTTCGGCAGTGGCCACGGGACCGTCGGGCGCCGTGGCGGGCGGCGTGCTCGGCGGCAGCGTCGGCATCGGCGGCACCACCGGAGCAGGGGGTGCGGCGGCCGCGGCCGGCGGGGCGGCGGGCGCAGGCGGCACGGCGGCGGGCGGGGCGCTGGGCGCTGCCGCCGTCAGCCCCGGCACCTCCGTCACCGCCAGCGGCGCGACCGTCGATCCCCCCGCGCCCAGCCGCGCGGCCGCCGCCGCCCGTCCGTCCACGCCGTCCCAGCCGAGCTCGATGCTCCGCAGCACCCGGGCGAAGAGGGCGGCATAGCGGTCCCAGTCCTCGCGGTGCGCCGTGCCCAGCTGGACGGTGAGCAGCGACGCCCCGTCCGGCAGCGGCATGAAGGCCTGCGCCACCGAGGCGACCAGCCACCGGCGGGCGCCGTCCGCGGTCAGCGCGGCCGGCACCGCGCCGGTCCGCCCCTGGACCAGCACCACCGCCGGCCCGGACGGCAGGATCACCGTCCACACCTCGGCGTGCGGTCGGGCGGTGGCGAGTTCGGCGGCCAGTTCGGCGATCGGCGTGACGTTCGGCTGCAGCGAGACCACCAGCGAGGCGCTGCTGGGCTGCCCGTCGACCTCCACGGCGGCGATCCCGGCGTACCGCACCCCGGCGGCGGCGCTGTCGTCGGCCAGCACGGCGTTGAGCACCGCCCAGTCGCGCCACGCCGACGGGCCGTCAGCGGGGAACAACTCCTCCGCCACCTCGGAGAGTTGCTCGGCCAGCGCGGCGTCGTCGCCGCGCACGCCCAGCGCGTGGAAGGCCGGTGGCAGCAGCAGCCGCACCTCGACGCCGGTGCCGGCGGCCAGTTCGGTGGGTGCCAAGGTGTGCCGGCCGGAGGCGAGTTCGGCCAGTGGCGCGGCGAACGGTGGCCGCAGCCGGGCGGCCGACGGCTCGGCGCTGACCGGCAGTTGGAACGCGCCGGCCGACGGCGGGCCCGTTTCCCCGCGCACCGGCCCGGCGCCGTAGCGGGCGAGCAGCAGGGCGACGGTGCCGCTCGCGGTCGCGGCGGCCGGTGCGGTGGCGCAGGAGACCACCGTGCCGACCCCGGGCACGGCCAGCCGGCCGGGCCCGCGCAGGGTGAGCCAGGTGTCGAAGAGTGCTCCGCGCGGGCTGCCGGCCTCCAGTGCGGCGGCCGGCTGGCGGACCGCGCCGGAGCCGAGCAGCGCGTCCGTGAAGGAGTCCAGGGTGGCCGCGATGAGCTCGGCGGGCGTGCCGGCGGCGATCGCCGCCGCTCCCGCTGCTCCCGCCCCCTGTGCGGTGTCCGCAGCCGCCGTCCCGCCTCCGTAGCCGTCCTGCGTCATGGCCCGCAGCCCCCGATCGTGCTCGCCGTAGTGCTCCCCGCTGTTGTATCAGACGGCTGCGGGGCTCATCCGGCCTCGCCGTCGGCACCGCCCGCGAGCATGCCCAGCGTCCCGGCCAGGCCCGGTACCGCGAGCAGGCCGGCCAGGTCGCGGACCAGGGCGGCGGTCGGGGTGCCCGGGCGCTCGGTGGCGAGGTAGTCGGCCACGGCGGGGGCCAGCGCCGGCTCGCGGGCGGCGGTCACCACCAGACCGACCACGAAGTCCTGCACCAGCCGCTCGCCGACCACCTCGCGCGGCTCGCGCTGGAGGTCGGCGAGCCAGTCCAGGGCGGTGATCTCGGCCCGGGCGATCCAGGCGCGCACGGTCAGCCGCAGCTGCGGGCTGGGGTCGGGCAGCGCCAGGTGCCGCAGGATCTGGTCGTGCGCGGCCTGGCGGACGTCGTCGATCACGGCGTTGGTGCCGGGACTGGCCGCCACCGAACCACCGCGCAGCAGTGCCGCGAAACCGGGCCCGTGCGAGGCGACGAAGTCCAGGTAACGCGCCATCACCCGGGCCAGCCGCTCGGACAGCGGACCGGCCTGCGGCTCCTCGAACCGGCCGGCCAGCTCCTGCCCGGCCAGGCGCAGCGACTCCTCGTAGATCGCCTGCTTGCCGGGGAAGTAGTGGTAGACCAGCGGCCGGGAGGCGCCCGCGGCGGCGGCGATGTCGTCGATCGACACCTCCTCCGGCGGCCGGGCGCTGAACAGCTCCAGGGCGACGGCGATCAGCTGCTCGCGCCGCTCGTCCACGCTGAGCCGGCGCCGCGGCTGCGGTTTCGGTGTCTGCGCGGCGGCCGCGGCGGCGGGCGTACGGGAAGCCATGCGTGCCAGCCTATCCGGCCTGTCAGAAGCTGACGAAAGTGTGACGTGGGCGCTCCGGCCCTGTTCGGGCACCGGCGCGGTGGCGAGAATCGGTGCCGTGAACGACAACCCTGACACCCGCGGTACGCCGGTGGGCCGCCGGGTGATGCTCGGCGTGATCGCGCTGGGTGCCGCCGGTGTGGCCGCCGGGCCGACGCTCTCCAAGTCGCTGGACTCGGTGCTCTCCGGCCTCTCCAAGCAGGACCCGACCGGCCTGACCGGCCTGCTGCCCGACGCGGGCGGCTTCCGCTACTACTCGGTGACCGGCCCGGTGAAGCCGGTGGCCGCGGCCGACTACCGGCTGACCGTCGACGGGCTGGTCGACCGGCCGGCCGGCTACGGCCTGGCCGACCTGCAGGCGCTGCCGCAGCACCGGATCGTGCACGACGTGCAGTGCGTGACGGGCTGGCGGGTGCCCGCGACGCCGTTCGAAGGCGTGCGGCTGGCCGATCTGCTGGACGCGGCCGGGGTGCGCCCGGGTGCCACCGCGGTGCACTTCAGCTGCTTCGACGGCAGCTACACGGAGAGCCTCACCCTGGACCAGGCCCGCCGGGACGACGTGCTGGTCGCCCTGAAGATGCAGGACCAGCCGGTCAGTCATGACCACGGCGGCCCGGTGCGGCTCTACGTGGCGCCGATGTACTTCTACAAGTCGGCGAAGTGGCTGAGCGGGATCACCGTCACGCCCACCGTGCAGCGGGGCTACTGGGAGCAGAACGGCTATGACGTCGACGCCTGGGTCGGCCGGTCGAACGGGCGGGACGATGCGCCCACCGGTTGACGGCACCCGCCTCGCCCGGTTCACCCGGGCCGAGCGCTGGGTGCACCGCTGCACCGCGGGGCTGGTACTGCTCTGCGTCGCCACCGCCGCCTGCCTCTACCTGCCGCAGCTGGCCGTCCTGGTGGGCCGCCGCCGGCTGGTGACGACCGTGCACGAGTGGGCCGGCCTGCTGCTGCCGGTGCCGCTGCTGCTGGGGCTGGGCTCCCGGGCACTCCGGCGCGACCTGGGCCGGCTCAACCGGTTCGCCCCGTACGACCGGGAGTGGCTGCGGGCGGTGCTCTGGCGCGGCTACCACCGGCCGGCCGGCAAGTTCAACGCCGGGCAGAAGCTCTACGCGGGTTGGATCGCCGGCGCGGTGGTGGTGATGCTCGGCAGCGGGCTGCTGATGTGGTTCACCGGCCTCGCACCGCTGGCTTGGCGCACCGGCGCGACCTTCGTGCACGACTGGCTGGCGCTGGCGGTCGGCGTGGTGGTGCTGGGACACCTCTGGATGGCGATGCGCGACCCGGAGGCCCGGCGCGGGATGCGCACCGGGAGCGTGGACCGGCGGTGGGCCGCCCGGGAGCACCCGCACTGGCAGCCGGCCGAGGGCGCGGAGCCGACCGGCGAGGAACCGGCCGATGACGTGGAGCCGACCGGCGAGCAGCCGACCGGGGACGCGGAGCCGACCGCAGCGGAGCCGACCGGCGGGCAGCCGGTCGAAGGGGACGGGCCGGCCGGTGACGGTCAGCCGAGCCGGTCGCGCAGTTCCAGGTAGCGGTGCCACGCCTCCAGCCCGTCCGGGACGAACCGCCACTCGCCCGCGGCCAGTCGCTCGGCGATCTCCTCCTCGGTCAGCCAGCCGTGCCAGTCGATCTCGCTCTGCTGCGGGGACACCGGACCGGTCCAGGTAGCGGTGTGGACATCGCAGAACCAGCCGAAGCCGTCCTCCTCGAAGAGGAACTTGAAGGCCGGCTCGACGGTGATCCCGGTCACGCCCAGCTCCTCCTCGGCCTCCCGGACGGCCGCGTCCCGGTAGCTCTCGCCGGCCCCGACCACCCCGCCCACGAAGACGTCGTAGGTGCCGGGCGCGTAGAGCTTCCACGGGGCGCGGCGGTGCGTGAACACCCGCCCCTCGGCGTCGCGGACCAGCACCGCCGCGCAGCGGTGGGTGAGCCGGCGCCGGTACACCTCGCCCCGGGTGACCGTGTCGATCACCCGGTCCTGCGCGTCGACGACGTCCACCAGTTCCTCAGTCGGGTCGCTCATGGCGTTCAGACTAGAGTGCGGTGGCGAACGGGAGCGGCTGGATGCGGAAGAGGCGGCACGCGGTGGTGGAGATCTGGGGCGAGACGGCCGAGGGTTACGAGACGGTCCGGGACGCGTTCGCCCGCAACTTCCGCGACCACGGCGAGCTGGGGGCCGCGTTCGCGCTCTACGTGCGCGGCCGCAAGGTGGTCGACCTGTGGGCCGGTGACGCCCGGCCCGAAGTCGGTGGCAGGCCCGCACCCGCGATCGGCTGGACCGCCGACACCGCGCAGGTGCTGCGCTCGGTGACCAAGGGCGTCACCGCCGGGGCGGCGCTGCTGCTGGCCCAGCGCGGCCTGCTCGACCTGGACGCCCCGGTGGCGAGCTACTGGCCGGAGTTCAAGGCGGCCGGCAAGGAACGGATACCGGTGCGCTGGCTGCTCTCGCACCGGGCCGGACTGCCCGCGCTGGACCGCCCGTTGCGCGTCGAGGACGTGCTCGCCTGGGAGCCGGCGGTGGCGGCGCTGGCCGCCCAGGAGCCGTTCTGGGAGCCGGGCACGGCGCACGGCTACCACCCGTACACGTACGGCTGGTTGATCGGCGAGGTGGTCCGCCGGGTGAGCGGGCGAACCGTCGGCCGGTACGTCGCCGAGGAGATCGCCAGGCCGCTCGGCCTGGACCTGTGGATCGGGCTGCCGGCCGGCGCGGGCGCCCGGGTCGGCCGGCTGGTCGACCTGCCGGCGCCGCGGCCCGCCGGCGGATCGGCGGGCCTGCGGCTGCGGCCCAAGCGCACGGTGGTCGACGCCTACCAGGATCCGAGCTCGCTGACCGCCCGCTCCTTCGCGGTGGTCGACCCGCGGCTGGACCTCAACGACCCGGCCGCGCAGGCCGCCGAGATCCCGGGCGCCAACGGCATCGGCACCGCCCGCTCGGTGGCCCGCTACTACGCGGCCCTGATCGGCGCGGGTGACGGCCGGGCAGCCACCGCGCTGTTCACGCCCGAGACCCTGGCCGAGGCGATGGGACCGGCGTCGGACGGCCCGGACCGGATTCTGATCGTCAACTCCCGGTTCGGCCACGGTTTCTTCCGGCACGGACCGACCTCCCCGATGACCTCGCCGGCGGCCTTCGGGCACCCGGGGCGCGGTGGCGCGCTGGGTTTCGCCGACCCCGAACTCGGGATCGGCTTCGGCTATGTGACGTGCGGGATGCAGCCCGGGGTCACCGGCGACATCCGCTCGCGCAACCTGATCACGGCGGTGCGGGCGTGCGTGGACTGAGCGGCTTCGGCTGCGGGGAACGACCGGTTCACTGCGCCAGGTAGCGGCCGGTCCTGCTCTCCCAGTCGAGGTAACCGCTCAACCACGCCGTCAGACCGTCGGCATAGCGCTCCGCGGCCCGCCGCTGCTCCGGGGCGAGCTCCAGGGCCCGGTAGGCGCGGGGAAGTTCGTCCACGAGCTGGGCGATGCGGTCGAGCATCAGCTGCGCCTCGGCGAGCACCACGGCGCCCGCCTCCTCCAGGGAGCAGCCGCGGTCCCGCCGCGTGATCATCACGAGGTTGTTGACGTCCCCCCGGGCCGCCTCCAGCGGATAGGAGCGGACGTCGTTGCTGAGCGAGGGGATGTCGGCCGCCAGTTGGCGCAGCTGTCTCAGCGGCGGGCTGTGGAACGCGGCGGGGCAGACCTCGAACCGGCCGAGCCGCTCCACCATGTCGAGCACCGACTCCATCGCCGCCGTGCCCCGGCGCAGGATCAAGTAGCTCTCCCGGTCCGGCGGTTCACCGGTGCGCCGACCGGCAGCCTCGGCGGGGTGGCTGGCGAAGTAGCTCTCCCAGCTGTACATCGCCCTGGCTCGCCAGCGCGGCGACATGCCCTGGCGGATCCGCTGCCAGAGGTCCTCGAAGGCGAGGGCGCAGGGCTGGTCAGCGGGCGCGGGAGTGCCGTGCAGCACCGCCGTCAGCCGGTCGCAGACCGCCGCGACCTCTGCGGGGCGTCGACCCAGCGGCCCGTCGAACTGGTCGTCGAAGAGGAAGTAGAAGCCCAGCAGGTCGGTGGCGAGGGCCAACTCCTCGGCGGCGCAGTCCGGGTAACTGAGGGAGGCCAGATCGGGCACGTCCCAGCGGGCGTAGGTCTCCGGGCTCATCCGGCTTCCGAGCATGCGGAATTCCGCGAGCCACCGCCGGTGACGGGCCTCGGCACTGGCGCGATGCGGGTTGCGGCGGTACGGATAGGGGACGTCGAGGGTCTTCGCATCGGACATCGGACTCCCGGGGAGTGAAGGCTGGGGTACGGCGGCCCGGCGGAGCGCCCGGCACGGCCTGCGGAGCCGCAGGCCCGACGCGGGCCTTCCGTAGCACCATCAGATGACACTGATGTCGCAGCAATTGCCCACAGCCTCGGCATTTGAATCATCATCAGATGCCGGACCTGCCCAAAAGGACCCCAACCGGCCCGGGCGACGATAACCTCGGGAACCAGATCACGCAGTGCGGCGGTGGAGGGGACCGAGGGTGACCGAACACGGGAGTGCAGGCGCGCGGCACGAGCCGCAGGCGCCGCAGTCCGGCATCTACGAGCGGGAGGGTGCGCTCCAGGGCGCACAGCAGGCCCTCGACCGGCTCCGGGTGGAGTACGCGGCCGGCGGTGTCGAGCTCGGTTCGCTGCTGCTCTACAGCGGCAAGGCCGGCATGGGCAAGACGACCATGCTGCAGCAGATCCGGGCGATGGCCGGTGCCCAGGGCATCACCGTGCTGAGCGGGCGGGCCGGTGAGCAGCGCATCAAGGAGCCGTTCCACCTGCTGCGCCAGCTCTTACTGGGCGAGCTGAGCAAGCTGTCCGCCGAGCAACTCGACGAAGTGCTCGGCGAGTGGCGCGCGGTGGCCGGACCCGCGCTGGGGCTGGTGCCGCCCAGCGGCGAGGACCTCGATCCGCTGAGCGTGCAGCAGGGCCTGGACGTGGTGATGACCCAACTGGCCCGGGTCCGCGCTCCGCTGGTGATGCTGGTGGACGACCTGCAGTGGGCCGACCAGGAGTCGCTGGTCTGGCTGGAGTCGCTGGCGGTGCGCTGCCCCGAACTGCCGCTGCTGCTGGCGATCGCCTGGCGCACCGGCGAACTGCCCGACCGGGTGCAGAGGTTCAGGTCCCTGGTGGCCGGCGGATCGCCCCGACACCTGGAGTTCCAAGGGCTCACTCCGCCGGCCGTCGGCAAGCTGGTCCGGGAGGTCCTGAAGGACGCCGAGGACTCCTTCAACCGCCAGGTCTGGGCGGTCACCGACGGCAATCCGTTCCTGGTCAACGCCCTGCTGGCGAAGGTGCGCGAGAGCGGCATCGCGCCGGTGCAGGAGAACATGCCGCTGCTCCACGACCTGGCCGCCGAGGCCCAGGGCATGGACGGTGACTACTGGATGGGCAAACTGACCATCGACGCCCTCAAGTTCGCCCAGGCCGCGGCGATGCTGGACACCGAGATCCTGCCCCGGGTGGCGACCAGGATCGCCGCGCTGAGCCCGGCCACGGCGGCCACCGCGATCGCCGAGCTGCGCCGCCACCAGGTGCTCACCGGTCCGGCCGACGGTCCGCTGGAGTTCGTCCACCCGCTGCTGGCCACCTCGCTCTACCAGTCGATCCGCCCGGCCATCCGCACCGCGATGCACGGCAAGGCCGCGGTGGAACTGGAGAACGCCGGCCGCCCGCTGGTCGAGTCCTCCCGCCATCTGCTGGAGACCTATCCGGACGACGACCGCGAGGTCGTGGCCAAGCTGCGCCGGGCGGCCCGCGAGCACCTGGCGGTCGGCGCCCCGGACGCGGCGGTGCGCTGCCTGGAGCGCGCCCTGGCCGAACCGCCGGAGGACGAGATCCGGGCCCGGGTGATCTACGAGCTGGCCTGCGCCACCCTGCTCACCGACCCGGTCGCCACCGCCAACCAGTTGAAGCTGGCCCTGGACACCGTTCCGGGCCTGCCCACCGACCTGCGGGTGGACGCCGTCTTCCGGCTCTCCGAGGTGCTGGCCCACAGCGGCCGGCTCGGCGAGGCCACCGAGCTGACGCTGGCCGAGGCGCAGCGCACCGCTGCGGGCCCGGGCCGGACCAGGCTGGCGGTCGCGCACTTCATGTGGGCCGCATTCCAGCGCGACGAGGCCGACGGCCCGGGCCGCTCCTCCCGGCTGGCCGAACTCGCCTCCGGGATGCCCGGTGACGACGTCAACGCCCGCGCCGCGCGGGCCCTGCGCGCCTGGGACCTGACCCTGAGGGGCAGCAGCGTCACCCGGGTGCAGGCACTGCTCGACTCGGCGCTGGACGGCGGCCGACTGCCCGACGAGCTGGGTTGGACCACCAATCCGTGGGGCCTGGAACTGCCGGGCATCATCGCGCTCACCCACATCTACACCGACCGGCTGGACCGCGCCGAGCAGCTGATCGACGACGCCATCTGGGCCTTCGGCGTGGCCGGTTGGGAGGGCGGGCACACCGGATTCGGCTACTTCCTGATGGGACTGGCCAAGTTCCGCCGCGGCGCGCTCGCCGAGGCCGAAGTGGACCTGCGCAACGCGCTGCGGATCGCCCGGCGGCTCGGTGCCGGGCTGCCGTTGCAGTGGGACGCGGTCGGCGTGCTGGCCGACACCCTGCTGGCCCGCGGCCGGGTCGAGGAGGCATGGAAGCTGGCCAGCGACCACTCGTTCGCCCCGCCCTACCACCCCGATGCGATCGTGCTGCCGGACGCGGCCACGCTGTACGGCAAGCTGCTGCTGGCCCAGGGGGACCGGCAGGGGGCGATCGGCGTGCTGCGCGGAGTGGGGGAGCAGCTCGCCGCACGCGGCTGGTGCAACACCATCTGGGCGCCGTGGGCCGGCCACCTGGCCCTGGCGGTTCACCCGGAGCGGCCCGGGGAGGCCAGGGAGCTGGCCGAGTGGCACGTCCAGCGGGCCCGGGCCTTCGGCGTCGCCTCGGCGGTCGGCAGCGCGCTGCGGATGAACGCCGCCGTGGTCGAGGGCCAGCGGGCGGTGGAGCTGCTGGCCGAGGCGGTCTCGGTGCTCGGCAGCTCCCCGGCCGCCTATGAGCACGCTTGCGCGCTGGTCGAGTTCGGGGCCGCGCTGCGCCGGGCCGGCCGGCTGTCGGAGGCCACCGAGCAGCTGCACCAGGGCATGGAGCTGGCGGTGGTGTGCAACGCCGACGGGCTGGTCAACCGGGCCCGGCGCGAGCTGAACGCCGCCGGTCTGCGCCCCAACCTGCCCCGCAGCACCGGGCGGGACGCGCTCAGCCGGGCGGAGTGGCGGGTCGCCGAGCTGATCGTGGAGGGGTTGACGCCCGCGCAGATCGCCGAACGGCTCGAAGTGCCGGTGAGCCTGATCAACCGTCGGATCGCGGCCGTGCACCGCAAGACCGGCAGTGACGTCGAGGGGCTGGCGGCAGCCCTGGGGCTGCCCGTCGAGCGTCCGGACTCCGCCCTAGGCTGAGCGCCAACCATTCAGGCAACCCAGGAGGAGCAAGCCATGTCGGTACGGGTCAGCCAGGCCGCGCTGGACCACGGCGGGGCCGGGGCGGCGATCGAGCGCTGGACGCTGAGCAGCGGTCAGATCGAGGTGTCGGTGCTGTCGTTGGGTGCCACCCTGCACACCGTCCGGGTACCGGACCGCACCGGTGCGGTCGCCCAGGTGCTGCTGTGCAGTGAGCGACTGCACGACATCCTGGGCCCGGCCCGGCACTACGGCGCCACCGTCGGCCGCTACGCCAACCGGATCGCCGACAGCCGGATCACCGTGGACGGCGAGGAGCACAAGCTGCTGCCCACCGGCCACGGGGTCACCCTGCACGGCGGCCCGGAGGGTTTCGCGGACCGGGTGTGGACCGGCGAGCCGGTCACGGACGGCGACCGGGCCGGGGTGCGGCTGCACCTGCACAGCCCGGACGGCGACCAGGGGTTCCCCGGCGCGCTGGACGTCTGGGTCAGCTACCTGCTCGATCCCAGTGGTGAACTCGCCATCGAGTACCGCGCGGTGACGACGAGTCCGACAGTGATCAATCTCACCAATCATGCCTATGTCAACCTCGCCGGCGAGGGGCAGGGCGACGTCCTGGACCACCTGCTGACCCTGGAAGCGGACCACTTCACGCCGACCGACGAGCGGCAGGTGCCCACCGGTGAGTACCGGCCGGTGGCCGACACACCGTTCGACTTCCGCACCGCCCGGGCGATCGGCGAGCAGCTCCACGAGGAGCATCCGCAGCTGGCGCTGGCGGGTGGCTACGACCACAACTGGGTGCTTCGTTCGCCGTCGAAGGACGGCCGTCCGGTAAGGGCGGCACTGCTCGAAGACCCGCTGTCCGGGCGGCGGTTGGAGGTGCTCACCACCGAGCCGGGGATCCAGGTCTACACGGCCAACAGCTTCGCCGGCGCGGTGACCGGTCCGAGCGGTACGGCCTACGGCCCGTACGCCGGCGTCGCCCTGGAGACCCAGCACCACCCCGACTCGCCGCACCACCCCGACTTCCCGAGCACCGAGCTCCGACCGGGGGAGGAGTTCCGCTCGGTCACCCTGCTCAGGTTCACCTGCTGACCGGGGGCCGTTTGTTGTTGAGACCGGCGGTATGACTAGTATCACTCCGTCAAAGCTCTTATCACAGACGGCGTGTCGCACTATCGACGAGCCGTTCAGTCTCTAGGAGAACGCCCTGCGCGCGCGTAGAGCCTCCCGTGCCCGACGCCCTCGGCTGAGCCTGCGCACAGCCCTGCTCGTCCTGGCCATCATCCCCAGTCTGGCGGTTGCCGCACTCTGGGCGGTGACATCCCTTCAGACGCTGGCTGACTACCAACGTCAGGCAGCGGAAGAGGGGTTGGCGAGCAGAACCAGCCAGCCCGCCACCCAGGTGCTGTTCAACCTGCAGGCGGAGCGCCGACTCACCGCCGACCAACTGGCAAAACCCGGCAGCTCGTCCGACGCGCTGGCCGCCCAGCGGCGGCTGACCGACGACGCGATCCGGGAGTTCCAGACCAAAACCGCGTCGGCCAGTATGGACAACGTTCCGGCTGAGTTGCGCACCGCGCTGCAGACCGCCCGCTCGTCGCTGAACGACCTCGCGCAGCACCGGTCGGCGGTCGACGCGGGCAACGCCGACCCGGCGGCCGAGTACAGCTACTACACCGCCGCGACCACCGCCGACCTGCAACTGTTCACCGCTTTCAGCCACTTGGACGACGGCGACGTCTCCTACCAGACCCGAGTGCTGGTGAGCTACTTCTGGGCCGTCGAGATGGTCTCCCGCGAGGATGCCCAGCTGGCCCGCGGCTGGCCCACCGGTCAGCTCCCCCAGGACACCTACTCGTCCATCCTGCTGCAGATCGGCGCCCAGGCCTTCGTCTTCCAGCAGGAGATCTCCCCCCGACTGCCCGCCAAGGAGGCCGCGGCCGCCCAGAAGCTGATCGTCAGCCCCGGCTGGCAGAGCAAGACGGCCATCGAGCAGAGCCTGCAGCGCCCGGCCACCGCTGACCGCAGCGGCATGGTGAGCCTGCCGGCGCAGGCCGCCCAGTGGCGCGCCGCGATGGACTCGGTGGTGCCGCAGTCCTACGCCCTGGCGAACACCCGGAGCGCCGCGGTGCGCGCGCTCGGGCAGCAGGACGTCGACGACCTGCTCACCAAGGTGACCACCACCAGCCTCATCGGCCTGGTCGCCGTGGTCATCGTGGTCGTCACCAGCTGGCGGCTGACCCGTTCGCTGCGCCGCCGGATCGTCGACCTCCAGGACCAGGCGGGCGAGCTGGAGCGCACCCTGCCGGAGATGGTCGAGCGGCTCGCCCGCGGCGAGCAGGTCGACCTGGAGGCGACCGCCCGGCAGATCGGCGGCGAGCCCCGCAAGGCCGGCGGCGACGAGCTCGACCGGCTGGGCCAGGCCCTGACCCTGGCCAGCAACAGCGCGGTCGGCGCCGCCGTCCGGCAGGCCGACCAGCATCGCGGCTTCGAGAAGCTGCTGCAGCGCATCGCGCGCCGCACCCAGCTGCTGATCGGCCTCCAGCTGAAGACGCTCAACGAGATGGAGCGCCGCCACGAGGACCCGGAGGTGCTCGAAGGCCTCTTCGACCTCGATCACCTGACGGCCCGTCTGCGCCGCTACGAGGAGAACTTGGTGATCCTCGGTGGCGGGCAGCCGCAGCGCCGCTGGCGCAAGCCGGTTCCGCTGCTGGACGTGCTGCGCTCCGCCCAGGGCGAGGTGCAGGACTACCGCCGGATCATGATCGACGTCGAGGGCAACCCGTGGCTGTCGGAGCGCGCGGTCGGCCCGGTGGTCCACGTGCTCGCCGAGCTGATGGAGAACGCCGCCACCTTCTCCAAGCCGCCGTCCCCGGTCGAGGTGCGGGCCGCCCTGGTCGGCCGCGGCCTGGCGGTCGAGGTCGAGGACCGCGGCCTGGGCATGGAGGCCGCGCAGTACGACGCGGCCAACGCGCTGATGCGCAACGCCCCGCGGATGGACGTGCTGGCCCAGGCCGACGACGTGCGGCTCGGCCTCTACGTGGTCGCCCGGCTCGCCGCCACCGCAGGCCTGCAGGTGGAGTTCCGCGCCTCGGCCTTCGGCGGCACCCGCGCCGTGGTGCTGATCCCGGGCGAGCTGGTCGCCCAGAACCCCAACGCGCCCTACGGCTACCCGACCGCCGTGCCCGACCTGCCCCCGGAGCCGCTGCCCGTGCGCCCTCCCGGTGGCGAGTACACCGAAGAGGTCTACAACGAGTTCGAGGCCGACTTCAGCTCGACCGGCTACCAGTCACCCGACGAGCAGCCGGTCGACCACTGGAACCACGAGCCCTTGGAGCCCGTCCCCGCACCCCGCCCCACCTGGGGCCACACCGATCCCGACCACGAGCGGACCGCGCCCGCCGAGCCCCCGCTGCCCCAGCGGTCCCGCGGGGCGAGCCTGGCAGCCGAACTGCGCACCGTGCCGACGAACGCCTCCCCCGAGGAGGCGGCGCCGACCCGGACCCGGTCGGGTGCCACCATCGGAGCGTTCCAGCGCCGCTCGCGCGCGGCCCGCTTCGGTGAACCGACCGGCGAAGTCACCCCGTTCCCCAACCAGACGGCCCCGCACCACTTCTCGACGCAGGCCGACCCGACGACCGAGGACCAGTCATGACGCGCACCACCGCCACCCATCAAGACCTGGACTGGCTGCTGGACGGGCTTGTCGACTCGGTGATCGGAACCAGACACGCGGTGCTGCTGTCCGACGACGGCCTGGTGGTCAGCAAGTCCCGCGGCATCGACCGGGCCGACGCCGAGCGGCTGGCCGCGGTGGCCACCGGGCAGCAGAGCCTGGCCCGCGGTGTCGGCACGCTGTTCGGCGGCGGTTCCGTGCACCAGGTGATCGTGGAACTCGCCGAGCTGTGGTTGTTCATCACCGCGGCCGGCCAGGGCACCCACCTCGCGGTGATCGCCTCCCAGGAGGTGGACGCCGAGATGATGTCGCTGGCCATGCACACGCTGGTCCAGCAGGTGGGCCAGAAACTCGGGACGCAGTTGCGAGGGGCAGTCGGATGAACGCGCACTGGAGCGAGGACGACTTCGAGTACGGTGACGACGGCGCGGACTCGATGGTCCGCCCGTACACCATCACCCGGGGTCGCACCATGCCAGAGCGCGACGACCTCACCCTGATCACCGTGCTCAGCACGGTGGCGTCCGCCATCGTGCCGGGCCGGCGGTTGCAGCCGGAGCACCGGCTGATCCTCGACCGCTGCCGCTACCCCGCGGCGGTGGCCGAGGTGGCGGCCGACCTCAACCTGCCGGTCTCGGTCACCAAGATCCTCTTAGGTGACCTGATCGCCCAGGGCCTGCTGACGGCACGTCCCCCGTTGGCGGTCGCCAAGGTCAGCGGCGGCGTGGACCTCGCCCTGCTGACCGCCGTACGTGACGGACTGCGGAGACTGTGATGACGAACGATCAGGCGGCCCCGGCCGCCGTCAAGATCCTGATCGCGGGCGGCTTCGGGGTGGGCAAGACCACCCTGGTCGGCTCGGTCAGCGAGGTGACCCCGCTGCGCACCGAGGAGTACCTCACCAAGGCCAGCGTCGGGGTCGACTCGCTGGACGGGGTGGGCGGCAAGGACACCACCACCGTGGCGCTGGACTTCGGCCGGATCACGATCAGCCCCGAACTGGTGGTCTACCTCTTCGGCACCCCGGGCCAGGAGCGCTTCTGGTTCATGTGGAACGACCTCGTCCAGGGTGTGCTGGGCGGTGTGGTGATCGCCGACACCCGTCGACTGGAGAGCAGCTTCGCCTCCATCGACTTCTACGAGAGCCGCGAGATCCCGTTCGTGGTGGCGATCAACTGCTTCGACGGGGTCAACACCCGTTCGGAGATCGAGATCCGCACCGCGCTGGACCTGGACCCGCACGTGCCCGTGCTGGTCGGCGACGTGCGCACCCGCACGTTCGCGCGTGATGTGCTGCTCGCCCTGGTCGACCACCTGATGGCGCCGGCGCTGGTCTGAGCCGCGCCGCGCCGAGACCGCTGCCCCGGCACCCCGAGAGGGTGCCGGGGCAGCGGTCTCGGCGGCCGGGCTGACGGCCGGTCAGTGGCGCTGCCAGGCCACCGAGAAGTCGTTCCCGGAGTTCAGCGGCGAGGTGGCGGCCTTGGTCGGGCCGGCTTGGCCGGCTTGGGCCGCCTGGCCGGCCATGGAGATCCGGGTGGGGGAGAAGCTGCCGATGGCCTGGCCGTTGGCCGTGGCGTGGTCGAACTGGACGGTGCCGAAATCGGTCAGGGGCAGCACACCGGTCTGCGTGGAGGGCGCCTCGGCAATCACCTCGGCGGAGGCCAGCCGCGCGCTGCGCAGCGTCTTGTGCAGGGTGTGGCTCCAGTTCTGGGTGTGGTCGGTGATGACCAGGGTGAACTGGCCCCGGCTGCCGGCCGTCACCGAGGCCGAGATGTGGTCGCCGGGCGCCACCGGGCCGCTGAAGTTGACCGGGAGGGCCGGGTACATCTCGTACCAGGCGGCGTAGCGGGGGGAGCCGCCCGAGCAGTCCGCCTCGGTGCCGATCTGCTCCACCGTGTTGCTGCCGTCGCCGTCCAGGCCGGTCCAGAAGCTGGACCAGCTGTCGCTGACGTCGCACTTCGCCGTGGGCTGCACCCAGTCGGCCCGGACGCTGGTGAACCGGTGGCCGGTGGCCGCGTATCCGGCCCAGTTGGCGCTGGTGGTGTTCAGCGGGTCGCCGTACGGGCCGGTGGGGCCGGAGTCGGCCGTGATCATCGGCGCGTCGAGTGCGGGTGACTGTGCGAGGGCCGGGGCGGTGGAGCCGAGCAGGGCGGTCAGAGCGGCGGCGAACACCTGGGTGCGGCGGATGGCGGGCATGTCCCAGCTCCAGAGGGTTGATTGACGATGCCCGGACAACGGTAGGTCAGCACACCGGTGCCACCGATCTGACGGATATGCACATCCGCCGGAATTCACCCGGTTGGCGGTGCCGACTGACGCGCCGTCGGCCCGCCCGCCGGGTCGGCGGTGCGGGTCGACGGCGCTCGGGGCAGCGGCGCACGGTGCCGGGACGGTGCCCGAGGTCAGCCGCGCACGGTGCCGGTGACCTCGCCGAAGCCGATCCGGACGCCGTCCGCGCCCGGGGCGGTCGCACTGATGGTGACCGTGTCGCCGTCCTGGAGGAAGGTCCGGGTGGAGCCGTCCGCGAGGGTGAGCGGGTCGCGGCCGTTCCAGGTCAGCTCGATCAGCGAGCCGCGCTGGTCGGCGGCGGGGCCGGAGATGGTGCCGGAGCCGTAGAGGTCGCCGGTGCGCAGCGAGGCGCCGTTCACCGTGGTGTGCGCCAGCATCTGGGCCGGCGACCAGTACATCCCGGCGTACGGCGGCCGGGAGACCGTGCTGCCGTTCAGCTCCACCACCAGGTCGATGTCCAGCCCCCAGGGCTCCTTCTCCACCAGGTAGGGCAGCGGCTGCGGATCCTGCGCCGGGGTGGCGGTCCGGGCCGCCTGCAGGGCGGCCAGCGGCACCACCCAGGGCGAGATCGAGGTGGCGAAGGACTTGCCCAGGAACGGGCCGAGCGGCACGTACTCCCAGGACTGGATGTCGCGCGCGCTCCAGTCGTTGAGCAGCACCGCGCCGAACACGTGGTCGGCGAAGTCCGCCACGCCGACCGGCTCGCCGAGCGCCGAGCCGGCGCCGACCACGAAGCCGAGCTCGGCCTCGATGTCCAGCCGCGCCGTGGGGCCGAAGACCGGCGCCGGGTCCTGCGGGCCCTTGCGCTGGCCGTTCGGGCGGCGGATCTCGGTGCCGGACACCACCACGGTGCCCGCCCGGCCGTGGTAGCCGACCGGCAGGTGCTTCCAGTTGGGCAGCAGGGCCGCGGCGTCCGGGCGGAACATCCGGCCCAGGTTGGTGGCGTGTTCCTCGGAGGCGTAGAAGTCGACGTAGTCGGCGACCTCGACCGGCAGGTGCAGTCGCACCTCGTCGATCCGGTGGAGGTTGGCCTCGACCAGCCGCCGCTCCTCCTCGCCGGTGAGCAGACCGGTGACGCGCTCGCGCACGTAGGCCCACTCGCGCGCCCCGCGGCGCATGAACCGGTTGAGCGAACCGGTGGCCAGGTCGGCGCCCAGCGGGGTGCCGGCCCAGATCGCGGCGAGGTCGAGCACGTGCTCGCCGATCGCCACCCCGACCCTGGGGGTCTCGGCTCCCGGCGGGGTGAAGACGCCGTACGGCAGGTTCTGCACCGGGAAGGGGGAACCCTCGGGGACCGGGATCCAGCTCTGCTCGCTCACTTGCCCACACCGTCCTGCGGGCCGCGCCCGCTCCAGCTCCACGCGTACACACCGTCGTCGCTCGCCCGACCGCCCTCGGCGACCTCCAGCGGGCGGAAGGTGTCCACCATCACCGCCAGCTCGTCGAAGAACTCCGCGCCGATCGACCGCTCGTAGGCACCCGGCTGCGGGCCGTGGGTGTGGCCGCCCGGGTGCAGCGAGACCGAGCCCTGGCCGATGCCCGAGCCCTTGCGCGCCTCGTAGTCCCCGCCGCAGTAGAACATCACCTCGTCGCTGTCGACGTTGGAGTGGTAGTACGGCACCGGGATCGACAGCGGGTGGTAGTCCACCTTGCGCGGCACGAAGTTGCAGATCACGAAGTTGTTGCCCTCGAAGACCTGGTGGGCCGGCGGCGGCTGGTGGATCCGGCCGGTGATCGGCTCGAAGTCGGCGATGTTGAAGGCGTACGGGTAGAGGCAGCCGTCCCAGCCGACCACGTCGAACGGGTGGCTGGGCATGGTGAAGACGGTGCCCGCGATGCCTCCCGGGCCGTTGCCGCGGTGCTTCACGTAGACGTCGGTGTCTGCGGCGGCGGCCTCTTCGGGGACCAGCAGCGGCTCGGCGGGCCCGCGCAGGTCGCGCTCGCAGTACGGCGCGTGCTCCAGCAGCTGGCCGTACTTGGACAGGTAGCGCCGGGCCGGGGTGATGTGGCTGTTGGCCTCGATCGCGTACAGCCGCAGCGGCTGGTCGCCGCCCGGCAGCCAGCGGTGCGTGGTGGCCCGGGGGATGACCACGTAGTCGCCCTGGCCCACGGTGAGGCTGCCGAAGACGGTCTCCACCACGGCTGCGCCGGACTCCACGTAGACGCACTCGTCGCCTATGGCGTTGCGGTAGAGCGGGGACTCCTGCCCGCAGGCGACGTAGGCGATCCGGACGTCGGCGTTGGCCAGCACCACCCGGCGGCCGCGCACCGCGTCGGTCTGCCGCCACTGCTCACCGGGGAACAGGTCGTGCAGCTTGAAGTGGTACGGCTTCAGCGGGTGGTTGGCCTCCGCCTTGGCCTCCGGCAGTTCCCACAGCCGGCTGTCCACCAGGGCGGACGGGATGGCGCGGTGGTAGAGCAGTGAGGAGTCGGAGAAGAAGCCCTCCTCGCCCATCAGCTCCTCGTAGTAGAGGCCGCCGGCCTCGTTGCGATGCTGGGTGTGCCTCTTCGGCGGCACCGTGCCGACGGTGCGGTAGTACGCCATGCTGCGCCTCCTGAGCGACTGACGCCCTGGACTGCGCCGGCCAGGGCGGGCCCGCGCGTGGGGTGGCGTGGACCACTGCCATCCCATGGCCAGCGCCCCGGCGGTGTCAAGGACCCCTGACCAGGCATCTGCCCTCGTCAAGACGCGTGACGGCAACCCTTGGGACACGCGGATGTAACGATCCCCTGCTTCTTGCAGAAAATTGCTGCAAGAGCTTTCAGTTCGTCTTGCGTCGCTGTTACGTTCCTGCCCAAGCCCGATGGCGGCACCTGTGCGGTCGGCGTCGCGGGGGCCAGTATCGTCCCCCTCTTCCCACCTCGGGCACCCACCCCCCACCGTTTCACCTAGGAGCTCTCATGCGGCGTGGCATCGCGGCCTCCGCTCTCGTTGCGGCCCTGGCCGTCACCCTCGCAGCCTGCGGCAGCAGCGGTTCGAGCGGCGGCTCGGCGCCGGCCGCGGGCGCGTCGGTCGACCCGGGCAAGGTGAGCGGCAGCGTCACCTACTGGGACACCTCCGACGCCAAGGCCGAGGCGCCGACCTACCAGGCCGTGATCGCGGACTTCGAGAAGAAGTACCCGAACATCAAGGTCAACTACGTCAACGTGCCGTTCGGTGACGCCCAGAACAAGGTGAAGAACGCCTTCTCCACCGGCACCGACGCCCCGGACGTGATCCGCTCCGAGGTGGCGTGGACCCCCGAGCTGGCGGCCGACCACTACCTGCTGCCGCTGGACGGCACCTCGGCCCTGGTCAACCCCGACGACTACCTGCCCAACCCGGTCGCCGCCACCAAGTACGACGGCAAGACCTACGCCGTGCCGCAGGTCACCGACACCATGGCGCTCTTCTACAACAAGAAGATGTTCGCCGACGCGGGCATCACCAATCCGCCCAAGAGCGTCGACGAGCTGAAGGCCGACAGCCTGGCCATCAAGCAGAAGCTCGGCAAGACCGGCTTCTACCTGCGCGGTGACGACGCCTACTGGAGCCTCTCCTTCCTCTACGGCGAGGGCGGCGACCTGGTGGACGCCAACTCCAAGACCGTCACCATCGACAACCCGGCCGGCGTCAAGGCCTTCAGCCTGATGAAGGACCTGGTCGACTCCGGCGCCGCCAAGACCTCGGTCACCGACGGCTGGACCAACATGATGTCGGACTTCCAGTCCGGCAACGTCGCGATGATGATCAACGGCCCCTGGTCGCTGGCCACCATCAACAGCGGCGGCGGCGCCTTCACGGACAAGTCCAACCTCGGCATCGCCGTGGTCCCGGCCGGCAGCGCCGCGCAGGCGGCTCCGCAGGGCGGCCAGTCCTACGCGATCTACGCGGGCAGCAAGAACACCGCCGCCTCCGAGGTGTTCGTCCAGTACATGTCCTCGCCCGAGGCGCAGACCAAGATCTTCCAGGGCACCGGCGCGCTGCCGACCCGCAAGTCGGTCTGGGCCCAGCCGGAGGTCGCCGACACCGACGAGGCGAAGTTCTTCAAGGACGCCATCGACAAGGCCCACCAGCGCCCGTGGATCCCCGAGGGCGGCACCCTGTTCGCCCCGCTGGTGACCGAGTACACCGCGATGCTGTCCGGCAAGGAGAGCCCGCAGACCGCCGTCAAGAACGCGGGCGACGCCTACCGCAAGAACCTCGGCTGGAAGTAAGGACGACTCAGGGCATGGCTGCCGTGGACACCACCACAGGCCGGCCCGGTGCGCCGGCCGCGAGCGGGGACGCCCCCGCCCGCGGCCCGCGGCGCGCCGCCGGTCCCCCCTCCCTCCGGGCCGGGCGACTGCGCCTGGCACTGAGCAAGCACTGGTACGCCTGGACGCTGGTGGCCCCGGTCGTCATCGTCATCGCGGTGCTGGTCGGCTATCCGCTGGTGGAGGGGATCTACCTCTCCACCACCAACGCCAACGACCAGAACACCGAGAAGCAGATCGGGCAGTTCCTGCACATCCCGGCGACCTACAAGAGCGTCGGGCTCGGCAACTACACCGACATCCTGTTCGGCGCGAACAGCACCTTCTGGGCGCGGCTCGGCTTCACCGTCAGCTGGACGGTCGCCTGCGTGGGCGTCTCGTTCCTGATCGGCCTGGCGCTGGCGATCATGCTGAACCGCCGGGTCCGGTTCCGGGCCTTCTACCGCACGCTGCTCATCCTGCCCTGGGCGGTGCCGGCCTTCGTGTCCACGTTCAGCTGGCGGTTCATCATGAACCACGACCGCGGCTTCCTGAACCACGCCCTGCAGGCGCTGGGGCTGCCGGCGGTCGACTGGCTCAACGACCCGACCATGGCTCAGGTCTCGGTCATCATCGTCAACATCTGGCTGAGCTTCCCGTTCGTCATGGTCGCCGTGCTCGGCGGTCTGCAGTCGATCCCCGCCGAGCTCTACGAGGCGGCCGAGATGGACGGCGCCACCGCATGGCAGAAGTTCTGGTACATCACGCTGCCGGCCCTGCGTCCCGTCAGCAGTACCGTGATCCTGCTCAGCACGATCTGGACCTTCAACATGTTCCCGGTGATCTTCCTGCTCACCAACGGCGGGCCGGGCGACAGCACCCAGCTGCTGGTCACCTACGCCTACAACGAGGCCTTCACCGGCATGCGGCAGTTCGGTGAGTCCTCCGCCTGGGGCGTGATCATCCTGTTGATCCTCGTGGTGTTCGCCGTGTTCTACCGGCGCTCGCTGCGCAAGCAAGGCGAGGTGTGGTGACCGTGGCCCAGAACGACACGGCCCGGAAGGACGCGGTCCAGGGCAGGAAGCGCTCCCCGGGAGCCTCGGTCGCGCTGCACGCCGGCCTGATCGCGGCCTCGGTGGTCTCGGCCTTCCCGGTGCTGTGGATCTTCCTCACCTCGCTCAAGCCGGCCGGGCACGAGACCAGTTCGAAGTTCGTCGACCACCCCACCTTCGCGGCCTACGGCGACCTGCTCAGCCACACCGAGTTCCTCACCTGGTTCGGCAACTCGGTGCTGATCGCCGGCTGCACCACGCTGGTCGGCTGCTTCCTCGCCGCCACCACCGGCTACGCGGTCAGCCGGTTCCGGTTCCCCGGCATGCGGCCGGTGATGTGGACCCTGCTGATCACCCAGATGTTCCCGGTGGCGATCCTGATCGTGCCGCTCTACCAGCTGCTGGCCAAGCTGCAGTTGCTCAACCAGCCGATCGGCCTGATCCTCACCTACCTGACGATCGCGGTGCCGTTCAGCGCCTGGACCATGAAGGGCTACTTCGACACGATCCCCACCGAGATCGACGAAGCCGGCCGGATCGACGGCCTCAACCCCTTCGGCACCTTCTGGCGGCTGATCCTGCCGCTGGCCCGACCGGGCCTGGCGGTCACCGCGTTCTACAACTTCATCACCGCCTGGGGCGAAGTGGCCTACGCCACCCAGTTCATGACCGGAACGGACAAGATGACCCTCTCGGCCGGCATGCAGACCTTCGTCAACCAGTACAGCGAGAACTGGTCGATGATGTCCACGGCTTCGGTCCTGATCGCGATCCCCGCGGCCATCGTCTTCCTCCTGGTCCAGCGCCACCTGGTGGCCGGTCAGACCGCCGGCTCCGTCAAGTAGCCACCGCCCAGCACCTCTACGTCCCCAAGGGATCTGCTCTCCATGACCCAGGCTTCCTCGACCCGAAGCGCGGCCGACACCTCCCGGCCCGCCCTCGCCACCGCCGACACCCCGGCGGCCGGCGAGCCCAGAGGCTGGTGGCGGGACGCGGTCATCTACCAGGTGTACCCGCGCAGTTTCGCCGACGCCAACGGCGACGGCATGGGGGACCTGCCCGGCATCCGCAGCCGGCTGCCCCACCTGCGCGACCTCGGAGTGGACGCGGTCTGGCTCTCCCCGTTCTACGCCTCGCCGCAGGCCGACGCCGGCTACGACGTGGCCGACTACCGCGCGGTGGACCCGATGTTCGGCACCCTGCTGGACGCCGACGCGCTGATCCGCGACGCCCACGCGCTGGGCCTGCGGATCATCGTGGACCTGGTCCCCAACCACTCCTCCAACCAGCACGAGTGGTTCCAGCGCGCGCTGCGCGAGGGGCCCGGCTCCCCGCTGCGGGACCGCTACCACTTCCGGGCCGGCCGCGGCACGGCCGGCGAACTGCCGCCCAACGACTGGGAGTCCATCTTCGGCGGCCCGGCCTGGACCCGCACCGAGAACCCGGACGGCACCCCGGGGGAGTGGTACCTGCACCTGTTCGCCCCGGAGCAGCCCGACTTCAACTGGGAGAGCCCCGCGGTCGCCGACGAGTTCCGCTCGATCCTGCGGTTCTGGCTGGACATGGGCGTCGACGGCTTCCGGGTCGACGTCGCGCACGGCCTGGTCAAGGCCCCCGGCCTGCCCGACCTCGGCGCCCACGACCAGCTGAAGCTGCTCGGCAACGACGTGATGCCGTTCTTCGACCAGGACGGCGTGCACCAGATCTACCGCGCCTGGCGGAAGATCCTGGACGAGTACCCGGGCGAGCGGATCCTGGTCGCCGAGGCCTGGACCCCCACCGTCGAGCGCACCGCCAACTACGTGCGCCCCGACGAGATGCACCAGGCGTTCAACTTCCAGTACCTGTCGACCTACTGGGACGCCACCGCGCTGCGCCAGGTGATCGACGCCTCGCTGGACGCGATGCGCCCGGTCGGCGCGCCCACCACCTGGGTGCTCTCCAACCACGACGTCACCCGGCACGCCACCCGGTTCGGCAACCCGCCCGGCGGCACCCAGCTGCGCACCGCCGGCGACCGCGAACTCGGTCTGCGCCGGGCCCGGGCCGCCACCCTGCTGATGCTGGCGCTGCCCGGCTCCGCCTACCTCTACCAGGGCGAGGAGCTCGGCCTGCCGGACGTCACCGACCTGCCCGACGAGGTCCGCCAGGACCCGTCCTACTTCCGGGCCAGCGGCCAGGACGGCTTCCGCGACGGCTGCCGGGTGCCGATCCCGTGGTCCGGCAGCGCCGCGCCCTACGGCTTCGGGCCGACGGCCGGCGGCCCCAGCTGGCTGCCGCAGCCCGCCGAGTGGGCCTCCTTGAGCGTCGAGGCGCAGACCGGCGACCCGGCCTCCACGCTGGAGCTCTACCGCAGCGCGCTGGCGATCCGGCGACGGCAGCCGGAGCTGGGTGCGGGCGACCGGGTCGAGTGGCTGGACACCCCGCCCGGGGTGCTGATGTTCCGGCGGGGCGACTTCGTCTGCGCCGTCAACACCACCGGTCAACCAGTGGAGTTGACGGTTGCCGGGACCCTGCTGCTCAGCTCCGCGGAGGACCGGCAGCCGGGGGTGCTGCCCGCGGACAGCACCAGCTGGTGGGCAGTGTGACATGGTTGCAATAGGCTCTGGGCTCGTGACTACGGCGCGACTCTCTGACATCGCGGCGCAGGCTGGGGTCAGCGAGGCCACCGTCAGCCGCGTCCTCAACGGCAAGGCGGGCGTCTCGGCGACCACCCGCCAGACCGTGCTGGCGGCCCTCGACGTGCTCGGCTACGAGCGGCCGACCCGGCTGCGCCAGCGCAGCGCCGGCCTGATCGGGCTGATCACCCCGGAGCTGAGCAACCCGATCTTCCCCGCGCTGGCCCAGGTGATCGAGCAGGTGCTCAGCCGGCACGGCTACACCCCGGTGCTCTGCACCCAGACCCCCGGCGGGTCCACCGAGGACGAACTGGTCGAGATGCTGGTGGACCGCCAGGTCGCGGGCATCGTCTTCGTCTCCGGGCTGCACGCCGACACCACCGCCGACCACGACCGGTACGCCAAACTGACGGGCCGTCAGGTGCCCTTCGTGCTGATCAACGGCTACAGCGAGAAGATCGCCGCGCCGTTCATCTCGCCGGACGACCGGGCCGCGATGTGGATGGCGGTGCAGCACCTGGCCGAGCTCGGGCACGAGCGGATCGGGCTGGCGGTCGGCCAGCGCCGCTTCGTGCCGGTGCAGCGCAAGATCGAGGGCTTCACCGCCGCGATGCGGTCGGTGCTCGGGGTCACCGCCGAGGACGCCGAGCAGCTGGTGCACTCCACCCTGTTCAGCGTGGAGGGCGGGCACGCGGCCGCCGGCGCGCTGCTCGACCGGGGCTGCACCGCGATCGTCTGCGGCAGCGACATGATGGCGCTGGGCGCGATCCGGGCGGTGCGGCAGCGCGGGCTGAGCGTACCGGGGGACATCTCGGTGGTCGGCTTCGACGACTCGCCGCTGATCGCCTTCACCGAGCCGCCGCTCACCACCATCCGCCAGCCGGTGGAGGCGATGGCCACCGCCGCCGTGGACGCGCTGCTCGAGGAGGTCGGCGGGCAGTCGACCCAGCGGGGCGAGTTCATGTTCCAGCCGGAGCTGGTGATGCGCGGCTCCACCGGAGCGCGGGCGCGGTAACGGACCATCGGGAAGCCGCTCAGCGGATGCCGTCGGCCCTTCGGGGTCGGCGGCATCCGCGTTCGCGAGCCCGAGGCGCCGGCTCCCGGCGCTCCGGACGCGGTCACCCGGACTCGGCGCCGCCGCGCCGCTCATGGGGCAGCCGGCCCGGGCCGTCGGCCCCGCCGGGGCGGCACCGGTGCACCGGGAGCGCGCCGGGTGGCCACGGACGACCAGTCGCCGGAGCCCTCGGTGCGCCCGGTCGTGCCGCCTCCCGCCGGGGCCCGACCGGAACGGCCGAGGGCCGCCCCACGTGCGGGAGGCGGCCCTCGGCTGATCAGGGGCGCGGCGGGTCGGTGCCCGCCGGCTGTGCGGCGGGTCAGACCCGGCCGGCGAAGCTCGGGGTGTAGTTCGCGATGGTCTCGTACTTCACGCCGGAGCTCGGGTTGGCGGCCTCGACGAACTTGCCGTCGCCCACGTACAGGCCCACGTGGTAGACGCCGGAGGCGGCGCCGTTGTTGGACCAGAAGAGCAGGTCGCCGGGCTGCAGGTCGTCCAGCGAGACCCGGGTGGAGGCGGCGGCCTGGTCGGCGGCGATGCGCGGGATGGAGATGCCGGCCTGGGCCATCGCGGCCTGGGTCAGGCCCGAGCAGTCCCAGCCGCCGTTGCCGGTACCGCCCCAGACGTACGCCTGGCCGACCTTGGACTCCGCGAAGCTGACCGCGGCGGCGAGGGCACCGGTGGCGCTCTGGGCGCTGGAGCCGGTCTGCAGGCTGGTGGTGCGGGCCGGGATCGCCGCCGGGGCCGGGGTGGCGGCGTCCGAGGACTCGTCAGTGTTCTTGGCGGGAGTGGCGGGGGTGGCCACGGCGACCGCGCCCAGGTCGAGCTTCTCGCCCGGGTAGATCCAGTTCGGACCCTGGGTCAGCACCGACTTGTTGAGCTCGTAGAGCTTCTGCCAGCCGCCGTCCACGTTGTGCTTCTGGGCGATGGTGGACAGCCAGTCGCCGGCCAGCACGGTGTAGCTCTGGTGCTCGGTGCGCTGCGCCGGGGCGGCCGGCTGGGCCGGGGCCGGCTGCTGGGTCGGGGTCTGCTGCGCCGGGGCCGGCTGCTGAGCCGGGGCGGCCGGAGCCGGGGTGGCGGGGTTCGGGTTGACCTGCGCCGGGGCACCGCCCTGGGTCAGGCCCGCCTGGATCGAGCAGACCGGCCAGGCGCCGGGGCCCTGGTCGGCGAGCACCTTCTCGGCGACGGCGATCTGCTGGTCCTTGGTGGCCTGGTTGGCCTGCGGGGCGTACTGGGTGCCACCGTAGGCCGCCCAGGTCGAGGAGGTGAACTGGAGGCCGCCGTAGAAGCCGTTGCCGGTGTTGATGCTCCAGTTGCCGCTGCTCTCACAGGCAGCGACCTTGTCCCAGACCGAGACCGGTGCGGCGGAGGCGGTGGTGGCGGTGATGCACGGCAGCGCCAGTCCCAGGCCGAGCAGGCCGGTGGCGGCGATCGCGCGCTTGGCGTTGCGGGACGGACGGTTCGTGCCAGTCGTGGGCAGCATGAAGACGCGTTCCTCTCCTACGCCTACGAGGTGAGCTGTCGGGTTCGGACTGGAGTTGCCCGGCCGTGCGTGCACGGCTTCACCCCAAGCCCCGGTCTTCCGGGGCGGCTTACCTGGGTCCCCCGCTCCTGCCGTGGTTGCGTTTTCGCGCCGCCAGCAGGGCCGGTGGCAGGACTCGGCGTCCGGCCCGCTGGGTCCGTGTGACCACGAACGGGGAGCACGTTAGACAGACATAAGAAGGATTCGCAAACGACTGTGAGAGACATCACATGGCATTCACTTGACCTTCAAGATCGAAGTGTGCGATCGGCTGATGGACCGTTGGCTGGGAAGCGGGCAACCGGGTTGTTCGCCAGCGAAGTTGCCGCCGTTTCAGGCTGACGGGCCGTGCAAAGCCCGGCGGTGTCGCAAGAAGTACTCCCGGCAAGTTCACAGGGACTCGAAGGCGGCCTGGCAGGCATCCGTTATCGATTCGAGACCCCGCGCCTGACGGGGTGCTAGTGCGGTCAAAACGGACAGATACGGGCAGATTGACGAAGCCTGGGACACCGTGTCCGCGAACTGACCACCTGCCAGCGGAAGCGGTGGGCCCGGGCGCAACGCGAAAGGCCCTGTCCGCGCCTCAGGGGGCGCGGACAGGGCCAGACGGACGTGCGGGGGCTCAGCCCTCCTCGGTGACCTCCGGGGCGGCCTGCGCGGGGAACTGGGGGTCCTCCGTGGTCGGCTCGGGCTCGGCGGGAGCGGGCAGTGCGGCCAGGTACACCGAGGCGATCAGCTGGCCGACCGTCGGGTAGGCGCCGATCGGCGCGGCGCTCGGGCAGCCGGTCTCCTCGGCGGCGGCCAGCAGCGCGTCGCCGCTCGCCTCGGGGCCGATCACCAGCGGGGCCAGGGCGGGCCGCTGCGAGCCGGTGGCCCGCAGGTGCTCGACGGCGCCGGCCACCGAGCCGGGCACGTCCAGGGCGGCGGCCACCACCGGCACCGCCAGCCGGGCGGCGAGCAGCACGCCGGTGACACCGGCCGCCGCGGCGGCCTCCTCGCCGCCCACCGTGGTCAGCACCACGCCGTCGGCGGCCGTGGCGATGGCGAACAGGCGGGCGCGGTCGGCACGGGCCAGGCCGGCCTCGGAGAGCCGCACGTGCACGGCCTCGGCCAGCAGCGGGTGCGGGCCGAGCGGCTCGGTCACCTGCGCCCCGGTCTCGGCGGCGAGCTGGTGCAGCCCGGCCAGGAAGTCGTGCGGTCCGGCGACCAGCGGCACCACGATCGGGGCGGGCAGGCCCAGATCGGCGGCCCGGGCCACCAGGTCGGCCACCGTGGGGGCGACGTCGGCCGGCTTCGCCCGAGGGGCGTCCGGCTCGTCCTGCTCCTCCTCGGCCACCGGCTCGGCGGCCGGGCCCGGCAGCCAGCCGGCCAGCATTTCGATGCCGGGCTGCTCGCCGCGGATCACCGAGATCAGCTCGTCCACCACCGAGACCGTCTCGGGCGTCGCCTCGGCCGGCACCGCGAGGACCAGCGGCGCCGCGCCGACCGGAACCTCGGGGCGCTCGGGACGGCGGTGGCGCCCCCGTGATCGGGAGCCTGGCGTGCGGACGGGCAGTGGTGCGCCCGGGATGGCTGCAGTGCTCATGGCGCAGAATCGTAGGACATGCGCGTGATCAGTACGCATCGGGCTGCCGATCGATTGTCCGCCGTCCAGTTCTTCTCCACCGGCGGCAGGGCGCGGTGTCCGGGAAACCACCCTCATTTGGCGTTGATGTGACGGAGTGTGAGGGTTCGGCTGCGAACTCGACCATTGAATGGGCCTGTCAATGGTTGAACCGGTCAGAGAGCGCGGGAAGTGCCCTGACGCGGGGTGACGACGAGGAGGGTGAATCGCCCTCAATTGCCCGATCCATCCGCCGCATTGTGTCGGTTTGGCGCGGGTTTGCCACATCAAGTTCCTGACGGTGCACGCGCAAAATCGCATGCCGATGCACGTGCATTAGCGTTATCATCACGACAAGTAAGGCATTCGCCCTGCCCGTACGAGCCGGAGGCGGCCGGCGGCCGGAGCGGTCGGGCGCCGAGCGCTATGAGCACTCCAGCTCTTGGGAGAATTCGATGCACCACACGTACAACGGCATGCCCGCAGCGGACCTCGAAGGCGTGGTCTGGCAGAAGAGTCGCCACAGCAACTCCAAGGGCAACTGCGTGGAGCTGGCGGCCCTCGACGGCGGCGCCGTCGCCATGCGCAACTCTCGCTTCCCGGACGGCCCGGCACTCATCTACACCCGGGACGAGATCGAGGCACTCCTGCTCGGCGTCAAGGACGGGGAGTTCGACCACCTGGTCGCCTGACACCTGATCCAGCGTCAGGGCTGTTGGCGGGCCCGGCGGATCGAACCGGACGCCGCCGCGGCGAAGGGAGGCTGCGGCGGCGTTCCGCACGTCCTCGGCGCCGCTCGTCGGTCGGTCCGTCGGCGCCCCTGGTCCGTCGGTCCGGGAGCGGCGCCGGCGATCGGGCGGGAGAACGCGAAACGCCGCGCGACGGCGCGGCGTTCGGTGGGCGGGGCCGGTCAGGCGGAGCGGCGGTGGCGTCCGATCGTCACGCCGTCAACCACCAGCGAGGGCAGGGCGGATGCCTCCTCGGTCTGGAACACGGCCCAGACCACCTTGCCGGTTCCGGAAGCCAGCGGGTGCCACCCCCAGGAGCAGCTGAACGAGTCGACCAGGTGCAGCCCCCGCCCCGACTCGGCCACGAAGTCGGCCTCCCTGGTGACCGGTCCCTGACTGCTCGGATCGCTGACGGCGCAGACCAGTTGGGGCGCCCGGTGCACCAGGCTGATCCGGATCGGCAGCCGGCCGTCGGCCGGACCGGACTGGACCGGGAACGGCTGGTGGCCCGGCAGGTCCGTCGCGGTCGGACGGCCGACCGCGTGCCGCAGTGCATTGGTGACCAACTCCGAAGCGACCAGCGCGACATCGTCGAACATGCCGCCCAGGCCCCAGCGCTGCAGCGAACCCTTGGCGAAGTCGCGCGCGGCCTTCACCGCGTCATAGCGAGGGGGGAGCGTGCAGGTGACCACGTCAGGGTCGATGGCAAGCGCCGTACCGGTGCCCATGAAGAGCTCCTCCCATAAGGGGGCGGACACGGCTGGACCCGGCGGGGTCATGCCGGTCACCTCCGACTCGCTCGGCCGCTTCGCCGTCGCCTCGACCACGTGCAGGGGGTCGACGACGAAGCCCGCGGGACTGTCACAGGGGGTGTGCAACTGCACGTGCACCATCGTGCTCTGTGCTCACGGCGGATGCAAGAGTCGATTCACGTGCAGTCGCACTATTGGCATATGCAGGCGCCGGATGCACGTGCATCCGTACGTGCGGATGGACGTGCTGATGGACGTGCCGATGCAAAATTGGTAGATCCTTGTACTGGTACAGGCACTGTGAGCGGCCGGATGATGGCAGACTGTGCGCTGTTTTCCTGAGGCGGAGGTTCCCACGGCATGACCACAGTGCAGCCCGGCGGCGGTTCGATGGTGCGCCGGATCCTCCTGGGTTCCCAGCTGCGCAGGCTGCGCGAGGCCCGCGGCGTCACCCGGGAGGACGCCGGGTACGCCATCCGCGCCTCCGAGTCGAAGATCAGCCGGATGGAACTGGGGCGGGTCAGCTTCAAGGAGCGCGATGTCGCCGACCTGCTGACCCTCTACGGCGTGACCGACGGCGAGGAGCGCGAGTCGCTGCTCGGCCTGGTCCGCGAGGCCAACAAGTCCGGCTGGTGGCACAGCTTCAGTGACGTGCTGCCGGGCTGGTTCCAGACCTACGTCGGCCTGGAGGAGGCAGCCTCGCTGATCCGCACCTACGAGGTGCAGTTCATCCCCGGCCTGCTGCAGTCCGAGGCGTACGCCCGCGCCGTCTTCACCCAGAGCAGCCCGACCCTCGGCGAGGAGGAGGTCGAGCGCCTGGTCGGCCTGCGACTGCGCCGCCAGAAGCTGCTGGCGGAGGGGCAGGGCCCGCGGCTGTGGGCGGTGATCGACGAGGCGGCGCTGCGCCGGCCGGTCGGCGGCCCCAAGGTGATGCGCGGCCAGCTCCAGTACCTGATCGACATCGCTGAGCAGCCCAACGTGGTGATCCAGGTGATGCCGTTCCGGTTCGGTGCGCACGCCGGGGAGAGCGGCGCCTTCAGCATCCTGCGCTTCCCCGAGCAGGACCTCGCCGACGTGGTCTACCTGGAGCAGCTGACCAGCGCGCTCTACCTGGACAAGCGGGACGACGTGGACGCCTACGTCCAGGTGATGGAACGCCTCTGCGTGGACAGCCTCACCCCGGAGAAGACCACCGACCTGCTGACGTCCATCCTGGCCGAGAACTGATCCGGCGACCCGGTCAGCCGGAGGCCAGGTGCGCCCAGTCCGGCCGGCCGGGACACCCGTCCTCCGGCGGCCGCCCCAACTCCCAGGGCAGGCCGTAGCGGGCGAAGAGATCGGCCCGGATCGGCGGCAGCGGGGTCTGCGCGCCGGGCAGCAGCACACCGATGCAGCCGCCCATCAACGCGCTGCGCAGCACCGCGTGTTCGGCCACCGGGTCGGTCGCGCCCCAGTCCGCCAGCACCTTCCGCAGGAGCGTGCCGAGCTGCTGCTGCTCCGGATCCTGGACGAAGCCGCCGGTGTCCGGGTCGAGGATCAGCGCCAGGTGCGAGCGCATCACCCGCGGATGGTCCAGTGCGGTGCGCAGGACTTGGTCGATCGCCGCGGCCAGTCGCTCCTGCGGTGAAGCGTCCGGCGGCAGTTCGGCCAGTGCGGCGGCCAGCTCCAGGTGCATCAGCCGGTGGGTGGCGGACTGCATGAGGAGCCGTTTGCCGTCGAAGTAGTAGGAGACCAGTCCGCGGGCGAGCCCGGCGCGTTCGGCGATGTCGGCGAGCGTGGTGGCGGCGTAACCGCGCTGGTCCACCAGTTCCACCGTGGCGCGCATCAGCCGGCGCCGGGAGCGCAGTCGCATCTCCTCGTTGACCGATTCCCCGCGAGGTGCCATCGTGTCAGCTCCGTACGTTGGTTGGCTCTGGGTCAACACGTGCTGACCGAGAGTGGCCGACCTGCGCCCGAGGCGATGGCTGGCGCGGGTCCGTACGGGGCCGGTGTCGGTCTCACCAGAACGGGGGACTGGTGAGACCGGCGCCCACCGAACGGCGTGGTGGCGCCGGTTCGGTGGGTGCCGACCTCGGGAACTGCCGGTCCGTCAGACCCGCTCCTTGAGGGCCGCCCCGGAGTCGGCCCGCCGGTAATCGTAGTCCGGCACCGAGTGGCGCACCCCGGCCCTGCGGCGGTCCAGCACCGCACCGGCCGCAGTGATCAGCAGACCGGCCAGCGCCACCACCGTGACCAGCACCAACGCCGGACGGTAGCCGTCGAGTTGATCCTGCGCGCTGGTGCCGCCGTGGCTGCCGGCGGTGAGCACGGCGGTGGTCACCGCCAGCACCAGCGCGTTGCCCACCTGGATCGCGGTGTTCACCAACCCGGAGGCGAGGCCCTGCTCCTCGTCGGCCACGCCGTTGGTGGCGGCGATGTTGACCGAGGGGTAGAAGAGCGCGAAGCCGATGCCGAGCAGCAGCATGGTCGGCAGCACCAGGCCCAGGAAGGTGCCGTGCGGGCCGAGCCGCAGGAACAGCGCGTAGCCGATCAGCATCGCCAGGCTGCCCAGCGGGAGCAGTCGGCCGGTGCCGTAGCGGTCCACGATCGCGCCCATCCTGGTGGCCGACAGGGCCACGAGTGCGCCGGCCGGCAGCAGCCCGAAGCCCATCTGCAGCGCCGACCAGTGCAGGGTCCGCTGCAGGTAGAGCGCGATGATGAACTGGAAGCCCGCGTAGGAGCCCATCAGCAGGAGCGCGGTCGAATTGGCCCGGGCCACGGCGCCGTTGCGGAAGATGCCGAGCCGGACCAGGGGGTGCGCGGTGCGCTGCTCGATCACCAGGAAGGCGACCAGCAGCACGGCCACGGCGAACAGCGAGCCGATGGTGCGGGCCGTCGCCCAACCCACGCTCTGCGCCTCGGTGACGGTGAAGACCAGCAGCAGCAGCGCGGCGGTGCCGGTGATCGCGCCGAGCACGTCGTAGCCGCCGTCGCCGCGCTCATGGGCGTGCTTGGGCAGCACCCGCAGGGCGAAGACCAGGGCGATCACGGCCACCGGCACCGGCATCAGGAACGTCCAGCGCCAACCCACCGAGGTGAGCAGGCCGCTGAGCACCAAGCCCAGCGAGTAGCCGCTCGCGCCGCAGGTGGTGAAGATCGACAGCGCCTTGTTGCGGGCCGGCCCCTCGGGGAAGGTGGTGGTGATGATGGAGAGCGCGGCCGGGGCGGTGAAGGCGGCGCTGGCGCCCTTGAGGAAGCGGGCGCCGATCAGCAGGTTGCCGTCGTGCAACAGGCCGCCGAGCAGCGAGGCGCCGGCGAAGACGGCGAGTGCGATCAGGAACACCCGGCGCCGGCCCAGCAGGTCGGCGGCGCGGCCGCCGAGCAGCAACAGGCCGCCGTAGCCGAGCACGTAGCCGGAGACCACCCACTGGAGGGTCGACGTCGACAGCTTCAGGTCGCCGCCGATGGACGGCAGTGCGACGCCGACCATCGAGACGTCGAGGGCGTCCAGGAAGAGTGCGGCACAGAGCACGATCAGGGCGCCCCAGAGGCGGGGGCTCCAGTGCTCGTGTCCTGACGGGGCATCAGTCGGCGATGGCTTCTGGTCGGTTGGCTTGGTGTTGGTCGGCATGGGTGTGACACTACATGCATGTGCAATCAATGCAAGTAGATTTAATTCTGTTGCATATTGTTCATGTGCATGTGATAAGGTCGGCGGTGTGTCCGAGATCGACGCGGCCGAGTCGGCCGACCTGGTCGCCGCCTGGCGCGAGCTGCTGGCTCGCCACGCGGCCACTGCCTGCGCCCTGGACCGGGAGTTGGGGGAGCGCTTCGGGCTCGGCATGAGCGAGTTCGAGGTGCTGGAGCGGCTGGCCGAGTCGCGCGACGAGTGGGCCGGGAAGCTGCGGGTGCAGGAGCTCGGCGAGAAGGTGCACCTGAGCCAGAGTGCGCTCTCCCGGCTGATCGGCCGGCTGGAGAAGGACGGCCTGGTCGAGCGCCACATGTGCACGGAAGACCGCCGGGGCGTCTTCGTGCTGCTCTCCGAGGTGGGCTGGCAGCGCTACCAGGAGGCCCGGCCGCTCCACCGCGCGGTACTGCGGCGCTCCCTGATGGGGCGTCAGCCGAGCTGCGGCTAGCGGTTCTCGCCAGTCGCCGGGGGCCATCGCCCCGGGGTCAGCGCAGCGCGCCCAGCCCCGGCGCGGCCGCCAGCAGCAGCACGGTGGCCGGCGCACCCAGGGCCAGCAGGGTCAACCGCAGCCGGCTGCCCACCGGTAGCCGCGGCTCGCCCGCCAGTAGCCGGTCCACCCGGCGCGGTGCCTGCGCCAACTGGCCCGGCCCGTACGACCCGGAGCAGCCCTCGAACACCCCGCGCCCGGCGTTGATCTCGACCATCGCGTGCGCGGTGGTCATCCGCCCGTGCCGGCGGGCCGCCCGGTCGTCGGCGGCCAACTCCACCAACTCGCCCACCTGGTCGCGGAACGCGGTGAAGACGGTGACCCTCGGGAAGCCCGCGGCGAGCGCCTGCGCACCCTGCGACAGCCAGTGGTGTCGGGCCCGGACATGGACGCGCTCATGACTGAGCACCGCCTCCAACTCCCGGTCGGTCAACCGGCGCAACGCACCCGTGGTGACCACCAGCCGGGACTGCGGACCGGGGAGCGACCAGGCGTCGGGCCGCACGTTCTCCAGCACCACCAGCCGCTCGCGGCGGGCCGGCGGCGCTCCGATGCCGACCGGCAACTCCGGTGCCCGGTGCGCCAGTTCGCGGTGCCGGCTCTCCCGCAGCGCGCGAGCCGCGCGGATCTCCCGGACCAGCGAGACCCCCGTCCACGCACCGCCGAGCGCCAGCAGTGCCGCAACCAGGCGACCCCAGCCCTCCGCGTCGACCAGCTGGTAGGCGGCCTCCACACCGGGCGGCGCACCTGTGAAGATCATGGCGCGCACGGCGGGCAGCGCGGCCGCGACCGAGAGCAGCAGGCTCAGCGCGCAGCAGAGCAGCACCGCCACCACCAGGCACTGCCAGACCAGCAGCGCCAGCACCGGTTCACGGTCGACCCAGCGGGCCCGGGCCAGCAGGAGGGGCCCGCCGGTGGCGAGCACGAATCCGAGCAGCAGCAGGCCGAGCAGGGCCGTCATGGCAGCAAGTCCCCCTGAGGGAAGGCGCGACAGAACGCTGCGCTCAATCTAGGCCCTCGCCCGGGCACGCGGAACCATCGGCCCGGCGCCGTGACCAACACCACCGCGCTGCGTCAGCCGGCGGTGTTTCACGACCGTGTACGCACGGTGTGTCAGAGCGCCAGCAGCATCGCGAACATGCCAACGCCCATGGCGAGCCGGCAGGCCTGCGGGACCGGTCCGCCACCGGTGGCCACCCCGTCCGCCGTCAGCAGCCGGCTGCCGGACCAGAGCGCGTAGCCGCCGAAGTAGAGCAGCAGCAGGCCGGTCAGCGGCGGCAGTCCCATCGGCATCACCATGCCCGGGTGCGGCTGCGGCGCCCGCATCGCCAGCGCCATGTAGACCATCGCCGCCGCACCGACCGCGTGGTGCAGCCGGTGCGCCCGCCGGCCGCCGGCCCGCGGGCCGAGCGCGGTGGCCAGTGCGGCGGCGCCCAGTAGTCCGAAGAGCGCCACCCAGAGCGAGGCCGGCAGCCGGTCACCCAGCGTGATCATCGCGGCGGTGCCGAGGCCCATCGCGGCCTCCACCGCGTCCGAGGAGCACGCCCCGTGCCCACCGCGGCCGCGCAACCGCAGCAGGCACAGGACGCCCGTGGCGGTGGTGAGCAGCGCCAGCAGCCAGCTCAGGACGGCCGGTCCGTGCATCGCTCGCCCCCTCCGGGCCGCCCCGGCGCGTTCCGCCGCAGGCGTGCCACCACGATCGCCCGGCTGGACGGCCCACCAGCAGGGCGCGCGCGGGGCGCACGGGGGTGCGGGCCCCGCCGAGGTGACGCAGCGCCCGCCGGGGGAGCGGGCCGGGCGGGGCCCCGGTGGCGGGTGACGGGGTCCGCGGTGACGCTCGAACGGCGGGTTGACCGGCCCACCGGCCCGCCGGGCCGCCGGTCGACTGCAAGGTCCGTGGGTCTTCTCACGTCGGTCCGCGGGTCTTCTCACCCGCCCCCCCTTGAACAGGAGAACCTTTCGTCCTTATCGTGTTCTTGACTCAATAACTTCTGTCGAAGCAGGTCCCCCATGCAGAATCTTTCGTCGAAGCCCACTGCGGCGGCCGACTTTCCGGCGGCGGCCCTGGCCGAGCACCCCGCCTGGCTGCGCCTCAAGACGGCCGTCGAGACGCTGCGCCCGCTGCAGTCGAAGGACGGCTCGATCGACCTGAACACCGTCCAGCGCTCCACCGTGGACCCGCTGCTGGACACCGTGCTCGGCGCGATCCAGGAGCTCGCACCGCTCTTCCCGCACGACGCGGCCTACCTGGACGCCGTCCAGGTCGACCTGCGCAAGTGGGCCGACACCGGCTACCGGGAGCCCGACTTCCTCGACTCCCTGCTCGCCTTCCAGCCCGCCGCCGACCGCGTCGACGGCCTGCCGCACCTGGTCGTCTTCCCGATGTACACCCAGAACGGCAACCCGGACCGCAACCTGGAGGCGGTGCTGCTCAGCGTGGTCTGGCCGGACTGGCTGGCGGAGCTGGAGCGCACCCGCTTCGACAACCCGATGTTCGTCCCGATCACCTTCACCGACTTCACGGCCGGCTACGACACCAACTCCGCCGTGCTCTTCCCGGAGACGGTGTCCGTTCGCCAGGCCCCCGAGCGCTTCACCTGGGGCGGCATCTTCTGCGACCGCGAGGCCGCGCGGTTCCGCGCCGTCTCCGAGTCCGCCATCGACCTGCTCGGCCTGGAGATCCCCGAGGACGCCGCCGCGCTGATCGCCGACCAGGAGCGCGCCCAGCAGACCTTCGTGCTCTGGGACCTGGTCCACGACCGCACCCACAGCCACGGCGACCTGCCGTTCGACCCGTTCATGATCAAGCAGCGCAGCCCGTTCTGGATGTACGGCCTGGAGGAGCTGCGCTGCGACCTGACGGCGTTCAAGGAGGCCGTCCGCCTGGAGGCCGAAGGCTACCCCCAGGGCCGCGACGTGCAGTACGCGATCATCTTCGACCGGATGTTCCGCTTCCCGGTCACCGGTGGCCGGGTGCGCAACTACGACGGCATGGGCGGCCAGCTGCTCTTCGCCTACCTGCACCAGCACGACGCGCTGCGCTGGCGCGACAACAAGCTCAGCATCGACTGGGACCGGGTCGCCGAGGTCACCAACGCGCTCTGCGGCGAGATCGAGGCGCTCTACCGGGCCGGCATCGACCGCCCCAAGACCGCCCACTGGATCGCCGCCTACCAGCTGGTCTCCAAGTACCTCACCCCGCACCCGGCCTCCACCTGGGCCAAGGGCCCCGAGGCCCTGCCGCTGGACACCGTCGACGGCAAGGCGCTCAACAAGGCGCTCTGCGACGCCGTCCACCCGGACGAGTTCCCGCTCAGCATGTTCTACGAGGCCCTCGCCAAGAAGCTCCGCGGGGTCATCGCCGCCACCACCGGTATCACCGGCAACGGTCCCAAGGAGATCGCCGCATGAGCAACACCACCGACCTGACCGGCAAGGTGATCGTGGTCGCCGGTGCCAGTGGCCCGGCCGGCCAGGCCGTGCTGCGCCGGCTCGCCGCCGGCGGCGCCGTGGTGATCGCCGCCGACATCGACCAGCAGCGGCTCGACGAGGCCGCCGCCCACGTGCACACCGCCGTCCCCGACGCCACGGTGCACACCCAGGTCATCGACCTGCTCGACCTGGAGCGGGTGAAGGAGTGGGCCGACCGCCTGGAGGCCGAGCACGGCCGGGTCGACGGCGTGTTCCACCTGGTCGGCGGCTGGCGCGGCAGCAAGACCTTCACCGACACCAAGATCGAGGACTGGGACTTCCTGCACAACACCGTGCTGCGCACCCTGCAGCACACCTCGCTGGCCTTCCAGCCCGCCCTGCTGCGCAGCAAGGACGGCCGCTACGCGATGATCGGCGCCGCCGCCGCGCACAACCCCACCCAGGGCGGCGCCGCCTACACGGCCGCCAAGGCCGCCAGCGAGGCCTGGACGCTCGCCATGGCCCACTCCTTCGCCAAGCAGACCACCGACCCGGACGGCACCCCCACCGCGGCGGCCGTCATCCTGGTGATCAAGGCCCTGCTCACTCCGCAGATGCGGGCCGAGAAGCCGGAGGCCAAGTTCACCGGCTTCACCGACACCGCCGACCTGGCCGACCACCTGGCGGACCTCTGGTCCCGCCCCGCAGCAGAACTGAACGGACAGCACCTGTGGCTGACAGCCCGATGAGCAACACCACCGACGCAGTGCGCCACCACGACCCCGAGACCCGCGGGTTCGCCAGCGACAACTACGCCGGTGTCCACCCGGAGATCCTGGCCGCCATCGCCCTGGCCAACGGCGGCCACCAGATCGCCTACGGCGAGGACCAGTACACCGAGCACCTGCAGAGCGTCTTCAAGCGCCACTTCGGCGACCGCGCCGAGGCCTACCCGGTGTTCAACGGCACCGGCGCCAACGTGGTCGCCCTGCAGGCCCTGCTCCCGCGCTGGGGCGCCGTGATCGCCGCCGAGAGCGCCCACATCAACGTGGACGAGTGCGGCGCGCCGGAGAAGATGGCCGGCATCAAGCTCCACCTGGTGCCCACCCCGGACGGCAAGCTCACCCCCGAGCTGATCGACCGGCAGGCGTACGGCTGGGACGACGAGCACCGCGCCTCGCCGCTCGCCGTCTCCATCACCCAGAGCACCGAGCTCGGCACGCTCTACACGGCGGACGAGGTCAAGGCGATCTGCGAGCACGCCCACGAGCGCGGCATGCTGGTGCACATGGACGGCTCCCGGCTGGCCAACGCGGCCGCCACGCTGGGTGTGCCGTTCCGCGAGTTCACCACCGAGGCCGGCGTCGACGTGCTGTCCTTCGGCGGCACCAAGAACGGCCTGCTGTTCGGCGAGGCCGTGGTGGTGCTCAACCCCGAGCGGGTCCGCAACATCAAGTACCTGCGCAAGATGTCGATGCAGCTCGCCTCGAAGATGCGCTTCGTCTCGGTGCAGTTCGAGGCGCTGCTCACCGGCGACCTGTGGCTGCGCAACGCCGGCCACGCCAACGCCATGGCCAAGCGCCTGGAGACGGCCGTGCGGGGCATCGACGGCATCACCGTGGTCCGCCCGGTGCAGGCCAACGCGGTGTTCGCGATCCTGCCGCGCGAGGTCAGCGAGCGGCTGCAGAAGCGTTACCGCTTCTACTTCTGGAACGAGCACACCGGCGAGGTGCGCTGGATGACCGCCTTCGACACCACGGAGGAGGACATCGACGCCTTCGCCGCGGCGATCGCGGAGGAGATGGCGCGGTAGGTCTCGCCATCTCCGGCCCTGGCCGCTGCTACTGGTCCGCCAGGAGCAGCGGCCAGACCGCGTTCACGGCCTGCGGCGCCCAGACCATGTCGCCGTGGCCGAACCCCGGCACCACCCGGTAGTCCACCCGCGCCCCGCCGGCCCGGATCAGCCGGGCAGCCAGGTCGTGGTCGCCGCGGCCCGACCCGCCGTTGAGCCAGACCACCTCCGCGCGGATCGCCGACCAGTCGATCCGGTACACCTCATCGCGCCCGCCCCAGAGCGCGGCCAGATCCCGCAGCAACGCCACCGGCTGCATCCCGCTGCCCAGTGCCGCCATGGCTCGCGCCCAGACGTCCAGGTCCAGCGACTCGCCGCCGGCGCTGTGCCCGCGGTGGTAGATCCAGTTCGCCGGTCCCGGAAGCTCGCTGGTCCGGGTCAGCGCGTGCGTCAGCCGCTCCCGGGCCTGCGGGCTCCCGTCGGTGGCGGCGAAGGCCGCCTTCAGACCGGGGTCGAGGAGCAGCTCGCCCGCCGCGAGCCGCTGCTGGAACTCGTCGCAGAGCGCGGAAGCCCTGGCGGACCGTTCGGGCTCGGTCCGCGGGTCGTACGGGCCGGTGGTGTCCAGCACCAGGACCCGCTCGGCCGCGCACCCCGGCTGCGCCGCCAGGTCGAGGGCCAGTGCGGCGCCCGCGGAGTGGCCGAGCAGGTCCTGGGGCAGGCCGAGGTGCTCGACGATGGCGGTGAGCACCTGCTCGACATCGGTGCGGTGGGCGGCCAGGCCCCAGGCGGCGGCCTCGCTCGCGTCGCGTGCGTCGGCGGCGTCCTCACGTGGGGTGACGCCGATGGGCAGGTAGCCGTGCTCGGCGAGGAACTCCACCAGACTGCGGTCGCGGGCGGTGGCGAAGTTGGCACGCGCGTTCAACCCGCCGCCGGGGAGCAGAACAGCCACGCGCCGCGGCTCGGCGACCGCGCTCGGAAACACCTCGACCGCCACCGGGAACCCCCGGCAGGCCCGGACGAGTGCCTCGACCGCTGCGGCCGTTTGTTCTGACAGTCGTTCTGTCATGTTCACGAATCGACCCCTCCCTCGGACTGCGCTCCAGAATGCCCGAGCGCCGATTTGCTTGTGGTGCCCGGCTGCCCGTACAGTTCCGGAGTCGCCGCGAGAGGGGCGGCAGAGCGGACCGGAAAGGGAAGCTCCGGTTAATCGGAGTGAAACTGATCTGATAAGCTC
>NZ_JAJJPA010000054.1 GCF_020907985.1 Kitasatospora humi | reverse complement strand
CCGGCACCCCGTGCGCGGCGGCCGGCCAGAGCGCGAACAACGCCCCGAAGGCCTGCTCGGCGGTGCAGACCGGCACCGACACCGAGGCGAACGCGTACGGGAGCCCCATCAGCAGCTGCGGAAACCGCCGCATGGTCTCCTCGGGCCCGCCCAGCGTCACCGTGCGGCCGCTGCGGAACGCCGCCGACACCGGATGCGCGGCCGGCACGGGCAGCCGCACGAACCCGCTCAGCAGCGAGACCGGCACCCCCGCCACCGCGCTGAGCTGCAGGAACCGCCGGTCGCTGGAGCTGAGGTAGAGCAGGCAGCCGTACGCCTCGGTGGACAGCACGGCCTTGCGCAGGCAGCTGGTCACCAGCTCGGCACGCGAAGGGCCGACGCCGCCCGGGCCAGGCCCGGTGCGCCCTGCCCTGAGACCGCCGACCGGTGTGTCCTGGCGCACCCTCCCTCTCTAACCCGGGGCGCCAGGGGTGTCAACAGCAGGACCGGGCGCCCTTCGGGCGCCTCGGCTGTCCCGAGCTGTGGGTCCCGGTCACCAGCCGCGAGGTGCCGGGCCTCACCGGTGAGCAGCGGTTCCCGCTCCCACCGCTGGGCCTGACGGCGCCCGGCAGCCCGGCCGAGCACGCGCGGGGAGCAGCACGCGGACGGGCTCCCGCGCACGCGGGCCGGGGTGGGGGAGACTCGACCCGGGGGCGCCGGCGCCGATGTCGGCGGTGATCGGCAGACTGTGACCATGGTGATGACGCCCGAGGAACTCAAAGCGGCCTGCCTGGCCCTCAACGGTGCCGAGGAGACCTTTCCGTTCGGCCCGGAGACGTCGGTCTTCAAGGTCGGCGGGAAGATGTTCGCGATCAGCGCGCTGCACGGGGAGCCGCCGCTGCGGGTGAGCCTCAAGTGCGACCCCGAGCTGGCCGTCCGGCTGCGGGCGGAGCACCCCGCGATCACCGGCGGCTGGCACCTCAACAAGCGGCACTGGAACACCGTGGTGCTGGACGGCTCGGTGCCGCAGCGGCTGGTCGACGAGATGATCGAAGACTCCTACGACCTGATCGTCGCTCAGTTGCCGCGCCGTCAGCAGCTGGCCCTGGACTGGCCGGGCGTGCGTGGCGCGGAGCGGGAGTGACTCCGGTCCGTCAGGGCTTGACGCGGCATGTCGGGGGCGGGATGGTGAGTGCTTGGATCATCTGACATGTAACGTGTGCAATGGCACATCGAAAGGGGTGCCCGGTGGAGCTGGAGCTTCGGCATCTGCGGGTGCTGTGTGCCATCGCCGACACCGGCAGCGTGGGCCGGGCGGCCGCACAGCTCGGCGCCTCGCAGCCCGCCACCAGTACCCAGCTGCGCCGGATCGAGCGGCACCTGGGCGCGCCGCTGTTCGAGCGCACCGCCTCCGGGGTGGCGCCGACCGGGTTCGGGGCCGAGGTGCTGGCGGCCGCCCGCGAGGTGCTGGCCCGGGCCGACTGCCTGGGGCGCCGCCCGGTCGATGAAGCGGCGGTCGGCCGCCGTGAGCTGCGGCTGGGTGCGACCAACTCGCCGGTACTGCCCGGCATGCTCTCCCGGCTCCGCAACCAGCTGCCGGAGCTCCAGGTGACGGTGAGCAGCGTCTACCGGTCCTCTGACATCGTCGACCTGCTGGAGCGGGGGGCCCTGGACGCCGCGATCGCCGTCGACTACCCGGGCATGGAGCTGCGGCACTCCGACGCGGTGGCGCACCGGGGCATCGTCACCGAGCCGACCTTCGTGGCCCTGGCTGCCGGGCACCGGCTGCGGCACCGCACCGAGGTGGCGCTCGCCGACCTCGCCGAGGAGCCCTGGTTCGTCACGCCCGACGACGGAGCCGGCTGGCCGGGGGTCTTCTTCCACGCCTGTGCCGCCGCCGGATTCACCCCCGCGGCGGTGCACGAGTTCCTCGGCGACCGACTGGAGCTCCAGGACATGATCGCGGCCGGTCTCGGCGTCTCCACAGTCCAGGCGACCACCCGGCCGCAGTCCGCGGTGGTGATCAAGGCCCTGGCCGGCACCCCGCTGTGGACCCGCTACCTGCTCGCCTGGCGCTCGGCGGCGGTCAGCGGCGAGCTGGTCGAGACGCTGTTCGGCGCCGCGACCACCGCCTACCGCGAACTGATCGCCGGTTCACCGCACTTCCAGGCCTGGGCGACCCGGACCTACCGGGGAGCGCGTCCGTAGCGCCCCTGTTATGGCGGACAGCGTGAAGGTCATATGACCTGTCACATTGCACACTGCTTCATCCTGCTGACACACTCACGTCAATTCCCCCCAGGCCTCGCCTGAATGCTCAGCAGTGAGTCGACCCCCACTCAGGAGAAGGACCAGCAGTGCGACTGCGCATACCCGTCCCCACCCTCATGTCCGGCCTGGTGGCCGGCTGTGCCGCCGCGGCCTGTCTGCTGCCGGCGCCCGCGGCGTTCGCCGCCGCCGGCCCGGCCGGCGCCAAGCCCGCCACCGGCACCTCGCCCGCTGCCGGCACCTCGCCCGCCGCCCCCAAGCCGCTCGGTGCCAACCTCCCCGCCACCAGCCCGAGCGCCTCCGAGGAGTTCGCCCCGGCGGCGGCCCCGCTGTCGCGGGCTCAACTGGCCCAGCCGCAGCAGGCCCTGACACCCGGTACCGTTGCGGCGCAGCCAGCGCAGCCTGCGCAGGCGCCGGCCGCGCCGTCGAAGGCCAGCCGCTCCGCGGCCACCGACGCGGCGAGCTGCGCCCCGTCAGACTTCGGCAGCCGCACGGGCAGCGCGCTGGTCTCCTTCGTCGAGGGCTCGACCAGCGACTGCGTCAACACGCTGTTCAACGTCACCGGCACCGACGCGGGGAACGTCTTCAAGGAATCCCAGATGCTCACCGTCGCCAACGCCTACCGGGCGCTGGCCGGCCACTACACCGGTGACGACTCCACCGGCATCTGGCAGTTGGAGCTCTTCCTGCGCGCCGGCTGGTACGTGCAGTCCAACAACGCCGCCGCCGTCGGCACCTACGACCCGGCGCTGACCGCGGCCAACAAGGCCGCGCTGGACGCCTTCTTCGGCAGCGCGCACTGGAAGGACGTCACCGCCGCCAACGCGCCGGTGCTCTACGACGCCCTGGTGCTGACCGACAGCGCCAACCTGCAGGCGTCCTACCTGAACGTCTACAAGCAGGTGCTGAGCGGCTACACCACCTCCTACGACGCGGTCGCCGGCATGGACAAGGCCGTCAACGCCGTGCTGTTCGCCCCGCTGTGGCGCGGCAACTGGAACGCGGACTTCGTCAACGCCGTGGCCGCGGACCCGAGCGTCTTCCGCGTCATGTCCGACTTCGCGATCACCAACAAGGGCACGGCCTCCGGCGCCAACGGCAACCTCGTGGTGAACACCGGCAACGACCTCGGCCGGGCGGCCGGCGACGGCGGCGCCGCCGGAGCGGCGGCCGGGCAGCAGGTGAAGGCGGTGCTCGACGCCACCCCGATCACCGGCGCGACCGGCCCGCTCTACGTGCACACGGCCTACGACGCCAACCTGTACGACGCGACGCACTGCTCGGTCTACGGCATCTGCGACCTGCCGGGCAAGCTGACCGCCGCCGTGCTGCCGAACAAGCAGGTCTGCGACAACCGCACCCTGGAGACCGAGAACCTCACCGCGGACGAGCTCAACACCGTCTGCACCAGCCTGCGCGGCGAGGACGGCTACTTCCACAACCTGGTCAAGGACAGCGGCCCGGTCAACCCGTACGACAAGACCATCACCTTCGGGATCTTCGCCAACCAGGCCGACTACCTGACCTACTCCTGGGCGATCTTCGGGAACTCCACCGACAACGGCGGCCAGACCGTCATGGACCCGACCGATCCCAACAACCGGGCCGTCACGGTCATGTACCGCAAGTCGTGGAACGACTCCTTCCCCGCCAACGTGTGGAACCTCAACCACGAGTACACGCACTACCTCGACGGCATCTACGACATGAAGGGCAGCTTCGGCACCGAGGTCTCGGTGCCCGACATCTGGTGGATCGAGGGCGTCGCCGAATACGAGTCCTACGGTTACCGCGGCCTCACCGACACCCAGGCGATGGCCGAGGCGCCCAAGCACACCTACAAGCTCAGCACCCTCTTCCAGAGCACGTACGACAACTCGGACTCGGTGCGCACCTACCCGTGGGGCTACCTGGCCGTCCGCTACATGGTCGAGAAGCACCCCAGCGACGTCGCGAACATGCTCAGCCACTTCCGCACCGGTGACTTCCAGGGCGGCTACGCGGTCTACAACAACCTGGGCACCTCGTACGACGCCGACTTCGACAGCTGGCTGAACAGCTGCGCCGCCGGCGCCTGCTACGCCGCCGGCCCGACGGCCCTGTTCGACTCCGCGGTCACCGGCGGCACCGTCAACCTGACCGACAAGTCCGTGCAGACCGGCGGCGGCAGCATCACCGCCTGGCACTGGACCTTCGGCGACGGCAGCTCCTCCGACCAGCAGAACCCGACCCACACCTATGCGCAGGCCGGCACCTACACCGTGGCCCTGACCGTCACCGACAACACCGGTCGGACCGACAGCACCCCGGCCTCGGTCACCGTCACCAGCGGCGGTCCGACCACCCTGCCGACCTGCACCGACCCGCGCACCGACGCGCTGGGCCAGAACTGCTCCCGGTCCAACCGCGCGGAGACCGCCGGCAACACCGACTACATGTACGTCTACCTGCCGGCCGGCACCACCACGCTGAAGGTGTCGACCTCCGGCGGCACGGGCACCGCGGCCCTGTACTACGACAACAGCACCTGGGCCTCGCCGAACGCCTTCACGGCCTCCTCCACCAACCCCGGCACCACCCAGACCCTCACCGTCACCAACCCGACGGCCGGCTACCGGTACATCAGCCTCTACGCCGTCACCGACTTCAGCGGCGTCACCATCAGCACCCAGTTCTGACCGCCGGTCAGCCACCGCCACGACGGTCCGGCCGGGCCCGCAGCAGCGGACCCGGCCGGACCGTCGCGCCGTTCGGTGCCGGCTCAGCGGACCACCTGGACGAAGCTCATCATGCCCTTGTCCTCGTGGCCCGCGATGTGGCAGTGGAACAGCCAGTCGCCCGGGAAGTCGGTGAAGGCGATCCTGATCACCGCCTGGCCGTTCACCCCGCCCACCGCGCGGTCGACGACCACGGTGTCCTGACGCCGGGTGTACGGCTGCGGGGTGCCGTTGACGGACATCACCTGGAAGGTGCCGGTATGCAGGTGGAACGGGTGGTTGATCTCGGTGTAGTTGACGATGGTCCACTCTTCGACGGTGCCCAGCTTGGCGGGCGCGTCGAAGACGGACGATCCCATCACGAACTGCTTGGCGTTCAGGTAGTAGGCGCTGCCGTCCGCGGCCTGGGACATTCTCACCGTGCGGCGCCGGGCGATCGGCGCGGTCGACAGGTCGGCGGGGGCGGTCGGGATGGCACCGGAGACCGCGGGCAGCCTGGCCGCCGGGGCGCCGGCGACCTTGACGGTGGCCAGCGGGGTCTCCGGGTACTGGTCGCCCGCCGGGCCGGTGCTGTAGGCGAGGCTGCGCAGCGTCGCGGCGCCCGCCTTGGGGCCCGCGGTGACCAGCACGTCGTAGCGCTTGCCGGGCGGTAGCAGCAGGGTGTCGGGTGTGCTCACCTTGGCGACCGGCGTGCCGTCCTCGCCGACCACGGTGAACCGGTAGCCGTCCAGCCGCAGTTGGTAGAAGATGTCGGCGCCGGCGTTGACCAGCCGCCACAGCTGCGTCTCACCGGGCCGCATGCCCAGCACCGGCCGCAGCTGGCCGTTGAGCAGCCGGACCGTCGGATTGTTGGAGTTGATGCCGCCCTGCACGATGTGGTTGCCGGCGTCGAGCTGGACGTCCTTGAGCACCATGGTGTGCGCGGTGACGGCCTGCAGGCCCTTGGGCAGGAGGGTCCGGTCGTCGCCGACGAGCAGGGCGCCGGACAGGCCCGCGAAGATCTGGTTCTCCACGTCGCCGGGGACGAAGCCGGTGGCGTCCCGCATGCCGGGCATGTGCGCCGACTTGCCCGGACAGGTGGTTCCCATCGCGTGGCTGTGGTACCAGAAGGTGCCGAGCGGGTGGCCGGCCGGGATCACCAGCCGGTAGCTGGTGGTGGCGTTGGGCGGAACGCAGGTGGCCGGGTTGTCGGAGTCGCCCGCGGGGGAGATGTGCAGGCCGTGGAAGTGCAGGCTGGTCGCCACCGGGAGGTGGTTGACCAACCGGATGGTGACGGTGGAGCCCGGCTTCACCTCCAGGGTCGGGGCCACGAAGGTGCCCGCGTAGGACTCGCCGTGGACCGGCTTGCCGCCCACCAGGAAGGTGGTCCGGGCCGCGCCCAGCGTGATGGTCAGGCCCCGCCGGGTGTCGGCGGTCACCGGGTCGGCCAGCGGCAGCCCGCTGGTCATCCCCTTCTCCTGGGCCGCGGTGGACGGCGGTTGGGACTCCACGGCGGAGCCGGTCGGGCAGTCGGCACCCGCCGCGCTGCCGGCTGCCGCCGACAGCGCGAGTGCCAGCGCGGCCAGGGCGTGCAGCAGGTGCCGGGTGCGGCGTACGGACCTTCGGTGGGCGGCTGCCGAGCGGGTGCTGTCCTCGGCCATCGGGCCTCCGGTGTGTGGGGGGATGGTACGTATGTACTCAAACCTCATTGATCGAGCGGCGGCGGACAACAGCTGACGCTGATTGGGCCGCCATTGGAGTGGCTCGACGCCGTGTCCACCGCAATTGCGCAGATAACCTGACATTTGCTCAGCACACTGGCGTTCGGCCGGACCTCAGCGTCCACGGAAACCGAACACCAGGGCGGATCAGATGCCAGAACTCATGTCAGCGGTGCACCGACAAGGTGGCGAAGCGAGCGGTCGACGGGGGCTGCTGCGACTGAGAGCGGGAGCGGCGGCGGCAGCGAGCCTGCTGCTCTTAGGGCTCCCCAATCCGGCGCAGGCCGTCGAGAGCACCATCTCGGGGAACAACCTGCGCACCGGTTGGGACGCGGCCGAGCCCAACCTGTCGCCGGGCCGGGTGGCCGGTTCGGGCTTCGGCCAGCTCTTCTCCGTCACGGTGAGCGGGGCGGTGCTCGCGCAGCCGCTGGTCACGGCCAAGAACGTGATCGTCGCCACCGAGAACAACTACGTCTACGGCATCGACCCCGGCAGCGGCAAGGCCAACTGGACCCGCCAGCTGGGCCGGGCCTGGCCCACCTCCGCGGTCAGCTGCAATGACCCCGCCAAGCAGACCGGCATCACCAGCACCCCGGTCTACGACCCGGCGTCCAACACCGTCTACGCGGTGGACAAGGCCAACGACGGGCCGGACGTGCAGCACCCGCACTGGTACATGCACGCGATGGACGCCGGTACCGGCGCCGAGCGTCCGGGCTGGCCGGTGACCATCCAGGGCACGCCGACCAACAGCCCCGGTCATCCGTTCGACCCGTTCTACTCGGCCCAGCGGCCCGGGCTGCTGCTGATGGGCGGCGCGGTCTACGCCGCGTTCGCCTCGTACTGCGACAACGGCCCGTTCGTCGGTGCGGTCGCCGGGGTGAACACCAGCAGCCGCAAGCTCACCCTCTGGTCGCCCGAGGCCGGGTCCAGCATCCAGGAGTCCGGGATCTGGCAGAGCGGCGGCGGGCTGGTCTCGGACGGCAACGGCCGGATCTTCCTCACCACCGGCAACGGCGCCGGCGCCGGGGCGTCGCCCGGCAAGGGTCCCGGCAACCGGCCGCCGGGGCACCTCGGCGAGTCGGTGGTGCGGCTCGCCGTGAACGCCGACGGCAGCCTGACCGCGAAGGACTTCTTCAGTCCGGTCGACGACCGGAGCCTGGACAGCCACGACTCCGACTTCGGCTCGGGCGGTCCGGTCGCCCTGCCGAGCGGCTTCGGCACCAAGGCACACCCGAGCCTGCTGGTCCAGGTGGGCAAGGACGGCCGGATCTTCGTGCTGGACCGGAACAACCTGGGCGGCATGGGGCAGGGCCCGAACGGTGGCGACAACCCGGTGAGCGTGGCCGGGCCGTTCGAGGGCATCTGGGGCCACCCCGCCGTCTGGGGCGGTGACGGCGGTTACATCTACACCGTGGCCACCGACACCGGCAGCGGGCACGCGCCGCTGCGGGCGCTGAAGTACTCGGTGAACGGCGCCGGCGTGCCGGTCTTCAGCAGCGCGGCGACCAGCAACGAGGGCTTCGGCTACGGCTCCGGATCGCCCGTGGTCACCTCCGACGGTGCCAAGAGCGGCTCCGCGCTGGTCTGGGCCGTCTGGTCGGGCTCCGGCGTCGGTGGGGTCGGCGGCGAGCTGCGGGTCTACGAAGCGCTGCCGGCCAACGGGACGATGCACCTGATCCGGTCGTTCCCGATCGGCACGGCGGCCAAGTTCGTTTCGCCCGCCACCGACGGCGGTCGGGTCTACATCGGGACCAGGGACGGCCACCTGGTGGCGTTCGGCAGCAAGTGAGCCGACCCGGGCCGTGCCCGGTCTGCTCGACGAGCGGGCCGGGCACGGGCCTTGGCGCAACGGCACGGGCGTTGGCGGGGAGACGGGCGTCGGCGCAGATCAGCGGAACCGCCTGGGCGCCGGCCGGGAACTCTGGGCCGGGACCGGTGCGGTGACCAGGTGGTGGTGCGGCGAGAGCCGGCAGGCCGGGTCGGTGGCGGCCGGATCGCCGGTGAACTGGAAGGCCTGGCAGCGGCAACCGCCGTGGTCCAGCTCGCGCAACTCGCAGCTGCGGCACGGCTCCGGCATCCAGTCAGTGCCGCGGAAGCGGTTGAACGCGGGCGAGTCGTGCCAGATCGCCGCCAGCGGTTCGGCGGTGGCGCTGGGCACCGGCAGGCCGGGCAGCTGGGCGGCGGCCAGGCAGGGCAGCACGGCGCCGTCGGGGTTGACCACCAGTTGGCGCCCACCCCAGCCGTTCATGCAGGGCTTGACGGTGCCGCTGTGGTGGTCGGCGGCGACCAGGGTGATCTCGGCCCGGCCGGCATGCCGCTCCCGGGCCGCGGCGGCATCGGACTCGGCCTGCCGGACCTGCTCCTCGGTGGGGGTGAGGTGGGCGCGGTTGAGCCAGGCCCAGCCGTAGTACTGGGTGTGGGCCAACTCGACCCGGTCCGCGCCCAGGGCCACCGCCTGGTCGGCGAGGGCGCCGAGCCGGGACAGATTGCCCCGGTGCAGCACGGCGTTGACGGTCAGAGCCAGACCGGCCGCGGTCAACTGCCCGGCCGCGGCCAGTTTTCGATCGTGGGCGGCCAACCCGGCCACGGCGTCGGCGCTGTTCGCGTCGGCGTCCTGCAGCGAGAGCTGCACGTGGTCCAGCCCCGCGTCGGCGAGTTCCGCGGCGCGCCCGGCGGCGAGCGGGATGCCGCTGGTCACCAGATTGGTGTAGAGGCCCAGTTGGCGGGCGTGCGCCACCAGGTCGACCAGATCGCGGCGCAACAGCGGTTCGCCGCCGGTGAGGTGGACCTGGAGCACGCCCAGTTCACGGGCCTGGTCAAGGATCCGCAGCCACTGTGCGGTGTCCAGCTCCTCGCGGTACCGGGCGAGTTCGAGCGGGTTGGCGCAGTAGGTGCACTGCAGCGGGCAGCGGTAGGTGAGTTCGGCGATCAGCCCGAGCGGGGCCGGCGGGCGCAGCGGACCGTCGCCCGGTCCGGCCGCGGTGTGCGCCCGGACCGGCGCGCCGGTGCCGTCCAGGGTGAGCAGCCGGCGCTCGGCGAGGTCGGCGAGCAGGGCGACCACCTGGGCGCCGTCCACGCCGTCGTACTCCGCGCCGAGCCGGGTGGTGAGCCGGCCGGCGTCCCGCTGCCCGTCGCAGTGCCGCAGCACGGCGGCGGCGGTGTCGTTGAGCAGCAGCACGCCCTCGGGGTAGAGCAGCGCGGACTGCCCCCGGACCGGGTCGTGCACCAGGCGAACTCCCTTGCGCAGCCCGGGGAGCACGGCAGCCGGCGCGGCGGTCACCGGTCGGCCCCGTAGTCGACCGCGTCCAGCATCGCGCGCAGCACCTCGCACTTGAAGGCCAGGGCGTCGATCGCGGCCTGCTGCTGGGCGGCCGTGGTGCAGTGGTCCAGCACGAGCTCCAGGGTCTGGGCGCTGTCCTTGCGGGCGACCGGGATGCGGTGCTCGAAGTAGGCGTACCCGGCCTCGTCGATCCACGGGTAGTGCGCGCGCCAGGCGGTGACCCGCTCGGCCATGTGGTCGGGCGAGAACATCTCGGTGAGCGCTGCCGCGACGCCGTCGGTCCACGGCCGGGTCTGGCAGAAGTGCAGGTAGCCGTCGACGGCGAACCGGGTGCCGCGGGCGACGTGCCGCTCGTCGAGCACCTCGGCGCGGTCGAGGCCGACCGCCTCGGCGAGCACCAGCCAGTCGGCCAGGCCGCCCTCGTCCCCGCTCGGCCCGTCCTGGTAGGCGAGGCGCTCGGACCAGACCCGGCGGACGTCCGGCAGCGGGCAGTTGGCGATGATCGCGGCGTTCTTGCGGGTCAGGACGAGCTGGTAGTACCACCGGTTGGCCACCCAGCGCCGCAACTCCGGTGGCGTGCAGCCACCGGAGTGCAGGCGCTGGTGGAACGGGTGGCTGTCCCAGTACCGTTCGCGCAGGTCGAACAGCTTCGCCGCGAACCGCTCGCGGGTCAGCGGTTGCGCCACGGGGTGACCCGGCCGGCGTAGGCGGTGACCTCGGCGCCGGTGCGGTGGCACTCCACCGCCGGGGCCGACCAGCTGGGCTTGGCGCCGGTCGGTCGGGCCGGCGGCGCGGTGGGGGCGGTGGTGTGCGAGGTGGGGTTGGCAGGCATGGGTGCCTCCTCGATCAGAGTGGTGGGCAAGAGCCTAGGGGCCCTTCTGCAACAGGACGGTACGTTTCGGGGAAGTCGGCCGCCGGTCCAACCCGCGCGGCGCAATGGCAAACGCCCTCGAACGGGTGAGCTGCGGTCTGCGCGTTGACATTATGTCAGGTTCACGCCAAAGAAGGCTACGCACCGGCCCGCGGAAGGGAGCGGCTCCGCACGTGCCCGAGTGCGATCCGACGTGCACCAAGCCGTTGACCCGGGCCGACGGTTTCGGGAAAGGTCGTTCGACGTGGTGCGGCACGGTGTGATGGAGGATCAGGTGTCCGACGACTCTCGGGAGTTCAGTATCGCGCTGGTGGGCGGCGGGCCCCGCGCGACCTATGCGCTGGAACGGCTCGCGGCCACCATCGACCGACTGGACGGCCGCCGGCTGGCCGTCCACGTCTACGAGCTCAGTGGCGAGTTCGGCGCCGGACAGGTGCACAGCACCGAGCAGCCGCACACCAGCTACCTCAACCGGGACGGCTCCCGGATCGGCTTCGCCGCGGACCACACGGTGGCCGGCGCGGACCCGATCCGGCCCCCCGAGGAGCGTCCGACCCTGTACGAGTGGTGCAGGCAGCGCTTCCGGGCCACCGGTGACGCGGCCTTCGACCTGGCCCCCGGCGACTTGCCGAGGCGGCGTCAACACGGAGTGGCTCTGCGGGAGATGTTCGACCGGCACGTCGACGAGCTGACCAAGGTGCCCGGCGTCACGGTGACCCTGCACGCCGAGGAGGTCACCGACCTGCCCGCCACCGACGACGGCCGGCTGGACGTGGTCTCCACCTCCGGAGTGCACTGCACCGCCGACCGGGTGCTGCTGGTCACCGGGCACTCCAGCAACGACTGCGCGGGGGAGCCGGGGCCGGAGGCCTACCGCGCCTTCGCGCAGCGCACCGGCGCCGGCTACGTGCCGAGCGCCTACCCGCTGCAGCAGCACCTGTCCCCGGAGAGCCTCCCGGCCGGCAGCACGGTCGGCTGCGCGGGGCTGGGACTGACCGCGATCGACCAGATCCTCTATCTGACCGAGGGCCGCGGCGGGAGCTTCGACCGTGTGGACGGTCGGCTGAGCTACCGGGCCGGCGGCTTGGAACCGGCCACGGTCCACGCGTTCAGCTGGACCGGCTTCCTCCCCAACACCCGCCCGCTGAACCGGAAGGAGCAGCCGCACCAGGGGTGGTTCCTGACCGGGGAGGCGATCGACCGGCTGCGCGCCAGTGCCGGCCTGCCGGCCGAGGACGGCGGACGCCCGCAACTCGACTTCGAGTCGCAGGTGATGCCGCTGATCGTGCTGGAGATGGCCGCCGTGCACTACGGCACGCTGTTCGGGTCGACCGCCGTCGACCTGATCGCCGCCGAAGTCGACGACGCCTACCGGCAGTTCCTCGACGGGCGGGCCGAGCCCGGCCAGGTCACCCGGCTGCTCCCCGGTGTGGAGCGGGTGGCCGCCCTGGTCGGCGGCAAACTGCGCGAGGTGCTGGCCGGGCGCCTGTCGCTCACCGAGGCGGCGAAGGCCGTGCCCGGCTGGGACCCGGCCCTGTCGCTGACCCGCTGGCTGACCGCGGTGTTCGGTACGGACCTGGCCGCCACCGTCGAGGGCCTGGACCCCGAGCAGCGCGCCAAGCTGCCGCTGCCGACCACCTCCCCGTGGCGGCTGGCCACCCAGCCGAGCGGCAACCGGTTCGACTGGGCGGGCCTGCTGCACCCGGTGCGGCTGCGGCCCGGCTCCACCCAGCACGAATTCAAGGCCGCCTACCTGGACTTCCTGGACCGCGACCTGCTCTGGGCCAACCAGGGCAATGCCGACAACCCGTACAAGGCGAGCGTCGACGGCGTCTGGCACGACCTGCGATCGGTCATCAGTCACGCGGTGGACGGCGGCGGACTGACCGCCGACTCGCACCGGCAGTTCCTGGACCGGCACCGGCGCCTGCAGAACAAGCTCTCCGGCGGCACCGCGCCCGAGGTGATGGCCAAGATCCGCGCGCTCATCGAGCACGGCGTGCTGGACGTCTCGGCCGGGCCGCGCGCGGTCGTGCTCTTCGACGAGGAGAGCGGACGGTTCGTGCTGCACGGCGATGAGACCGCGATGCGGGCGCCGCTGGACGTGCTGCTGGACAGCAGGGTGCATCCGTTCGACGCCACCCGGGACGTCCGGCCGCTCTACCGCAACCTGATCGACCGCGGACTGGTCCGGCTCTGGCAGAACCGCACGCCCGGCCAGCAGACCTTCGTGCCCGGCTTCATCGACCTCGACGGCGCGTCCCGGCCGATCGGCCGGGACGGTCGCGCCGTCGAGGCCATCACGGTGCTCGGGCCGCCCGCCGCCGCCCGCCGCACCGACGACTTCTCGGCGCTGCAGCCGAACCTCGACGACGTGCTGGCGCGCGAGATCGTCGCATGGCTGGACGGAGTGTGGGCCGCCTTCGGCGCCGCGGCGAGGTCCTGAGCCCCGCCGGAGTCGCGCTGACCCGGTCGCCCGCCTGCGGTCGGCGGCGCGAGCTGCTCGGCGGTCCCGGACCCAGGTGGAGCGGCATCCCGCACTGACGTGATCGTTCCCAGCGACAACGGTGCCCGCCCCAATCTCCTCACGGGGCCGGCCCCTTGACACCGCGGCGCCTTTTTGGCCTTTCCGGCCCTCGGTCATAGTCGGCGCCATGGACTATGACGTAGTAGTGGCCGGAGGCGGCCCGGTCGGACTGATGCTGGCCTGCGAGCTCCGGCTCGCAGGCGCGCGGGTGGCCGTCCTGGAGCGCCTCACCGAAGTGAACCCGACGATCAAGGGCGGGGCGATCACCACGCCCAGCGCCGAAGCGCTCTACCGCCGAGGCATGCTGCCCGCGCTGGCCGAGGTGCAGCGGCAGGCGATGGACCGCTTCCAGGCATTCATGCGCGAACGGAACGGCGGGGCCGGAGGCCGGGCTGCGGGCCAAGGGCTCGGATTCGTCGGACACTTCGCCGGAATCATGCTCCGGGCCGACCTGGTCGACCGTACGGGGCCGGGCCTCGGCGACGCCGGACCTGCCGCCGAGATCGCTTTCGTGGCGCAGCAGGACATCGAGCGGCTGCTCGGCGTGCGGGCGGACGAACTCGGCGTCGACGTGCGCCGGGGAGTGGAACTGACCGGCTTCGACGCGGGCGAGGGGGCCGTCACCGTGCGGACCGGCCACGGGGCCGTAAGCGCCGGTTGGCTCGTGGGGTGCGACGGCGGCCGCAGCACGGTCCGCAAGCTCGCCGGGTTCGAATTCCCCGGTACGGAACCGGAGATCACCTGTCACCAGGCGGTCGTGGAGATGACCGGCGCCGAGCACCTGAAGGTCGGCTGGACCGCCACGGACACCGGGGTGTACGCCCACGGGCCGATGCCGGGCCGCATCGTCACCGTGGAGTTCGACGGCCCGCCGGCCGACCGGGACGCGCCGGTCACCACCGAGGACCTCCAGGCGCGGCTGCGCCGCGTCTCCGGCGTGGACGTCACGATCACCGAGGTGCGGACCGCGACCCGCTTCACCGACCACGCCCGCCAGGTCACCGACTACCGCAAGGGCCGGGTGCTGCTGGCGGGCGACGCGGCGCACGTGCACTCCGCGTTCGGCAGCCAGGGGCTGAGCCTGGGTATCGGGGACGCGATGAACCTCGGCTGGAAACTCGCCGCGGTGATCGCCGGCCGGGCGCCGGAAGGGCTGCTGGACACGTACACCGCCGAGCGCCACCCGGTCGGCGCGTGGGTCCTGGACTGGACCCGGTCCCAGGTCGCGGCCATGCGTCCGGACCCGCAGTCCCGGGCCCTGCGCGAGATCATCAGCGACCTGGCGGAGACGGTGATGGGCACCACCTACCTCGCCGCGCGGCTCAACGGCGCCGCGGTGCGGTACCAGCTGCCAGGCGAGCACCCGCTGACCGGCCGCAGCACCCCGGACCTCGAACTCACCGACGGCAGCCACCTCGCGGACCACCTCCACGGGGGTCGGGCGCTCCTGCTGGACCTCACCGACGACCCGGAGCTCCGGGCCCTCGCCGCAGGGTATGCCGGCCGCGTCGACATCCTGACGGCCGGCTGTCCGTCCCGCCCGGAACTGGCGGCCGTCCTCGTCCGACCGGACGGCTTCACGGCCTGGGCAGCCGACGTGGGGGCGCAGGCGTCGACGTCGAGGGCCGGGCTGGCGGAGGCGCTGGCGGAGTGGTTCGGAGCGCCAGAGGGTGCGGTGACGCCGGGCTGATCCGTTGCTCTGCCGACCCACTCGAACCACGAGCCGATCCCATCGACGGCCGCCGCAAGTGCGTCTCCAGCACTGTGCCCCGGGCGCGGCGCCGGGTGTCTCGTTCCCAGGGGGCCGGCCGCGGTGGTGGAGGCACGCGCTGCGAACCATTGCGGTGAAGGCGGATCCCGCAGGCGCACCGGAGTTCCGCGGCCGGCCGCCTCGACACCGGCAGGGTGCCCGGCCGCCTCCTCGCAGGACTTCCCCCGCAGGGTGGCGTCCGGCCGTCGCGCCCGGGTGGCACGAACGGTATCGGATCTGCCGCCATCGGTGCTTCTCGCCGCCGTGACTGACCCGTAGCTTCCTTCAGGGCCGCAGGACGCGGCCTCCAGGGCCTCTGGAGCCCGGCGGACCCGGCCGGACCGCAGCCGGCTGGGCGCCAACTCACCATCGATCAAAGGAGATCGGTATGGCCAGGAAGACGGCCGCCTTCGCCGTCGCGCTCACCGCGGCGTTAGGCCTGTTCGGCGCCGCGCCCGGGACGGCCGAGGCGGCGGGAACGGTGACGGCACATCACAGCCCGCACCAGCTCAAGCCGAAGACGCAGAACGCCGCGCCGGGCATCATCACCGGCGCGATGTCCAACCACGGCGGTCCGGTCCAGACCGCTCCGAAGGTCTATGTGGACTACTGGGGTTGGGGAACCGACCCGAGCGGTGAGCAGGCCTACCTCAACCGGTTCCTGTCCTCGATCGGCGGCAACCCGTGGCTGGCCACCGTCAACCAGTACGGCGCCGGTTCGTCACCCGTGCTGGCCGGCACCTGGTCGGACCCGGCCGCCATTCCGGCGAGCCCGACCGACGCCCAGATCCAGACCGAGGCGGGCAACGCGGCCCTGCACTTCGCCACCGGCAACTCGGTGAACGTCGAGATCGTGGTGGCCACCCCGACCGGCCACTCCACCTCCGGTTTCGGCAGCCAGTGGTGCGCCTACCACGGGGCCATCGCCGGGCTGCCGAACGTCACCTACACCAACCTGCCGTACATGTCCGACGCCGGTTCGAACTGCGGCGCGGGCTCGGTCACCGGCTCGGCCCTGGACGGCGTCAGCATCGTCGAGGGCCACGAGTTGGCCGAGACCATCACCGACCCGCTGCTCAACGCCTGGTACGACGCGGGCAACAACGAGATCGGCGACAAGTGCGCCTGGACCGGTCTCGGCACCATCGCCACCCCGGCGGGCTCCTTCGCGGTGCAGCCGCTGTGGAGCAACGGCGCCAACAACTGCGTGATGAGCGCGCCCACCATGCTGACCGCCGGAACGTTCGAGCAGAACACCACCGGCTGGCAGCGACTGGTGCCGAGCGGCGGGATCGTGAACTGGGTCAACTACAACACTGCCGCCGGCGCTCCGGCACCGGCCCATGACGGCACCGGCTACCTGGCGTTCAACACCAACATCGGCGGCGGCTCGGTCTACCAGGACGTCCCGGTGAACGTCGGGGCGGGCGCGTCCTACACGGCGTCGGTCTGGCTGTCGTCGCAGTCCGGGGGTGCGAGCGGATCGTTCTGCCTCTGGGGCCTGGGCGCCACCAACACCAACAGCTGCCTGCCCTACAGCGTGAACTCCAGCACCGGCTACCAGTACTTCCAGCTCTCGTACACCACCAACCAGCCGGTCTCCACGCTGCGCTTCCAGGTCTACCCGGCCGTGAACGGCGGGACGACGGACATGGACACCGCCGGTCTGGTCCGGATCGGGTGAGCCGCGGGTGAGGTGACGCGGGATCACGAGGAGGGTGGCCGTGGGTTCCACGGCCACCCTCTGTGGTCGGGGCGGTCGGGGTGGCTCAGTCGGCCGGGCGCTGGCCGCGGTGCTGCCCGGCAGTCCGTCCGGTGCGGGTGCGCAGCAGCAGCCGCAGGGTGCTGGCGGTCTCGTAGCCGACGCGGCGGGCGATGACGTCGATGGACTCGTCGGTACTGCGGAGCAGGTGGATGGCCTGCTCGATCCGCAGCTCCTGGACGAAGCGCACCGGCGACATGCCGAGTACCGCCTGGGTGCGGCGCTGGAGGGTTCGCTTGCTGACACCGATGGCGTGGGCGGCGTCCGCCAGGCCGACGGGCCGGCTGAGGTGACGGCGGGCCCAGGCCTCGAACGCGGCGACGGTGGGATCGCTCTCGGCGAGTGCGGTGGGCACGGTGCGGGCGGCCTGGGTGGGGCGCTCGTCGACGATCAGGTTGTCGGCGACGAGGTTGCTCAGGGCCGGGCTGATGCGGCGGACCAGCGAGAGGGCGAGGTCGACGGCGCTGAAGGCGGCCCCGGCCGTCGTGATGCCGGCGCAGTGGGTGACCATGCGCTGCTCGTCGAGCGCAACTTTCGGGTAGCGCTCGCGGAACAACTCGGCCAGTTGCCAGGCGGTGGTGGCTCGCAGGCCGTCCAGGACACCGGTCTCCGCGAGCAGGAAGGTGCTGGTGCACGCGGCGGCGAGCTGGGCGCCACGGGCACGGGTCCGGGCCACCAGCGCACGCGCCGGAGCGCTGGACTCGCCCTCCAGCCACGGCACCAGACCGTGCGGAGGGGGCGGGGCGACCGCCGGGATGACCAGCAGGTCGCAGTCGCCCGCCCGGTCGGTCGGCTCCATGCCGACCAGGAGACCGCAGGAGGTGCGCACCGTGGCGGTGAACCCGATCGTGACGACCTCCCAGGGCGGCGGGGGCTGCGGAATGGACCCGCGCAGTTCGTTGGCGGCCTTGAACACATCCAGAACGGCCGTCAGTCCGGAGTCAAACACGTCGTCAAGAACGAGCACCGCGACCAGCATGCGCGAACCGTATCGAAAACGCCGCTCTCGGTAACTGGTCAGTCTCCCACAGTTGAACACCCCGCCCCGGGACGCGGGTTCGCCGGCACCGGTGGTCGGAGGCCGGCAGGGTCGCTCCGGTGGGAGTGAGCGCGGACTCGGATGTGGATCCAGGGTGGCTGGCGCGCTGACTAAGCGCTTGCTTAGAATCGGCTCAAATCGGCCCGGTCCCGCAGGAACCCCGAGGGCCACCGCCCCGCCGCCCAGGAGGCGCCATGTCGTCCACCACGAACCGCCAGATCCGCCTCGCCCGCCGCCCCGTGGGCGACGTCGGGCCCGAGGACTGGGAGCACGTCACCGAGGCGGCCGCGGCCCCCGGTGCGGGCCGGTTCGCCGGCCGCACCCGCTACCTCTCGCTGGACCCGGCGATGCGCGGTTGGCTCGACGACCGCCCCTCGTACCTGCCGCCGGTCGGCATCGGCGAGGTGATGCGGGCGGCCTCGATCGTCGAGGTCACCGAGTCCGACCACCCGGACTTCCGAGTCGGCGACCTGGTCACCGGTGCCTTCGGCGTCCAGGAGCGGATCGTCTCCGACGGCCGGGGCGCCCTGAGGATCGACCCGTCCGCCGCCTCCCCCTCGACCTACCTGGGCGCCCTCGGGATGTCCGGCCTGACGGCCTACTTCGGGCTGCTGGACGTCGGGGCGCTCACGGAGGGCGACACCGTGGCGGTCTCGGGGGCCGCCGGGGCGGTCGGCAGCATGGTCGGCCAGATCGCCAAGGCCAAGGGCTGCCGGGTGATCGGCATCGCCGGCGGCGCCGAGAAGTGCGCCCTGCTGACCGGCGAACTCGGCTTCGACGCCGCGATCGACTACCGCGCGGAGAACGTGCGCAAGGCCCTGCGCACCCATGCGCCGACGGGGATCGACGTGTACTTCGACAACGTCGGCGGCGAGGTCCTGGACGCGGCGCTCGCCAACCTGGCCCAGCGCGCCCGGGTGGTGATCTGCGGCGCCATCAGCCAGTACAACACCACCACGGGTGTCCAGGGGCCGGCCAACTACCTCGCGCTGCTGGTCGCCCGGGCCAGGATGGAGGGCTTCGTGATCTTCGATTACGCCCCGCGCTTCACCGAGGCCCGCAGGGAGATCGGCAGCTGGATCGAGGGCGGCCGGATCAAGGTGCTGGAGCACGTGGTCAAGGGCACCATCGACGACTTCCCCGCCACCTTGCAGATGCTCTTCCGCGGTGAGAACACCGGAAAGCTCGTCCTCGAGCTCGGCTGACGGCCGTCACCGGCGGTGATCGCGCCGAGGTCTGTCCACTGTGCTCACAGCGAACAGACCTCGCCGACAGCGAATCCCCGCTGAACCGGGCCGGAACCGGAGCGGTCGGCGGCTACTGTCGGTGCGAGTGGTGGAGCGGGTTCGGGCGCGAACCGCGCAGGCTCGCCCATCCATCCAAGTCAACTCGCCTCGACCGACAGGTGGATCCATGACGACCGCACACGACGGAGCCGGTGACCTCATCTTCAACCGCCTCCTGGGAGACCGCATCATCTTCCTCGGTCAGGAGGTGGACGACGACATCGCCAACCGGATCGTCGCCCAACTGCTGCTGCTGGCAGCCGAATCGGACAAGGACATCTATCTGTACATCAACTCGCCGGGCGGATCGGTCACCGCGGGCATGGCGATCTACGACACCATGCAGCACATCAGGAACGACGTGGTCACGATCGTCAACGGCATGGCGGCGTCGATGGGCCAGTTCATACTGACCGCCGGCGCCAAGGGCAAGCGGTACGCCCTGCCGAACGCCGAGGTGCTGATGCACCAGCCGTCCGCCGGCCTGGGCGGCTCCGAGAGCGACATCCGGGTGCAGGCCGAGCGCCTGGTCCGCAACAAGAAACTGATGGCCGAGCTGATCGCCAAGCACAGCGGTCAGAGCGTGGCGCAGATCAGCGCGGACTTCGACCGGGACCGCTGGTTCACCGCGACCGAGGCGGCGGAGTACGGCCTGGTCGACCGGGTCATCCACGGCCCCGCGGACCTTCTCGACGGCGACGGCGCCCGCCGAGTGACGCCGGGGTTCTGACACCGACGGCCACCACGGGAGCGCGCGGCGCGGACGACAGCGGTGGTGGGCTTGCGGGGCGGTGCGGGCCCGGCGCCCGGTGAGCGCCGAACGGGCGGCTCAGCGGCGGGCGGTGCGGCGCGCGGGCGGCGCGATGCGCACCCGCTGCTCGACCGGCGCGCTCTCGATGTCATCGAGCTGCGCGACGACGGTGGCGCGCAGCTCGTCGTAGTCGTCGAAGTCGAAGTCGTTGAAGAGCGTGTAGCCCGTCCACATCAGATTGGCGCACACCCGCGCCGGCACCCTGCCGGTCTGGGCGCCCATGCCGACCAGCGCCACCGACCGGATGCTGCCGGGCTCCTCGCGGTTCTGCCGGTGGACCGCCTGGAACGCGGCGGCACAGGCCAGCGCCACGTTGAGGGTCTCACTGACGTTCTGCGAAGAGGTCGCCATGGTCGGCGCCGAGATCAGGAACCTCGGGTTGACGGCGCCGGACGGCACGCACACCGCGCTCCCCACCGGCAGGGTGCCCGCGAACCCGCCGCGGATCGCCTTCTGCACCCGCAGCTGGATGCCCGCCCCGAGGTGCCGCTTGATCGCCGCGTCGACCCCGCCGTCCATCCGACCCTTGGAGTTGGTGGGGGTGACCCAGGCGTCGACCTTCTCGGTGAGGATCGAGCCCCTGTGGACCTCGACCCCCGGGGTGTCGGCGAACGCCGCCCGCCAGGCCTCCACCACCTCCGAGTTGATGTCGGTCAGCACCACCTTGAGCGGCAACACCACGCGATCCACGGTCATACGTCACTCCTTGTCGGAATGTGGTCCCTCCACTGGACAGGAAGCTACCGGGCCGCACTGACAGAGCAGCTCAGGGGGTGGATCGGGCTACGGGCTGTCAGTTCCGGGCGGTATGACTACGACGTCCCGTCAGGGCCGACTGACGGGTCATCAGGAACCCCGCCGTTCGACATGCCCGGAGCCACCCCATGAGCGACGACAACAACGCCGTCCCCGTCACGCCCGCCCCGAACGACCCGCTGGCCCTGGCGGAACTCTTCAAGGGCGGGGGCGAACCATGGCTGCCGCTGCTGAAGCCGGTGCTGGAAGCGCAGCCGGGCGCGGCCGCGTTCATCGGTCCGGACCGCGGTCCGGACGTCGTCCCGGTGCGCGAACTGACCTTCCAGGCGCTCAAGCCGCACGCGCCGCACAAGTGGAAGGTCGTCGTCTTCGGGCAGAACCCGTACCCGCGGCCGGAGAGCGCCACCGGCATCGCCATGTTCGACAACACCTTCCACGACTGGAAGGACAGCCAGTTCGGCCGGGTGGTCAGCATCCGCTGCATCATCAAGGCCGCGGCGATGTGGAAGTACGGCATACCGAAGAAGACCCCGATCGCCGACATCCGCGCGCTGCTGAAGGAGCACGACACCGTCCAGCCGCCGGAGTGGTTCCAGGCGATGCTCACCCAGGGCGTGCTGCTGCTGAACGCGGCGCTCACGGCCGGCAGCGACGGCGCGATGGGGCCCGACCAGCACACCGCCTTCTGGCGACCGGTCATCGAGCGGATCGTGGAGGAGGTCCTCGCGGCCAAGCAGAACGCCGACGAGGAGGACCGCGGCGTGGTCTTCGCATGGTGGGGTGCGCACGCCCGCAACCTGAAGAAGGTGGTGCAGCGGCTGGAGGAGAAGTACCCCGGGGTCGAGGTCCGGCACATCGACCATCCCAACCCCGCGGCGCAGGGCGACATCTTCTGCGACGGCGACCACTTCCGGGTGGTGAATCAGGCGCTGGCGTCGGTGGGCGCCGACGAGGTCGACTGGCTGCCGAGCACCGGGTGGCACGAGCCGGCGGCAGGCGACGGCGGAGCCGGCAGAGAACTCGCCGACCGCATGGGCGCGTTCATCGCCAACACCATGGAACTGCACCAGCTCTACCTGGACCGGCTCGCCGGCGTCAAGGACGAGGGTCTCGTCCTCCCCGCGATCACCGGGGTGTTCGACACCCCCCTGATGGGGTTCCGCGACGCCGTGGGCCCGGTCGCCGAGCTGCTGCGCGGTCTGGACCGGCACGTCGAGCTGTCGCACGAGTTCGGCAAGCGGCGCGCCGACGAGGCGGCCGGCGGCCTGTCCGCCGACGCCATCGCCGCCCTCCACCTCTACACCTGCGAGTCCGCGTTCTACCGGGAGATCAACGCGATCCTGCGCTCCCCGGACCGGATCCGGCTCGTCCCCTACCTCCCGTACCTGCGGCTGCTGTTCGCGGCGGTGTCGCAACTCCCGGCCCACTGCGAACCGTTGTGGCGCGGGGTGGCACTGGACCTGCGCTCGCAGTACCCGGTCGGCAAGACGGTCACCTGGTGGGGTGTCTCCTCGTGCACGCCCAAACTCGGCGTCGCGCAGGCGTTCCTGGGCAGCCGCGGCAAGCGCACCCTCTTCCAGGTGCTGCCACTGCGGGCCACCGGCATCCAGAACTTCTCGGCGTTCACCGGCGAGGAGGAGTACATCCTGCTGCCGGGCACCCAGCTCCAGGTCACGGACGTCAGGACCGAGCGCGGCGGCCTGTGCACCGTGACCCTCAGCGAACTGGCGGATCAGTCCCTGGTCTGCTGAGTCCGGAGCGACTGTGCAGCCGGAGCGACTCCGCCGCCGAAACCCCTCCGGAGGAGCCGAGCCGCTGCCCTGTCCCAGATCTCCGCGCGGGGTCGGCTCTCGGTCGGCGACCGGGGTGCGGGAGCGGGTCGCGGTGGAGGAGGCGCACGGCTTCGACGCCCAGGACGGCAGGGCTCGCCGAGCACGCGGTCGACGTATGGTGTCGGAGCAAGGACCGGCAAAGGAGTATGAGTTGACGCGGATTCTGGTCATCGGCGGCGGCATCGCCGGAGCGGCGGCCGCCCTGGCCCTGCACAAGGCCGGCTACGAGCCCACCGTGTACGAGGCGCACCCCGACACGGGGGCGGACATCGGTGCCTTCCTCACCCTGGCCAGCAACGGGATGCGCGCGCTGGCCCAGTTCGACGCCGCCGAACCGGTCGCCCGTGCGGGCTTCCCGATCACCGGCATGAACGTCGTGGACGAGTCCGGCACCGAGCTGGCCGCCATGCCGCTGGGCGAGCCCGACCACCCGCTGACCCGCTACCGCTGCCTGCGCCGCGCCGAGTTGGCCACGGCCCTGCGGGCCGAGGTGCGGCAGCGGGGCATTCCCGTGCGCCACGCGGCGCGGCTGCGCACTGTCACCGAGACCGCGACGGACATCACCGCGCACTTCGCAGACGGCAGTTCGGCCTCCGGGGAGCTGCTGATCGGAGCCGACGGGCTGCACTCCGCCGTGCGCCGCTGGCTCGATCCGTCCGACGCCGGGCCGGGCTACGCAGGGCAGCGGGTCTTCTACGGCTACAGCACCGCCGCGCCGCCGCCGTCCGCCGCTCCCGAGCGGATCACCATGGTGCGGGGCAGCGCCGCCGCCTTCGGCTACCTGGTCTCACCGGCCGGCGAGACCTTCTGGTTCGCCCGGGTGCCGGGAGCGCCGGTGAGCGCCGAGGAGACCGCCGAGGTGACACCCGGTCAGTGGCGCGAGCGGCTGCTGCCACTGCTGCGCCCCGACCGCACCGAGACCGCGGGGATCGTCGCCGGAACGGGCGAGGAGCTGATGGTGACCAACGCCCTGCACCTCAGCCCGGGCCTGCGCTGGCACACCGGTCGGGCGGTGCTGATCGGGGACGCGGCCCACGCGGCCTCGCCGGCCACCGGCCAGGGCGCCTCAATGGCCCTGGAGGACGCCGTCGTGCTCGCCAAGGCGCTGCGCGACGCCCCGACCCGCGCCGCCGCCCTGGCCCGCTACGAGCTGCACCGCAGGCCCCGCACCGAACGCAACATGGCGGTCAGCGCCCAGCTCACCGCCAACCGCGCCCCCGGCCCGACCGCGCCCCGCGACTCCGAGCAGCCCGCGCCCCGGGACTCCGAGCGCCCCGCCTCCCGCGTCGACGAGGAACTGCTGCACCTGCTCACCTGGGAGACCCCGCTGCCGGACGCCTGAGGCCGGCGGCGCCGTGCACCCGCCGCGGCCTGGCATGATCGGTACATGAGCGAACGAGTCATTGCCGCGTGTGACGGAGCGGCCAAGGGCAACCCGGGCCCGGCCGGTTGGGCCTACGTGGTGGCGGACGGCGCGGGCGTCCCGCAGCGCTGGGCGGCCGGGGCGCTCGGCCACAGCACCAACAACATCGGGGAGTTGACCGCGCTGCGGCAGCTGCTGACCGCCACCGACCCCGCCGTGCCGCTGGAGGTCCGCCTCGACAGCACGTACACCAGGGACGCGGTGACCAAGTGGCTCGCGGGCTGGAAGCGCAACGGCTGGAAGACCGCGGCGGGCAAGCCGGTGGCCAACCAGGAGCTGATCCAGAGCATCGACGCGCTGCTGGACGGGCGGGACGTCACCTTCGTCTACGTCCCCGCCCACCAGGTGAACGGCGACCCGCTGAACGCCATCGCGGACAAGGCCGCCAGCGACGCCGCCCGCACCCAGGAGGACGCCGCCGGCACCGCGGCGGACCTCCCGGTGCCGGAGCCGGTGTCGAGCGCCGCACCGCGCGCCGGCCGCTCGACGGCCGGGACGGCGGCCAAGCGCGGTTCCTCGCGCGGTTCCCGGACCCTGGCCGCCCGCTACCCGGGCACCTGCCCCTGCAGCCGTTCCTACGCCAAGGGCGACACCATCACCAAGGTTGGCAGCAGTTGGGGCCACCCGGAGTGCGCCGCAGCGAGCAGTACCTGATGGCCGGACCCCGATGGAGTCCGGCGGGATGCCCGTCGAGCCGGGTGAGCGGACCGTAGGGGCTGCCGGCCCTGTTCGGCCGGCCACCCGGGCTGGCCCAATAGGGCGACACCGGGCGGCTGGATACGGGGAGCGGCGCAGCGCATCGCATAGCCTTTCGATCTGATACCGGTCGGTTGCACCGACATGGGAACGTACATCAGGGGGCAGGGTGAGTTCTTCCGGTGCGGCTGCGTCGGCGCGGTCGACGAGGTTCCGGGCGTGGCTGCTGGAGGGTCTGTCCGACCGGGCCAAGCAGCACCCGGGCCCGCACGCGGAGGCACCGGTCGAGCACAGGGGCCAGCGCTGGTGGCGGGTGATGTGTCTGACCGGCCTGGACTACTTCTCCACGCTCGGCTACCAGCCCGGCATCGCGGCACTCGCGGCCGGGCTGCTCTCGCCCGTGGCGACCATCGTGCTGGTGCTGGTGACGCTGTTCGGCGCGCTGCCGGTCTACCGGCGGGTGGCGCACGAGAGCCCGCACGGTGAGGGTTCGATCGCCATGCTGGAACGGTTGCTGTCGTTCTGGCAGGGCAAGTTGTTCGTGCTGGCACTGCTGGGCTTCGCCGTCACGGACTTCATGATCACCATCACCCTGTCGGCGGCCGACGCGACCGCGCACCTGGTGGAGAACCCGCACCTGCACAGCGCCCTGGCCGGCAAGCAGGTGACGATCACCCTGCTGCTGATCGCGCTGCTCGGAGCGGTCTTCCTCAAGGGGTTCAGTGAGGCGATCGGGCTGGCAGTGGTCCTGGTCGCGGTCTACCTCACGCTCAACGTCGTGGTGGTGGTGAACGGGCTCTGGCACGTGGTGAAGGCTCCGCAGCTGGTCACCGACTGGTCCCACGCGGTGACCACCGAGCACGGCAGCGTGATCGCGATGGTCGGCGTGGCGCTGATCGTATTCCCGAAGCTGGCGCTGGGCCTGTCCGGCTTCGAGACCGGCGTCGCCGTGATGCCGCACATCGAGGGCGACCCCGACGACACGGAGGAGCGGCCCACCGGCCGGATCCGCGGTGCGCGCAAGCTGCTCACCACCGCCGCGCTGATCATGAGCGCCTTCCTGATCACGACGAGCTTCATCACCACGATCCTGATCCCCAAGGCCGCCTTCCAGCCGGGCGGTGAGGCCAACGGCCGCGCCCTGGCGTACCTCGCGCACGAGAACCTGGGCAGTTCCTTCGGCAGCGTCTACGACCTGTCGACCATCGCGATCCTCTGGTTCGCGGGCGCCTCGGCGATGGCCGGCATGCTCAACCTGCTGCCCCGGTACCTGCCGCGGTACGGCATGGCGCCGCACTGGGCGCGGGCGGTGCGGCCGATGGTGATCGTGCTGACGCTGATCGCGTTCCTGGTGACCTGGATCTTCAACGCGAGTGTGGACGCCCAGGGCGGCGCGTACGCGACCGGCGTGCTGGTGCTGATCACCTCTGCCGCCATCGCCGTCACCATCGCCGCCCGCAAGGCCGGGCAGCAGCGGTGGACCATCGCCTTCGCCGTCATCGCGGGGGTGTTCGTCTACACGACGGCCGTGAACATCTCCGAACGCCCGGACGGCGTGAAGATCGGTGCCTGCTTCATCGCCGGGATCATGCTGGTCTCGTTCCTCTCCCGGGCCGTGCGGGCCTTCGAGCTGCGGGTCACCGACGTGGTGCTGGACGAGACCGCCGAGCGGTTCATGCGTGACTACGCGCACCGCCCGATCCGACTGATCGCCAACGAACCGCGCACCCGCGACCTGGCGGAGTACCAGGCGAAGAAGCGGGAGATCCGGGACCGCCACGACATCCCGGCCGAGGCCGACCTGGTCTTCGTCGAGGTGACGGTCAAGGACCCGTCCGAGTTCGAGTCGGACCTGCGCGTGCACGGCGAGATCATGCACGGCCGCTACCGGGTGCTGGCGCTGGAGAGCGCCAGTGTCCCGAACGCGCTGGCGGCCCTGCTGCTGACCATTCGGGACCGCACCGGGCAGCTTCCGCACATCTACTTCAAGTGGACCGAGGGCAGCCCGTTCAGCCACCTCATGCGCTTCTTCCTCTTCGGCCAGGGGGAGGTCGCCCCGGTCACCCGTGAGGTGCTCCGCGAGGCGGAGCCGGACCGCTCCCGGCGCCCGCGCGTCCACGTCGGGTAGGCCCGGGTGCCGCCCGGGCCCCGAAGCGGACAGGTTGACTGGACCGGCCAGGCCGGCTCACCAGAACAGAACAGGGCAGAGTCGGACCGAATCGGGCGGGATGGGACGATACCTGCCATGTCTTGCATGTCTCCATCGGTCCGGGGCATTGAAGCCCCGGCCGCCCCGCTGCGCCGCCTGCTGCTCGAACTGGGCGAAGCCCTGCTGGGCGGTGGTCTGCCCGTCCATGACGTCGAGGAGGAACTCCACAGGCTGGGGCGGGCGTTGGGGGCACCAGAGGTACGGGTCGCCGCGTTGGCCAACGGGCTGTTCGTCGCCCTGGACCCGGACGAGGCCACCGGGTTCCAGCCGGTTCGCACCGCGCTGCGGTTCGAGCAGACGGCCGACGTGCTGCACCTGGTGCAGCGGCTGCGGACCGGCGAGATCGACGGGCCCGCGGCCCTGGTCGAGCTGGACGGGATCCGCCGGGCGCCGGCCCGCTGGCCGGCGTGGGTGGCGGACCTCGCGGCGCTGCCGGTCGGCATGGGAGTCTGCCTGTTCCTGCAGCCGGTGGCGGCGAACGTGCTGGTGGCCGGGGTCGGCTCGCTGATCGTGGCGGGGCTGACCGCGCTGGCGCGCCGACTGCCGCTGCTGCGACCGCTGCTGCCGGTCACCGCCGGGTTCCTGGTCGCGCTGCTCGTCCTGTCGCTCGCCCGGGCCTCGCTGCTGGACGGTCCGTTGCGCACGATCGTGGCCACCCTGGCGATCCTGCTGCCGGGTGGCCTGCTGGTCACCGGGCTGTCCGAGATCGCCGCCGGTGCGGCCAGCGCCGGGACGGCCCGGTTGGTGTCCGGCGCGGTCCAACTCGCGCTCTTCCTCACCGGGGTGGCCGCCGCCGCGACCGCGATCGGCGTGCCCGCCACCGCGCTGGCCAACGTCCAGATAGCCAAGCCGAGTTGGTGGGTGATCGGACTGGGGCTGGCGATCGCCGTGGCCGGGCTGGTGGTCAACGTGCACACGCCGCCCCCGGCCATCCCCTGGATCGTCGCGGTGATCGCGGTCAGCGCCACCGCGCAGGTGATGGTGGGCTCCACGCACGGCGCCGCGGTCGGCGGCCTGGCCGGTGCGGTCACCGCCGCGGCCGCGGCCACCGTGGTGCACTGGCTGCCGGGCGGCCCGCTCTGGCGGGTGCTCTACCTGCCGGCGTTCTGGATCGTGGTGCCGGGCTCCTTCGGCCTGCTGAACACCGCGCAGATCGAGGTCGGCAACGGGCTGCAGTCGGTGCTGGCCGCCGTGTCGGCGGTGTTCGGAGTGTCGATCGGTACCCTGGTCGGCTCGGTGATCAGCCGGATACCCCGACCCTCCCTCGCCCCACCGCGGCTCCCGGCCTGACCGCGAGCGGACTCGACGGGCGCCCGCGGGTCGGCCCACGGGCGCCCCGCACCCGGCACCCGGGCCCGCTGGCGCGTCCCGCCGCACGGACCGGCGGGGCGCGGCGCGGGGACATCGGGCCGTGGCGCTGCCACACTCGCGTCATGCGGAAGTTCTCCACGCGGGCGCGGCCCGGCCCGGCGGCGATCGAGGACGCCGCCGTCCCGCGCAGCGTCGCCGGCGCCTGAGCCGCCGACCGCGTCCATGGGCGGCCCCGAACTGCTGACCCTCGGTCACGGGCTCGCCGAGCGCGCCGAGCTGACGGCCCTGCTGCACGAGGCGGGCGTCCGCGCGGTCGTCGACGTCAGGACCGCCCCGGGCAGCCGCCGCAACCCCGACGTCAGCCGGCGGGCGCTCTGCGCCTGGCTGCCGGACCAGGGCATCGGCTACCGGTGGGAACCGCGGCTCGGAGGCTTCCGGAGGACCGCCCCGGACTCGCCGGACACGTTCTGGGAGAACGACTCGTTCCGCGGCTACGCCGGCCACACCCGCCGGCCCGAGTTCCTGGAAGCCATGGACGACCTGCTGCGCCAGGCCGCTGCCGTGCCGACGGCCGTGATGTGCGCCGAGACGCTGTGGTGGCGGTGCCACCGCCGGATCATCGCGGACTTCGCGGTCCTCGTCCGGCACGCGCGGGTCCGGCACCTCGGCCACGACGGACGACTGACCGACCACCGGCCGACCCCGGGGGCCCGGGTCCGGGACGACGGCCTGCTCGTCTACGACGGCTGAACCGGCTTCCGCGCGGCCGCCGCGCGAGCAGTCGACGTCGTTCCGCACCCCGCTGTGGTGCAAGCGGGTGAACGCCGCGCTCGCTGCTATGTCATCACGGTGTGCGACTGGAAGACTACAGAAGGTTGGGTCGATGAGGTTTGAACACGGAGAGTGCTGATCATATGGTTGTTGGCGCCGAGACGGCGACGAAGACTGTCCAGCGGCGGGAACGCTCGCTGGGGAGTGTCCTGGTGCAGTGGCTCACCACCACCGACCACAAGAAGATCGGGACCTTGTACCTGGGCACCTCCTTCGCGTTCTTCCTGATCGCGGGCATTCTGGCGCTGCTCATGCGGGCGGAGCTGGCCCGCCCGGGCACCCAGGTCCTCTCCAACGAGCAGTTCAACCAGGCGTTCACGCTGCACGGTGGCGCGATGCTGCTGATGTTCGCGACCCCGCTCTTCGCGGGCTTCGCCAACTGGATCATGCCGCTGCAGATCGGCGCGCCGGACGTCTCCTTCCCCCGGCTGAACATGTTCGCCTACTGGCTCTACCTGTTCGGCTCGCTGATCGTCATCGCCAGCCTGCTCACCCCGAACGGTGCGCCCGACTTCGGCTGGTTCTCCTACCCGCCGCTGTCCGACGCCGTGCACACCCCGGGCATCGGTGGCGACATGTGGCTCATGGGTCTGACGTTCTCCGGTTTCGGCACCATCCTCGGCTCGGTCAACTTCATCACGACGATCATCTGCATGCGCGCCCCCGGCATGACGATGTTCCGGATGCCGATCTTCGTCTGGAACGTGCTGCTCACCGGCGTGCTGGTGCTGCTGGCCTTCCCGGTGCTCGCCGCGACGTTCCTCGCGTTGGAGGCGGACCGCAAATACGGGGCACACGTCTTCGACCCGGCCAACGGCGGCCCGATCCTCTACCAGCACCTGTTCTGGTTCTTCGGCCACCCCGAGGTGTACATCATCGCGCTGCCGTTCTTCGGCATCATCTCGGAGATCATCCCGGTCTTCAGCCGCAAGCCGATGTTCGGCTACTCCGGCCTGATCGCCGCGACCATCGCCATCGCCGGCCTCTCGGTGACAGTGTGGGCGCACCACATGTTCGTCACCGGCCAGGTGCTGCTGCCGTTCTTCTCCTTCATGACCTTCCTGATCGCGGTGCCGACCGGGGTGAAGTTCTTCAACTGGGTCGGCACCATGTGGAAGGGCTCGCTGAGCTTCGAGACCCCGATGCTCTGGAGCGTCGGCTTCCTGGTCACCTTCCTCTTCGGAGGCCTGACCGGTGTGCTGCTCGCCGCACCGCCGATCGACTTCCACGTCTCGGACTCGTACTTCGTCGTCGCCCACTTCCACTACGTGGTCTTCGGCACCGTGGTCTTCGCGATGTTCGCCGGCTTCTACTTCTGGTGGCCCAAGTTCACCGGCAAGATGCTCGACGAGCGCATCGGCAAGGTGAACTTCTGGACGCTGTTCATCGGCTTCCAGACCACCTTCCTGGTGCAGCACTGGCTCGGCGCCGAAGGCATGCCGCGACGCTACGCCGACTACCTGGCCTCGGACGGCTTCACCACCCTGAACACCGTCTCGACCATCGGCTCGTTCCTGCTCGGCCTGTCGATCCCCCCCTTCCTCTACAACGTCTGGAAGACCACCAAGTACGGTCTGAAGGTCGACGTCGACGACCCTTGGGGCTACGGCCGTTCGCTGGAGTGGGCGACCTCCTGCCCGCCGCCGCGGCACAACTTCCTCACCCTGCCCCGGATCCGCTCCGAATCCCCGGCCTTCGACCTGCACTACCCCGACATCGCGGCGCGGGACTACATCGAGCTGCACGGCCACCCGGCCAAGCACCTCGAAGGCGTGCCGCCGGCGGAGTACGACACCCCGAAGCGCCGGGGCGGCCGGTCCGGGCGCGAGAGCTGAGCGGCGGAGCCCGGGTGTCCGCGAAGGAACGCCCATGTCTGCGAGGGTGTTGATGGACGAACACACTGCTGAGGCGGCCAACGGCCTGAACCAGCTGGAGGGTTACCTCCTGTGGCAGGCCGAGATCGCCGAGGCCCAGCGCGCCGCCGCCGCGTTCACCGGGCGGCTGCCCTGGCTCACCACGGGCCAGCGCGAGGAGGTCGCGGAGGCCTATGTGCAGGCGCACCTGCGCCTCTCCCGGCAGGCCGTTGCCCACATCGTGAAACGCATCCGACAGGTGCGGAGCGAGTACGAGGAGCGTTACCACCGGCTGAAGATCCGCATCGCCGCTGTGGTCCTGGCGACCCTGGCCCTGGCGGCGGCAGTGCTCGCCCTGCTGACACACGTGCGGCAAGCCGGGTGACACCGCGGGTCCGGCCGGCGGGCCCGCGGGCGTGCGGGGAGCAGGTGGCGATCGTGGGCGTGCGGCGAGCGGGCGGCGATCGTGGTGCCGGACCGCCCGGCACCACGTCCCCGGTAGCCGATCAGGTGCAGCGGCGGCGCTCCAGCCAGGTGGCCAGGGCGGACAGGGCAGTGTTGATCAGCACGAAGCAGGCTGCCGCGACCAGGTAGGTGGGCAGCACGCTGTGGTAGTACTCGCCCAGCACCTGGGCCTTGTGCAGCAGTTCGAGGTAGCTGACCACATACCCCAGGGTGGAGTCCTTCAGCAGCCGGACCAGTTGGCTGACCAGGGTCGGGACCAGCCGGCGGACCGCCTGCGGGATCACCACCCAGGTCATCGCCTGCCAGTACGTCATGCCGAGGCTGTACGCCGCCTCGGACTGGCCGCGGTCCAGGGCCAGCACACCGGCCCGGAAGATCTCGGACAGTGCGGCTGCGTTGCCGAGCACGATCGGGATGACCAGCTGCCAGAACACTGGAAAGGTCAGCCCGGCCCGGGGCAGCCCGAACAGGAAGATGTACAGCAGCAACAGCAGCGGTACCGCCCGGAACAGCTCCACGTAGCCGCGGGCCAGCGCCCGCGCCCAGCGGCTGCGGCTGAGCCGGACCAGCGCGATCAACGCACCCAGCGGCAGCGCCAACCCGGCGGCGACAGCCGTGACCAGCAGGGTCTGGCCGACGCCGTCGAGCAGGAACCGGATGATCGCCCACTGGGTGAACATCTGCCACTGGGCGGCGGCCAGTTGCCCGTGCGCCGCGAACTGCCGCAGGGCCAGGGCCAGCAGTCCGGCCAGCACCAGCAGCGAGGCGGCCGTGGCGATCCGGATCCGGCGCCGGGCGCGCGGGCCCGGGGCGTCGAACAACTGGTCGTCGTTCACCGTTTGATCGCCACCTTCCGCTCGATCCGGCCGGCGATCACCCCGGAGGTCAGGGTGATCGCCACGTAGACCACCGTGGTCAGCGCGAAACTGGTCAGTGGGTTGTCGTACTTGAGCGTCACCAACTGGGCCTGGCCGGTCAGTTCGGGCACGCCGACGGCCGCGGCCAGCGAGGTGCCCAGCGTCAGACCGATGAAGACGTTGCCCAGTGGCTGCACCATCGAGCGCAGTGACTGCGGGATCACCACATGGCGCAGGCACTGGGTGAAGGTCAGGCCGAGCGCCCGGGCCGCCTCGATCTGCCCGCGCGGCACGGTCCGCACACCCGATCGCACCACCTCGCAGACGAAGGCGGCCCAGTACAGCGCCATGGTGAGCGCCACCGTCGCGAACAGCGGGTAGAGCAGCCCGACTTCGGGCAGCCCGAAGACGAACAGCACCAGCAGCACCAGCAGCGGTATGTTGCGGAACGCGGTGACGTACGCGGCGCCGGCCAGCCGCAGTGGGGGCACCGGGCTGATCCGGCAGACCGCCAGCAGCACTCCCAGCACCAGCGCCCCCGCGAAGGCCAGCGCCGTCATCTCCACGGTGAGCAGCAGGCCGCGGCCGAGTTGGTCCAGGACCCCGGTCGGCACCGGACTCAGCTCCCGGCGGCCGAGCCGATGACGGGCGGCGTCGGGGCGTCACCGGGCAGTTCGGTGCCGATCGTCGCCTTCCAGAGCTTGGCCCACTCGCCGTCCGACTCGATCAGCTTCAACCAGTTGTCGACGAAGGTCTTCATCTCGGGGGAGGCCAACGGCACGCCGATGCCGTACGGCTCGTCGGTGAACGGCCGGCCGACCACCTTGACGTTCTTGTCCCGGGCCGCGTCGCCCAGCAGCAGCGCCTGGTCCAGCACGTACGCGTCGGTCCGGCCCTGCTCCACGGCCTGCTGGCACTCGGCGTTGGTCTGGAACAGCACCACCTTGGCGCTCGGGGCGAACTGCTTGATGTCGTTGGCGGCGGTCGAACTCGTCTCGGTGCACACCGACTTGCCGTTGAGGTCGGACGCCTGGGTGATGCCGGTGTCGGACGACCTGACCAGGATGGCGTCGCCGGAGGAGTAGTACGGACCGGCGAAGCCGACCTTCTGCGCGCGGGCCGGGGTGATGGTGTAGGTGGCGATCACCGAGTCCACCGTGCCGTTCTGGAGCAGCACTTCACGGGTGGAGACGTCGACCTGGACCCGGTTGACGCTCGGCTTGCCGAGGATGTATTTGGCGAGCATGTCGGTCAGGCCCGCGTCGAAGCCGGTCACCTTGCCGCTGACCGGGTCCTTGAGGGAGAACAGCGCGGCGGCGTCGGTCCCGCCGACGTTCAGGGTGCCGCGGGCCTTGATCTTCGCCATCAGGCTGCCGGCCGGGATGTCCGAGGCGGCGGCCACCGGCGCGCCGTCGATCACCTGCTGGTAGCTGTCCCCGGGCTGCGAGCCCGAGGAGCCGGGCGGGGGTGGCATCTTGCCCGAGGAGCTGCTGCACGCGGTCAGCCCGGCGGCGACCGTCATGGTCAGCAGCAGCGCCGGTATGGCCAGGGAGGAGCGTGGGGTCATGCGGGGGCCTCCTTGCAGGCGTCGGAGCGCACGGGGGTGCCGGGGAAGTCGGTGGCGGATCGGCCGTCAGTGCCGCAGGATCCTGGCGAGGAAGTCGCGGGCGCGGTCGGTGCCGGGGCGGTCGAAGAAGACGTCGGGCGGCGCCGTCTCCAGGATCCGGCCCTGGTCCATGAACGCCACCCGGTCCGCGGCACGGCGGGCGAATCCCATCTCATGGGTCACCACGAGCATGGTCATGCCCTCGGCGGCGAGTTCGGTCATCACCTCCAGCACCTCGCCGATCATCTCGGGATCGAGTGCGGAGGTCGGCTCGTCGAACAGGATCAGGCGGGGGTCCATCGCCAACGTCCGGGCTATCGCGACGCGTTGCTGCTGACCGCCGGAGAGCTGGGCCGGATGGGCGGCGGCCTTGTCGGCGAGCCCGACCCGGTCCAGCAGCTCCAGCGCGCGGGCCTCGGCCTGCTCCCGCGGCAGCCCGCGCACCCGGACCGGTGCGAGCGTGATGTTGTCCAGCACCGTCCGGTGCCCGAACAGGTTGAACGACTGGAACACCATGCCCACCTGGGCACGCAGACGGGCGAGTTCGCGGCCTTCGGCCGGAATCGGGGTGCCGTCCAGGACGATCTCGCCGGAGTCGATGGTCTCCAGCCGGTTCACGCACCGGCAGAGCGTCGACTTCCCGGAGCCCGAGGCGCCGAGCAGCACCACGACCTCGCCCGCGTGCACGTCCAGGTCGACGTCCCGCAGCACATGCGACTGCCCGTAGTGCTTGTTGACCCTCCTGAGCTGCAGCAGCGCGTCCACGCGGGCAGCACTGCCAGGACCACTCGCCACGGACACCTCGCGCACCGTCTCGACCCCAACGGCCTGCGATCCGCGGGCCGGACCGGGTATCTACCCACAACCGGCCCGGCCCAAGGCGAAGATGAAAGACCGTTATGTTGCGGCCGCAGCCCCGCGCCCGGCCCGTAGCGCGTGCGCTGTTCGCTCGAGCCGGGGTACGTTCCGCCTCAGCTCAGCGTCTTGAGCGCCGCCGCGTCGTACGGCTCCAGCTCATCGAGCCGGTTCCCCAGGACCTTCGCCGCCCACTGCGGGTCCTGGAGCAGGGCGCGGCCCACCGCGACCAGGTCGAACTCGTCGCGCTCCAGGCGGTCGAGGAGGTTGTCGATGCCCTGGACCGGAGCGCCCTCACCGACGAAGGCACGGATGAAGTCCCCGTTGAGGCCGACCGATCCGACCGTGACGGTGGGCTTGCCGGTGAGCTTCTTGGTCCAGCCCGCCAGGTTCAGCTCCGAGCCCTCGAACTCCGGCAGCCAGTAGCGGCGGGAGGAGGCGTGGAACGCGTCCACGCCGGCCGCGGCGAGCGGAGCCAGGATCGCCGCCAGCTCGTCCGGGCTCTCGGCGAGCCGTGCGTCGTAGGCTCCCAGCTTCCACTGCGAGAAGCGGAAGAGCACCGGGAAACCGGGCGAGACGGCCTCGCGGACCGCTGCCACGATCTCGGCCGCGAACTTCGTCCGGGCCACCGGGTCGCCACCGTAGGCGTCGGTGCGCCGGTTCGTCGTCGCCCAGAGGAACTGGTCGAGCAGGTAGCCGTGGGCACCGTGCAGCTCGACGCCGTCGAAGCCGATGCGCTCGGCGGCTGCGGCGGCCTCGGCGAAGGCACCGACGACGTCGTCCAGGTCGCTCAGGGTCATCGCCCGGCCGGGGCCCTCGGTGCCGTCGAGGCGCAGGCCCGAGGGGCCGACCGCGGGGGCGTCGGCGTACGGCGGGTCGCCCTGGTTGCGCACCATGCCGATGTGCCACAGCTGCGGCACGATCGTGCCGCCCTCCGCGTGGACGGCCTCGGCGACCTTCGCCCACCCGGCCAACTGCTCCGCACCGTGGAAGCGCGGCACACGGTCACTCTGCCCGGCCGACTCGTGACCGACGTAGGTCCCTTCGGTGACGATCAGGCCCACCCCGGCGGCGGCGCGGCGGGCGTAGTACGACCGCACGTCCTCCCCGGGCACCCCGCCCGGGGAGAACTGCCGTGTCATCGGGGCCATCACGATGCGGTTCGGCACGGTCAGGCCGTTCAGCGCGACCGGCTGGGACAGGATCTCGGCCGCGCGGGAGGCGGATGACGCGGTGACGGTCACGGGTTGCTCCTTGGTACCAGACGATGTGCACGCACATGTGGGTGCGCGCAAGGAATCAACCGCTGCGGCAGCGACGGCATTTCACCGGCCCGGTGCGCCGGACTGTGATCCCGGACACGCTGTCGAGGACTTCACCCCCGTCCTGTGCGCGGTGAGCGATGACGAGGTGCCGACCGTGGTGAGCATGCGTGCGCACGACCGCGCCACGGGCACGCCGGTGGCGACGAACCCGCACCGCCGGTCGTGCGATCTAGCATGGAGAGGCAGGCTTCAACTCCGGGTCCGCGCCGCAGCGGCGGGGAGGCCGACATGGTGTTCGACACGACTGGTTTCAAGCCGGAAGGCGACTGCCGCTACACACCGATCTCCGAACACGGCCTGATCGGCGATCTGCGCACAACGGCCTTGGTCGGTACCAACGGCACCATCGACTGGTACTGCTGTCCGCGCTTCGATGCACCCAGTGTGTTCGGGTCCATCCTCGACGCCGACCGGGGCGGGTCGTTCGAGTTGGCGGCCGAGGTCCCGACACGCACCCGGCAGTTCTACTTCCCTGACACCAACGTGCTGATCACGCGGTTCTTCGCCGCGGACGGGGTGGCGGAGATCCAGGACTTCATGCCGGTGATCGACGAGTCGACCGAGGCAGCGCGGCACCGGCTGATCCGGCGGGTGGTCTGCGTCCGGGGAGTCCTGCCCTTCAAGGCGCGCATCGCCCCCCGCTTCGGCTACGGCGCCGAGAAGCACACCGTGCACCTCGAAGGCCACGAGGCGGTGTTCCGGTCTCCGTCACTGACCCTCGCGCTGACCGCCACCGCACCGCTCGAGAGCGACGGCCTGGACGTGTGGTCGCACTTCAAGGTCCTCGAGGGGGAGTCCGTGGTGTTCGCCCTCGACCGGATCGGCGACGAGGTCCCGGCCCGTACGTGTCCGCACGCCGAGGCCGAGGAGCAGTTCGAGGCGACCGTCCGGTTCTGGCGCCGCTGGCTGGCCGGTTCGCGTTACCACGGGCGGTGGCGGGAGATGGTGCACCGCTCCGCGCTGGTGCTGAAGCTCCTGACCTACGCGCCGACCGGCGCGATCGTCGCCGCACCGACCACCAGCCTGCCCGAGCAGCTCGGCGGCGAACGCAACTGGGACTACCGGTACATGTGGGTCCGCGACGCCGCCTTCTGCGTCTACGCCATGCTGCGCCTCGGGTTCACCTCGGAGGCCGAGGCGTTCATGATGTTCCTCTGCGACCGCATGCCCGGCGCCGGTGCGACCGGCCCGCTGCAGATCATGTACGGCATCGACGGGCGCAGCGAGCTCCCCGAGTACGAGCTGCCGCACCTGGAGGGCCACCTCGGCTCCGCCCCGGTCCGGATCGGCAACGCCGCCACCGGGCAGCTCCAGCTGGACATCTACGGAGCCATGATCGACTCCGTCTACCTGTACGACAAGTGGGGGCAGCCGATCAGCAGCGTCGCCTGGGAGGAGGTCGGCGCGGTGGCGGACTGGCTCTGCGAGCACTGGGACCAGCCCGACGAGGGGATCTGGGAGACCCGGGCGGGCCGCAGGAACTTCGTGTACTCGCGCCTGATGTGCTGGGTGGCGCTGGAGCGGGCGATGCGGATGGCGAACCGCCGCGGCCTGCCGGCCGACCTGCCCCGCTGGCGGCAGTCCCGCGACGCGATCTACCGGCAGATCATGCAGCGCGGCTGGTCGGCCGAGCGGCAGGCGTTCGTCCAGTCCCTGGACGACGGTGAGCTGGACGCCTCGCTGCTGATGATGCCGATGGCCAAGTTCATCTCGCCCACCGACCCCAAGTGGCTCTCCACGCTGGAGGCGCTCACCACGGACCTGGTGTCCGACTCCCTGGTCTACCGCTACAACTCGACCACCAGCCCGGATGGCCTGCGCGGCTTGGAGGGCACCTTCTCGATCTGCTCCTTCTGGTACGTGGAGGCCCTGGCCCGCGCCGGCCGGCTGGACGAGGCCCGGCTCGCATTCGAGAAGATGCTCACCTACGCCAACCACCTCGGCCTGTTCGCCGAGGAGATCGGCCCGACCGGTGAGCAACTCGGCAACTTCCCGCAGGCGTTCACCCACCTCTCGCTGATCAGCGCCGCGTTCAACCTCGACCGGGCGCTGGGCTGACACGCGGCACCGGCGACCTGCTCGCGCGGTTGGCGGCACCCTCGCGGGTAGCGCGGCAGGCTTCCTCGCGCAGGTGGCGTCGCAGGCTTTCCTGCCGGGCAATGCGCGGTTGCTGCTGGAGGGCGCCCGCCTGTGTGCTCGGCCTGGTCTGCACCGGCCCGCGATGTGGTTGTATAGTCGTAACTATTATGACTGTATAACCAATAGGGAGGGACCGTGCCCGAGTCCGGTGCTCCACGGCGGACACTGATCCTGGCGATCTGCTGCATGAGCCTGTTCGTCGTCGGCATCGACAACACCATCGTCAATGTGGCGCTTCCTGCCATCCAGCACGACCTGAACGCCTCCGTGGCGGGGCTGCAGTGGGTGATCAGCGGCTACACCGTGGTGATCGCCAGCCTGCTGCTGCTGGCCGGATCGACCGGTGACCGCTTCGGGCGCCGGCGCACCTTCCAGATCGGCCTGGCGCTCTTCACCCTGGGCTCCCTGCTCTGCAGCTTGGCGCCCGGGCTCGGCTGGCTGGTCGCGGCCCGGGTGGTGCAGGCCGCCGGCGGCTCGATGCTCAATCCGGTGGCTATGGGCATCATCACCAACACGTTCACCGAGCCCCGGGAGCGGGCCCGGGCGATCGGCGTCTGGGGCGCGGTCGCGGGGGTGAGCATGGCGCTCGGGCCGGTCGCCGGCGGGCTGCTGGTCGGCAGCGTCGGCTGGCGGGCGATCTTCTGGATCAACCTACCGGTGGGCCTGGCCGCGATGGCCCTCGCCCAGCGCTTCGTGCCCGAGTCGCGGGCCGCCAAGCCGCGCCGCCCCGACCCGCTGGGCCAGGTGCTGATGGTGCTGCTGCTCGGCCTGCTCACCTTCACCCTGATCGAGGCACCCGACGCGGGCTGGACCGCGCCCAGGACCATCGCCGGGCTCCTGGGGGCCGCGCTGGCAGGGGTGGTCTTCGTGGTCTGGGAGTCGCGCTGCGCCGAGCCGCTGATCGACCCGCGGTTCTTCCGCAGCGTGCCGTTCTCCGGCGCCACGGTGATCGCGGTGAGCGGCTTCGCCTCGCTGGCCGGCTTCCTCTTCCTGAACACCCTCTACCTGCAGGACGTGCTCGGGTACAGCGCGATGAAGGCCGGCCTCTACGTGCTGCCGATGGCCGTGATGGCGATGGTCTTCTCGCCGGTCTCCGGACGGCTGGTCGGCGGCCGGGGCCCGCGCCCGCCGCTGCTGGCGGCCGGGGCGGCGATGGCGGTCAGCGGACTGCTGCTCACCGGGCTCTCCGACCGCACGCCGGTGGCGCAGCTGATGGCGGCTTACGTGGTCTTCGGGATCGGCTTCGGCATGATCAACGCGCCGATCACCAACACCGCCGTCTCCGGCATGCCGCGCAGTCAGGCCGGCGTCGCGGCGGCCGTCGCCTCGACCAGCCGTCAGACCGGACAGTCACTCGGGGTCGCGGTGATCGTCTCGGTGGTGGTCTCCAGCGTCCACGGGCCGCTGCGGTCCGGTTTCGCGACGGCCAGTCACGCCGGCTGGTGGATCATCGTGGGCTTCGGCCTGCTGGTGACGGTGCTCGGTATCCTGTCGACCGGCGCGCGGGCGGTGCGGACTGCCGCCCGGGTCGCCGAATCCCTCGAACCGACGGACCACAGGACTCCGAGTTCCCCCACGATGAACAGCACAGCATGAACGACGACGCTCACCGTGCCACCGCCGTCCGGGTCTACCAGCGGATGGCGCACCTCGTGCTGGAGTCCGACGACCGCCGGCGCGAGGTGGTGGAGGCCACCGGGCTGAGCTTCGCCCGGACCAAGGCGCTGCGCCGGCTGGCCAGGGGACCGATGCGGATGACCGAGCTGGCGGCCGAGCTCCTGGTCGACAAGCCGTACGCCACGGTCATCGTGGACGAGCTGGAGCGGCGCGGCCTGGTGGTCCGTTCCACGGCGCCGGACGACCGGCGGGCGAAGGTGGTCACCGTGACCGACCAGGGCCGCGAGCTGGCCCGGCTGGCCAACGAGATCCTGGCCCGGCCGCCGCAGGCGCTGATCGCGCTGCCGGCGGCCGAGATGGCGGAGCTGGACGCGCTGCTGGCCAAGCTGACGCCGTCAGCTGACGCCGTGAGCTGACGCCGCGTCGGCGCGGCCCGGGCAACGCCAGGGACGTCGTCGAACGTGAGTCCGAGCATGGCGAACTTCTCGGGTACGCCTGCGGCGTTAAGAGACATGGTGG
>NZ_JAJJPA010000053.1 GCF_020907985.1 Kitasatospora humi | reverse complement strand
TCCTGGACGGCGACCCGAACGCCCTGGAGCTGTCCTACGGGCCGACCGGGCGCCCGTTCCTGCGCGGCAGCGACCAGGTGGACATCAGCCTCAGCCACACCGACGACCTGCTGCTGGTGGGCATCACCACCCGTGGCCTGATCGGGGTGGACGCGGAGCGCGCCGACCGCCCGATGTACCAGCGCGGTTTGGGCCGCCACGTGTGCACCCCGTACGAGCTGGTGACGCTGGCCGCCCAGCCCGAGGCCGAGCGCAACCCGGCCCTGGTGCGGCTGTGGACCCTCAAGGAGGCCTACGGCAAGGCGATCGGGCAGAGCCTGCGGATCAGCTTCACCGAGTTCGGCTTCGGTCCGGACGGCCGGCCCGTTCGGGTGCAGCGCCCCGACGGCAGCACCGGCAGCGGCGACGAGTGGGGGTTCCACACCTTCGCGCTGGACAGCGGGTACTACGTCAGCGTGGCGGTCTACGACCCCGGCCCCGTCACCACCGCAGACCTGGAAGCGCGGCGGGGGCGCGGACGTGACGCGCTCTGAGGCCGGGTCAGCTCGGCGGTTGCGGCGGTGGCCACTGCTCGGCGGCCGCGGCCGCCGGCCCCTTCCCGAGCAGGCCCGCCATCGCCACGTTGTACCCGGCCTGGAAACGGCTGGTGGCCTCCAACTCCTCGGTTATCTCGGATATGTGACGTCGGCAGGTGCGCACCGACATGCCGAGGCGGCGCGCCACCATCTCGTCCTTGTAGCCCCGGGCCATCAGCCGGATGATCGACTGCTTGAGGTCGTCGGTGGTCGGCGTGGCCTTCGAGGTGTCGTGGACGAACGGGGTCGCGCTGTCCCACAGGTGCTCGAACACCGCGCACAGGAAGGCCACCAGGGTCGGCTCGCGGACGATGGCGGCGCCCGTCGACGCCTCGTTGCCCTCGGTGCGGGCCGGCAGGAACACCGTCTCGCGGTCGTAGATCAGCATCCGGTCGATCACCTGGTCGGCGGTGCGGATCTCGGCGCCCAGCGCGGTGACGTCGCGGACGTACGCCTTGGTCGCGAGGTCGCTGCGGGCGGTGTGCTGGTAGATGGTGTGCATCCGCACCCCGCGCTCCAGCATGCCCTCGGCGGACTTCCGCGCGGCCGGCAGCAGCGTGGAGGGCCGGGCGCCGCCCGGCTGCACGGTGAGCACCTCCTTGCGGCAGGTCTGCCCCAGGTGGTCGAGCATGTTCTGGATCGCGTCGACGTCGGTGACCACGTCGAAGGCCTCGAACCGGTTGCGCAGCCGACGGCCCTCGAAGTACAGGGGGGTGAGGGACAGCAACTTGCCCCGCACGTCGGTGACCGCCTGCATGAGGGCGCGGACCTGGTGCTCCGCCGGGCCGACCAGATCGGCGGCGGCCACGTCCGGACTCACCGGGACCAGGACGCTCGGATCGCCCGGTCTGGGCTGCAGCAGGCGCATCAGCCGCAGGACCTGCTCGATGCGGTCGACCTCGGCTCCGTCCAGCTTCAACACCGTGGCGATGGCGTCCCGGTCGAACCGCCCCAGCTCGACGGCGTGCCCGTAGGCGCTCGCGCTCAGATCGTCGAGTTCGGCGAAGTCGGTCTGAAACTGTGGATGTCCGAACACTCAGAGGCCCCCGAGCAGAGTGCGAAATTCCTGCCATGCAACTTTACGCCATCGAGATCCCCTCGGACCGGTGCTGCCCGCGTGGCAGAGTGAGGCCCCGAGGCAAGCCCTTCACGGGCTGCGGGGCCCTAGCTTGCCGGAGTTTCCGACCTGTCGCGACTGCGTGGGAGGATAAAGATGAAGAAGTCGACCCTCAGGATTCGGCTGGCCGGGGGCATTGCGCTGCTCGCAGCGGGTGCAGCGGCGCTCCTCGGAGTGGGCCACACCACTGGATCCGGCGCCGGTCCGGCCAATCTCGCCGACGACCGATGGGGCATCAGCACACCGGCGCAGAACCTTCACCTGGAATCGGCCGCCAGTTCCGCCGACGGGCCCCTGGCGAACGTCAGACTCACCGGCACGTGGAAGGACGACGACCGCTGGGGCTGATTGTTCCGATGCCTGACGACCTCTTGGGGCTGATCATTCCGATGCATGACGACCGCTGGGGCTGATCATTCCGGTACCTGCCGTCCGGGCCGGCCAAGACGTGGGGGAGTGATCAGCGCCCCCGGCCGGCACCACGAGGCGGCCCTTAGCGGACACCCGACGGGAGTTGGCGGTCGGCATCCGCAGTCCTGCCGGGCTGACGGGCCGGCAGGGCGATCGCGGTGAGCAGCACCCCGCCGGTCGTTCCGAACCGCCCGTCGAACCAGGTCGGCGCGCCGGTGGCGCGGACCTCACGGTCCAGCAGCAGATGGGCCCGGAAGGTCCGTGCGACCGGATCGACCATCACGATGGCGTCCTCGAAGCCGAGTTCACGGGTCATCAGTGGGAACCACGTCTTGTAGACTGACTCCTTGATGCTGAACAGCAGCCGGTCCCACGCCACTTCGGGCGCGGACCAGCGCAACCGCGCGATCCAGTCGCGCTCCTCCGGGTGCGAGATCGACTCCAGTACCTTGTCCGGCAGCGGGGCGTTGGGCTCGGCGTCGATGCCGATCGCGCAGACCTCCGAGCGCGGGGCCAGCACCGCCGCCCGGTAGCCCGCGCAGTGCGTCATGCTGCCCACCAGCTGCCCCGGCCACTGCGGCGCGCCCCGGCGACCCGGCAGGACCGGCACCTCGGGCAGGCCCAGCCGCCCGAGTGCCTGGCGCGCGCACCAGCGGACCGTGGTGAACTCGCGCTGCCGCTCGACCACCGCGTTGCGGATCTGGTGGGCCTCTTCGGGGAAGAGCACGATCTCCCGGTCGGTGGTGGACTCGACGGCGACCGCCGCGGCGGGCAGCAGCGTGCTGATCACGATTTTCCTCCGAGCACCTCGAGGTGGGTGCCCCCACCCTCGCTCCGGCGCTCCGCCGCCGCCAGCGGCCACCGGCCCGCCCGGCCACGCGGCGCCCGCCACCGCCTGTGGCCTCCCAGCCGACTGCTACCCGCAGCCCGGCCCGCCGCCGCCCAGCCAGTGCCCTGCCACTCGTGCCCGGGGCCGCTTGCCATGGGGTTGTCACAAGGGGCGGCAGGGGTGCCCGCGGCGCGGCGCGTGCGGTTCCCGGGGTGGGGCCGCGCCCAAGCGGGGCACGGCGGGCCCGTCGGTGCTGGTCCCACCGTACGGGGGGAGCCGGCAGCGCCGCAGTGGGAAGTTGTTGCCGTGCAACTTCCGGTCGGCTTTCGGCCCGGGGGACGGACGGCGCGTGCTGCTTAGACTCGAGACCGCCGGCGGACGTGGTTCCGGATGGCAAGTCTCTACCGCGCCCGCGAGGTTCCGGTGATCGCCGTGAGGCGGGCGCGCCGACCGCGAGGCGGACGAAGCCGGGGAGCCAGAAGTGCTGATCGACCGTGAACGAGAGCTGGCCGTATTGGACCGCGCACTCGCGGACTGCTTGCGGGGGACCCCCAGGACCGTCCTGATCGAGGGTGCGGTCGGCTGCGGCAAGAGCGAACTCGTCGAGACGGTCGCCGAACGCGCCGCCGCCTCCGGCGCCGTGGTGCTGCGCGCCATCGGCACCGCCGTCGAGCGCGACCTCCCGCTCGGGGTGCTCGGCCAGTTGCTGTCCGCCGCTCCGGCCGGGGCCCTGCCGGACCCGGCGGCCGCACCGGACCCGTCCCGGATCGACGTGATGCAGTCCCTGTGCGCCGCCGTGCACCGGCTCGCCGAGGCCGCGCCGGTGGTCATCTGCGTCGACGACCTGCACCACAGCGATGACCTGTCCCGCCAGTACCTGCTCCACCTGATCCGCCGCACCCGCGCCGCCCGGGTGCTGCTGGTGTGCGCCGAGTCGGTCCACGAGCGCGGCGACGACCCCGTGCACGGCACCGAACTGCTGCGCCAGCGCGGCTTCCTGCGGATCCGGGCCGAGCGGCTGCGCCCCGAGGCGGTGAGCCGGCTGGCCGCGGCCGAACTCGCCGCCGGGCCGGCCGACGGCAGGAACTCGCCGCCGACCGACGCCGCCGGCGGCAATCCCCTGCTGCTGCGCGCCCTGTTCGAGGAGCACCGGGCCGGCGGTCCTGCCCCCGAACCCGGCGGCGCCTTCACCCAGGCCGTCCTCGCCTGCCTGCACCGCTGCGGCCCGGCCGCGCGCCGCCTCGCCGAGGTGCTCGCGGTGCTCGGCGAGCTCGGGTCGCGCGAGCTCGCCGTCCGCCTGCTCGGCAGCACCGAGGACGCGGTCGTCCGGGGCAGCGCCGCCCTCGACGCCGCCGGCATCCTGGACGGCTACCGCTTCCGCCACGCCGGCGCCCGCCAGGCGGTGCTCGACCGGATGGACCCGGACGACCGGACCGCCCTGCACCGCCGGGCCGCCGAACTCGCCCACCACGGCGGCGCCCCGACCGCCGCCGTGGCCGCCCAGTTGCTCGCCGCCGGCCCCACCGACCTGCCGTGGGCGGTGACGGCGCTCGCCACCGCCGCCGAGCAGCTGCTCGCCGACGGCGCGACCGACCTGGCCGCCGCCTGCCTCGAACTCGCCTACCGCGGCCGGGTCGACGACGGGCAGCGCGCCCAGTTCCGCACCAAGCTCGCCGCGATCACCTGGCGGACCAACCCCAGCGCCGCCGAGCGCGACCTCGCCGGCCCGCTGGAGACCCTGCGGGCCGGCCGCCTCGACCCGGCCCGGCTCGGACCGCTCGCCCGGTTGCTCACCGAGCAGGGCCGGATCGACGAAGCCTGCCAGGCGCTGGAGCGGCTGGCCGCCGGCCGCGAGGCCGAACGCACCGGCCGGCCCGCCCGACTCGGCCGTGGCACCGACCCGCTGGACGGCCTCTCGGCCTTCCCCTGGTGGGCCGGTTCGGCCCGGCCGGGCGCGGGCACCCGGCCCGGCGAACCGCTGCCCGCCCGGATCCCGGCACCCGCCACCCTGTGGGCGATCCCCGAGTACGCGGCGGACGGCGTGGCCGGCGTCGCGGCCGAGACCTTCCTGCGCGCCGCCACCCTCGGCGAGGGCACCGCCGCCCCGATCGTGCAGGCCCTGCGGGCCCTGCTGGCCACCGACGGGCCGTCCCGGGTGCTGCCCTGGTGCCAGGTGTTCGCGCAGGAGGCCGTCCGGCGCGGCGCACCCGGCTGGCAGACCGCGTTCACCGCCCTGCACGCCGAAGCCCTGCTGCGGCAGGGCGACCTGACCGGCGCGCAGCAGCAGGCCGAGGCCGCCCTGGACCTGCTGCCGGAGCGCGGCGGCAGCGCCTTCGCCGGGGGCGTGGCAGCCACCCTGATCCGCGCCGCCACCGCGGCCGGCCGGCACGACACCGCCGCCCGCGAACTCAGCCGCCCGCTGCCCGAGGGCCTGGCCGGCAGCATCCACGGCCTCGCCCACCTGCGGGCCCGCGGCCAGTACCACCTCGCCACCCACCGCTTCCACGCCGCCCTGGGCGACTTCCTCGACATCGGCCGCAGCCTCAAGCGCTGGGGGCTGGACCGGCCGCTGCTGATGCCCTGGCGCACCGGCGCGGCGGAGGCGCTGATCCGGCTCGGCGAGGCCCCGCAGGCCGCCCGCTTCATCGCCGAGCAGCTCGCCCACCGGGACGCCGCCCACCCGTGGATCTCCGGTCTGACCCTGCGGGTGCGGGCCGCCCTGTGCGAGCCCCGGGAGCGGCAGGCGCTGCTCGCCCGTGCGGTGGACGAGCTGCACGGCTCCGAGGACCGCTACGAACTCGCCCGGACACTGGCCGAGTTCGCCGGGACGCTGGAGGAGCTCGGCGACGGCAACCGGGCCCGCATGGTCGCCCGGCGGGCCTGCCAGCTCGCCAAGGAGTGCGGCGCCCACGCGCTGCGCGAGCAGCTCGCCCCGGGCCTCGGCGAACCCGGCGGACCGTCCGAGGACACCCGGCCCGACCGCGTCGACCCGGCCCGACTCCACGCCAGGCTCAGCGACTCGGAGAAGCGGGTGGCGATGCTCGCGGTGCACGGCCACACCAACCGGGAGATCGCGATGAAGCTCCACATCACGGTGAGCACGGTCGAGCAGCACCTCACCCGGATCTACCGCAAGCTCAACATCACCCGCCGTCAGGAGCTGCCCGTGGAGTTCCACCTGCTCGATTCGGCGGGCCGGGTGTGACGGTTCGGCGAGCCGCATGACAGGAGTCTGGCAATGCGGTGAACGCACGGCGCCGGGGGTGGCAGGAATCCATCGGACACGATGCGTCGGCCGGGGAGATCACCGGGCCGGCGCCCGCCGACGTTGCCGAACCGGCCGCCCGCCGGAGAGGCTCGGTACGATGCCGGGCCTACCCACGGAGACGCCATGACGACGCAGCCCATGCCGCCGGAGGCGGTCCTGACCGAGGTGCCGCGCACCGACATGCCGGCCCGGGTCGAGGAGCGGCTGAGCGGCCTGCTGCACGCCGAGCAGGCCCGGTGCCGGGCGGTCGAGCCCCGGGCCGCGGGCATGGTGGAGGCCCTGGCGGACCTGGTCACCGCCGGCGGCGAGCGGATCCGGCCCACCGCCCTGCTCACCGGCTACCTCGCGGCGGGCGGCGACCCGGCGGCCACGCCGGCCGTCGACGCGGCAGTGGCCCTCGAACTCCTCGACGCCTGCTACCTGATCCGCCGTGACGTCCGGGAGAACACCCTGCTGCGGCACGGCGCCCCCACCCTGCACGTCCGGCACGCCGCCGAGCACGAGCGCAACGACTGGGGCGGCGACGCCCGGGGTTTCGGCGTCGGCATGGCCTCCCTGATCGGCGACCTGGCGACGGCCCTCGCCGACCGGCTCGCCGCCGACCTGCCCGACGCCGCCCGGCAGGTCTGGCACGACCTGCGGATCGGCCGACTGGGCGGCAGCTACGCCGACCACGTGCTGTCCAGCCGCTACCTGGCCGACCCGTGGCCCTCCGGCTGCCTCACCGGCTGCTCCCGCGGCTGCGCCAGCGGCTGGTACGCCCTCCAGCACCCGCTGCTGATGGGCGCCGCCCTGGCGGGCCGCGGCGACCTGGCGGTGGCCTACCAGGACTACGCCCGCCTGCTGCACGCCGCCTGGCGGGTGCGCGGGTTCCTCGACGGCGAGGACCACGACTGGTACGGCGACCTGCTGCGGGAGCTGCTGCTGGGCACCGAGGACCGCGCCCGCGCCGAGCGCACCATCGGCCACCTGCTCGACCGCACCCGTCGGATTCTGGCCGCCGCCCCGGTCTCCCCGGCCGGGCGCACCGAACTCACCGCCCTGGCCGTCCGCCTGGCCTCCGCCCCGGCCTAGAGCGTGCGCGGGGTGCCTGGGCGCAGTGTGCTGACCCAGCTGCGCAGGGCCTCCTTGCGGACGCCCCCGCGGTCGTCCCTGGGCAGGGCCCGCGCCAGCTCCAGCCGGGTGGGCAGGAAGCCCGGCCCGACACCCCGGGCGGCGAGGTGCTCGCGCAACTCGACCAGGCCGGGCGGCTCCGCCTCCGTCGTCGGAACGACCACCGCGCAGGGCAGCTCCCCGTGCTCCTGGTGCAGGTAGTCGACGACCGCCGCCTCCGCCACCCGGGGATGGGTCAGCAGGGCTTCCTCGACTTCGGCCGTCGGGACCATGAAGATCCCGCCCACCCGCTCACCGGCCCGGGCCAGCACCTGGACCCCGCCGAGGCCGTCCGCGCGGCCCAGGTCGCCGGTGTCCAGCCAGCCGTCCTGCTCCCACGCGACGACCGGGGCCGGGTCGCCGTGCCGCCACACCGCCGCGGCGACCGACGGCCCGCGCACCAGGAGCGGAGCGGGCTGCCGCCCGCCGGCCGGGCAGGGGCCGGCCGGGAGGACGGAGACCTCCAGGCCCGGCAGCGGGCGCCCGTCGCTCTCGCCGGCGCGCTCGGCCGGCGTCTCGCCCCGGGCGACCGTGCCCAGGCCCACCTCCGGCGACCCCCACACCGCGTGCACCGGGGCGCCCAGGGCCGCCGGAAGCTCGGCCAGCAGCGGCGCGGAGGTGCGGGTGCGGCCGCCGGAGAGCGCCAGGTTCAGCGCGTCCAGCCGCCGGGGCCGTTCCCGCTGCGCCGCCAGCACCTCCGACCAGTGGTCCGGTCCCGCGTACGCCAGGGTGACCCCGGCCTCGGCCATCAGGTCCAGGCAGGTGCCCGGGTCCCAGACGTCCTGGAAGACGGCGGTGCCACCGAGCGCCAGCGGCCAGTACACGGTGAACAGCAGTGAGGCCAGCGAGGTGAGCGGCAGCGAGGAGTAGATCACCTCGCCGCGCTCCGGCCCCGGGCCCCCGGCCGGGCGGCGGTGGACGATGTTCGCGTAGAGGGTGTTGGGGGTGTGCAGGGCGGCGGTGTAGCGGTCGCCCAGGCCCATCACCGTGACCATCAGGCCGATCCGGTCGGCCCGGTCGGCGCCCGGGGACGCGCCGGCGCCGTGGCGTCCGCGCTCGTGCGGGACCCGGCGGAAGTAGTCGTCGAAGTCCAGCGCCCCGGTCGGCGCGGCGTCGCCCAGCACGACCCGCTGGCGCAGCCAGGGCAGCCGCGGGGCCATCTCCGCCAGCGCCCGGGCGTGCTCGAAGCCCTCCCACCGGTCGGGCACCACGCAGACCCGGGCCTGGGAGGCGGCCAGGATCCGCTCCAACGCGTGCGCCCGCACGCCCGGGAGCACCGGTACGACCGGGGTGCCGGCCCGCAGGCAGGCCAGCACCAGGGCGGCGGTCTCCCACCAGCCGGGCAGCTGGACGGCGACCGGGTCGCCCTCGGCCAGCCCGAGCGAGCGCAGCGCGGCCGCGAACCGGTCCACGGTGTGCGCCAGGCGGGCGTAGCTGACGGTCACCGTGCGGTGCCCGGCGGCCCGGTGGCGGCGGTGGGCCACGATCGCGGTCCGTTCGGGGTCGAGCGCGGCCGTCCGGTACAGGTCGTGCAGAAAGGTCTCGGTGCGCCACCACCCGGCCGCGCGGAACCGGGCGGCCACGTCGTCGGGCGGGCGGATCGCGGCGAGCGCCTCGGGGGCCAGGGCCCGTCCGGGCGGCGGGGACCGGTCGGGCTGCCGGTTCCCGGTCACGGCCATCGGCCCACCGACCAGGCGACCTGGACCCGGGAGGTGCAGCCGAGCCGGCGCATCACCTCGCGGACGTGGTTGACCACCGTCCACTCCGAGATCTTCAACCGGACCGCGATCTGCCGGTTCGTCAGCCCCTCGGCGATCAGCATCGCCACCTGGACCTGGCGGGGCGTCAGCGGTCGGCGTGCGGGCTCGGCGGGTTCCGCGCAACCGGCCCCGGCCCCGATCGCGGGGGCGGGGGCGGCGAGCGCTTCCAGCACCGCGCCGGCCGGGGTGAGCCGGCGGCCCTCGTCCCGGGCGGTGGCGAAGTCCGCCGGGCTCAGCCGGGTGCGCAGCAGGTCGGTGGTCTCCGCGAGCGCCGCCCGCCGCGCCTCGTCCGGGCGGCTGCCGGGCCCCCGACGCAGCGCTTCGGCGGCGGCGAGCAGCCGGAGCACCCGGGGCTGCTGATGGGTGGTGGTGTGGGCCAGTAGCAGGGCGAACTGCTCCAGGGTGCCGGGCAGTTCGGTCCGTTCGCCGAGTTCGTCGGCCACTCGCAGACTCTCCCGCAGCGCGCTGTCGGCCGCTGCCGCGTCGCCCGCCTGCGCGGCAGCGGCCGCGAGCTCGCGCAGGGCGTCGGCGACGCCCTGGCTGTGCCGCAGCCGGCGGTGCGCGGCCAGGCCTTCGGCCAGCAGGGCGGCGGCCTTGCGCTGCTCGCCCCGGGCGCGCAGCACCCGGGCCAGTTCGACGGTGGCCTCGGCGGCCGGGTGGGCGGCGCCCAGCGAGACCAGCACCTCGCGGGCGGGGGCGAGCGCGGCCTCGGCGGCGGTGGGGTCGCCGAGCCGCAGCAGGGCGGCGCCGAGCCGGGCGGAGACGGCCGCGACCTGCCGCCGGTCGCCGAGCCGGCGGGCGGCTTCGAGGGCTGAGCGGTGGCGCTGGACCGCCGCCTCCGGCTCGCCGAGGGCGGTCGCGAAGCAGCCGGCGAGATCGGTCAGCCGGACCCGCAGCGGCTCGGACAGGGACGGGTCGGCTGCCAGCCGGTCGCTCCAGTCGCGGCCGTCGCGCAGTCGCCCGGACAGCAGCCACGGTCGGCCGCAGGCCAGCAGCAGGTCGGCGGCGCCCTCGGCGTCACCGCGCTCGTGCAGCCGTCGCAGCGCGGCGGACAGGTTGGCGCCCTCGCCGGCCAGCGTGCGCAGCCAGTGGTCCTGTTCGCTGCCGGTGAGCCGCGGCTCCACGGCGGTGAGCAGCCGGCGGTACGCCTCGGCGTGGCGGTCCCTGGCCGCGTCCGTGCGGCCGGTGTCGGCCAGTTCGGCCAGGCAGGCGGAGCGGATCGGCTCGGGTACCGCGAACCGGGGCTCGCCCTCCTCCTTGCCGGTCACGGTGAGCAGGTGGCGGTCCAGCAGGGCCTCCAGCGCCGCCTCGATGTCGGCGCCCCCGGGCGGGGCGGCCCGTTCGGCCATGGGGAGCCCGAATCCGCCCTCGAAGACGGCGAGTTGTTCGAGCAGGGCGTGGTGGTCGGGGTGCAGCCCCTGCCGGCTCCAGGCGGCCAGCGCGGTCAGCGAGTGGTGCCGCTCGGGTGCGTCGAGCGGGCCGCCGCCGAGCAGTGCGCCGCGCTGGCGCAGCCGGGCGAGCAGGGCCTGCGCCGAGTGGAGCCGCAACTGCCGGGCCGCCAACTCCAGGGCGAGCGGCAGACCTTCCAGCAGGACGCAGATTCCGGCGACGGCGGCGGCGTTCTCCGTGGTCAGGGCGAAGCCGGGGTCGATGTCGTGCGCCCGCCGGACGAACAGCGCGACGGAGGGGAGCCGGAGCAGTTCGTCCGGCTCGTCCTCGGGCGCCGCGCCGGTCTCCGGCACGGGGAGCGGACGGACCGGCAGCAGTCGCTCGCCCGACACCCCCAGGGGCGACCTGCTGGTCGCCAGCACCACCAGGTCCGGCTGGTCGGCGAGGAGTTCGGCGACGGCGGTGGCGAGTGCGCGCCCGTGACCGTCGCAGGTCTCCAGGCACAGCAGCAGCCGGCCGTTCCCGTCGTCGGCCAGCCGCAGGGCGGCGGCCTCCCGCCGGATGGTTTCCGGCAGGCCCTCCCCGGGCGCGGCGGCCAGGTCGACCGACCAGGCGGCGGTGAAGCCGGCGGCCGCGGGCACGGCCGCCGCGGCGAGCCGGCTCTTGCCCACTCCCGCGGGCCCGGTGAGGGTGAGCAGCCGCAGTGACGGGTCCGCCAAACGTGCTTCCAGTGCGAGCAGTTCGCGCTCGCGTCCGATCAGCTGGGCCGCTGCGGCCAATGGCGGCGGCACCTGCGCGGCGCGGACCGACCGCCACCCCTCTCGTGTTGCCGGCATCGCCCGCCCCCGTCCTGTCGTTCCCCGTTCACTCGGACACTGATCCGGCCGAGGGTCCTGGTCGTACCACCCTCGCCGCCGCGGCTTAAGCCCGGCTAAAGGGCCGGCCCGGGCTGCGGCCGGGGCCCGGCAGCCGCCAGACGCCGGGGCGGACCTCCAGGCGGTGGCCGGGGCCGGACCGGGCGGTGCGCAGGGCGCGCCGGGCGAACGACTCCAGCCGGCGGTCGCGGAGGGTGCGGGCGAGGTCCAGGCAGGCGGTGAAGCGGGTGCCCGCCCGGGTGCGGTCGCCGGCCGCCAGCGCGTGGAACCCGAGGGCGCGCAGCACGTCGAACCGGGCCCGCGGGGCGGCCGGGTCGGGGGCGGCGGCGAGCGCGGCGGTGAGCAGGGCCTCGACGGCGGCGCCGTCCCCGGTGTCCATCCGCAGTTCGGCCAGACCGACCAGGGCCCGGCTCAGCTCCGCCCGCTGGCCGGTCTCCTCGGCGATCCGGCGGGCCAGCCCGTAGTGCTCCTCGGCCTCCTCCAACCGCCGTTGCTGCCAGGCCAGATCGCCGAGCGAGCGGAGCGTGCGCACCTCGGCCCCGCGGTCACCGCAGCGGCGGGCGGCGTCCAGCGCGAGTGCGTGCGTCTCGGCCCAGGCGTCCCAGGCGGCATGCGTCTCAAGGTGGCCGTCCAGCGCCGCCACCAGCCGTACGGCGGCGGTCAGTCGGCCGGCCCGGTGGGCCTGCCGGACGGCGCCGACGAGCGCGTCCCGCTCTCTGGTGAACCAGCCGGCGGGCTCCGGCGGCTCCTCCCCGCCGGGCCGGGCGCCTGTCAGTACGGCGCTGACCTGCTCGGCCGTGCGCGCGTACTCCTCGCACAGCCGCTCGATCGCGTCCCCGATGTCCTGCGGGCTCTCCTCCTCGTCGAGCCGTTCGACGGCCAGCACCCGCAGCAGCTCCGGGACTTGGTGACCGGCCCGGTCGGCGTCGACCAGCAGCCGGTCCTCGATCAGCCCGTCCAGCAGCCGGGCGGTCTCGGCGGGGGGCAGGCCCAGCACCGCACCTGCCGCCGCGCGGCCGAACGGGCCGGCCGGCAGCAGCCCGAGCAGCCGGAAGGCCCGCCGCAGCTCGGGCCGGGCGTCCCGGTACGCCCGCAACAGCGGGGTGCGGGCGTCGAGTTCACCGATGTGGAGGTCACCGAGCCGGAACCGCTCGTCCCGCAGCCGGTCCACCAGTGAGGCGGCGCTCCAGTGCGGACGGGCCGTCAACTGAGCGGCCACCACCCGGATGGCGAGCGGCAGCCGACCGCACAGCTCCAGGAGTTCGCGGACGGCGGCGGGCTCGGCCGCCGCCCGCTCCGGTCCCGCCGCCGCGGCGAACAGCAGCCGGGCCTCCTCCGGGTCGAGGGCGTCCAGCAACACCGGCCGGATGCCCCCGAACCCGGCGGGCAGCCGGCGGGTGGTGACGATCGCGCTGCTCCCGGCGGTGGTCGGCAGCAGCGGTCGCAGTTGCGCCTCGGAGTCGGCGTTGTCGAGCACCAGGAGGAGTTGACGACCCATCAGTTGCTGCTGCCAGGCGTCCCGGAGCTCGCCCGCCCCGGCGCCGTGCGCCAGCCGCACCCCGCGCCGTCGGAGCAGCGTGGAGATGGCCTTGGTGGCGGGCAGCGGGTGTCCCGGCTCGGGCTGGAGGTCCAGGAAGAGCCGGCCGTCCGGGAAGGCCGGGCCGCTGCGGTGAGCGGCCTCCAGGGCGAACGCGGTCTTGCCGACGCCCGGTTGCCCGGTCACCGCGACGAACGACCCGGCCGGGGCCTGTCGCAGCAGTTCCTCGACCCGGGCGAGGGCGGTGTCGCGGCCGGTGAAGACCGGATCGGCGGGGGGCAGCGCGGCACCGGCCGGTGCGCCGGGCGACGCCGTCCCGCCGGCGCCGTTGCGAGCGGCCGCGCTGCCCCCCTGCCCGGTGGCCGGGAGCAGCAGCCCCGGGTCGCCGGCCAGGATCCGGCGGTGCAGCCGTTGCAGCGGCGGACCGGGCTCGACGGCCAGCTCGGCCACCAGCAGCTTCCGCAGCGCGGCGAAGGCCTGCAGTGCCTCCGCCTGCCGCCCGGCCCGGTACAGGGCCAGCATCAGGTGGCCGTGCAGCTCCTCGCGCAGCGGGTGTTGGGTGGCCAGCGACCGCAACTCGGCGATCAGCTCGTGGTGGCGGCCGAGTTGGAGGTCGGCCCGGATCCGCTGGTCCAGGGCGGCAGCGCCGGCCTCGGCGAGTTGGGCGGCGGCTCCTTCGAGCAGCGGTCCGTGCGGGGTGTCGGAGAGCAGCGGGCCGCGCAGCAGCGCGACGGCCCGGCTCTGGAGGTCGGCGGCGTCGTGGTAGCGGCCGTCGGCCAGCGCCTCCCGGCCGAGCCGGTGCAGTCCCTCGAACACGGACAGGTCGAGCAGGTCCGGGGCGAGGGCGAGCCGGTAGCCCGGGGGCTGGGTGCGCAGCAGCTCCCTGCCCCGGGCGGGGTCGACGGTGGCCAGCAGCTTGCGCAGTTGCGAGACGTAGACGTGCAGGGTGGAGGTGGCCGTGCGGGGCGGCTCGTCCTGCCACAGTTCGGTGACCAGGCTCTCGACCGACACCACCTGGTTGGCGCGGACCAGCAGGGTGCCGAGGAGCGCCCGCAGCTTGGCGGCCTTCGGGGTGTGCGAGACCCCGGGCCCCGCACCGCCCTCGATCTCCATCGGTCCCAGGATCCGGAACCTCACCGGGCCCACCCCCCGTGCTCTCTGCCGCCGGGCGGTCGACGGCGACGCGCCGCCCGGCCGGCGCCGGATCAGAAGTCCTGTACCACCGTGGTGCGTGCCTCGGCCACCGTTCGCCGGTTCTGGGTCAGCGTCAGCGTGACCGGGACGGTCGGCCGCCCGGCCGCGTCCCGCCCGCCGGGCCCGGGAACGGTCGCGCAGCGCACCGGCAGTTCCGCGTCGGCGTAGTCGCGGAAGCGCACCTCGCAGGAGGCCAGCAGGGCCCGCTCGGGGGCCAGGCCGGCGGCGTGCCCTGCGGTCAGCACCGAGGCCTGCCGCAGGGACTCCAGCAGCAGGGTGCCGGTCAGGTGGCCGTCCGGGGTGGCGCCCAGGGCCGGGTTGTCGCGGCTCGGCATGATCCAGGTGCTGAGCCGGCCCCGCGAGGACCGGCTCGGCTCGCTCACCACCGCGTTCGCCGCCGAGGCGCGGCCGACCGCGCCGGGTTCGACCGGCCGGACCGGGCCGTCCGGCTCGTCCGCCAGCTCGGGCACGGCCCGCACCGCCCAGCGGCTGTGCGCCACCTGGGTGCGGTGCAGCCCGGGCATCACGAAGACCAGGCTCGCGATGCCCGTCGCGCACGGCACGTCGTCCAGCGACACCGCCACCCGGAAGTCCAAGCCGCGCGGCACCCCGTTGACCGTGTTGGCGGCCGTGGCCCGCAGTTCGGTGGTCATCCGGGCCGCGCCGCGCCTGGCGCGCCAGGCGGCCACCTCGGTCACGCCGAAGTCGACCCGGTAGAACAGGCCGGGCCGGTCCGCGGGCACACCGAAGTACTGCTGCCCGATGAACTCACCGACCTCCTGGACCGCCTCGGTGACGAGCTGCGGGTCGTGGAAGTGGCCTGGCCCGTCGTTGAACAGCGGGTGGGTGCTCGGTGCGTCCCCGGTGAGCAGGAAGCGCTGCTCACCGCCGCTCGGTGCCTCCAGCGGGTGGTGGTCCCAGGAGGGCGGGCAGTGGATCAGGTGCCGGGTGGCGTGACCGAGCAGCCCGTGGTCCAGCCCCGGGCTGACGATCGCGGTGCTCTCGACGGTCATGACGGTTCCCTCACCCGGATCGGCTGGTGGCCGCGGTATCGACAGGCCTCGCTCCAGCATCGCCGCACCGGGTGGTGTGCGGACATCCGGTGACGGTGGCAGCAAGTTGCGCGGCCGGTACTCCCGGGCGGGGGGTGGCTCGCGTGCGTCGAGGCCTCGCGGCGTCGGACCGCTGTGCGGTGCCCGGGCGGCCGGGAGGGACGCTTCCGACCACCCGGGCGCCTTCGGCGCGGCGGCGACGGGTGCGGCAGGGGCGTGCTGTGCCGCGTCAGCGGCCACCCACCAGGCGGCTCAGTTCGGCGTCCCAGTCGATGAGTTCGGCCTCGGTGCCGCGCGGCACGAGAGCGAAGCTCTGCTTGCGCAGCCAACTGCGCAGCGGCTTGACGGGAACGTCGAGCAGCGCGGTGCCGTCCCGCCCGGCGAGCATGATCCGCAGTGCTCGGCGGCCGTGGCACTGGCAGGGCGGCCAGATCCGCACGTCGCCGAGCCCCGCCGGTTTGTGCAGGCCTTCCCACAGCAGGTCGCGGGAGAACACCCACGTCCCGACGGCCTCGTCGGAGTCGGGGAACTCCAGGACGACGGCGAAGGGAGCGTCGCGGCGGTACCCGAAGCGCACCGGAAGGTCGATGAACTGTCCTTCACCGATGAAGAGTTGCGCGTCCAAGGGGAGCGCGGTGGAGTCCTCTCCCCGGGCGGGACCCTGGTCGTGGATCGGGTGGCGTGCGGGCACGGTACCTCCAAGGTGGTGACGGTCGGCGAGGCCTCTCAACCGACCGCCTCCGCGGCTTTGGCGATCGTGTGGACGACCGCATCGGGGTCGGTCGGCAGGGAGAGGCGGCCGGGGACCTGCGCGCGGTTGGCAGGGCACGGGTCGGGCCTCCGCCGCGCCGACGTCCGGCGCGGCGGAGGGCAGCGGGTGGTGGGTGGTCAGCCCTGGTGCAGCGCCTCGTGCAGCGTCTGGACGGCGAGGGTGATGGCGCCCTGGGCGGACTTCGAGGGACGCAGCGCGTTGAGCATCACGAAGTCGTGGATGGTGCCGAGGAAGCGGACGGCGGTGACGGGCACGCCGGCCTGGCGCAGCTTCCCGGCGTAGGCCTCGCCCTCGTCGCGCAGCACGTCGGCCTCGCCGGTGATGACCAGCGCGGGCGGCAGTCCGGTGAGTTGCTCGATGGTGGCGCGCAGCGGGGAGGCGGTGATCTCGGCGCGCTGGGCGGGGTCGGTGGTGTACTGGTCCCAGAACCACTGCATGGCGTCGCGGCGCAGGAAGTAGCCGGTCGCGAACCGGTGGTAGGAGTCGGTGTCGAAGGCGGCGTCGGTGACCGGGTAGAACAGCACCTGCTGCACCAGCGGGACGTCGCCGCGTTCCTTGGCCATGAGGGTGAGGGCCGCGCTCATGTTGCCGCCGACGGAGTCGCCGGCGACGGCGATGCGGGTGGCGTCCAGGTCCTTGGCCTGTCCGTCGGTCACGATCCAGCGGGCGACGGCGTAGTTCTGCTCGATGGCGACCGGGTAGCGGGCCTCGGGCGACAGGTCGTACTCGGGGAAGACGACGGCGGCCTGCGCGCCGACGGCCAGTTCGCGCACCAGCCGGTCGTGGGTGTGGGCGTTGCCGAACACCCAGCCCGCGCCGTGGATGTAGAGGACGACGGGGAGCGTGCCGGTGGCCCCGGCGGGGCGCACGATGCGCGCCCGGACCCGGCCGGTGGGGCCGCCGGCGACCTCGATCCACTCCTCGTCGACCGGCGGCTTGGCGATCTCGCCGGACTGCACCTCGTCGACCGCCGTGCGGCCCTTGGCCGGGCCCAGGTCGAACAGGTACGGCGGGTTCGCGGTGGCCTCGGCGAAGGCCCGGGCCTCGGGCTCCAGGGTCGGCCCGGTGCCGGTGGCGTTCTGCTCGGACATGGTGATCACCTCTCGGATTGGTACGTCCTGTGGTGGTCCCAGGCTAGGAACACGCGGGCGGGGTGGCTGTCCCGACGGCGCACACCCTCCAGTCGATCCGCGCACCCTCACCCGCGCGGGCCATCGGCCCGGCCGGCGACCTGATGCCGCGTCACCACCGGAGGCGGTCTCGCGGTCTCACCAGGAACGGCGGTGCAGGGCCACGTGCACGGTGTCGACGGCCTGGATCAGGGCGGCCCGTGCGGTGCTGGTGGGGAAGAGCGCGTCCAACAGGAGGAAGCCGTGCACGGCCCCCTGGTAGCGCGTGGCCACCACCGGGACGCCCGCCGCGCGGAGCCTGGCCGCGTAGGCCTCGCCCTCGTCGCGCAGCACGTCGGCCTCGGCGGTGACCACCAAAGCCGGGGGCAGTCCGGTGAGTTGGTCAGGGGTGGCCCGCAGCGGCGCGGCGGTGGCCTCGCGCCGCCGGCGGACCTCGGGCAGGTAGGCGTCCCAGAACCGGCGCATGTGGTCGCGGTGCAGGAAGTACCCGGTGGCGTACCGGTGGTAGGACGGGGTGTCGAAGTCCGCGTCGGTCACCGGGCACAGCAGCACCTGGTGCACCAGCCGCAGGTCACCGCGCTGCCGGGCCAGCAGCGTCAGGGCCGCCACCAGGTTGGCTCCCGCGGAGTCGCCGACGGCGGCCATCCGCCCGCCCTCCAAGCCGATCTCCCGGCCGTGCGCCTGGATCCAGCGGGCCGCCGCGTAGCACTGCTCGACGGCCACCGGGTAGTGGGCCGCGGGTGCCCTGGTGTAGTCCACGTACACCACGGCGGCGTCGGTGCCCAGGGCGAACTCCCGGATCAGCCGGCCGTAGGAGGCGGCGTCGCCGAGCGACCAGCCCAGGCCGGAGAGGAACAGCACCACGGGGCTCGGCTCGGCGGCGCCCACGGGCCTGGTCACCTGGACGTGCACCCGCCCGGTCGGTCCGCAGGGCAGGGCGAGCCACTCCGTCGCGGTGCCGCACGGGTCGTCGGGCTCCTTGACGCCCGAGGCGGCGTCGTCCCGTCCGTCGGCCGCGACGGCGTCCCACGCGTCGGCCGCGGAGGTGTTCCGGGCGTCGGCCGCGGTGGGGAGGGGGAGTTCCGGGAAGTCCGTCACCACCTTGCCGGCCCGAGCGTCCAGGAACTCCTGGAGCGCCTGCTCCAGCACCGGTCGTCGGCCGTGCGAGGGGGTGGTGTCGGACAACTTCTCGGCTCCTGGCAGGTTCGAACGGGTACGACGGCGCGCGGCGGGCACCCGGTAGCGCGCCGCGCGCAGTGCCGGGTCGGCATGGCCGGCGCGCGCCTTCCACCTCCGCGCCCACGCCGTCCGACCGTACTGCCGGGACGGCGTCCGCGGGTGGCCTGTCCGTGCACGGATTCCGGCCACCCGGCGAGCGGGCGGTCAGTCGGCGTCCGCCGTCCGGAGCGCGCGCCACTCGCGCGGCGAGACTCCGTAGGCGGCCCGGAAGGCCCGGCTGAAGTGGGCCGGGTTGACGAACCCCCACCGCTGGGCGACCGCCGAAACCGTCGGCGCGGTCCGGCCGCGGCGGCCCAACTCCCGGGCGCACGCGTCCAGTCGGCGTTGCTGGATGAGTCGGCTCACCGTCACCCCCTCGCTCTCGAAGAGCCGGTGGAGGTACCGCACGGAGATGTGGTGGGCCTGCGCGATCGCCTCGGGTGACAAGTCCGGATCGCCCAGGTGGCGGTCGATGTGCTCGCGTACCCGGCGGACCAGGTGGTCGTTCCGGCTGCGCGGCCCGTCGGCCGCCTGGGCGGCGGTCAGCTGGGCGACGAACACGCTCAGCAGGTCGGCGACACTGCCGGCCAGGCGGTCGCCGACCGGTGCGGAGTAGGAGGGCGCGGACGCGGCGAGGCAGTTGAGGAAGGGCAGCAGCACGGATCCGCAGCCCTCGACCGGAGTGACGGCCGTCCCCGCCACCTGTCGCAGTTCGCGCTCCGGCACGCCCAGCAGCCGGCGCGGCAGGTGGAACAGATGGGTGCGGAAGCGCTCCGGGAAGTCGACGCAGTAGGGCCGCGCCGTGTCGTACAGGACCAGCCCGCCGGCCGGCACCTCCGCACGGCGGCCGTCCTGCTCCAGCACGGCCCGCCCCGACACCTGCACCCCGACGCCGACCTGGGGCTCGATCTGCGGGGTCCGCGCGATCAGCGCCGCCGTGCGGGAGACGCGCGCCGCGTCCGCCTCCAGCGTCGAGATCCGCACGTAGCCGAGCCGGTGGGAGGCCAGGAGTCCCTCGAACGGCCGCCCGGCGAGCGGGACCACCTCCACCGGCACCAGCGTCCGCGACACCGCCCCGCCCCAGAACGCCGCCTTCTCCTCATCCGGGACGGACGCAGTCGTCACCTGCAAGTCCACCTGACCGTCCTTTCACCGAACCCTGCGACCGTCAGCATGGTCCACAGCCCAGGAGGCCTGTTAGGTCATCTGACTGTCAGGTTGCGGTGGTGCGCTGTGAGGTCAGCCGGGTGCACGGGAGCACGGGTGGACGGGTGCACGGGCGCACGGCCGCCCGAGCCGGCCCGGTGCCGCGGGTCCGGCGGTCAGCGGCCGGTGGTGACCACCATCCGGAAGCGGGCCTGGCCGCTGCTCATCCTGGCGACCGCGGCGGCGGTCTGCTCCAAGGGAACCTCCTCGATCCAGGCACGCACGCCGGACTGGGCGGCGAAGCGCAGGGTGTCCTGGGTGTCCACGGCGGTGCCGGAGGAGTGGGCGTAGACCTTGCGGTCGCCGTTCATCAGCTGCAGCGGGTTCACCGTGAGCCGGTCGGGCGAGACACCGACGATCACGAGCTCGCCGCGGCGGGCGAGGCCGTCGATGGTGGCGGACATGGCGTCGGAGTTGGTGATGGTGGCCAGCACCACCTTGGCTCCGCCGAGGGCTTGGAGGGCCTGGGCGACATCGCCGGCCGTGCTGTCGATGTAGTGGTCCGCGCCGAGCTCGTGCGCCAGCGGCTCCTTCTCCCGCCCCCGCGCGATCGCGATGGTGCGAAAGCCCATCGCACGGGCGAACTGCACGCCCAGGTGACCGAGGCCGCCCAGGCCGAGGACGGCGACCGTGTCGCCGGGGCGGGCGGCGGTGCGGCGCAGTGCGTTGAACACGGTGACCCCGGCGCAGGCCAGCGGGGCGGCCTCGGCGGGGGACAGCTCGTCCGGTACCGCAGCCAGCGCGACGGCGGGGACGACGACGGAGTCGGCGTAGCCACCGGGGTAGGCGGCGCCGGGGACCTGCAGCTCGGGGCAGTTGACGGCGTCGCCCGTGCGGCAGGCGTCGCAGTGCCCGCAGCTGCCGCCGTACCAGCCGACGGCGACCCGGTCGCCGACCCGCCGGCCCGCCACGCCGTCACCGAGGGCGTCGATGCGGCCGGCTATCTCGTGCCCGGGGGTGACCGGGAACGTGGTGCCGGGCAGCAGGCCGGCGGTGATCAGCAGGTCGGAGTGGCAGACCCCGCACGCCTCGACGGTGATGCGGACCGCCCCGGGCCCCGGTTCACGCGCCGGGACTTCGACCAGTTCGAGTGCGGCGTCCGGGGCGGCGGCCCGGACTGCGCGCAGGACGCCGTCGGACGTGGTGGGGGTGGTGGCAGTCATCCGGAAGCCCTTCGCTCGGGGGCCGGCGCGGTGCCGGGCCCGCGCACGCTCACCACTCCAGCTTGGGGCGTCCACCACCGGTTGGCCACGCGTCGCCGCATCGGTGGCGAACTGCCGGGGTCGGCGGGCACGGCACCCGCGCCCGCCACCGGTGCGCCGGTGGACCCGGCCGCCCACGGCAGCGGTTCAGAGGCCGAACCGGGCGCGGTGGGAGGCCGGGACCAGATCGGCGTACTCGGGGTGCTTGGTGATCCAGCCGCGGATGAAGGGGCAGTAGGGCAGGACGGCGAGTTCCTGCTCGCGGGCCGCGTCCAGCGCGGCCCGCGCCAGTCGGCCGCCCAGGCCGCGGCCCTCGAAGCGGGGGTCGATCTCGGTGTGGATGAAGGCGATCTCGTTGCCGGAGCGGTGGTACTCGGCGAAGCCGGCGAGCTCGCCGTCGTCCTGGATCTCGAAGCGGGACTTCTCGGCGTTGTCGCTGACGGACTGCTCCATGACTGCTCCTCGGGTGTCGCGGTGCGGCCGATCGCCTCGGTGGGCGGGCCGGCTGGGGCTGCATGGGAAAGCATAGTTGAAGAATCAACATCTGTCTCCATGCGGCTGCTCCCCAGGCGGCTGCGCAGGGATCGGCAGGGGACCACGGGGTGGCGCCAGGTGAGCGGGACGTCGAAACCAACCCGCGCCGGGCCGGGCGATGGACTTCGCGCGCATCCGCCGTTGCCCCTCGGCGCACCGCTGTTCGGACCGTCGGCCATGGTCGGGAGCCAGGAGCCGTTGCCGCAGCCGGCGCAGAAGATCGTGACGGAGGGTAACCTGGGGCAGCCGGGAGTACGGACCGGCTGATCAAGAGGCGGCAGTGGTGGAAGACGGGCGGGCCCTGGCCCAGGTGGTGGTCGGGCGGAAGCGGGAGACGGAGCTGTTGACCGCGGCCCTGGTCCAGGCCGAGGACCGGGGGAGCGGGTCCACGGTGCTGCTGCGCGGTGACCCGGGCGTCGGCAAGAGCACCCTGCTGGGCTGGGTGGAGCGTGCCGCGCGCGAGCGCGGATTCGGCGTCCTGCGGGCGGTCGGCGCCGAGGCGGAGACGGACTTCGCCTTCGGGGCCCTCCATCAGGCCCTCTGGTCGCCGTTCCAGCAGTCCGGCGCGCTGTCGGCGCATCAGCGGGACGCCCTCGACAGCGCGTTCGGCGTCCGGTCCGGCGCTCCGAGCGGGTTCGCCGTCGGCGCCGCGGCCCTGGCACTCCTGGCCGAGGCGGCGCGGACCGCCCCCGTGCTGCTGCTCCTGGACGACATGCACTGGATCGACTCGTCGAGCGCGACCGTCTTCGCTTTCCTCCAGCGGCGCTGTGCGGAGCTGCCGCTGGTGATCATCGGTGCCAGCCGCCCGGACGGTCCGGCCGCGCAGACCTGGTCGGCCGAAGCCGTCGAGGTGCGGGCCCTCGCCCCGGCCGACGCGGACCTCCTGCTGGCCCGCTGCCACCCCGAGCTGGCCGCGACCACCAGGGACCGGGTCCTCGCGGAGGCGGCCGGCAACCCGCTGGCGCTGGTCGAACTGCCGCGACAGCTGGCATCCGCCCAGCGCCGGGGAGCCGCGCCGCTGCCGGAGCGGTTGACCCTCGGGCGCAAGCTGGAGCAGATATTCGCCGAGCGGCTCGACGCGATGACACCGGCGGTCGGCCGCCTGCTCCTGCTCGGAGCGCTGGCCACCGGCTCGGACTTCAGCAGCGCGGTGTGGTTGCGGGCCGTGGCGGACGACGGGGACCGGGAGACCCTGGCCCGGATCGAGGCGGACGGCCTGGCCCGGATCGACGAGACCGGACAGCTGGTCTTCCGCCATCCGCTGGTCCGCACCGCGGTGGTCTCCGCGGCCTCCGACAGCGCACGCCGCGAGGCCCACCGGGCCCTGGCCGAAGCCCTCGCAGCGGACGACCCCCGGCGGCTGCTCCACGAGGCGGCGGCGGCGCTGCTGCCGGACGAGGACCTCGCGCACCGCCTGCACGAGGTCGGCCGCGACCTCGCCTGCCGCGGCGGCGACGCGGAGGGCGCCCTGCTGCTCGAACGCGCGGCCGCCCTCAGCCCCAGCTCCTGCGACCGGGTCCGCCGGCTCACCTGGGCCGCGGTGATGGCGGCCCGGGGCGGCCAACTGCGCCACACCGCCGCCCTGGTGGAGCAGCTGAGGAACACCACCGTCCCGGAGGACGTCGCCCCGCTGTTCGCCTACGCGGTCGTCTACGCGGACCAGAGCCACCACGTCGACTTCGAGTCCTCCGCGGCGCTGCTGCCCACGGTCCTGGACCGGCTGACGGCACCGGGCGCCGACACCCTCGGCGGGCTGGTGGAACAGGCCTACTTCAAGCTGCTGCTGGCCGCCACCTACACCGACGACCCCTGGGCGTGGCGGGCGCTGGAACGGCACCGGGAGAACGTGTCCGAAGCGGGCCGGCTCTGCCTGCGCGCCTGGACCGACCCGGGTGCCCACGCGGCCGGCGCACTGCGGGCGCTGGCCGACGGCATGACGGAGGAGCAGGGGGCCGGTTCGGCCTGGCTGCTGCTGTGGACCATGTCGGCCCTCGACTGTTCCGAGGGCGATCTGTGGCAGCGCTTCAGCGGGCTGTCCGGCTACGCCACCCAGGGCTCGGTCGCCAAGGCCAAGGCGTACCAGGACTTCCTGCTCGGCCACTGGGACCAGGCGGCCGTCTGCCTGCGCGAGGCCGAGATCGCGGACGAGCTCGGCTACCACACCAACGCCCTGATGTTCCGGCACTACCACGCCCACTACCTGGCCGGGCGGGGTGACGCGGCGGGCCTGCGGGAGATCGACCAGGCCATCAGGCCGACCGCCACGCGGGCCCGGATGCGGTACGTCCTCGACCGCCTGACCCAGCTGCACGGCCTGGTCGCGCTCGCCCACCAGCGCTACGAGGAGGCGTACGCGCACTTCTGCGAGATCACCCCACCCGGGACCCTGCCCAGTGGTCCGCCCTGGCACCACGCGCTGCTCTTCGACCTGGTGACGGCCGCCGTGCACACCGGGCGGCACGCCCAGGCACGGTCGCACATCGAGGCGGCGCGCGCGGCCGGCTCCGCGGAGATCTCCGACCGGCACGCCTTCCTGTTCGCGGCGGCCGGCGCCGTGGCCGCCGAGGACGACGCCGCCGAGGCCGCCTACCAGGCCGCCTACGCGGTGCCGGGGGCCGAGCGCTGGGCGTTCGACCTGGCCCGGCTGCGGCTCGCCCACGGTTCCTGGCTGCGGCGGCGCCACCGGCCCGGGGCCCGGGAGGCGCTGCGCACGGCGCACCACGTGTTCCGCCGGCTGGGGGCGGCCGTCTGGGCGCAGCGCTGCGAGGAGGAGCTGCGGGCCGCCGGCGACCAGGTGGCCCCGGCGTTGGACGGACCGGCCGATCCGCGGTCCGCCCTCACCGGGCAGGAGCTGCGCATCGCCCGGCTGGCCGCGACCGGCCTGACCAACAAGGAGATCGGGCAGCGGCTCCAGCTGTCGCCCCGCACCGTCGGCGCCCACCTCTACAAGGTCTTCCCCAAGCTCGGCATCACCTCGCGGGCCGCGCTCGCCCGCGCCCTCGACGCCCGCTGACCCGCCGGGCACCCGGCCACGCACCCTTCGGGCGGCGCACCGCTGCCCCCGGGTGAGGCCGGACGGCAGGGCGCAGGCGGGCGAAGTTCCTCCTGTTGTTCTTCCTGGTTCACGGCGGCGGCTGACGGTGGGATGGATCCGGCGGCAGGCGCCGGTCACGCGCCCGCCCGACAGCCGCGACGCCGGACCGCGAGTCCGGCGCGCCCGCAACCGTCCGAGGAGCGCTGATGTCCGTCGTTCTCGACACCACCGCGATACCGCCCGCCGACCGCGCCGAGTACTGGCACGAGGCGGTCTGCCGCACCTTCTTCCCGATGGACGTGTCGCTGCTCGAAGACTCGCCGGCCCCGGCGCGCATCAGCAGTCACCGGCTGGGCGACCTCCAGGTCTCCCGAGTGCGGTCGGGACCGCAGCGGAGCGTGCGCAGCGCGGGCCTGATCGCGCGCGGCGGCGAGGGCCAGTTCACCTTGGCGCTCCAGCACCGCGGTACCGCCCGGCTGGTCCAGGACGGCTGCCAGGTGGCGCTGCGACCGGGTGCTTTCGCGATCTCCGATGCCGGGCGGCCGTTCACCAAGGAGTTCGAGGAGTCGTTCGCCTACACGGCCTTCTACTGGCCGCGGTCGGCGGTGGGGGTCTCGGAGGAGGATATGCGGGTGCTCACCGCTACGGCCTTCGACGGCAGCGAAGGCACCGCACGGCTGGTGGCGACCTATCTGGAGCGCCTGGCGCGGGCCGCCGACTCGCTGGAGCCCGACGTCGCCGGCCGTCTCGCCACCACGGCGCTGGACCTGCTGGCGGTGCTCGCCCGCGAGCGGCGCGGGCGGTCGGTGCCGGGGCTGCCGGAGCCGGCCCTGGTCACCCTGGCCCGGGTGAAGGACCACATCCTGCGTCACCTGGGCGATCCGGGCCTGTCGCCGGAGCGGATCGCGGCCGCCCACCACGTGTCGGTGCGGTACCTGCACAAGCTCTTCCAGTACGAGGAGGCCACGGTCGCCCGCTGGATCCAGCGCCAGCGCCTGGACATGTGCCGGCGGGACCTGGCCCGCTCGGCGGGCCGGGTGACGGTGGCGGCGGTGGCGGGCCGTTGGGGGTTCGTGAGCGCCAGTCACTTCAGCCGGGCGTTCCGCGCCGCCTACGGGGTCTCACCGCGCGAGTGGCAGGCGGGCCCGGGGTGCGGCTTCGCCGCGTCGCGGGCCGTGCGTGCTGCTGCGGCCGGCAGCGCGGCAGGGCAGCGGCCGGGCCGCCCGGTGGCACTGAGCGCCACGGACTGATGGCACGTCAGATCACCGGCGCGGACGTCCAGTTGCTCAGTAGCCCGACGGCCTCCGTCTTCCGGTCGGTGTCGCCGGCGGCTTCGGCGAGTTCGATCGCCTTGCGGACGGCCGCGAGCGCCCGTTCCCGGTCGCCCAGGGTGTCCAGGGCCCGTGCCAGGCCGAGCGCGGCGGCGGCCTGGAGCATGGGCACCCCGAGTCGGGCGCCCAGTCGGAGCGCTTCGGCATAGGCGCGCTCGGCGTCGCCGGGACGGTTCAGGGCGAGCAGTGCTTCGCCCTTCTGGGAGAGGGCGTTGGCCATGGTGAAGTCGACGATGTGGGCCGCCGTCGGCGCGGTGGCAGGGGCGGTGAGCAGCCCGATGACGGTGTCCAGGGTGGCGACCGCGGCGGCGTGGTCGCCCCGGAACCCCTCCGCACCGGCCAGCGCCAGCAGCGCCTGCGGGTGTCCCTCGCGGTCGCCGGCCGCGGCGAACAGCTCCGCCGAGCGCCGCGCCAGGGCGACCGCGCCGCCGAGTTCCCGGAGCCGGTTGGCGGCCCCCGCCGCGTAGAAGGCCGCCCAGGCCTCCTGGACGACGTCGCCGCCCAGGTGGGCCAACTCGATGGCCTGCTCGGCGGTGGCGAGCGCCTCCCGCGGCTGGTTCAGGCAGTAGAGCTGCGCCCAGGCGAGGTAGCTGGTGTGGGTCGCCTCCAGCGCGTGGTCGCCGAGCGCGTGCGCGGCCGCCCGGGACAGGCCGAACACCTCGTGCCAGTGGCCCCAGTACGTCCAGCGGTCGGAGAACCAGTGCATGGACTCGGCGGTGCGCACCACCTCGGCGTGACGCCCGTCCTCGGCCGCCGTCCGCAGGGCGGCGAGCCAGTTGGCGCTCTCGGCCTCCAACCAGGCCTGGGCGGCCTTGGGCGTGGCGAACACGGCGGCGCCGCGCGGCCCGTCCGGCTGGAAGCAGCAGCCGGCGGCTTGGGCGGTGTCGAGCAGCCAGGTGTGCATCGCGGTCTCGGCGGCCCGGCGGTCCTGCGGGGACTCCTCCTCGTCCAGCCGCTCCCGCGCGTAGAGGCGGATGAGGTCGTGGAAGAGCATCCGGTCGGTGGCGGTGGTGCTGAGCAGGCCGAGTTCGAGGAGCTCGTCGAGCATCTCCTCGACGGAGCCGGGAGCCAGGCCGGTGAGGGCCGAGCCCAGCCCGGCGTCGAAGTCGGGACCCGGCACGAGCGCGAGGCGTCGGAACAACCGCCGTATCGGCTGGGTGAGTTGATCGTAGGAGAGCTGGAAGGCCGACCGGATGCGCAGGTCTCCGGCGGCCAGGCGCCCCAGGCGCAGCTCCTCGTCTCCGAGCCGGTCGGCGAGGCTGCGCGCACTCCAGGCGGGACGGCTCAGCAGCCGGTTTCCCGCGATGCGCAGCGCCAGCGGCAGGTTCCCGCACAGGTCGGCGATCCGGGCCAGGGCCGACGGGTCGGCCGCGGCCGACCCGTCCTGCGGTTCCTCGTCGCGCAGCGCCAGGATCGCCCCGAGCAGGGTGGTGGCGGCCGTGGCGGGCAAGGGCTTCAGGACCAGGCGCCGGGCGTGTTCGATCCCGGTGAGGGTGCGGCGGCTGGTGACCCAGACGGTGCCGTGCCCGGGGCCCGGCAGCAGGGCGCGCAGCTGGCCCTCGTGGGCCGCGTTGTCGAGGACGATGAGGACGTCCCGGTCCTTGAGGAGGCGGCGGTAGAGCGCCTGCCGCTCGTCCGTCTCGGTCGGGAGGTCGCGTTCGCGCAGGCCCAGGGCCCGGAGCAGCCGGCCCAGGGCGTCGTGCGGGGTGAGCGGTTCGGTGTCCAGGCCGCGCAGGTCCAGGAAGAGGCAGCCGTCGGTGAAGCTTTCGGTCAGGCGCTCGCCGGCGTGCAGGACCAGCGCGGTTTTGCCCAGGCCGGGTGCCCCGGAGACGATCGACACCCGGGGCAGCCGCGGGTCGGCGGTGGTCCGGCCGAGCCAGTCGACCTCTGTCTCGCGGCCGGTGAAATCCGGTACGGGGGAGGGGAGTTCACACGGCCGGGCGGCGATCGGACGCTGCCGGCGACGGCCCGAGCGGGCGGCGGCGAGCAGCACCGCGGTGTCGTCGGGTGACAGCTCGAGCGCCTCGGCGAGCGCGGCGACCGTACGCGGTTGCGGACCGCGGCTGTGGCCGCGCTCCATGTCGCCGATGGCGCGCCCGCTGACACCCGACCGCTCGGACAGCTCCTCCAAGGTCAGATCGGCCGCGTGCCGGTGCGCGCGGAGCAGCGGCCCGAACGCCTGGGGCTCCTGCTGCTCCTGCTGCTCCATCGTTCTCCCTGGTAGTTGAAACATCATCATACAAGGGAGGCGGCGACGGTCAGTGAACGCCGATCACCATGCCGGCCGCTGCGCCTCGCTCGGCCCGGCACCGCCGCGTGGCCGCTACCTGCGGCGTCAGCGGCCGGCCAGCCCGGCGACGAGCTGCTCGATCCGGGCGGCCTGCGCGTCACGCTCCGCCTTGAGCGCGGCGAAGGCCTGCGGCTGCCGGGCGATCGCGGCCTTCTGGTAGTCGGCTTCGACGGCGAACCAGATCCCGAGCAGATTGGTGCGCGCCTTGCAGTCCACATCGGCCTGCGCCATGCGGATCTCGGTGGCGTCCGGCTTGGGCTCCTTGACGGACGGCAGATCCGCTCCGGCGTCCAACGGGTTCGGCGTGCTGAACCCCTTGCCGCGCATGCACTCCGACCAGTGCCCGAAGACCTCCTGCACCCGCGGATCAGCCATCGAGTGGGCGAAGCTCTCTCCCTTCGTCTGCGCGACGAGTTGGGAGGTGCCGCCGCTCGAGCCCGGCCCGCCCGGCTGGAGCGAGGCGAGCTCGGTGTTGACCTTCCCCTGACAGCCTCCGGTCGGCACCGACTGCCCGTTCGAGCTGGTCATCGGCTTGCCGGCGGCGTCCCGACCGAGCAGCACGGCGTTCTCCGCCGGGGAGAGCGTGGCCTTCGGGGCGGCATTGTCACCTCTGGGCAGGTGGTATCCCCAGGTGCTGACGCTCGCCGGATCGGTCACGCCGTAACGACGGAACATGAGGGAGTCGGAGGGCGAGACGACCGGGCTCGGCGCCACCGGCAGGTCGAAGCCGTACTGCTTCATGCACACGGCGACCTTCTCGGCGTTCAGCCACTTCAGTTCGGCCGACTGCCGGGGTGTGAGCATGTAGTCCGCGATCGGCAACTGGAGCGTGGCGACCTGCGCGGGACTGGGAGTGGGCGTCGCCACCGCAGCTGGTGGTGGCGCCGGGGCGGCCGGCGACGCGGCCTGCTCGGCGGAGCACCCGCTTGCCGCCAGGATGATCAGCGTCATCGCCAGGAGTCGCCTCCGGTGGGCTCTCTTTGCGGCAGTCACGGCTGTTCTCTCCGAGTTCGCGAGGCGGCCTGCCCACCCGTGTCAGCCGGGGGGCAGGCCTCGGGCATGGGACGGGGACCGTCAGCCGACGGTGGGGCAGTAGGAGCGCGTGGCGTCGTCCATGGCGATCGACGCTTCGTTGTTCTTCAGCCACGAGTTGAGGTTGCCGCCCATGCCGGGGCTCAACCAGTTCTCGTCTCCCATGTAGTTGGAGTTGACCCAGATGCCCACGTCGCAGGCGCTCGCGTTCTCGGCGGACGCGGCGTCGTTCTTCACGGGGTTGCCGTCACTGAAGTTGCCGGAGAGCGAGGGAACGGCCTGGACGTTGCTCGTCCAGATGCCGCCGCCGTGGTTGGAGTTGTAGAAGAGGCAGAAGTAGGCCCCCGGGTGGCTGGCGCAGGTGCCCGCGTGCCAGCTGTCGATGTTGACGTAACTGGCGTTGGCCTGCCCGGCCAGGCCGCCGAGCGCGAGGATGGCGGTAGCGCCGACCAAGGCGACGCGTGACACTGTCTTCTTCACGGACATTGCGAGTTCTCCTCCGTTGGGCAGGCCGGGTGGTGCGGCGTCCGGCTCCTGAGTTCGGGGGGCAGGCGGAAGCGGCCCCTCCGGTGGGAACAGTAGATCTTGAAACGAACCGGTGTCAGTACGATTTGCGGCCAATCCGATGGCCGATCTCATGGCGGACCGGATCCGATGGCCAGTGCGATCGCCGGCACCGAAGCCGAATCGAGGAACCGCCGGACGTATGCCGACACCTGCGGCAGTGGGCCGGCGCGTCGTCACCATCGCCCGGGCGGCCGCCCGGCAGGGCGGTCCGGGGGCGACTGGGGCAGGCTGGCAGCATGGATCCCACGGGTGCGAACGCCGGAAGGGCGGCGAACTCCGAGGCCGGAAGCGGCACGGCTTTGTCAGGGTGCGTCGCGCTGGTGACGGGTGCGTCCAGCGGCATCGGGGCCGCCACTGCCTTGGCGCTCGCCCGGGAGGGTGCGGCAGTGGCGCTGGTGGCCCGCAGCACCGAACGGCTGGAGGAGCTGGCAGCCACCATCCGGGGCCATGAAGGCTCGTGCGCCGTCATCAGCGCTGATCTGCGGGACAGCGGACGGGGCCGGGACGTCGTCGAGGAGGCCGCCGAGCGCTTGGGGCGGCTGGACGTGCTGGTGAACAACGCCGGATACGTCGCGATGGGGCCCGTCGAGGAGGTCGGCGCCGAGGATGTCGACCGGATGGTCGACCTCAATCTGACGGCTGTCCTGCACCTGTCGCAGGCGGCGCTGCCGCATTTGCTGCGTGCTGCGGCAGGCGAGCCGCGCAGGGTCGCCGACCTGGTCAACGTCAGCTCGGCCGGCGGCCGTGTGGTGCGCCGCGGCAACGGCGTCTACTCGGCGACGAAGCACGCGGTGTGCGCGTTCAGCGAGGTCCTGCGCCAGGAGGTGACCCGGCGCGGTGTCAGGGTCGGCGTCATCGAACCGGGGCTGACCTCGACGCACATGGCCACCGGTCCCGGGCTCGCCTCCGCGCGCGGCATGGCGCAGGAGCTCTGGCTGCGGGCGGAGGACGTCGCCCGCTCCATCGTCTTCATGGTCACCCAGCCCCCGCACGCCGCCATCAACGAAATCCTGCTGCGCCCGACGGCCCAGGAGCACTGAACCCGCGGCCCGGGGGCGGCCGAGGCCCGGGCTTGCCGAGGTGCAGTCAGGTCGCCCTGAGCCGAAGGGTGAGGTGGGCCGCCGGGCGAGGTGCCAGCCCGTGGGCTGGTCCTTTTCCCAGCGGCCTCCTCCCGAACCCGCCGTGCGACGTTAATCGCAGCGGGCTCTCCAGTGACTGCCGTGAATTCAGTCTGCGCGGCCGTCGTGGATGCCAGCATGGCAACTTCCGCACACCACAAGGGTCTTGCGTCGCTTCCTCGCCATGAGAGCAGCCCAGTCGGGCTGTTCCTGCCCATGCCGGTCCAGGTCGGCGAGCTTGCGGATCTGATGGACCTGGATGTCCTCGGCCCGTCCGCACAACTCGCATAGCCTGGCCAGCAGCCGACGGACCAACTCTCTTCCGCGCGGCTGGCGTTGGGTAGGGTTGCGGTCGATGAGAGTCGCCCGCTTCTGCCGTTTTAGTGGAATGCCACCGAACCGTGCGACCAGCGGATTCCTACCTGCGCGACGGGTGATGCTGACCTGGAGACACTTGCGGGGCCCGGCCGGGGTGTCGATCGTGACCTTGTATTTGCGGGCCATCTTCGACATGGATGAGCGGTGCTTGTTCGCCAGGGAGCAGAGCAGCGAGGACTGCATGACCCAGTGCAACCGGTTCAGCCGAAAGACGTCTGAGGCCAGTAGGTAGTAATTCACGATTCCGCGGTACATGGCGCCGTAGATGTTGACGATGGTGTAGTCGTCGTAGCGGAGCATCGCGGGCATTCGCGCGGGTTTGCCGCGCGCCATGTACGGGGCGCAGTGTGCCTTGATCACGTCATTCGGGACACGCAGTCGAACTTTTCCGTTGACCGAGCGGCGCTGGCGCCGTGGCCCCTTCTTTGGTTCTGATCTGCGGTCGTCCCGGCGGACGGTGATGTCGTAGCCGAGGAATCTTGCCGCGCCGGTCTTGGCGTGGGTGATGAGCGTCTTCTCTCGGGACAGTTCCAGCTTGAGATCGTCATACAGGAACTGCGCCAGGCGCTGTTTGATTTCTTCGGCCTCGGCCTTTGGTCCGGTGAACCCGATGAGGGTGTCGTCGGCGTATCTGACGTAGCGGAGTCGGCGGTATCCCGGGTCGGACATGTCCTGGCTCGGGAGGCTGTGCAGCCGACTTCGCAGTTGTCGCACTTTGGCGCGGTCACCGCGCTCGCGTGCTCGTTGGATCGCCGCTTCGACCCTTCGGTATTCAGGGTTCCTCGCTCTGAGTTTTCCTCGGGTGTATTCCGGCATGAGAGCCGTCTCGACGAAGGTGTCCAGCCGGTGCAGGTAGATGTTGGACAGGATCGGCGAGAGGACCCCGCCCTGCGGAGCGCCGCTGAGAGTGGCGTTCCATTTCCAGTCCTCCAGGTATCCGGCTTTGAGCATGTTTCGCACGAGCCGCAGGAACCGGTTGTCGTGGATCTTCTCGCCCAGGGCTTCGAGCATCACTTGATGGTCAAGTGAGTCGAAGCACTGGGCGATGTCTCCTTCGATGAACCAGGTTGTCCCCGTCCAGGTGTTCGCTACATCGCTCAGAGCGGTGTGGCAGCCCCGTCGGGGACGGAAACCGTGTGAGTGGTTGGAGAACTGGGGGTCGTAGAAGGCCTCCAGGAGAAGGCGCATCACTTCGCCGACCAGCTTGTCCGTCCAGGACGGCAGGCCCAGCGCCCTGCGCTTCCCGTTCTTCTTCGGGATGAAGGTGCGCTTGACCGGCTTGAATCGGAAGCGCTCGTGGCGCAGCGCATCGATGATGCGTCCGATCTTTGCCAGCGACATGCCGTCCGGGGTTTCCCCTGTGATCCCGGGTGTCATCGCCCCCTTGTTGGAGTAGATGCGCCCGTAGGCCATCAGATACAGCTGCGGGTTGAACATCTGTCGATAGAGCTCGTTGCACGGCAGGTTGCGCCTGCCTCTTTCACGGAGGACACCAAGCACCGTGTCGGCGCTTTGCATTTCGCATACCTCTTGGATTGTTGATGCCTCGTCACCTGTGTCCCTTGGCCCTGTGAACGGCTTTCCCGTTCTCCCTGGCAGGTCGTTACTCCTGCGACTACTACGGACACTCCGTCACCATGGGGCTCGCGCCCTTTAGGTGATCCTCTGTTCGTCTTGTTTGTACGTTCTAGCGCGACGTAGGTGCCCCACTCATCTCCTTGAATATCCTCACTGGAGATCGTCCCTCTCCCCGGAGTTGCGGCAGTGGTGCACAAATCACCACCGCAGGGAGTGGCGCCGGTTTCGGGTACCTTTCCGACGGAGGCGTCTTTTCCTCGACTGGAGATTGGGGTTCAGGCAATCCAGCTTTCACCATATCGCGCGGGTCGCTCGGCGCACCGTCCCTGATACCTGGACCCGGTCACCGATTTTCTGGCATGCTACGGTCCCCTTTGCCTTTCGACTCCAGGTAAGCCATCCGACCCAGGAATATCCTCCGAATTCCTCCCGGCTTCGCCGGGAATACAATCAAGCGCTTTCAGAGCGCACGTGCACCACACTTCCTTGCCGAGCGCGCCGAGCGGGCGCACACCCCAGGACTCGGCGAGCTGCTCGACGAGGAGGAGCCCGCGACCGCCCTCGCGGGTGCAGGCGGAGGGGATGACGGGGAGACTGAGGGCACAGGTGTCGGCGACGGCGATGCGGAGCCGGGAGCCGGAGAGGCACCAGGCGACGGCAGCGGACTCACCGCCGTGCAGCAGGGCGTTCCCCCCGAGTTCCGAGAGCACCAGGCAGGCGTCGTCGGGATCCAGGCCGTGGGCGGTGAGCTGGTCGCGCAGGCGGTGGCGGGCTGCGCGCAGGGTGGCGGGAACGACGAGCGCGAGTTGGCTGCCTTCGGCAGTCGGGTGTGACGGAAAAGCGTCAACAGCAGCTGAGGGCAAGGGAACAAGACGCATTGGTCTCTCCTGATCGGGTTGGTAAGTCCCCCCTGAAGCGTGGTGCCCGCCCCGGTTGGACGCCGTGAGGCGGGCTGCCAACCGGGACGGACGCCCCGCGCGGCTGCTTCCCCAGGCTCGGCTGCGCGGGAGTTGTGTCGGGCGTGGCGGCCCCGGGGCCGCCGGCGACGGGCAGAACCGGTACCGCATCGGTCAACGCTTTTGGTCCGAGGAGGAGTTGGTCTTGCTCTCGTGACCACAGCGGGCCGGACCGGCGGTGACGCCCTGTCCTGCGGGAGGCTGTGGAGCGCCGCCTAATCGGCGGGACTGCCCCCGGTGACGATCTCCGTGTGCACCTGCTTCATCCGGCGCAGCGTGGCCTCCACTTCATCGTCGGTGGCGCCGGTGCCCTTGGTCACCTGGAGGTCCAGCGTGCGCCCGAGTGAACGCAGCTCGCACAGGGCAGTAGCTTGGTCGAAGGGCTCGGCCGATGGGGTAGCGATCATCACTGTTTTTCCTTTCAGTGCATGGTGGTTGGGGCTCCGTCCGCATCGGGGCGACAGGTGCCTGCGCGGCGGCAGCCACAGTCGGTCTGCCGAATCACCGCATCGCTCCTCTGCGTGCTCGGGCAGTTACTAGAATGCTCACCATGGGGGCCCAAGACCAGTGCTCCAACCCGCAGTAGATCGGCAGGTAAAAGTCTCCGATGGCCAAGTTGACGGCTGGACCTGACCCGACGTCATCTCCGTTGATGCGCTTCGGCGCAGAACTTCGCAGGTTGCGACGGGCGCGTGGCTGGTCTCAGGAGAAGACCGGCCAGCTCCTCGGGTACTCGGATACGTGGATCTCGTTGATCGAACGAGGGAAGGAGGTTCCAACTTCCAAGCTGGCACTAAAAGCCGATGAAGTGTTCGAAACCGGCGGCCTGTTCGTCGAGCTGCTCCGGCGCATCACCAGTGCGACCCTGCTGGAGGGCTTCGAGGAGTTCGCCGATCTCGAGAGTCGATGCCGGGAGTTGCGAGAGTTTCAGACGGGCATCATCCCCGGCCTGCTCCAAACCCGTGAGTACGCGGCAGCCCTTACGGGTGCGGCTGTTGAGCGCGGAACCATCACCGAGGCCCAAGCTGATGAGCGGCTTGCCTTCCTTTCGGTTCGTCAGCGCCGCGTCCTGGATGGGCGGAGTGCTCCGGTCATCCACAGCGTCATGGAGGAAGCCTGCTTGACGCGCCTCGTTGGCGGTCGTGAGGTGATGCGGCAGCAACTGGAGCATCTGTCAGTCATGGCCAAACGGCCGAACATCACGCTGCAGATCGCTCCCCAGAGCCTGGGTGAGCTGGTCCCCTTCCTCTTTCCAATCGTCCTGCTGACCATGCCGGACCGGTCGGTGATCGGATACACGGAGACACACGCTCGGGGGTACGTGGAGCGCAGGTCAGCTGTCTGTGCAGCCTGGGAGAGAGGCTACGATCGGCTCCAGGTTGAGGCGATGAGCACCGCGGCTTCATCTGACGTGATCAGGAGCATCGGAAAGGGATTTGAATGACGATCAACTTGATGAACGCCGTCTGGCGGAAGTCCTCCCGCAGCCAGTCCGGCGGCCAGTGCGTCGAGGTTGCCGATGGGTTTCCCGGTGTCGTGCCTGTGCGGGACTCGAAGAACCCCGAGGGTGGCGCGCTGATCTTCACCGCCGAGGGCTTCGCCGCCTTCGTGGCGGGCGTGAAGGATGGCACCTTCGGCGTTATCTGACTTGTGGTCCATACGCAGGGGCCCAGCGGGAAGCTGACTGTCAGGGCCCACCTGCGTTTCGGCGCCGGTCGTCGCTTGGCGCTTGCAACTCGGTGACGCAGGTCGCCCGGGAGTTGCACCATGGGGCTTGCTCGCAGAGTGAGGTCGCGGGCGTATGCGGTGTGCTCTCAAGGCTCTGGCCGCCTGGTCAGCCACTGCGATCGTCTCCAGGTGGGCGCGCTTTCCGAGCTTCACTCCATCAAGCTGATTCGTACTGTCGGAAGGAGCTGGAGTCATGAACGTGTCAGGTGCTCGCTGGCGGAAATCGTCTTTCAGCCAGCAGGGCGGTAACTGCGTTGAGGTAGCGGACGGTTTCCCCGGCATCGCTCCCGTCCGCGACTCCAAGGACCCCGAGGGGCCGGCGCTGACCTTCGCCTCGGAGGGCTTCGCCGCCTTCATCGAGGGCGTGAAGAATGGGGAGTTCAGCGTTACCTGACTTGACGTCAAGGCATGGACAGGGCCCTGGCGGACAGCTTCCCGCCAGGGCCCACCTGCGTCTCGACCTCGGTCACCGGTCGGTGTGGAGTTCCGCGATGTAGCCGCCCGGGAACTGGACCATCGCGCTGGTCCGGCTGCCCACCGTGACCGGGCCCCAGAGCACCGTGGCGCCGGCGGCCTTGGCCTTGGTCAGGGTGGCGTCGAGGTCCGGCACGCCGTAGCCGGTCAGCTCGCGGCCGAAGGGGTAGGGCAGGTGGCCGTCCGTGACCGTGATCGTGGTGGTGCCGAAGCCCGAGGTGAGGCGCAGCTGCCGGTAGGTCGTGCCGGGCAGGCCGATCGATGCGCCGTCGGCCGTCCGGTCGTCGGAGACGATCCGGCCGCCGGTGAAGCGCAGGTAGCTGCGCAGGAAGTCGCCGACCGCGTCCGGCGACAGGTAGAGCCGGTTCTCCGGCACGCTGGCCAGGGCGGGGTAGGACGGCGCGGTGGTGTGCACGTAGAGCTGCGCGCTGATCCCGCCGGGGAACTGGACGATGGCGTCCCGGCCGATCGGGTCGGCGAACGGCGACACCACGACGGCCGCGCCGTCGGCCTTGGCGGTCCGGACGGCCCGGTCGAGGTCGGTGACCAGCCAGCCGGTGCGCTCGGTGCCGAACGGGTACGGGACCGGCGTGGTGTAGTCGAAGAGCGACAGCGTACCCACCGGGGAGAGCACCAGCTCGGACATCGTCCTGCTGGGTGTCGGGGTCACCTGGGTGGCGACCGGCCCCAGCGTGCTGCCGCCGAAGGTGGCCGTCCAACTGGCCGCGAACGCCTGCTCGGTACCCGGGGTGACGTACACGTGGGTGGTGTCGTACTGCGGCCCGACGGCGAGTTGCCGGCGCGACTCCGGCGGCGTGCCGGCCTGGGCCGTCGAGGCGGTGGGGATCGCCGTCAGTGCGGCGATCGCCGCCACCAACGGGATCGCCCGTCGAGCGAAGCCCTGCATCATGGGGGACCTCCCGGTCGTCGTTCACGCCCGGTGGCCGTTGTAGCCGGGCGGCGGGCGCGGGTCTGCTGCTGGTCTGAGGAGTCGATCGGCGGCGTGGGCGCCGGCGCGGTGCCGATGACGCCGGCCCGCTCGACCACCTGACAGGACGTTAGGCGGCTTGCCGGTCCGCAGTTGGCCCGCAGCGCACCGCCTCCGTTCCGGCAGCGCACCCGGGGCGTGGCGCCGGCAAGCGATGCGCTGCGGGGCCGGGCGCCGTGCGTCGAGGGACAACAGACCCCGGCCGCACCGCCTTACGGTCGGCGCATTCGCTCCGAAGCGCGCTCCGCGAGCCGCGAGCGCACGAGAAAGGACTCCCCTGTGACGTCGAGCAGCCCTCCCACGGTCGTTCTGGTCCACGGCGCCTTCGCCGACGCCTCCAGTTGGGCCGGTGTCATCGCCGAACTCCAGAGCCACGGCGTGCCCGTGGTGGCGCCGCCCAACCCGCTGCGCGGTCTGGCGAGCGACGCCGCGTACACCGCCTCGGTGGTGGCCGGGATCGACGGGCCGGTGGTGCTGGTCGGCCACTCCTACGGCGGCGCGGTCATCACCGTCGCAGGCACGGCCGAGAACGTCGTCGGACTGGTGTACGTCGCCGCCTACGCCCTGGAGGAGGGTGAGAGCCTCGGCGAGCTGCAGGGGCGCTTCCCGGACTCCCCGCTCGCGTCCAGCCTGCGGACCGCGACCTACCCCCTCGACGGGGGCGGCTCGGCGGTGGAGGTCTCGGTGGTGCCCGAGGCGTTCCCCTCGGTGTTCGCCGCCGACGTGCCCGAGGAGGTGACCAGGGTGCTGGCGGTGGCGCAGCGTCCGCTCGCCGCCGCGGCCTTCACCGAGCCGGCGGGGGCGGCCGCCTGGCGGAGCAAGCGCTCGTGGGCCCTGGTGGCCGGTGCGGACCACGCCATCAATCCCGAGGTGGAGCGGTTCGGCGCGCGGCGGGCCGGCGCGACCGTCGTCGAGGCCGACGGGGCCTCGCACGCCGTGGCGGTGTCCCGCCCCAAGGACGTCGCGGCCCTGATCATCGAGGCCGTCCGCGCGGTCGGCTGACCGGCCCGGCACACACGGCAACCCCGGCCCAGCACACACGGCAATCCCCGGCCCGGCACACACGGCAACCCCGGCCCGGCACACACAGCAACCCCGGCCCAGCAGACACAGCAACGAAAAGGACGAGGAACATGAGCACTCAACCCACCGTGGGCGGCGGCCAGCCCTGGCTGCACCAGAACGGCGAGGTCATCCAGGAGTTCGGGACGGTGAAGCTGTTCCCGCTCGGCCTGTCGCACGACGCCCGCAGGTACTCCTGCCAGCGGCTCAACCGGGTGCTGGCGGACACCCAGATCCTGTACGGGCTCTACAAGAAGCACCACTGGCTGGTCCGCGGCGCGACCTTCTACCAGCTGCACCTGGTGCTGGACAAGCACGCCGAGGAGCAGCTGGCGCTGGTCGACGCCCTGGCGGAGCGGGTCCAGAGCCTGGGCGGCGTGGCGGTGGGCGACCCCCGCCACGTCGCCGAACTCACCTCCGTGAAGCGGCCGCCGAACGGCGTCGAGGAGGTTCCGGCCATGCTGTCGCGACTGCTGGAGGCCCACGAGACGATCCTGATCGACGCCCACGACGCGGCTGCCCGGGTCGCCGAGCTGGGCGACGACGGGACCAACGACCTGCTGGTCTCGCAGGTGATCCGCACGGGGGAGCAGCAGGCCTGGTTCCTGGCCGAGCACCTGGTGGACACGCCGCTGGTCCGCGCCTGACGGCATCGAGCCCCCGGGCCTCGGCATCCGTCGGATGCTTGGATTCCAGCGGCGACGCTGGACAGTTGGCCGTAGGGGCTGCTCGTCAAGGCCGGTGAACGGAGCAGCGGAGCTGCTGTCGAAGGGGACTGTCACTTCCGGACATCCTCACGCAGGAGCTCCGCTGTTCGAACGTTCAGCCCTGCCTGGTGAGTTCGGCGGTGCCGCTGCCCATGCTGGCCTGCAGGGTGCCACTGGTGTTCAGCCGGTACGTCACCTGCACCGGCGTGCTGCCGGCACACAGGGCGTCGGTGCTGGCGTTGGACTCCCTCACCACGATCCCCCGGTCGGACGCGGAGACCAGGACTCCTTGCCCGTCACACGAGATGCTGGTGTTGGGGTAGCTGACGTTGGAGTGCTCGACGGTCTCGCCCGCGTCGCCCTGGACGATGGTGACCCTGACGGTGGCCGGAGCTCCGAAGGACGAGGTGGCCGTCCCCGTCCATTCGCCCAGGACGCCGGCCGGAACGCTGCCGCGGTTGGGCGTGTCGCCCGTGGACGGCTGTGCTCGGGGAGCCTGCTGCGTGGCTGACGGTCTGCTGGACGGCTGCGTGCCAGGTGGCTGCGCGGCCGGTGAGGCGGGTGGCGCGGTGGCTGCCCCGGCTGCGGTGCCCGAGGCCGAGCTGCCGTCCCCGAGCCACCGCATCAGCCCGACCGTGGCCGCCACGGACACGGCCGCCACGACGGCCACCAGTGCGATCCGCCGCCCGGCCCGACGCGGTGGCGCGGAAAGGGCCGGACCGTATGGCTGACCTGTCCTCGGATCGGGCGGGCTGCCCGGGTGCGGCGGGTTTCCGTATGCGCCGGCGGGCGTGCCGCTTGTCCAGCCCTGCGGAGCCCACATCGGTTCGGTCGGCGGCCTGCCGTGCGGCGAGGGGTCGGGAGTGGGAGGCAGCGGCGGCGGTGCTGCCGGAGCAGCCTGGAGGTGGCCGGTGCCCGTCGGGTGGCCGGTCGCGCCGACCGGCGTGCCGGCACCCTGGTTCACGCCCCGGTCCAGGCTGCGGGCGCCCTGTTGACCGCCCCGGTCCAGGCTCGTGGCGATACGCGCCTCCCCGGGTCCGGAGCTTGCTCGTGCCCCGCCTTGGTCGGGCACGTGGTCGAGGTCCAGCAGCTCCACCGCCCGCCGCCCCACCGCCGCGGACAGTGTGCCCGGTAGCCAGTCCCCACCACTCAACCGCGCCCTGCCGGCTCCGGCCGGGTCGAGCTGTTCGGCGAGCCGCAGCGGTGTCGCCCGGTGTGCCGGGTCCTTGGCGAGGCAAGCCGCCACGATGGCACGCAACTCCGGGTCGAGGCCGTCCAACTCCGGTTCCTCATGCGCGACCTTGTAGAGCAGCGACGCCACGCTGGGGCCCTCGCCGAAGGGAGCCCGGCCGCTCGCCGCGAACGCCAGCACGGCACCCAGGGAGAAGACGTCGGACGGTGGTCCGGCGACGATCCCCTGGGCCTGTTCCGGGGACATGAACCCCGGTGAGCCGATCATGAAGCCGGACCGGGTGAGCGCGGCGGAGGCATCCAGGGCCCGCGCGATCCCGAAGTCGATCAACCGCGGGCCGTCCAGGGTGAGCAGCACGTTGGACGGCTTGACATCCCGGTGCACCAGGCCGAGCGCGTGCACCGCCGCCAGCGCCTCGGCCAGCCCGACCCCCAGGGCACGCACCGAGTCACCCGGCAGCGGCCCGAAATCCCGTACCGCCGCACCGAGCGCCGGACCGGCGACGTAGCCGGTGGCCACCCACGGGTGGCGGCCCTCGGTGTCCGCGTCCAGCACCGGTGCGGTCCAGTGGCCACCGACCAGCCGCGCCGCCTGGACCTCCTGGCGGAAGCGGGCGCGGAACTCGCCGTCCTCGGCCAGCTCGCTGCGGACCACCTTCACGGCGACCGTCCGACCCCCCGCCGTACGGCCCAGGTACACCCGGCCCATGCCGCCCGCGCCCAGCCGCCGCAGCACCCGGTACGCACCGATCTGCCGCGGGTCGTCCGGTTCCAGTGGCTCCATGCCTGCTCCCCTCCCGTCCCCTCCGGCTCCGCCAGGTGAGCCGGCTGGGCACGACCGTACACCTGGCGCTGCCGGTAGCGGATACCCGAGCATCCTGGCTGTGGAGGCACTGTGACGCCGCGTCAGTTGCCGTTGCGGTT
>NZ_JAJJPA010000052.1 GCF_020907985.1 Kitasatospora humi | reverse complement strand
ACCGGGTCGAGCAGGTCGACGGTGCTGACGGAGGCGGTGGCCGGAGCACTGCTGAGCCAGTCCAGCACGGCCAGGTAGCGGCGGCTCACCGACGACGCCGCTTCGGCGTCATAGTGCTCGCGGTTCATCTCGATGAGGGTCTGCACACCGCCCTCGGCCGTGCTACTGAGCACGTCGACCTTCAGGCATTCGGCAGGCCCGCTTGCGAGGCCGGTCCGGGTGATCGCGCAGTCGCCGAACCTGATCCGGCGGTCGGCCACCATGACGTTGACGACCATGTCGTACAGCGGGGTGCCGCCGACCCGCTTCAAGTCCCTGAGTAGGTCCGGGTACTGGTAGCGCTGGTGACGCAGACCGCTGTGGATCGCTCGCTGCGTCTGCCGCGCGAGCTCCCCGACGGACGTGCCCGGATGGACGCTGAGCCTGATCGGCATGATGTTCGCGGTCATGCCGGGGATGCCCGCCTCACGCATGCTCGTGCGGCCACTGGCCGGCACTCCGAGCACGATGTCCCGCGCCCCGGTGGACCGGTGCTGGTAGACGGCCGACGCGGCGATCACCAAACCGGCGAAGCTGACCCGAAGCCGCTTCGCGGCAGCCCGCAGCCGAGCGGTGACGTCGCCCCCGAGATCCTGCTGGTGGATCACCGGTCGACCGGCCAGGCTCCGCCCCTGCGGTTCGTCGGGCGCCGTCCCATCCGCATGGTCCGAGAACGTCTCCAGCCAGAACTGCCGGTCCCGGTCACGTTCCTGCGCATCCCGGTAGACCCGGTCGGTCTCGATCAGCTCCGAGACCGACTTCAAAGCACCCTGGGCCGGATCCCCACCCGTCCGAAGCGCCCCGTACACCTGGGACAGCCGCTCGGCGAACTGCGAGAGACCATTGCCGTCGAGAACGATGTGGTGAGCACGCTGGTACCACAGGAAGCGATCCGACCCGAGCACGAAGAACGCATGTACCGACAGCGCCCCACCCACCAGTTCCACCGGCGTATCCAGATCAGCCTGGATCCACTCCTCCGCCATCGCGCGCGGATCGGACTCCCCCCGCAGATCCGCCACGTGAACCGGAACCTCCCCGGCCTCACCCAGGAACTGCCGCGGGGTCCCGCCCTCCACACACAGGCGCAGTCGGAAAGCCTCCGCCTCCTGCACCGTACGGCGCAGCGCACGCACGAAGAGATCAACGTCGAGTTCACCGTGGATCTCCGTGCAGTCACCGATGTTGTACGCCGGATTGTCAGGCGCGAGCTGCTGCGCGTACCAGACCCCCAGCTGTCCGGACATCAGATCCCACGGACCCTGTTCGGATGCACCCATTCTCGTATCCCTCAATCGATCGACGCACTCTGGAAGAACAAAGGCAGGACGCTGAACCACGGCACCGGCACCGCGTGAATCGAACCGGCCAACCCGGATCCCTTCGGACCCCGCCGCCGGCAGAACAGACCCGCGCTAGGAGCCGTGCAGGCCTTGAAGGCCCTTGAAGTCCCTTCAGGCCAACGGCAGTTCAGCCATGAGAGCGACCAGGTGAACGGTCAGAGCTGCCACCGTGTCGACGTCCCACACCACGGTGGGCTCCACGATCACCCCCAACTTGTCCTCGATGTCCCCGCACAACGCGAAGGCGTACACCGACTCCAACCCGTACTCGGCGAGCGAGACCTCCGGATCGATCTCCCCCACCGGCGTCTCCAGGTAGGCGGACACCCGCTCCAACAACCATCGCTCGATGTCCTCGCCCGACACCCCCACGCCCACTTCCCGATCAGTCATCGAAGTCTCTTTCTCAGCCGGAAACATGACGTCCGGACAGGTCGAGGAGCAGCCGGTCCTGGAAGCGCGCGACAGTGATGTCGAACAGCGCCTGCTCGGCACTCGCACGCTCGTCCGGAGTGATTCAGCGGGGCGCTACCGAGGCGCCCGGAGAGCCGGCCGAGGATCCCGAGGAGCGCCGCCTCCTGCTGACGGTCATCGCTGCACCAGACCGCGAGCGCGGCGGAGGCGATCAGCACCTGAAGCGCACCGCGAACCGATCGATCGGGCTCCCGGCCGACTCCCGCTCGGCGGTCTCGGCCAGCATGCCGATGAGCCCGTCACCGGACAGCACGCCGACGGCGAGGTGGTCGAAGTCCAGCGGCGGCATATCCGCGCCGAGGTCGAACAGCTGCTGCGCGGCGCCGTATCGGCCGGCGAGGACTTCCGAGCCGGCCGGGGCAGTTGCGGCAGGATCAGCGCCAGGCAGGCGGGGCGTGAGATGTGGGCGAAGGTGGCGGGGGCGGCGTCTCTGACGAGCTTCTGGAACGTCGCGTAGGAGCCCTCGCGGAGGTAGCCCCGGGCGTTGGGTGAAGCGCGACATGCGCGGCGAAGGCGACTCCCAGGCTCTGATAGCCGCCGAGATCGATAGCCATGGTGTTCCCTTAGGCTGCTGCTCCGTCAGTCACTGTTGCTCTGGGGCGCGGCGCACCGTTCCGACTCCTACCTCAGCCGAGGTACGCCGCCTCACGCCGTCCTGTTTCCGGATTACTTCCTCTCCATCGCCGCGATCAGGCTCTTCGGGCGCATGTCCGTCCAGGAGTTTTCGATGTGGTCCAGGCAATCCTGGCGAGGAGCCTCACCAAAAACGGTCTGCCAGCCGGCAGGCACCTCGATGAAGACCGGCCACAGCGAATACTGACCCTCGTCATTGACAAGGACCAGGTAATTCGCATCGGGATCGTCGAACGGGTTCGTCAACGTAGCGCCCTTTCTGGTTTTTTGATCACAGAGGGCCCGAAGCGCGCATCATCGGCATCGGCTGCGTCGGCATTGGAGATCACGGCGGGGCCGCGGACCACTATGCCCCAACCCACGTCGCTCGGTAAGTGGCAGAGTGCACGCCGATCCTGAACACACAGATGGCACAGGACTGCTGGAATACAAGGGTGTGCGGTGCGGCAGGGCCGGCGCCGACCTGCGGTCCCGGACGAGTGCGCCGGGGTGTCCAACTGGCGCACACCACCGGTTGAACACTCGGTCACCGACGAGCGGGACAGTGTCGTTCGAGCCAATGTCAAGCCATCGCTCGTGAACAACAGGGGTTTGCACGGTCGGCACCTTGACGAGGTCCGTCGCCGCTACGCCGCGATCTGACGACGCCAGGCGGCTGTCGCACGGCGGGTCGACCGGAGCATCAAACGGTCAACCGCGGCTGCACGACAGCCGCCTCGAGGGATCGCACTCAGGGCCGGGCAGGTCGAATTCATCCCTCCTGTGTCGCGACGTCACTACCGTTCACTGGCGCTCCGCGAACAGGATGTGGAGGTCGGTCTCGCGGTACTCGCTCACCTGCCGCACCTCGGTCCGCATCCCATGGCTCTTGAACAGCCCTTCGATGGCGGCGAGTTCGCCGTCGCGGTCGGAGACTTCGACGACCGCGCTGCCGATCGACGGCCAGGCTCCCTCCTCGATGCCCTGGAGGACCTGGAGTTCGAACCCCTCGACGTCGATCTTCAGCAGGTCGATCCGGTCGATGTGGTGACGGTTCATCATGTCGGTGACACGCTGCACCTCGACCGAGATCAGCTGCTGTTCGAACCTCCCGTCCAGGGTGCTGTCCAGGTTCTCCAGGACGGCGGCCTTCAGCTCCCCGTTCGCCAGATCCTCGGTGGTGTTGCGCACGTACTGCTCGACGACGGCACGATCCGCCTGCGCATCCGCGGCGAACCCAGACATCATCGTGTAGTTCGGGTAGTAGACGATCTCGCGGGTCTCCGCCTCGTTCCCGAGCGCCATGTTGTGCAGGGTGACGCCGGCCGACGCTCCCAGGTTCTGCTGGAGCGCCTCGAAGACCTGCGGGACGGGCTCGAAGGCGAAGACCCTGGCGCCGGGCCACTGCTGGACAGCGAACAGCGAAAAGATCCCGATGTTCGCACCGACGTCGAAGATGACCGGTTCGGCCGGCAGCGGTGCAGCGCTCTCGAAGACGTACGCTCGGTCTTCGAAGATCTCCTTGTAGAGGTAGTCAGTCTCACTCCGGCTGATTCCGGCAATGGACTTTCCATTGGGAAGGAACTTGCGCGTCAGCGCCATGTGGCCCAGCTCCCTTCGATATCAAGTCAACTGATCCGGGCACCTGTGGCCCGATCCGGCTTCTGCGCCTACTCAGGGGTCGCATCGCCTTTTCAACGCGGTAGGGTCCAGGCGTCCGGTGATCCACACCGCCATCGGGGTGTCGTGCGTGGCGCCGGCACCCTAGGCACGCCACGGGAGCCACAGCCGGCGCTGAGCGAACGACAACGGGCTCATCGGGCTTCCTCCTGCTTGCGCACCGGCCGCAAGGCGAGCCTGGCCTTCTTCTTGTCACCGGTCTGCTGCGCCAGCGAGGCGGCGATTCCAGCCGGAGTCGACACCTCGTACAGCACCCGCATCGACAGGGTCGACCCGAGCACCTCACGGACGCGGCTCACGAGTTGGGTGGCGAGCACGGAATGTCCGCCGAGCCGGAAGAAGTCGTCGTCCACCCCGACCGTCGGCACCCCGAGGATCTCGGCGAAGGCCTGGCAGAGCAACTCCTCCTGCGCGTTCGCGGGCTTGCGGCCGACCTCCGCGCTCCCCTTGTACTCCGGGGCGGGCAGGGCCTTGCGGTCCAACTTGCCGTTCACCGTCAGCGGCAGCGCCTCCAGCACCACCACAGCCGACGGCACCAGCTGCGGCGGCAACTGGCGCGCCACGAACTCCCGCAGCAGCTCCGGCAGTTCACTGCTCTCCTGATCCCGATCGACCGGCACCACATAAGCCACCAACCGCTTGTCACCGGCTGCGTCCTCACGCGCCAGCACCGCCACCTGCGCAACCGCCGGATGCCCGGCCAGCGCGGCCAGCAACTCACCGGGCTCGACCCGCAGGCCACGGATCTTCACCTGCTCATCGCTGCGCCCCAGGAACTCCAGTCGGCCCTCGGCGTTCCATCGCACCACGTCACCCGTGCGGTACATCCTCCCCCAGCCTTCGGCCGGGGGGACCCCCATGCCCACCGCGAACGGCGACGCCACGAACCGCTCCGCCGTCAACCCCGCACGGCCGACATAGCCACGCGCCAACTGCACACCCGCCAGATACAGTTCGCCACTCACCCCGACAGGGGCCGGGTTCAGCGAGGCATCCAGCACATACACCCGGCTGTTGGCTACCGGTCCACCGATCGGCACCACCGCACCGTCACCCGCCGTGCAGCGCGCCGCAGTCACGTCCACGGACGCCTCCGTGGGCCCATACAGGTTGAACAGCGGCACACCGTCCAGCAGTTCGAGGAACCGGTCCCGCAACGGCGCCGGCAGCGCCTCACCACTGCAGAACACCGCCCGCAGACCCGTGCACTCCCCGGCACCCGGCTCCCGCAGGAACGCCTCCAGCATCGACGGCACGAAGTGCGTCACCGTCACCCGCTGCTCCCGGATCAGTCCGGCCAGGTAGGCGGGATCCCGGTGACCACCCGGACGGGCCAGCACCAGCGCCGCACCCTGCACCAACGGCCAGAAGAACTCCCACACCGACACGTCGAACCCGAACGGCGTCTTCTGCAACACCCGATCCCCGGCACTGATACCGGACAACTCCTGCATCCACGCGAGCCGGTTCACAACGCCCGCGTGCGGCACCACCACACCCTTGGGCCGACCCGTCGACCCCGACGTGAAGATCACATACGCCGGATGCGCCGGCAACACGGCAACCCCAGGCGCCGACGACGGCGACCCGGCAACCCCCGCATCCTCCACCAGCACCCGCTCCACACCCGCAGGCACCACGTTCTCGAACACGGACGCCGTCACCACACACTCCGCCCCCGCATCCCCAAGCACCATCGCGAGGCGCTCCACCGGATACTCCGGATCCAACGGCAGATACGCACCACCCGCCTTCACCACCGCGAGCAGCGCCACCACCAACTCCACCGAACGCTCCAAACACACCCCCACCACTGACTCCGGCCCAACCCCCAGACCGATCAGGTAATGCGCCAACCGGTTCGCCCGCGCATCCAACTCCGCGTACGAGACCTCAACCCCCTCGAACACCACAGCAACGGCATCCGGAGTCCGCCCGACCTGCTCCGCGAACAACCCCGCCAGCGTCCCCCCCGACACCTCGGCATCGGTCCGGTTCCACTCCACCACCAACTGCCACAGCTCATCGGCGCCCAGCACGCCCAGCGACCCCAACCGCGCCTGCGGCGCCTGCTCCAACGCAGCCGCCAGCTCACCCAGCGCGGTCCGCAGCATCCCGCACACCCGGTCGGGGTCGACCGGGGCCTGGACATCGACGGTGATCCGGAAGCCGACTCCGTCGTCGTCCACGGCCACGTCCAGCGGGTAGTTGGTGCGACCCTCGGCCGAAACCACCCGGATGCCCTCGAAACGGAGGTCGAGGTCCTGCGCGGAGGCTTGGCCGTGCCGGTAGTTGAAGAGCGCGGTGAACAGCGGAGTCGACCCCGGCACCGCGCTGGCCTGCTGGGCCAGCGACAGCGGGGCGTGCTCGTGCACCAGCAGCTCCGCCAGCTGGCGCTGCATCCCGGTCAGTGCCTCGGTGACGCTCTGCGAACCGACCCTCGCGCGCACCGGCAGCGTGTTGACGAAGAGACCCGGCACCCGGTCGGCGCCGGCTCCTGCGTTCATCCGGCCGAACAGCACCGTGCCGAACACCACGTCATCACGGCCCGACACGGCGGCCAGCATCCGTGCGTACGCCAGGTGGAAGACGGTGGCCGCGCTCACTCCGAGCGCCCGCGCCACGCCGCGTACCCGGTCGGCCAGTTCACCGTCGACCAGTCGCTGGGCCCGGACCGGGCCGGTGGACCCCCCGAACACATCGGCCAGCCCGAACGGGGCAGTGGTGTCCTCGACGTCGCCCAGCAGACCGGTGAAGTACCGCAGGTGCTCCTCACGCGAGATGCCGTACCGTGCCTGCGCGACGAAGCCACGGAACGGCAGCGGCTCGGGCAGGTCGTCGCCCTGCCCCGACATGAACGCGTGCACCTCGTCCAGGAGTACGCCCATCGTGGTGTGGTCCTGCACCACGTGGTGGCTGTGCAGCAGCGCCAGCCAGCGATCGCTGCCGGGCTCGGCGGCGACGTGCACCCGCATCAGCGGTGCCTGGCGCAGATCCATCCAGCCCGCGCCCAGTGCCAGCAACTGCTCCACCGGGTCAGCGCCTTCGCGGTCCAGGACCACTTCCTGGACTGGCAGGGTCACCTGGCGGGCCACCACCTGGACCGCCTCCCGAAGGCCTTCCCACAGGATTGCGGTCCGGTAGATGTCGTGCCGGTCGATCACCTTCTGCAGGGCGCTCAGGAAGGCGTCCAGCCGCCCACGCGAGTCGAAACCGAGCACGGCCGGAACCGCGTACACGTCGACCTGGCTGCCACCGTTGTCCCGGTCGGCCATCAGGTGGTGGAAGAGGATGCCCTCCTGGAGCGGGGCCAGCGGGTACACGTCCGCGATGTTGGTCGCGCCACCCGGTACGGCCGCGACCACCCGGTCGATCGCGGCCTGGTCCAGCTCCACCAGCGACAGCATGTCGGGGGTGATCTCAGTGGCGCCGTCCGGGATCAGGTTCGCCGGTACGACGACGCTCTCCGGGCCTGACACCGCGGCCAGGCCGGCCGGGGTGGGCGTCTGGAACAGCGCCTTCACCGACACCGACACACCACGGGTGCGGAGCTTCTCCACCAGCGACACCGCCAGCAGCGAGTGCCCTCCCAGCGCGAAGAAGTCGTCCTCGACGCCGACCGTCTCCAGTCCGAGGATCTCGGCGAAGGCGGCGCAGAGGACCTCCTCCTCGACGGTGGCGGGTGCGCGGCCGTCCGTGGTGGCGCCGGCGGCGAAGTCGGGGGCGGGCAGGGCCTTGCGGTCCAGCTTGCCGTTCGCTGTCAACGGCAGGGCTCCCAGCACCACGACGGCTGAGGGGACCATGTGCTCGGGCAGCCGAGCCGCGATGAACTGCCGTACGTTCTCCGGAAGTCCGGCGGTGTCCTCCGGGTCGTCGGCCACCACGTAGGCGACCAGGCGCACCTCACCCGCGACATCCTCGCGCGCGACCACGACGCCCTGGTCGACCTGGGGGTGGGCGGCCAGCACGGCCTGGACCTCACCGGGCTCGATGCGGAAACCGCGCAGCTTCACCTGGTCGTCCGCCCGCCCGGCGAACACCACCCGACCGTCCGCGGTCCACTTGGCGCGGTCACCCGTGCGGTACATCCGCGTACCGTCCTCGAACGGGCAGGCCACGAACCGCTCGGCGCTCGGGCCCGGGCGGCGCACATAGCCCCGCGCCAACCCGGCACCCGCCACATACAGCTCACCGGTCACCCCCGGAGCCACCGGCTTCAGATACTCGTCCAGGACGTAGAAACGGGTGTTGGCGATCGGCGAACCCACCGCCACGATCCCACCCGACGTGAGGCGGGTGGTCGCCACACCGATCGTCGTCTCCGTCGGACCGTAGTGGTTGAACACGGCACGCTCACCGGCCACCGCCAGCAGGCCCTCCACCAACGCGGGAGGAGCAGCCTCGCCGCCGAGGACGAGGGAACGCCCGGGGAGCACCCGCTCCAGACCACCCGCCGCGCCCAGCGCCGCGAGATGCGACGGCACGATCTTCAGGAAGTCGATCTCGTTGGCACGCACGTACTCGGCGACGGCCTGCGGATCGGTGACCGCCTCCTCGTCCAGGATGTGCAGCTCACCACCACTCGCCAGTGCGGCGAACACCACCGTGTTCCCCAAGTCCGTCGCCTGCGCCTGCAGCAGCGCGTACCGACCCGCACCGAACCCCACCCGCCCGGGCACCGACGACACGTAGTTGACCAACGCGCTGTGCGTGACCGCCACACCCTTCGGCCGACCCGTCGACCCCGACGTGTAGATCACATACGCCAACGCACCAGGAGCCACCGCCACACCGGGAGCCGTCACGGGCGCGGCCGCCAGCTGCGTCGCCACCATCGCACCGTCCACCGCGACCAGGCGAACACCCACCGACGGCAGGTCCTCCAACACCTCATCCGTGGTCAGCACCAACTGCGCCCGCGAATCCTTCACCGTGAACCCGGTCCGCTCCACCGCCTGCCCCGGATCCAGCGGCAGGTACCCCGCACCCGCCTTCCACACCGCCAGAATCCCGACGATCATCTCCACACCGCGCGGCAGACACAGCCCCACCACCGACTCCGCACCCACACCCTGCAACCGCAGGTAGTGCGCCAACCGATTCGCCCGCACCTCCAACTCCCCGTACGACACCGACACGCCCCCGGACACGATCGCCACCGCGTCCGGCTCAGCCGCCACCCGCGCCTGGAACAACTTCACCACCGACGCGGCCTCAACCGCGGCGGCCGTGTCGTTGAACCCCGACAGCACCCGGGTACGCTCATCCGCGTCCAGCACGTCCACCGCACTCAGCCGCGTCCCCGGATCCGCGGCGAACTGCTCCAGCACCCGCACGAACCGCGCGGCGATCGCCCCCGCCGCCTCCGCGTCGAAGAGATCCGCCGCCACCGTCACCGTGCCCCGCACACCCCCCGGGGAACCACCAGCGCCGAACGCCTCGCTCACCATCACGTCCAGGTCGAACTTCGCCACCGGTCGGGTGATCGTCAGCGGCTCGACGCGCAGACCCGGCAGGTCCAGGGTCGGCCCGTCGGTGTCCGGTGCGGCCTCGATGGTGTTGAGCTTGGTGAGCACCACCTGGAACAGCGGCTGCCGGGCCAGCGAGCGCGCCGGAGCCAGCTCCTCCACCAGCCGCTCGAACGGCACGTCCTGGTTGGCGTACGCCCCCAGAGCGGCCTCCCGCACCCGCTCCAGCACCTGCCCGAACGTCGGGTCCCCCGCCAGGTCCGTGCGGAACACCAAGGTGTTCACGAAGTCCCCGACCAGATCATCCAACGCCTCATCGGTGCGCCCCGCCACCGCCGACCCGATCGGGATGTCGGTCCCCGCGCCCAGCCGCGACAGCAGCACCGCCAACGCCGCCTGCAACACCATGAACGAGGTCACGCCCTCGCCCTGCGCCAGCCCCACCAGCCCCGCGTGCAACGCCGCCGGCACCTCGAACGACACGGTGTGCCCCCGATGCGACGCCACCGCCGGACGCACCCGGTCGAACGGCAACGCCAACTCCTCCGGTGCTCCCGCCAACACGCCACGCCAGTAGTCGACCTGACGTGCCATCAGGCTCTCGGGATCGCCCTCGCGCCCCAGCAACTCCCGCTGCCACAACGCATAATCCGCGTACTGCACCGGCAACGGCACCCAACCCGGCACACCCCCCGCCAACCGCGACGCATACGCCGACGACAGATCCCGCGCCAACGGCTCCATCGACCAACCGTCGGCAGTGATGTGATGAACAATCAGCACCAGCACGCACTCACTCGGCCCGGTCGTGAAGAGCCATGCCCGGACCGGTATCTCCGTCTGCAGGTCGAAGGCGTAGCCGGCGGTCCGGGCGAGGGTGTCCTCGAGTTCGGCCGGTGCGACCTCGCTCTCCGCCATCTCCCACGCCACCTCGTCGAGGCCGAGGATCCGCTGGTAGGGCTCCCCGTCCTGGGCGGGGAACACGGTGCGCAGCGCCTCGTGCCGCTCCAGTACGTCCCGCAGCGCCGCGTTCAGAGCCGCCCGGTCCAGGTCTCCGGTCAGCTTCAGGACCAGCGGCGCGTTGTACGTCGAACTGGGGCCTTCCAACTGGCTGATGAACCACAGCCGGCGCTGCGCGAAGGACAGCGGCACCCGCTCCGGGCGCTCCCCGGCGGTCAGCGCCACCCGCGCCTGACCGGCACCGGCCAAGCGGGCGGCGAGGCCTGCCACCGTGGGGGCCTCGAAGATGTCGGCGGTCTCGGTCTCCACACCGAGCGCGGCCCGGACCCGGCTGACCAGGCGGGTCGCCAGGAGGGAGTGGCCGCCCAGATCGAAGAAGTTGTCGTCGACCCCGACCGTCTCCAGGCCGAGCACCTCGGCGAACGCGGCGCAGAGGAGCCTCTCCTGGGCGTTGGCCGGACCTCGGCTGATCGCAGCCGTGTACTCGGGCGCCGGCAGGGCCCTGTGGTCGACCTTGCCGTTCACGGTCAGCGGCAGTTCCTCCAGCACCACCACCGCGGTGGGGACCATGTGCTGCGGCAACCGCTCCGCGCTGAACTCTCGGACCAGGCCGACGAGTTCCGCGGCATCCGCACCATCGGCCGGTACCGCGTAAGCAACCAGGCGCTTGTCGCCGGGGGTGTCCTCGCGAACCGTCACCACCGCCTGCGCGACCTGCGGGCAGGCGGCGACGACGGCCCGGACCTCGCCCGGCTCGATCCGGAACCCGCGGATCTTGACCTGGTCGTCCGCCCGTCCAGCGAAGGTGAGTCGGCCGTCCCCGGTCCAGCTCGCCCGGTCGCCGGTCTGGTACATCCGGCTGCCGTCGGCGGCGAACGGGTCGGCGACGAAGCGCTGGGCGCTCAGGCCCGGGCGGCCCAGGTAGCCGCGTGCCACCCCGGTGCCGGCGACATAGAGGTCGCCGGTCATCCCTGGCAGCACCGGCGCCAGGTCCTCGTCCAGCACGTAGATCCGGGTGTTGGGGTTGGGCCGGCCGATGGACGGCTGATCGCCGGGTGCGAGCGGTCCGGTCATGGTGGCGCACACCGTGATCTCGGTCGGCCCATAGGCGTTGACGAACCGTCGGCCCGGTGCCCAGCGCGTCACCAGTTCGCCGCCGAGCGCCTCGCCCGCCGACACCAGGGTGGAGACCGAGGGCAGGTCCCGCGGTTCCAGCACGGCCAGCACGGCCGGCGGAAGCGTCGCATGGGTCACCTGGTGTCGGGCCACCACCTCGGCCAGCCCGGCGCCCGGCAGCAGTTGCGCCCTGGGGGCCACCACCAGCGCGGCGCCGGAGCAGAGCGCCATCAGCAGTTCCCAGCTGGCCGCGTCGAATCCGATCGAGGCGAACTGCAGCACCCGGCTGTGTTCGTCGACGGCGCACCGCTGCTGCTGCGCGGCTGCCAGGTTGGCGGCGCCGGCATGGGTGAGCATGACGGCCTTCGGCGTCCCGGTGGATCCGGAGGTGTAGATCACGTAGGCCAGTCCGCCGGGGCGGCAGCCGCGCCGGGGCGCGGTGACCGGGGCCGCCTCGAGGGCCGTGCGCACCTGCGGGGTGTCCAGGGCGACCGTCAGCATCCGCCTGACCGGCAGGTCCTCCAGGACCGCCTCCTCGCCCAGCAGCGCCACGGCGCGGCTGTCGGTCAGCATGAGGGAGATCCGGTCGGCCGGGTAGGCCGGGTCGATCGGCAGGTAGGCCGCTCCCGCCTTGAGCACGCCCAGCAGCGCCACCACCAGGTCCACGGAGCGCTCCATGCACACCGCGACCACCGACTCGGGGCCGACCCCGCGATCCTGCAGGTAGCGGGCCAACTGGTTGGCTCGCTGGTCGAGTTGCGCATAGGAGACCGTTTCGTCGGCCGCAGCGACGGCGGCCGCGTCCGGGGTGCGGGCCGCCCACGCCTCGAAGAGCTCCGGCACGGTCGCAGCCGCCGCACCACCGCTCGCGGTGTCGTTCCACTCCACCAGCACCCGGTGACGCTCGTCCTGGTCGAGCAGGTCCACCCGGCTGACCGGGTCCGTCGGCTCGGCCGCGGCCAGCCAGTCGACGACGGTGCGGTAGCGCCGGGCGATCTCCCCCAGGTCCGCCGCGTCGTGGCGGTCGGGGTTCGCGAGGACGCTGATGTCGAAGCCGGCGTCGGCCGCGCGGTCGGAGATGTTGAGCTGCACGTCGTCCACCGGGCCGGTGGCGATGTTGCGCACGACGCTGGTGCAGTCGCCGAAGGTGACCGGATAGTCGAAGGCCATGACGTTGACGACCAGGTCGAACAGCGGGCCCTCGTCCATGAGCCGCAGGTCCCGACGGAGGTCCTCGAACCGGTACCGCTGGTGGCGCAGTGCGCCGTGCACCCCCTGGGAGGTCTGGCGCACCAGGTCGGCCACGGTAGTCCGGCGGTCGATCCGGAAGCGGACCGGCAGCGAGTTGGCGGTCATACCGGGGATGCCGAGCTCACGGCTGCCAACCCGGCCGCGGACCGGCAGGCCCAGCACGACGTCGCGCTCGCCGGTCATCCGGTGCTGGTAGACGGCCGCGGCGGTGATCAGCAGCCCGCCCAGGCTCGTCCGCAGCCGCCGGGCGGCCGCCTTCAATCCGGCGGCCTGGTCGCGACCGATGTCGTCGACGTGGTGGACCGGCGGAGGCGCCAGCCGCTTGGTGCCGCTGCGGTGGGTGGCGGCCCGCTCCGGCAGGTCGGCGAGGACGGCAAGCCAGTGCTCCCGGTCCTGGTCGCGGTCGGCCGAGTCCCGGTAGGCGCGGTCGGCGTCCTGCAGCACCGACAGCGGTGCGAGCGCGCCGTCGGCGGCGTCGGTGCCGGCGAGCAGCGCGTCGTACTGCTGGGCCATGCGCCTGGTGAGCTGCCCAGCCCCGTGGCCGTCCACGACCAGGTGGTGGACGAAGTGGAAGAAGAGGTGTCGGTCCGGCGCCAGCCGGTAGACGGTGAAGGCGAACAGCGGCCCGCTCGTCAGGCCCATCGGCTGGCGCATCCGAGCGTCGACCAGCTCCAGAGCGGCCGCGCGCGGGTCGGGCTCGGTGCTCAGGTCGATGACGTGGATCGGGTAGTCGTACGGGCCGGGGACGTACTGCCGGGGTTCGCCGTCCACCATGCGGAAGCGCGCCCGGTAGTTGTCTGCTTCGTCCAGGGTGCGTCGCAGCGCCGTCACGAGAAGGTCCACGTTCAGATCGCCGTGGATCTCCAGGTATTCGGCGATGTTGAAGGACGGATTCTCCGGTGCGAGCAGCTGGGCGTGCCAGACGCCGAGCTGCCCGGCCATCAGTTCCCTGAGCTCGCCTTCGAATGCCACCATTCCTGCACACCCCACCTATTCGAATCGCCGACCGAAGAGGCAGGACCCGGCAGCCGTCAGGGCATGCCGAAATGAGCCCAGCTCCTCTGAGACAAAGCTGTGACCGGGCGGCCGGCACCGTGCGGACCGGCCCGGTGGGAACCCGCCGTGAATACCGCATCAAGCCGGATGGGTAATTCCGCGTTCCACTCGCACCGCGTTCCCACACATTCGGCCCACTCACTATGGTGCAGGCCCTGACGATGAATCAATCCTCGACGATCACCGCCGCGGCCGTTCAACCGCGCCTTCGCACCACTTGAACACCGCAGTGCGGCGGGGTCCCGCAGGCCAGTGAAGCATGCGGCGTCACCGCGGAGGAAGAAGCGGTCGGCGGAGAACACCTCGATGTCGTACGACCAGTCGTGCACGACACGGACCTCATCGACCTGCTCCGCGCCACCGAGGATGTCGGCGGCCACCAGGGCGCTCATGGGGAGCACCGTCACGTTGTCGTACGTGATGTTCGGGGTGGCTTCGGCGTGCAGCGGGGTCAGCGCGGGGGTGGCCGAGGCGGACCAGTCCGGGCCGCTGACGTTGTCGGCCAGCTTGACGTTGAACTGGGTGATGTACGGCGGCGGTGAACGTGGCATTGTCGGTCATCACGACCCCGTCGCCGCTGGCGTCGAAGTCGATGCCGACGATCCGCAGCGGCAGTCGCCTGTTGTCCTGCGTCACGGTGACGGTGTCGCCGACGTGCATCCCGGCCGTCGAGGCCAGGTAGTCGTTGATCACGGCTTCGCCGGGGTTCTGGTACCAACGGCCGTGGAGCAGCTCCAGCTTGGTCCAGAACAGGTCGCCGGTGGTGGTGTCCACCAGCGTATGGTCCCCCGTCGGCACGCCGATCACGGTCGCGCCGCTGTTGCCCCAGCGGACAGGACGATCTCGTTCGCGGTGGTCGGCCAGCTGCCCTGGACCAGGGCCAGCTGGTCCAGGCCGGAGGTGCCGGCCAGGTCGGGTCGGTCATCGGTCTGGCGGCTACCCCGTGTACGTCCCCGGGACTACGGGCAGAGCCGACGCCAATCGATACGACCTCCGTACGGAGGAGCTGCTCCAGCGTGTCTCGACATCGGAATCCGTGACCTGGCACGTCAGGACGCTCTCGGGCCAGGAACCGGCTGGGCGTGTGTCAGAAGTGACCTCTGAGGTGCAGGCCCTGCTGGTGCCGATGACGATGAGGCTTGGCAGCTCAGCGAACAAATGGTCGGTTGCCTGTCGGCGATGGTGGTTGATCCAATGACCGGCATGATCACCCGGGCGCACCCAGCGCGGCGAGACGTGATGAACGCGAACCGCCGGCACCGGCCGGCGCGCGACCCGGGCGGACCGCGACCGCATCGTCCCAGGGGAGACGCCACCCGATGAACACGCCACCATCGCCGTCCGGAGCGGACCAGGCAGACGGGTCACCCGTCCGCCTGGGTGCCCTCGTCCCGCTGACGCGGCCCGGTTGGGTCGAGGCGGGCCGGCACCTGCTCGCAGGACTCGACCTGGCCGTTCGCGAGGTCAACGTCGCCGGCGGGGTCCACGGCAGGCCACTGGAGCTGGTGGTCCGGGACACCGCGGCCGATCCGGAGCGGGCCGCGGCGGCGGTGGACGAACTGGCCGGCCTGGGCGTGGCCGCCGTGGCGGGCGAGTACCACAGCGTGGTCGCCCGCGCTGCCGCCGCCCGGGCCGACGCCCTCGGCGTGCCGTTCCTCTGCTCGTCCGCGGTGCTCGACGCGCTCACCGAAGAGCCAACGGAGTGGGTCGCGCGCCTGGCTCCCGCCCAGTCCCACGGCTGGCGGGTCTACGCAGACTTCCTTCTCGGCGCGGGCCGGCGTCGGATCGCCGTGGTGACCCAGCCGAGCGTCTACTGGGCGTCGGGGACCCGCGTCCTGCGGGACCACCTCGCTCCCCGCGGCGGCAGCGTCCTCGCACTCGACGCGAACGCGCTCACCCCTGAGGCCCTGTGCGACGCGCTCGTTGACCACGGCGCGACGGCGCTCCTGCTGCTGGTCGGCCATCCGGAGCCGGCGGTACCGATCGTCAGGGCCGTCCGGGGCGACCGGCGGCTCGCGGAGGTCCTGATCGGCGCACCGGCCGGTCAACCGGAGTTCGCCGAATGGGCCACGGCGCTGGGCGAGGACGGCGCCGGGATCCCGTTCCTGCGCTACCTGCCCGAGCGCCTCGGTCCGCTCGGCGAAAGGGTCGGCAAGGAGCTCCGCGAGCGGCTGGGCGAAGCGCCCTCCTTCGTCGCCTTCGAAGGCTGGGACACCGTCGCCGTCCTCGCCGAGGTGCTGCGTTCCCACGGCACGAACCGGGCGGCCATCGCCGAGTCGTGGGCGCGCGTGGCGGTCGAGGGCACCCGCGGGCCGATCCGGTTCTCCCGCACGCCGGGCATCAGCGTGCGGCAATGGGCTTGGGCACCAATCCAAGTCGTTGATCGGGACCCGGCGGAACCCGATCGCTTCCGGATCCTCCATGCCGGCTGAAAGAGCACGGAAGTCCGACTGCCAAATCCTGTCCGACCTTCGAACGCGCTGATCACAGCCACTCGTTGATGGCGAAACTGAGGGCCCGGTCCGTCGAGGCGGTCACGGTCGGGTTGCATGCGGCGTCGGCCCGGTTGTGCGGCACGTGCACGGGGGGGCCGGCCGGTCGACAGCCCCCTCGTGGCGTTCACCGACGCCGTACGAACCGTGAAGAGCCCGTCGTCCTGGACGGGGCCCGACCGCTGCCCCGACCGCCCCTGCCTGGCCGACGGTGGCGTGCGAGTGAAACCAGGCGACCGCTGCGAGTCCGAAACCGACCAGCGAAGCAGGGCGGCCACACTCGTTCCGACATCCTGCCGACCCGGGTGCACCGGGATGAACCACAGGAGGCGCCCGTGTCCGCCGAGGAGAACAAGAGGCTGGTCCGCCGTTTCTACCGGGAGATCGATGCGGGCAACCTGGAGGCCATGGACGAGTTGGTGGCCGAGGATTATGTCGACCACTCGCCGCCGCCGTTCCCGGTCCGGCCCGGACGGGAGGGGTTGAAGGAGGCTTTCCGGATGTTCTGGGCCGCTACGCCGGGCACCCACGAGATCGAGGACCAGATCGCGGAAGGCGACAAGGTGGTCACCCGGATGACGGCCCGGGGCACCCAGGTGGGTGACCTCCCGGGCATTCCCGCTACGGGCAAATCCGTGGAAATGACGGCCACCGTGATCCACCGCATCGAGGACGGTCGGCTCGTCGAGAAATGGTCGGACAAGGACCTCCTCCGCCTCCTACAGGAACTCGAGGTACTCCCGACCCTTGACGGCCCGATGGAGTAGTCGGCTGACGGCGCGTCGCCCAGGGTGCTGACTCCTCGGCCGTCGGCCGGACGTTGCATGAGCGGCGCCCTCTGTGCGGGCGCGGCGCTGCGGCGAGCGCGGCGGCGGGGGGATGACGCACCACGGAGTCGTGGACGGCCGTGATCACGGGCGCGGCGCCGGAATCGAAGCGCGATAATCCGACGTCAAGGAGCAGGGCCATCAATGATTCGCACACCTCTCACCGATCTCCTTGGATGCACGGTCCCCATTCAGCAAGCTCCGATGGGCACGGTCTCCTCACCGCTCCTCGCGGTGGCCGTCGCCGAGGCGGGTGGAATCGGCTCGATCAATACCCTCGGCCTTGCGCGGGAGGTCATCAGGCAGCGTCTCGACCATATGCGCGGACAGACTGACGGTGTGCTCGCGGTGAGTTTCCTGACCGACGACATCGACGCCGATGCCGTCGCCGACGCTGCATCGCGCGTACCGATCGTCGACTTCTTCTGGAGCACCCCCCGGCCGGATCTGGTCGATCTCGCCCACCGGGGCGGAGCGCTGGTCAACTGGCAGGTCGGATCGGCGGCCGAGGCACGAGCGGCGGTCGAGGCCGGTGCCGACATGGTCAGCGCCCAGGGTGTCGAGGCCGGCGGTCACTGCCGCGGCGACAGTCCCCTGCTGCCGCTGCTGTGCCAGGTGCTCGACGCGGTTGACGTGCCTGTCCTCGCCGCCGGAGGCATCGCGGATGCGCGCGGCGTCGCCGCCGCTCTCGCCGCCGGCGCCTCGGGCGTGCGCATGGGGACTCGATTCATCGCGACGGAGGAATCGGCAGCGCATCCCGACTACGTCGCCGCGATCCTCGCGGCGGGCGCGAACAGCACGCGCATCACCGATGCGTTCAATGCCTGTCCGCTGTGCGAGGTGTCACCGCGCGCCCGGGTACTGGTGTCAGCGATCGAGGCTGTCGAAGCGATCGGCGTCGACGTGGTCGGCACGATGAAGGGCACCGACGGGGAGACGTCCGTGCCGCGCCGCTCCTGGCTACCGCCGACCCGAAACATCAGCGGACACATCGAGGCGATGGCGATGTACGCAGGCGAGTCTGCGGCCCTGGTCGACACGGTCGTGCCTGCCGCACAGCTCGTGCGTTCCCTCGCCGACGGTGCCGAGGCCCGACTCGCGTCAGTGCGGCGGAGTTGCGGGGCTCGGTGAGCCGTGCCCCTGTGCTCCTGTGCTCCTGGGGCTCAGGAACGCGATCACCAAGGAGTCCGACTCCGGTGTGATGTGGTCGAAGGCCGCCGGCCGCCGAGGCGGATCCGCGCCACGGCCCGCTGCCGTTTCGGCCCTCCGGCCCGCGTGCGGGTGCTCTCCGCCCGCGTGCGGGTGCTCCCACTCGCGTGCGGGCGCACCTGATCGCCACCGAGCTGTCCGGGCGGACCCGGCTGACCGGTGAGTGGCAGCGGGCCATCGAGGAGGCCGTGGGCCGAGAGCGGGGTGGGACCGCGTAGCCGCCGCCGGTGCCGTCCGTCCGGGGCGGTCGCGGCCCGGACGCCCGCGGCCCGTTACGAGCGGCGCGGGATCCGGGCGGTCTTTGACAGCGACACGCAGATGACGGAGGTGGCGGCCCACACCAGGGGGACTGTCCACGGGCTCCACCACATGAGCGCCGGCGAGACGGCCGCGGCCGTCAGCAGCGCGACGGTGACCGGCAGCACGATGTCCCGCCGGTGCCGCCTCAACTGCTCGCCGAGGACCTCTTCGACGATCTCGGCGACGATCTCGGCGACGATCTCGGCGACCCGGTCGTCGATGGTGTCCCCGTGGTGCGCGAGGAACTGCTCGATGTCGTCGGTCCTGCCGGCCGGGCGGGGGCGGCCGGCGGCGCTCGAGTGTCGATCGGTCATGTCCCCACGATGCCGCACCGGGCGGCGCCGGGTCGGCAGCGTGAACCCACCGGCCGGGCGGGGGGTAAACCCTACCCCCCGCTGATGGGTTCTCCTTGCTGCCGATGGGTGGTCGGGTTGGGTACCGTCCCCTTGTCGAAGCGAGGCGCGGACGGTGACCAGGTCGCCGCCCGCACTGCCCACGAGAGCGGATCTGAAGCAGTTGACCGAGAACATCGCCGGCCGTGCCACCGGCAGAGCCAGCAGGGACGCCCGGCCACCCCGCGAGGTGGTGCCGGGCAATCCGCTGCGCGCGCTGGCCTCCCCCGTGCTGTTGCGGGCGTCGATCCACCTGGCGCTCGACGGTCTGGTGGCGCTGGCGGGACTGGCCGTGCTGGTCGTGCTGGCCGTCGCCGTCTGCTTGGCGCCGGCCGGCCTGGTGGGCCTGCCGCTCACGGTGGCGGCGGGGTGGGCGCTGTTCCGGCTGGCCGCCGTCGAGCGCACTCGGTTCGCCGTGACCTGCGGGCTGGAGCTCGACGAGCTGCCGGCGCCGGTCTCTTCGTGGCGGTTGGCCAAGTCGCTGCAGTCGCTCGTCCACAACCCCTGCACCTGGCGACTGATCGGCTACTTCGTACTGGTGATGCCGGTGGCGGTGGTGACCGTGGGCGGGGTGGCACTGATCTGGGCCGTGCCGCTGACCCTGGTGCTGCTTCCGGCCTACTACCGGGGCCTGCCCGGCGGGCAGGCCCAGCTCGGACCGTTCGTGGTGGATTCCCTGCCCCGGGCGCTGCTCGTCGCGGCGGTGGCGCTGCTGGTCGGCGCGGTCGTCTCCCCGCTGATCGTCAAACTCCTGCTGGCGCTGGACACCGCGCTGGCCGTCGCACTGCTCTCCCGGCCCCGCGGCATGGAACTGGAGCAGCGCATCAACGACCTGACGGAAAGCCGAGCCCGGGTGGTGGACGCCGCCGAGGCGGAGCGCAAACGGATCGAGCGGGACCTGCACGACGGTGCCCAGCAACGGCTGGTGGCGATGTCGATCACCCTGGGCCGGGCCAGCTCGCGGTTGAAGAAGTCCGGTGACCACGAGACCAACAAGATGGTCGAGGACGTCCGGCGGGAAACCCTCAGCACCATCGCCGAGTTGCGCAACCTGGCCCGTGGCCTGCACCCGCCGGTGCTGACCGACCGCGGCCTGGCGGCGTCGCTCTCCGCCGTCGCCGCGCTGGCTCCGGTGCCGGTGCGCCTTGACGTCCTGGTGGAGCCGCGCCCCTCCTCCACCATCGAGGCGGTCGCCTACTTCACCGTGACCGAGGCGCTCACCAATGTGGCCAAACATGCTCATGCGACCCGCGCTTGGGTGCAGATCCGGCGGGAGGGCGCCCGATTGGACGTTAAGGTTGGCGATGACGGTCGTGGCGGAGCCGACCTCGCGGCCGGCACGGGTCTGACTGGCCTGGCGGACCGGGTGTCCGGGGTGGACGGGCGGTTCCGGCTCAGCAGCCCGGTGGGTGGACCGACCGTGATCGAGGTGGAATTGCCGTGCGGGTAGTGCTGGCCGAGGACTCCGCGCTGTTGCGCCAGGGCATCGAACTGCTGCTCAGCGAACAGGGGATCGAGGTGGTCGCCGCGGTCGGCGACGGGGAGCAGCTCCTGCGCGCGGTGGCCGAACACCGGCCGGACGCCTGTGTGACGGACGTCCGGATGCCGCCCACCTTCCTGGACGAGGGCCTGCGCGCCGCACTGGCGGTACGCGCCCGCTGGCCGGAGACCGGCGTCCTGGTGCTCTCCCACTACGTCGAGGAGCGCTACGCCATCGACCTGGTCAACACCAATGACAACGGGGTCGGTTACCTGCTCAAGGACCGGGTGTCGGACGCCGAGGAGTTCGTGGACGCGCTGCGCCGGGTCGCCGCGGGCGAGACGGTCCTCGACCCCGAGGTGGTCAAGCAGTTGCTGGCCGGCAGCCGGCAGCGGGATCCGCTGTCCACCTTGACGCCGCGCGAACGCGAGGTCCTCACGGCGATGGCGGCGGGCCGTTCCAACGCGGGGATCGCGGCCGACCTGGTGATCGGCACGGCGGCGGTGGAGAAGTACATCCGCAGCATCTTCGTGAAGTTCGATCTGCAGCAGGAGGCGGGAGACCACCGCCGCGTGCTCGCCGTGTTGCGCTACCTGGGAGCTTGAGATCAGTACCACACCGATGAAGCGCCGCGGATGCCTCCTCATAGGGCTGGCCGTCCTCGTCGTGGTCGTCGCCGAGGCCAGTTGGGCCGTGGTCGCCTCGCTTCCGGCGCACCACCCGTACAGCGGCAACTGGCAGCAGGACGCGGCCGACGCCGGCCAGGTGACTGTCCAGGCCGACGGACTCGGCGTGACGCTGAGTCAGGACGGCTCCTCGCAGGTCACCGTGGCCATGAGCGGCAGCTACACGGGCCATGTCCCGCAGGTCTCCGTCACCCGGTCCGGGTCGGACGTCAAGGTCACCGCCGGCTGCTCCGACGACTGCTCGGAGCACCTGCGGATCACGGTGCCGGCCGGCCTGGCCGCGCAGGTGAGCACCGGGGACGCCGGGATCCAGGCGAAGGGCCTGACCGGCCGGCTGGATCTGACCACCGGGCTGGGCGGGGTCGAGGTGGACCAGTCGTCCGGCCCGCTGACCGTGCGGAGTTCGGGCGGCGCGGTGACCCTCGCCGACAGCAGCGCCCCGAACGCCGAGGTGACCACCGACGGCGCGGTCAGCGCCTCCTTCACGGCGGCACCCGCCTCCCTGAAGGTCACCACGGGATACGGCGGGGTCGACCTCAAGGTGCCCCACGACGCCACCTACCACGTCGACGTGCAGAGCTCCTGGTCGTCGCCGAGCGTCTCGCTGCCGAACACCGCCACGGACGCGCCGCACAGCGTGGTGGTGAAGACCACGCGCGGCGACATCACGGTCCACTGAGCACGCCCGTGCCGCGAACGACGGTGGCGTCCCCGGGATCTCCCGGGGACGCCACCGTCGTTCGGCCGGTGCGCCGTCGACGACCCGGGCGAGCACGCCGGGGGCGCCGACACACTCGAAGGGCACCACGTCGGTGGCCGGCAGCCCGCGGTACTCCGCGGCCATCCGGTCCAGCATCCCGGGGATCACCCCGAGCGAAGTCCAGCGGTCGTAGGGCGACTCGACGGCCGGGCTTATCAGGATGTCGGCACCCAGCCGCTCGGCCGGCGCCCGCCGCTTGGGCGAGAAGTCGACCGCGGCGACCGGGCCGTGGCCGCGCGCCTTGAGCACCGCGACGACGCCCAGGCCGACCGGGCCGAGGCCGGGCACCACGGCGACCGAACCCGGACCGGGCTCGCCCCGCCGGACCGCCGCCCGGCGAACAGGTCCGCGACGGCCTGTACCGAGCCGCAGCGGTCGGCCACGGCCTGCAGCAAGTCTTCGCACACCACGGCCTGCGGATCACTCTCCACACACGATGCGTGGGAACAGCGGCATGAACACCCACGCACGCCGGGCCAACCTCGTGGCTGCGGCCGCCGCCGCACCGGCGGCGATCAATCACCCTCACCCTCGTCACGCCCGCCATCGCATCCGCGGTCAGCGTCGCCGCGCAGCCGCGCGCCGCTACCGCCCCGGCCGACACCACCGACGCCACCCCCCGGCTCGGCAACAACGGCTGGGACTGACAGGTGGGTTATCCCTACCCCGGTTCGGTGGGTTGGCCACGTGTCCCCACCTGGCCGAACTGCTGTTGGCTGTACGGCAGATGGCCGGTGGGGGCGGCGCGGGTGCGCCACTCCGCAGTGCCACCGCGAACCACCGGTGAAGGCCACCGGCCTTACCCGAGAACGAGGAGTGGAACGATCAATACCTCAAACCGCACCGCCCGACGGTGCACCATGACGACCGGCGACGGCGCGGTCGACCTCGCGGTGCCCTCGAACACCGGCTACCGGATCGACGCCCGCAGCAGCTCCGCGCCGCAGATCGACCTGCCGGACTCCGACGGCGCGTCGGCCTCCCTCACCGTGGCCGCCTCCAACGGCGGCATCCACCTCCACTGAGCGGGCACCACCACCGCCCCACGCGACGACCAACGTTGGAGAAGAACCATGCGCCACCCCTCCTCATCCCTGCGCGCCCCGTTCGGCAAGGCCGGCATCTGGGCCCTTGCGGGCGCCTCGGCCGCGGCCGCGGCCACCGCCTGGTGGGTGACCGACTCCGCGCCGTACCCGTACGCGCAGCACCGACTGCTCGACCTGCCGCTGCCGTTCCTGTCCTGGGAGCGACTGGCCGAGCAGCTCCAGCCGCTGCCGGGCGAGCGGATGCTGGAGATCGGTCCCGGCACCGGGCTGCAGTCGCTCCAGGTGGCGCCCCGGCTCGGCGCCGACGGCCGGCTGGACATCGTCGACATCCAGCAGGAGATGCTCGACCACGTGATGCGCCGGGCCGCCGGATCCGGCCTCGACACCATCGTCCCCACCCTGGCCGACGCGCGCGAACTCCCCTTCGACGATGCCACGTTCGACGCCGCCTACCTGGTCACCGCGCTGGGCGAGATCCCGGACGTCCCCGCCGCCCTGAGCGAGCTGCGCCGGGTCCTCAAGCCGACCGGTCGCCTGGTCGTCGGCGAGTTCTTCGACCGCCACCAGATCCGCCCGGCGACCCTGGCCCGCCACGCCAACGCCGTCGGCCTGCACGTCATCCGGCAGTCCGGACCGGCCCTGGCCTACTTCGCGCTGCTGCGGCCGTGCACCTCGGGCTCCGACGGTCGGCCGGACGCCGGTGCCGCGGACCGGTGTGCGGCCGCCATCGACTCCTGATCGGGACTGGAGGACTATCGTGAACCATCCCGGCATCCGACGCGCGGCCGAGAGCGAGTGGGGCCTGCTCTACCGCCGGGCGCGCGCCCGGCTGCGGGCCAGGGGCGCCGCCGCACTGACCCTCACCGTGGTCTCCAGCTGCCTGGTGCTGCTGTTCGCGGCGGTCGACGGGTTCCCGGGCGGGGCGGCCTTCGTCGCCCGGATAGGCGTGGTCCGGGCCACCGAGCCGTGGGACGTCGCGCGGCTGCGCTTCCCGGTCTCGATATTCGTGCCGGCCCTGGGCCTGCCGGTCTGGGGGGCGCTGGCCCAGGTGTTCGTGGTCTTCGCGATCGCCGAGCTGACCCTCGGCCCGTGGCGCACGCTCGCCGTCGGGTACGCCTGCTCGCTGGTGGGCACCTGCTACGCGCGCTTCGGGGTGTCCCGGCCGCCCGGCCACCTGCTCCACCTGCCCGCCGCATTCGCCCAGGTCCGGGACACCGGGCCGTCGGCGGCCGTGATCGGGCTGGGCCTGCTGGTCGCCTGGCGCTTCGGGGCGCGCTGGACCGCGCTGGGCGTGGTACTGCTGACGGCCGCGATCACGGCGATGGACCCGGAGTTGGCGGGTTACGAACACATGGCCGCGCTGGTGACCGCCGCCTTGCTGCTGCTCGCGGACGGGGTCGCCGGCAGGCTGGCCGCCCGCGGTGCGCAGGGCTCCGCCGCCGTGGCACCCCGACCGCGGTGACCTGACCCCCGGCGACCGGGGCGGCGACGCTCACGCCCGGCCGGCCGGCTCGCCCCGAGCGCGCAGGCACCACTCGAGCACCGCCATGGCGCTGTGCAGCTTGTGACCGGCCTGCCGGAACGCCATGCTGGACGGGCCGCCAGACTGGCCTTCGCGTAGTGGACGGCTTCCTGAATCTCCTCATCCGTCGCGCCGAAGAGCTTCGCGGCCTCGGTGTGGAACAGGCTGCAGTAGCGGCACTTCGTCTCGGCGTGCAGCCCGACGCCGATCAGTTCCTTGTACTTGTTGGGAATCAGCGTCTCGCCGAGCTCGATCCTCTTGAAGATCTCCCACTCCGGCCCGAGAAGCTCGGTTGGGATGCTCTGGAAGAAGTGCGGCACGAGGCCCAGGGTCTCCTTGATGTCGGCTTCGATCTCGCCGCGGTTGGCCGTGGCGGTCATAACGGCCTCCTCGCCAGGGACCCGCCTGCCCGGCCCCGTCCGCGCCGATCGCGGGCTGCCAGGACCGGCGCGCGGCTGGCCCTGAAACAAGCGTAGGTCGATGAAGGTACCTCGCGCCCCGTGCTTCATGGGTCACCGAGAGACTGGGCACCTCACAACAGAACGAGTACGGGAACCGGGAGCCCGAACACCTCACCACACGCTGAGGAGTCAGCCCCCGGGCGAGGACAAAGCCCTATCCTCCGCGGGCTGGGGCCAGCATGATCAACTATCTCAACGACCCTCTCGGGAGCCCCGCAGGTCATTGGCCGCCCTACCGCGTCACTTCAGCCCTCGACGCCCGCGCCGACACCCGCGCCATCGGCACCATCACCGACAGCGGCGGCTACGTCTTCCACCGCCACAGCCGCCTCCTGCACCCCAAGAACATCCCCGACCGCTTCCACCTGCTCCGCGACAGGGCCGGTGTCCCCCGCATCGCCCTCCACGACCTACGCCACCTCATGACCAGCTTCCCGAGGCCGCCAGCGTCCACCTGCCGATCACCTCCAAACCCTGCGCCACCGCACCCTGTCGACCAGCGCGAACATCTACGCCGACCTCACCCGCCTTGCCGCCCGCGCGGCCGTCGTCGCCGTCGCCGGGTGCCGTCGCCTGGCTCCTCGGCAACGCCGACCGCGCCGTCCACGGACGCCCCGCCTGCCACGCCCAGCTCTCCTGGCGCCAACGCCCACGCCCCCATCGGCAACTGCCCGCCTATCAGCAGGCACGAACAAATGAACCGGCAGCGGAATGGCCGATGTGGCCCGGCGACCACCATGCGACCACCAGCTGACACAGCAACCGAAAAAGGGGCACCTGGTATCCCAAGTATCCGCTCTCGCAGCCGACTTCACAGTTGGGACGACAGGATTCGAGCCTGCGACCGCTTGATTCCCATGTGGCAGGGGCCGCAGCGCCCCGCCGGCCGGACCGGAGCCGTCTCGTCTGACCGGCCGCCCCCGAAGACGGGATACTCGGCCGAGCCAGGCGACCTGGATATCCCTTCGCGTGTGTCAAGGGCAAGTCCCCCTCGGAGGTGAAAAGATGGGCGATCCGCACCGCTCCCCCGTGCGGCGGCGGTAAGTTGGCGACCTCCCGCGACGTGGGTAGAAAGGCAGACGTGACCAAGGACCAGAGCGCCATTGCCAGTGCCACCAGCGCGGTCACCGCCGCCGTGCACGCTGATGACCTGGCCGCGCTGTACCGGGCCGTGATGCCGCCGGACGGCTCCGCCACCCCGCCGGACCAGGCCGCTACCTGGTTCGCGACACTCGTCATCCGCCTGGCGCTCGCCGCTGCGGCGGCGTCCGAGCTGGAGCGGGGCTGCTCGCGGGAGGCCGTTTCAGGGTGGATCGAGCAGGTGCTGGGCCCGCCGCCGACGCCGGCGCTGCTGCGGGCCCAGGACCCCGGCCGGATCGACCACGTCGAAGCGGTGCGGGCGGCGGCGGAGCACGGCCGGTGCCGCGAGTACGCGGTCGACCTGGTCCGGTTGGGCCTGACCGAGCCGGAGGACGCCGTGGACGAGCGGGGGGCGGCTGCCCTCAGTGCGGTGACCGGCGACAAGCAGCGGCAGATCACCGTGATCCAAATGCTCGGCCGCCTGGCGCCCGATCCCGGGCGGCGTTTTTGACGGCCCGTGGTCCGTCGTGAGCGCCCCGGTGTGCTCGGCACCGTCCTGTGCCTCACCGCGCTGGCCGTGGCAGGCGGGGCTGCCGATGTCCGGCCACAGGGCGGCGCAGACCAGCACCAGGAGGACGGCGGCGGCTCCGGCGCTGCGACTGTAGGCGAATCATGCCGGACGGCCAACGATTTCCACGGAGGACGACCGAGGCGTCAGCCTGATTGAGGGGCAGGCCACCGAGCTACGCCGATCTACGTCCTCCACTGTCAGGGTGCGTACCGATCTTGCTCCCCACGGCCGGTGGGAGGCGGCCACATGGATCGGCTACGAGCGCGGTTCACCGGTGGGGGCCATGACCGCTCGGGCCAGCACGTGGCCCCGGATGACGAAATGCAGCAGGGCGATCGTGGACTGCTCGGTGACGCCCAGCGCGCGTACCGACTCCACGTCCAGCGCGTGCACGGCCGTGTAGTCGCCGCCGCACTGCTCGCCTCGGGGCGAGTATCCGGACGAGGAGGACGACCGCGACGAGTGGGACCGGTTCGAGCACGCCCGCTTCATCCGCCGCGTCGCTGATCCTCCATGACGCGTTCGGCCGACGCCGAGGAGCCGACGGCCTGCTCCGTATGTGGACGCGGCGGATGCCGGCCACGCCATCACGGACGGCAGGCCTGAGCAGCAGCGTCCGAGACAGGCTCGGGCCCGATCGGCGCAGGTCTGCTTGCGTTGCGGACGCGGCCGGCCCTGACTGGTGTCAGGCGACGGCGTTCGAATACAGGGCGCGCCGCAACCACCAGTCCCGCGCCCTCCGGGGCCGGTGAGGCGCGTACGGAGGCAGACATGTCCGTGAACCCCTATGCCAAGCTCGACCCGGGCATGGCATCGTTCGCAGTGACGAGTGCGGACAGCGAGGACGGTGCACCGTACGCCGACCAGCACTACAGCGGCCTGTTCGGCGTCCCCGGCGGTGAGGACGCCTCACCGCAGCTGTCCTGGTCCGGCGCCCCGGCCGGCACGAAGAGCTTCGCCGTGACGATCATCGACCCCGACGCCCCCACCCCCAGCGGCTTCTGGCACTGGGGCCTGGTCGACCTGCCCGGCGACGTAACCGAACTACCCGCCCGCTCCGGTTCCCCCGACGCGAAGTTGCCCGGCGCGGCGTTCCAGTTGAAGAACGACGCCAGCACCGTCGGCTACATCGGCGCCGCCCCGGCCGCAGGCACCGGACTGCACCACTACTACACCGCCGTGCACGCGCTGGACGTGGAGTCCGTCCGCAGCCTCGGCGTCAACGAGCAGTCCACGCTCGCCCTGCTCCACTTCGTCATCCGGGACCACGTCCTGGCCCGGGCGGTCATGGCGCCGACCGGCGAGCCGCGCTCGTAGTCGGGGCCACACCGGCGACGGTCGTCTCCTCGTGCGGCGAGGCGACCGTCGGCCACTTCCGTGCCATTCAGTTGTTCGCACTCCCTCCAGCACCGGGCCGTCGCCGGGCTCGTGCAACCAGGCCGCGAGCCGCTCCCCGCCCTCCGCGATGACGGTGCAGACGGTCCGCGGCCGACGACCCACCAGTTGCCGCTCGGCCCGGCCAGGCCGTGACCCACCCGTCGGCGCCAGCCGTCCGGCCACTCCCCCGTGCCCAGCAGCGCCACCGCAAGGGCGACCCGCACGCTCGCCACCAGGCCGTCTCCGACCGCTTTCTTCCTGCTCGTTCTCGTCATGCCCGGAACGGAAGGAGCAAGGGGCGTGCGGGGAGCCCACGGCTGAGCGAGAGACCCATGGACCGCGTCCGGCGGCGGCACCCCACGCGCAAGCGGCACCATCAGGGCCTACCCCGCTCTGCGATGGACCGGGTGACAGCGGCGAGATGGTGGGAGGTCTCCCAGGCACGCCGCTGGCTCGGGCCCCCGGGGCCGTCCGCGAGACCAACGGCTCGGATTCGGATTTCACCGTCTCCCCAGGACAGGTCGGTGTGACTGTCGCGCCAGACGTCGGCCTGGGTGAGTTGGCGACACAGCCGAAGCGTGTCGACGCCTGCCGTGCCGACGGCCCGGACGACGTGCCAGTGGCGGCCGCTGGTGTAGCGCAGGTTGGCCGGGGCGGCTCGCACGCGGACAGCGGCCGGCGGGTCGGGGTGTGTGACGCCGTGATCGCCGAAATCGGGCGGCGGGCCTGCGGATCGTCGGGCGACGTGTTCCCAGAGGTCCAGGTCGTAGCGGCGCAGAGCGGTCAGGACGTGGGGTGTGACGCGGCGCAGTGTCGGGGGGAACGCCCCTCCGGCGAGGGCGATGTGACGCCAGGACAGTGTGCGTGCCCAGGTCAGGACCTCGAGTGCTCGTGGGACGAGGGCAGTGACCGTGTCTGTGTCGGGGAGGTAGCCGGCGTCAAGGAGAAGGTCGGTGTCCTGCGGCTCGAGCGCGACGGCTGCAAGGGCATCGAGCACGTCTTCGGTCATTGCCCGGGGGCCGTCGGGTAGGTGGTGCAGGTCGATGCGCAGGCAACCTCCCGCGCCATGGGCGAGCTGGGCCTGGCGTATCTCGTCAAGGGAGCCGGCCGGATCGGTGGTGCGGAATGCGGGGATGAGCGTGTGGAGCCAGTCGCCGAAGGCGTCGCTGAGCCAGCGCATGGCGTGGCCGCGGAAGCCGGTTCCCACGACGCCGTGCTGCCAGAGTTGCCCGCAGTCGACGGTCACGGTGAGGTTGCCCGGCAGGTGCTCGCCGGGTGTCTGGCGAAGGTCCGCACGACGTCGGCCAGGCGCTGGTCGGGGTGGACTTCGAGGAGCGGGCGGATGTGTGCTTGCACGTCGGCACTGGTGTTGCGCAGGGCGATGAACTCGCCCGCTTTGCCACGCAGGATCGGTACGTACTCCATCGGCATCCCCCTGCTGACGGTCGTGCGTGCGCTACCCGGGCTGCTGTCGCCCCGTCAGTGTGCAGCGCTCGCCGCCGTTGCACCAGAGCGCGCACACGCCGCAGCAGGGCTTGCGTTCACCACCTGAGCCCACCAGAGCGCCGGGGACAGGCACCCCGTACCGGAGCCGACGCAGATGACGTCCTGTCCGAGTCGTGGCCGGCGACAACCCTCGTCCCGAAGGCCCGCAGCGCGCTGGCACGCGGCTGGTGAGCGAGGCATCCCAGTGCCGCGCCGAACCCGGATCCGTATCCGTGCCCGCGTCCCATGGGCGCGAACCGCCGGCGTCGCCGTCTCGCCTTGCCTCGGACTGCCCCGCAGTGTGTCCGCGGTGCGGCTGCTCTCACCGGTCCACGCCTCCCATCACCGGGTCGATGCTTGCCACCGCGACGATGACGTCCGCGACCTGCCCGCCCTCGCACATCGCGGCCATCGTCTGCAGGTTGGTGAAGCTCGGGTCGCGGAAGTGCACCCGGTACGGTCGCGTGCCGCCGTCGGAGACGACGTGCACGCCCAGCTCACCCCTGGCTGACTCGACCGCCGCATACGCCTGGCCGACCGGAACCCGGAAGCCCTCCGTCACCAGCTTGAAGTGGTGGATCAGCGCCTCCATGGACTCACCCATGATCTTTCGGATGTGGTCGAGCGAGTTGCCCAACCCGTCCGGGCCGACGGCCAGTTGGGCGGGCCAGGCGATCTTCTTGTCGCCCACCATGACCGGGCCGGGGGCCAGCCTGTCCAGGCACTGCTCGACGATCCGCAGCGACTGGCGCATCTCCTCCAGCCGGATCAGGAACCGGCCGTAGGAGTCAGCGGTGTCGGCCACCGCTACCTCGAACTCGTAGTTCTCGTAGCCGCAGTACGGGTCGCTCTTGCGCAGGTCGTGCGGCAGGCCGGTGGCCCGCAGGATCGGGCCGGTGGCGCCGAGCGCCAGGCAGCCGGCCAGGTCGAGGAAACCGACGTCGACCAGCCGTGCCTTGAAGGCCGGATTGGCGGTGGCGAGCTTGTCGTACTCCGGCATCCGCGAGCGCAGCAACTTGATCGCCTCGCGGATCTGGTCCATCGCACCCGGGGGCAGGTCCTGCACCAGGCCGCCCGGCCGGACGTAGCCATGGTTCATCCGCAGGCCCGTCACCAGCTCGAAGACGTCCAGGATGACCTCACGGTCACGGAAACCGTAGACCATGAGCGTGGTGGAGCCGATCTCCATCCCGCCGGCCGCCAGCGCCACCAGGTGCGAGGAGATCCGGTTGAGCTCCATCATCAGCACCCGGATCACGCTCGCCCGGTCCGGGACCTGCTCGGTGATCCCGAGCAGCCTCTCCACCGCCAGGCAGTAGGCGGTCTCGTTGAACAGCGGCATCAGGTAGTCCATCCGGGTCACGAAGGTTGTGCCCTGCACCCAGTTGCGGAACTCCATGTTCTTCTCGATGCCGGTGTGCAGGTAGCCGATACCGCAGCGGGCCTGCTTCACGGTCTCGCCGTCGATCTCCAGGACCAGGCGCAGCACGCCGTGGGTGGACGGGTGCTGCGGACCCATGTTGACGATGATCCGCTCGTCGTCCACCCGGGCGACGGCGTCCACCACCTCGCCCCAGTCGCCCCCGGTGACGGTGTAGACGCGGCCCTCGGTCGTGTCCCGCGCTCCTGCCGACTCGTGCTCACTGCCGCTCATCAGCCGAATGACCTCCGCTCGGATCGCCGGTCACGTGCTGCGCCACCCGTGTCGCGGCCCGCGATCGGGCACGACGGCCCGCCACCCTCTGAGCCGGTGGCCCTCGCTCCGAGCCGCACCGGCACGACTTCGCGGCTTGGGCCGCTCCACTCCAGGATCGCCCACATGGAAGACGAACACACGGGCAGCCCGTGTCCGCGACCGGCGCCCCACCGCGCCGAAGGTCCGGCGGGACGGCCATCAGCGGCCACAGGACCACGGCCACGGTGGGCCGGGCCGGGCCGGGCCGGTGAACCGTCGTGACGTTCACCCACCTGCCGCACACCCGCACCCAGGGCCTCGCGCGCGAGCACGGCCACGCCGCCGAGCACGACCGAGGGACCGAGCGGGGACGAGCCGCAGGCGCCAAGCCGCCCCGAGACCCACGGCGCCATTCCTTTTCCGCCCGCCGCGACCAATCCTGACGGGCCGTCGGCCGACCTTCCACCCATTGTTGCACTATGCAAAATGTTCGGGGACAATTGGTCCATGTGACCCGAGTCCAGCGGCACCCGACTTGCTCCGTCCACCACTGATGGCCACCGACCGAGGCCCGCCGTCGAGCCGGCCCACGGGCATCCACCGGACCGCCGCGGCCGAAGCCTTCCCCCTGGCGGGCAAGCTCGACGGGATGAGGGTTTCGGCCTATGGGCGACAGGTTGACGCACCCGGCACCACAGCGCCCAAGCGGCGCCGCCCGCGCACCCCCTCCGTGGACGCGGAGCGCGTAATCCTGCCCCTGCCGTTCGCACGGAAGCGAGCTGCCATGTACTTCGTGATCACCACTTACGATCAGGCCGGCATGCCGACCGCGACGGAAACCGTCGACCTGCCCACCCTGCGCGAACGCCTGGCGTGTGCCGCCGCAGCCGGCGAGCACCTGCACGTTCACCCTCATCGACAGTCCCAGACCCGCGCCACCCCGGAGGAGGCCGGCCCTTGAGCACAGCGGGAGTACGGCGGGGCAGCACCCCCCCAGCCCGGCCGAGCAGATAGCGGCCTACGCGAAGGCGAGCTCATTGAGGCACTCCACCCGGTCAACCTGCCCCTCCACCCCCGACGATCCGACCGTCGGACAGGAATGATCGCGAGAGCGCCATACCGAACCTTGGGGGACTTTTTGCACCGTCATACTTTTGGCTAGTGCAATAATCCTTGCGGGATCGGGCGGCTCGTCCGGAGGGGCACGACATGGTTGTCGAACCAGGCGTCGAGACAGTCGAGTTCATCTGCGCGCGATGCGATCAGCGGTGGGTACGCGAGTACGAGCTGCGGCTGTGCCACCTGCCGTGCGGCGAGGTGCAGGAGTACTACCGACTGAACGGTCTGCCGGTGATGCCTCCCTACAGCGACTGCGGCGCCCCACTGTGTCAGGCGTGCGGCTCTCCGGTGCGAGGTCGTCTGATGACTCGACGACTCCGTGGCACCGACGCGTCGACGGCACCGGAAGCCGTCGGCACCGCGGAGGACCGAGACCCACTCGACTGAGGTCCGCGACGGGCAGCCGGTCGATGGCCCGAGCCCGACGGGTCACCGGCGCTGCGGGCGCCGTTCGAAGAGCACGATGGTGGCGTCGTCGCGCAGTTGGTTGCGCTGGTGGTCGAGGATGTCGTGGATGAGCAGGCGCAGCGCCTCGGACGGGCGCTGGCCGGTGGCAGTGGAGCGGATGATGAAGTCGGTGAACCGGTCGAGGCCGAACTCCGCGCCGTCCGTGTCGCGTGCCTCGACGACACCGTCGGTGTAGAGCAGGACGCGGTCGCCCGGTTCCAGGGTCGTCTCGTGCACCTGGCGAGCTGCCGGGGCGAGTTGGAGGGCCAGGCCGAGCGGTGGCTGCGGAGGGCTGTCCAGCACGCCGTGGAGCACCCGCTCGTCGCGGATCAGCAACGGCGGCGGGTGGCCGCAGTTGATCCAGCGCAGCACCCCGGTGTCCGCGTCGAGCCGGCACAGCACGCCGGTGCAGAACTGGTCGGGCTGCCACTGGGCGAGCGCCTGGTCGATGGATCCGGCGATGTCGGCCAGGTCGCCGCCGGCTCGGCGGGCGTTGCGTGCCGCCGCCATGGCGACCGACGTGGTCAGGCCGGCGGTCAGATCGTGGCCCATGGAGTCGAGGATCATGGTGTGCAGCACGTCCTTGACCACCATGTGGTCGTAGGCGTCGCCGGCGATGTCGTAGGCCGGTTCCAGGACCGCGGTCGAGACGCAGCTGCTGCTGCCGACGGTGCGCGGCGGCAGGAAGGCTCGCAGCATTTCGGCGGGCAGCCGCATGGCCGCGGTACGGGTGAGGCCGGCGAGCCAGTCGCTGTACGTGCGCTTGGAGGTGATGAGCATGGCGAAGAGATGGGCCAGCATCTGGCTGCGGCGCATCCGGACCTCGTCGGGCGAGGCGCATCGCACCCCCAGCACGCCCAGCCGGTCCTCGCCGTCGATCAGGGGCAGCCAGACGGTCACGCCGTCGTCGGCCTCGACCACCCGCGGCGAGACGGCGCGGTACGCCCACCCGGCCGGGGAGCCGGCCACCGGAAGTCGTTCCAAGGCCTCATCGAGGGGGACGAGCACCCGTTGTTGCAGGTCGACCAGGTAGATCAGTACCGCGTCCAGGCCGAGCAGGGAGCCGCACCGGTTCGCCAGCTCCGGCAGCTCGACCGGCAGGGCAGTCTGCGCCTCGGCGAGCAGCTCGTCCAGCCGGGCCTCGTCGACGCCGGCCTCGGCACCGGCGGACGCGCGTGGTGGCTGCGACACGGGGATCACCCCTTCCGCCCTCAGTCTCACACCGACCCGGCGCCCTTTCACCCCGGCAGGTGTGGGCACCGGTGGTGCGTCCGCGAGGCAAGCCGACCGGCGGCGGGCGTGGTCACCAGCCGAGGAGGTCCGGTTGGCGCTGCGGTGCGGCGGGTTCGGCTCCGGCTTCGGAGAAGGCTCGCAGGGCGTTGATGAGGCCGGTGCGCTGGCGGGGGGGCATCTTGGCGATGACGCGGGCGATTTCGGCTCGGCGGCGTTCGGTGGCGTCCGTGACGGTGGCGATGCCGTCCTCGGTGAGGATGATGCGGACTTCGCGCTTGTCCTGGGGACTGTTCTCGCGGGCGACCATCCCGGAGGCGACCAGGCGATCGATCATCCGCATGGCGGTGGAGGGATTGACGGCGAGGTGCTCGGCCAGCCGGGACAGGCTCATCGCGCCACGGCTGTGCAACAGGACCAGCATCCGGAACTGCGGCAGGGTGAGGGAGTCCTCGACCTCACCCAGGGAGCGCGCCGAGATGGCCACCAGGACGCGCGACGCGGTCAGTACCGCGGTGACGAAGTCCTCCTCGGTACTGGTCGAGGCGAACTGGGCGGCTTCATTGGACGCTGACTCGGACGGCATGCCTCTTTTCTATCGCGTACGGCCATCCGACGCCGCATCCGGGCGGCTCTGCCGAGCACCGCCCCCGCCTCGGATCACTGCGTGGAGCCGGCGCTGCTGGAGGCGCCGGGTTCCTGGGTCTGGGGTCCCTGGACGCACTTGGTGAAGAACTCGTCGACCCCGGGGGTCGGTGGCGCTGTCGACGATGAGTCTTGACGTTGTAGGTGACCCACACGGCGCCGTGCTCCAGGGAGTGGACGGCGTTCTCGTTGTGGACGGGCTGGTCGTAGCCGCCACCTTCGATGGTGACACGACCCCTTCGAGCCGGCCCGACCGCCTTCAGTCGGGACCCACCGGAGCGCGAGGCGACGCGCACGCCCCCGAAAGGGAATGCGGACTGGCGCATCGGCATTTTCCTTTGCATAATGCAATTGCCTTGCCGGTGGGGTCACGCCCCCGGGTGCGGTCACGCCGTCCCTCGACGTCGTGCCGGGGTCAACCGCGAGGCGATGCACGTCCGAAGGTCTGCGCCTCTCAGCCTCGGGCCGTGCGGCTCCGGCGCTCGGCCGCCGACGGGTTTCTCCAGCCCGGCAGCGGCCGCCGGAGTTCCCATCCCGGCCCAGCCCAGCCCAGCCCAGCCGGACCAGCGACACCCGCCCGCTCGCCGCCTTGATCCAGCATCCGAGCCCGCCACCATTGCATCATGCAAAGGAAATCGGCGAGACTTGGCTCGCACTCCCTGACAGAGCCGCCAGGCACACGGCATGGCGACGAACGTGCGACGGCGCACGGACGACGAGCCCCGTGCTCCGTGTCGTTCATCTCAGCCGCAGAGATCCTGGTGCGATCCGCCGGTATTATTTGCATAATGCAAAGGTGACCGCTGACCCCTCCCTCGCTCCCCCGCCCCCGATACCGGTGCGCCGCGGCCTGGCCGCCACCCCCCAACTGCTGCGCGGCGCCAAGACCGGCCTCATGGTCCTGGCCCTGGTGATCGGCGCAGGCGCCGGGCTCGGGGCGATCGCCTTCCGCTGGCTGATCAAGACCTTCACCCTGCTGCTGTCCGGGCACGCCGACTACGCGGCCGCCGGCCACGCCGCCAACCCCCACGTCCCCTTCCTCGGGCGGTGGTTCGTGGTCCTCGCCCCGGTCGTCGCCGGTCTGCTGTACGGGCCGCTGGTGCAGCGGTTCGCCCGCGAGGCCCGCGGCCACGGCGTGCCCGAGGTGATGTTCGCCGTCGCCCGTCGCGGTGGACGGATCGCTCCGCAGGTCGCACTCGTGAAGTCACTGGCGTCCGCGCTCACCATCGGCGGCGGCGGCTCGGTCGGCCGCGAGGGCCCGATCGTGCAGATCGGCTCCGCCCTCGGTTCCACCCTGGGGCGCATCGTGCGGGTGCCGGAGGACCGGATGAAGGTCCTGGTCGCCTGCGGCGCCGCCGGCGGCATCGCCGCCACCTTCAACGCGCCGCTGGCCGGGGTGTTCTTCGCGATGGAGCTGATCCTGCGCGACTTCACCGCCGAGGCGTTCGGCATGGTCGTGCTCTCCTCGGTCACCTCCTCCGTCATCGGCCGGGCCGCCTTCGGCGACACCCCCTTCATGAAGCTGCCCGCCTTCGGCGTCCACCACCTCTCCCAGTACCTGCTGTTCGCCCTGCTCGGCGCCCTCGCGGGCGCGGTGGGGGTTGGCTTCACCCGGATCCTGTACTGCATCGAGGACGCCTGCGACTGGGCCTGGCGCGGACCGGAGTGGGCCCGCCCCGCCGTCGGCGGCCTGCTGCTCGGCCTGGTCCTGCTCGTCCTGCCCGAGATGTACGGCGTCGGCTACCCGGTGCTGGAGAACGCCGTCGCCGGGAAGTACGTCATCGCCTTCCTCGTGCTGCTACTCATCGGGAAGATCGTCGCGACCAGCCTGACCATCGGCATCGGAGGCTCCGGCGGCGTCTTCGCCCCCTCGCTCTTCATGGGCGCCATGCTCGGCTCCGCCTTCGGCGCCACCGCCCAGCACCTCGCCCCCGGCACCACCGGCCCGGTCGGCCCCTACGCGCTGATCGGCATGGGCGCCGTCTTCGCCGGAGCGGCCCGCGCCCCCATCACCGCCGTCATCATCCTCTTCGAGCTCACCGGCGAATACACGATCATCCTGCCGCTGATGGCCGCCATCGTGCTCGCCACGCTCACCAGCCGCGCGCTCTCCCGCGACACCATCTACACCCTCAAACTCCGCCGCCGCGGCATCGACCTCGATCACCAGCCCACCACCCCGCCGCTCGCCGGACTCACCGTCGCCACCGCCATGGACCCCCTGCCCCCGGCCCTGGACGAAACCACCCCGCTGGCCAAGGCCGCTGATCTCCTCGCCGCCTCCCCGCACGGAGCACTGCCCGTCATCACAGCCGACGGCGCCTACCTCGGCATCGCCACCGCAAGCTCGGCCGCCGAACTCCTCGCGGACGGCGACCACGACGACACCGCGATCGACGCCATCACCCACCGCCCGGCACTCATCACCGCGGAGACCCAACTGTCCGACGCCCTCGGCCTGCTGGTCAACGCCAACGGCAGGGGCCTGCCCGTCCTCGACGCCGGCCACACCCACCTGACCGGCTGGCTCACCCACCAGTCCGTCCTCACCGCCCTCCACCGCACCCACGCAGTAGCAACCGCCTGACCAGGAGGACTTGGCGGGTGCGGCGGCCGTACCGCCACACCCGCCACCGCCGACCCGCAGCCCAGGGAAGGACCCGCCCATGCCCCGCCTGGTCAGAACTCCCGCATCCCCGAGCGGTTTTCGCCGTGCCGTCATGCGCGCACCGATCCGGCTCTACCACTGGCACCTGGGCTGGGTCCTCGGGAAACGGTTCCTGCTGCTGACCCACACCGGGCGCAGCAGCGGGCGTCGGCGGCAGGTCGTCCTGGAGATCGCCGGCCGCGACCGCGCCACCGGCGCCTACCACCTCGCCTCCGGCTTCGGCCCCCGCTCCCAGTGGTACCGCAACATCCTGGCCGACCCGCGCGTGACCATCCAGATCGGCACCCACCGCAGCACAGCCCTGGCCCGACCCCTGGGACCGGAGGAGTCCGGCCGCCTCATGGCCTCGTACGCCGGCCGACACCCACGCCTCGCACGTCAACTGACCGCGCTGTGCGGGCTGAGCGTGGACGGCACCGAACCGGACTACTACGCCGTCGGCCGCGACCACATCCCGTTCGTCGCCGTCTACCCGACCCAACCCTGAACCACCGCCGCGCCACACAACACACACACCCGTGCGAGCAAGCGATCGGCAAGGATTCGGCCCGGGGAACCAGCGATCGTGCGCACCGCTTCGGACAACGGGAGCGAGGGCCACCTCGGCCGAGTACGTGACACACCCGCAGTGGAGGCGATCCTGCGGCTGCTCCACGTGGCGTGGACGGGTCCTTGGCGTCCCGATGCGCTCATTCCCGCGGAGCTGTCGGCTACGGGTTGCCGATGTGGTTGCGAGTGGCCCAGACCTCCACGAACACGCCTTGATCGATGTGGTCGACTTCGAACCCGGCGTCGGCCACTGCGCAGGCGAACGCCTCGGCGTTCCACACCGTGTACCAGCGGCGACCGTCGGGCTCGTCGAGCCAGCCGGTGCGGCCGACGGACCTGACGCACGCGTACAGCTTGCCGCCTGGGCGCAGCAGCCTGGCGAACTGGCCGAGTACGTCCACGGTGTCCGACTCGCCGAGGTGCACGAGCGATGCGCAGGCCCAGACCCCGTCGACCGCCCCTGCGGGGAATCGAGATCCGATGTCGCGCAGGTCGCACCGCGAGGTGGGTGCGTAGGCGTTGGCCATGGCGACGAACACCGGGTTGAGGTCGACGCCTCGCGCGTTGTGACCGTGGGCGGCGAATCGCGCGAGGTCGCGGCCGGGGCCGCAACCGGCGTCCAGGATCAGCGAGGGAGTCGGCAGGGAATCGGCGAACCGCTCGACCTGGTCGGCCATCTTGGGGGCGTGGGTGACCGCGTAGTCGTCGGCGTAGTCGCTGTAGGCGGCGACAGACGCAGCAGCCGCGTCGAGCAGTGGATCCCTACTGTCGGTCATGGTGGTTGAAGTCCCTCGCACGGGGTGGTCTCGCTCCATCGTCGATCATGGGCCTGTCCCAGTCTCCACCGCCTTCCAAGACGGAGCAAGGTGGCTCTCGTACAGCGCGGCTCGCCTCGCGCCGTGTCGCAGGCCAAGGACTCCCGCGACCCTTCGCCCCCGTCCTCTGATCGGCCGCCCAGCTGATCAGCGGTCTAGCTGACTGGGCGTCAATCGGTGTTCCCGGTACCGCGGCGCCGCAGTTTGAGCGTGTAGACGGTGCCGCGGGAGAGCGTGTTGCTGACGAGGACGGCCAGGGCGATCGTGGCCATCAGGGGCAGCACCAGCGCGTAGTCGCCGGTCAGTTCGGGCAGAGCCACGACCGCGGTGACGGGGGCGCGGGCGGCGCCGGCGAAGACGGCCGCCATGCCGATGAGGCCGTACAGCCCGGCCGGCCCTGTCTGGCCGGCCTGGAGGTGCTGCACGGCCTGGCCGAAGGCGGAGCCCAGCATGGCGCCCATGAACAGCGTGGGCGCGAGGATCCCACCGGTCCCGCCGATGCCGATGGTCAGGCAGGTCGCGGCGGACTTCCCGGCCAGCAGCGCCAGCAGGAACGCGGTGGCGTACCCGCCGGTGACCGCGGTCTCCATGACGGGGTAGCCGACCCCGTACAGCTGCGGCAGGAGGAGCAGCAACCCGCCGAGCAGGAACCCGCCGACGGCCGGGCGGGCCCATTCCGGTCCGCGCCAGACGAAGTCGCAGGCGTCCTGGACCTGGTAGAGGATGTGGGCGAAAGCCACACCGGTCAGGCCGGCCAGGACGGCCAGGACGGCCAGAAGCACGAGGAACGGGTAGGCGGAAGGGGACGGCGCGGCGAACGCGGGCACGTGGAAGGCGGGCCCGGCACCGTACAGGGCCCGGCCGACCAACGTCGCGGTGACGCTGGCCAGCGCCAGCGGGGCGAAGGCTTCGACGCTGAATTCGCGCAGCAGCAGCTCCGACGCGAAGAACATCCCGGCCAGGGGCGCATCGAACGTGGCGGCCGTAGCGCCGGCGGCCCCGCAACAGAGCAGGACCCTCAGCTGAGCTGCGGGCAGCCGTGCCAGCTGCCCTGCGGCCGAGCCGAGCGCGGCGCCGACCTGGACCAGCGGCCCCTCACGGCCCACGGAACCGCCTCCGCCGATGCACACGGCCGAGGCCAGCGCCCTGACCACCGGTACCCGCAGCCCGATCCGCCCGCCCTGGTGCGCGACCGCGTCCATCGCCTCCGGTACGCCCAGGCCGCGCACCCCGAAGGCGAAGAACTGCACCAGCGGCCCGTAGACCAGCCCGGCGACCACCGGCACCAGCACGACGAACCACCGTCCGAGCCACGGCAGATGGGGATTGGCCGCATGGTCGGCCGCCGCGTAGTCCGGGTGGCCCGACAGCAACAGGGTGAAGGCCCGGATCAGCCGGCGGAAGACGACTGCCGCGCCGGCCGCCGCCGCGCCCACCAGCACAGCGAGCCCGGCCAAGCGGGCCCGGCCCGCGTTCATCGTGCACCGCGGCGGTTCACACAGGGCCTTCGCACCGTGCAAGGTTAACCACATTCAGCAGCCGATCACGGCCAAGACCCGGCTCACCAGCTTCCCGTCCACCTCGGCGAAGGAGGACAGGGCCCAGCCGATCCTGAACCCTACGCGCGGTCGGCACGCGCGTTTCCCCCAGAGTGCCGAGCGCGGCCTCACCCGGCTCGTGGTCATGCTGACGCCCCGCCAGACCAGCTACGCGGCGTCAGCTCAACGGGTCCGAGTACTCGACCGCCGAGCTGCGCGCACGGTCATCGGTGTCAGCCGCGACAAGGCGGCACCGGTCGACGGCGAGGCGTGCCAGGCACAGCAGCAGGCCGACCAACAGTACGTCCGGCAAGGGCAGTTGCGTGACCGCCAGGAAGGTGGCGACCAGCACCGCCCGCTCCCCGGGGCCTCCGCACCAGGCCGCGCGGAGCGCCGCCACCCGTCCGACGGCCAGCCTGACCCCGATGACGATCAGCAGGGCCCCGACGACCGGCAGCGGGACCAGGCCTGCCTCCTCCCCCAGCCCGGACCACAGCAGCAGCGCCAGGACGCACCCCGACACCACCCCGGCCCAGCGAGTACGGGCACCCGAGCCGACGGACACCGCCGTGCGCGACGGCGAACCGCCGACCGGCAGTGCGTGGCAGAACGCACCGACCACGTTCGCCGCGGCCTGCACCAGCATGTCCCGCGTACGGTCCGCCGGGCGAAGCTTTTGCCCGGCGGCCGGCCCGGGTGAGATCCCGGCGGCCTGGGCGAGCGCGACCAGCGCCACCGAACAGGCCCCGCCCACCAGGTGCGGCATCGCTCCCCAGGCCGGCATCGTCAGCGGCGGAACGCCGTCCGGGATCCGGCCGAGCGAACCCGCCAGCGGCACCGCCACCCCTGAGCTGCGCACCAGCACGGCGGTGACCACCAGCGCGATGAGCACCGCCAGCGGACGCACGCGCGGCACCGCATGGGCCAGTGCCCACACGAGCACCGTCAGCACCGCCACCGCGGTGGCCGCCGTCGACCACTGCCCCGGCTGCGCGAGCCACGCCAGCACTCGCAGCAGCCGGTTGTGGTGGTGCGTCCGAAAACCGGTCGCCTCGTGCATGGCCCCGGCGATGATCTGCACCGCGCAGCCCACCGAGAAGCCGGCCATCGCCCCACCCGGCACCAGGCGCAGCAGCGAGCCCAACCGGAGCACCGTGAACAGCACCATCGCCAGCGCGACCATCAACGTCAGCGCGGCGACGTTGCCCGGCACCGCCGGATCCAGGTGCGCGTGTCGCAGCGCCCCTCGCGCGGTCAACGCGATGGCGCTGGTCAAGGTCGTGACCATGAGCGGAGTCCGCACGAGCAGCGATCCCACGATCGACGGCCAGACCCCCGCGTACAGTCCGGCCTCGGCGTCGAAGCCCACCATCGCCGCGTACGCCATGCCCTGCGGCGCGCTGAACAGCGCCGTGACCAGCCCGGCCACCACGTCCACCGCACCTGCCGTGGTCGGCCGACCTCGCCACCTGCCACTTCCCGGCATGGCTTCGACGGCGGCCCGCGCCGCCGGAACGCGTAGGCCGGGCGCCGCGCCCTGGTCCTCGTCGAGATGATCCACCCTTCGCCTCCCATGCGGGGGTTGCCGCCCGTGCTGCGTCCCGGGCCGACGGCCTGCCGCCCTCCAGGTCAGCAGCAACTGGACCCGCACCGTGAGAGCCGGCAGCTGTTACTAGGCCAACCAGGTGCACTGCGCGGCCCGGCGGCGTGTCGCCGGCCCCACTCCCCTAGGGACACCCGCCCCGCCCGTGGCTGCGAAAAGCCGTGTTCCACAGCAAGGACAGCGGGTACGCATGGAGTTCACCAACACCACCGACATGTGGCACCCGGTGCACCTGCACGGCCACACCTTCCAGCTCGGCGCCACCGGTCCGCGTAAGGACACCGTCATCGTGCTCCCGGGCAGCACCGTCACCTGCGACTTCGAGGCCGACAACCCCGGGCAGTGGCTGGTCCACTGCCACAACGTCCACCACGGAGAAAGCGGGATGATGGGCCTGTTCGCCTACACCACCTGACCCGCTCCCGAAGGATGCCGGCCTGTCAGCTCCTCCCATGCCAGTTCCCCACCGATCAGCGGAACACTC
>NZ_JAJJPA010000051.1 GCF_020907985.1 Kitasatospora humi | reverse complement strand
TTCGCCTTTCGGCGCTCCCGAACTCTACCAGAGTTCTTCCGGCCCGTTTTCCCCGCCCGAATCCGAATCGAGTTCCGAATTCCGGGCGGAGCCGCGCGGCCGGCGGGGCAACTCGGAGAACATTACGCACCGAGCTGCCCCGCGTCAAATCCGGCCGGTCAGCCCCCGAACCGGATCAGACCTCGACCACGACCGGGAGGATCATCGGCCGACGACGGTAGTTGTCGGCCACCCACTTGCCGATGGTGCGGCGGACCAGCTGCTGCACCTGGCGGACCTCCAGCACGCCGTTGTCCGCCGACTTGCGCAGCGCCTCCTCCAGCTTCTGCGCGACCGGCGCGAAGGCCGTGTCCTCGATCCCCGAACCGCGCTCCTGGATGGTCGGACCGCTGACGATCTTGCCGCTGGTGGAGTCGACGACCACGAAGGCCGAGATGAAGCCCTCCTCGCCGAGGATCCGGCGGTCCTTCAGCGAGGACTCGGTGATGTCGCCGACCGAGGTGCCGTCCACGTAGACGTAACCTGCCTGGACCTTGCCGACGATCTTGGCGACGCCGTCCTGGAGGTCGACCACCACGCCGTCCTCGGCGATCACCACGCGGTTCTTCGGGACGCCGGTCTTGATGCCGAGCTCGGCGCAGGCCCGCAGGTGACGCCACTCGCCGTGCACCGGCATCAGGTTCTTCGGCCGGCAGATGTTGAAGAAGTAGAGCAGTTCCCCGGCGGACGCGTGGCCGGAGACGTGCACCTTGGCGTTGCCCTTGTGCACCACGTTGGCGCCCCACCGGGTCAGACCGTTGATCACTCGGTAGATCGCGGTCTCGTTGCCCGGGATCAGCGAGGAGGCGAGCACCACGGTGTCGCCCTCGACGATCCGGATCTGGTGGTCGCGGTTGGCCATCCGGGAGAGCGCGGCCATCGGCTCGCCCTGCGAACCGGTGCAGACCAGCACCACCTCGTTGTCCGGCAGGTCGTCCAGCGTCTTGACGTCGACGATCAGGTTGCCCGGCACCTTGAGGTAGCCCAGATCGCGGGCGATGCCCATGTTGCGGACCATCGAGCGACCCACGAAGGCCACCTTGCGCCCGTACTCGTGCGCCGCGTCCAGCACCTGCTGGATGCGGTGCACGTGGCTCGCGAAGGAGGCCACGATGATGCGCCGCTCCGCGTTGGCGAAGACGTTGCGCAGCGCCGCGGAGATGTCCCGCTCGTGCGGGATGAAGCCGGGGACCTCGGCATTGGTGGAGTCCACCAGCAGCAGGTCCATGCCCTCCTCGGCCAGCTTGGCGAAGGCCGGGAGGTCGGTGAGGCGGCCGTCCAGCGGGAGCTGGTCCATCTTGAAGTCGCCGGTGGCCACCACCATGCCGGCGGCGGTGCGCACCGCGACCGCCAGGGCGTCCGGGATGGAGTGGTTGACCGCGATGAACTCGCAGTTGAAGGGGCCGATCTGCTCGCGCTGCCCCTCCGCGACCTCCAGCACGTAGGGCCGGATCCGGTGCTCGGCGAGCTTGGCCTCGATCAGTGCCAGGGTCAGCTTCGAGCCGATCAGCGGGATGTCCGGGTTCTCCCGGAGCAGGTACGGGACGGCACCGATGTGGTCCTCGTGGCCGTGGGTCAGCACGATCCCGTCGACCTTGTCGAGGCGGTCCCGGATCGAGGAGAAGTCCGGCAGGATCAGGTCCACGCCGGGCTGCTCGTCCTCGGGGAAGAGCACGCCGCAGTCGATGATCAGCAGCCGGCCCGCGTGCTCCAGCAGCGTCATGTTGCGACCGATCTCCCCGAGGCCGCCGAGCGGGGTGATCCGGATCGCGTTGGGCGCGAGTGCGGGGGGCGCGCCGAGTTCGGGATGGGGGTGGCTCAAAAGACTCTCCGTTCACGCAGCGCGCCATATGCCGCGGAGGACTTCCCCCGCCGGCATATGGCGCGCGGCATCGCTCGTTCCTGTCAGTTCGGTCCGCTCGTGTTCGAGCGGCTCGCTGTTGTGCCTCGCGCCTGTCGTCTCCGGTTCAGCGGCAGGTCCCGCAGCGGCGGTGGGGCCTGGCGAGCCGGGGGCGCGCACGTCTTGTGCTACAGATGTACCCCGCCGGCGGCGAGATCCTCCTTCAATCGGGCGATCTCCTCGGGCGTGGCATCGACCAGCGGCAGCCGGACCGGGCCGCCGGGCTGCCCGGCCAGCGCCAGCGCGGCCTTGCTGAGGATCAGGCCCTGGGTGCGGAACATGCCGGTGTAGACCGGCAGCAGCGCTTGGTGGATCGCGGTGGCGCGGGCGGTCTCGCCGGCCTCGTAGGCCTGGACCAGCTCGCGCAGCCGGTCGGCGACCAGGTGGCCGACCACGCTCACCATGCCGACGGCTCCGACCGAGAGCAGCGGCAGGTTGAGGATGTCGTCGCCGGAGTACCAGGCGAGCCCGGAGCGGGCGATCGCCCAGGAGGCGGCGGCCAGGTCGCCCTTGGCGTCCTTGTTGGCGACGATCCGCGGGTGCTCGGCGAGCCGGACCAGCGTCTCGTGGCTCAGCGCGACGCCGGCGCGCCCCGGGATGTCGTAGAGCATCACCGGCAGGCCGGTGGCGTCGGCCACGGCCACGTTGTGCCGGTAGATGCCCTCCTGCGGGGGCTTGCTGTAGTAGGGGGTGACCACCAGCAGGCCGTCGGCGCCGGCGGCCTCGGCCTGCCGGGCCAGCTCGGCGCTGTGCGCGGTGTCGTTGGTGCCGACACCGGCCACCACGTGGGCGCGGTCCCCGACCGCCTCGACCACGGCGCGGACCAGCTGCGCCTTCTCGGCGTCGCTGGTGGTGGGCGATTCGCCGGTGGTGCCGTTCAGCACCAGGCCGTCGTTGCCCAGGTCGACCAGGTGGGAGGCCAGGCGCTGGGCGCCGTCGAGGTCGAGTCCGCCGTCGGGGGTGAATGGGGTCACCATCGCCGTCAGTACCCGGCCGAAGGGAGCGTTCGGTGTGGAGGTCGGAGCCATGGTCCAAAAATACTCGTAGCCGATGAGGAGGCCGGTAGTCCGGTCCGGGGTTAGGACCGGCAAGCGCCCTGAAAAGCCGCTACCGAACGGCCGGAAAGCGGACAATCCATAGGATTCCGGTGCTACCTGCTCGGGGGTTCAAGTAGCACCGGAATCCGTGCCCCGAGCCTATGGAGCACCCCAATCCCCCGCAATCCAGACATGCCGGGTCAGTGCGCCCGTATGCCTATCGCGCCAGGTCAGGGCGCGAGCCGGCCGTGCTCGTTGAAGGCTGCATGGGTGAGCGGCATCAGCTCCGCCCACAGGGCCTCCATTTGCTCGGCCACCAGCTCGATCTCGCGCTGCGGGAAGGACGGCACCTTGGCCCGCTCGTCCTTCGTGCGCAGCGACAGGAAGTGCATCAGCGAACGGGCGTTGCAGGTGGCGTACATCGAGGAGAACAGGCCGACCGGGAGCACCGCCCGGGCCACCTCGCGGGCCACACCGGCGGCCAGCATCTCCTGGTACTCGGTGTAGGCGGCGGTGTAGGCGCGCTCCATCGAGGAGGTGGTGGTGCTGTGCTGCTCGGGGGTGCCCTCGTGGAACTCGTACTTGCCCGGCCGGCCGACCTGGACCAGCTTGCGGTCCTCGGCGGGCACGTAGAACACCGGCTGCAGCTCGCGGTAACGGCCGCTCTCCTCGTTGTAGGACCAGCCGGTGCGGTGCCGGTGGAACTCGCGGAACACGAAGATCGGCGCGCTGATGAAGAAGGTCATCGAGTTGTGCTCGAACGGCGTGCCGTGCCGGTCGCGCATCAGGAAGTTGATCAGACCCTTGGACTTCGCCGGGTCCTGCTGGAGCGCGTCCAGCGACTGCTCCCCCGCGGTCGAGACCCGGGCCGCCCACAGGACGTCCGTGTCGGTGGCGGCACTGCGAACCAGTTCCACCGTGACATCGCTGCGGAAGGTGGGGGTGGCCCCCTGGGCGTCGGTCACGCGTTACTCCTCTTTCTGGACCATCCTCGCGAACAGCCTAGGCCTGGACCAGGACCGTCTGGGCAGTCACTGGTGGTACCAGGCTCAGCCGCGCAGCTTGATGGCGTGGTGCATGGTCTTGCGGGCGCGCGGGGTGTCGCCGGCGTCGGCGTAGGCGACGGCCAGGCGGAACCAGACGCGCCAGTTCTGCGGGTCGGCCTCCGCCTCGGCCCGGCGCTTGGTGAAGACCTCGTCGGCGGAGGCGCGGTCGATCCGGCCGCCGCTGGTGCGCCTGAGCTCGTCGACCGGCAGGCCGCCCTCGGCCGCCAGCTCCCGGGACATCGCCTCGGTGGTGCGCCCGAACCGGATGGTCTGGCGCAGGAACCAGATCCCGATGCCCGGGATGATGAAGGCGCAGATCCCGATGCCGATGCCGGCGGGCTTGCCGGTGGCGATCAGCTGCACGCCCTCGCCCATGCAGACCAGGGAGACCAGGAAGAGGGCGGCGGCCAGGATGAAGAAGCCCGTGCGCGAGGTCATCAGAGGTCCAAGAAGTGTTCGAGGCCGAAGGTCAGGCCCGGGGTCTCCACCACCCGCCGCACGCCGAGCAGGATGCCCGGCATGAAGCAGCTGTGGTGCAGTGAGTCGTGGCGGATCGTCAGGGCCTCGCCGGTGTCGCCGAAGAGCACTTCCTGGTGGGCCAGCAGGCCGCGCAGCCGCACCGCGTGCACCGGCACTCCGTCCACGTCGGCGCCGCGGGCGCCGGGCAGCGCGTGGGTGGTCGGGTCGGACTGCCGGGGCAGGCCGGCCGCGTCCCGGGCCGCCGCGATCAGCTGGGCCGTGCGGGTGGCGGTGCCGCTGGGGGCGTCGGCCTTGCGGTTGTGGTGCAGCTCCACCACCTCGACCGACTCGAAGTACTTGGCGGCCTGCTGGGCGAACCGCATGGTGAGTACGGCGCCGATGGAGAAGTTGGGCGCGATCAGGCAGCCGGTGCCGGGGGCGGCGGCCAGCCAGCCGGTGAGCAGCTCCAACCGCTCCGGGGTCCAGCCGGTGGTGCCGACCACGGTGTGGATGCCGTTGGCGGTGCAGTACTCCAGGTTCCGCATCACCGCGTCGGGGTGGGTCAGCTCGACGGCCACCTGGGCACCGCTGGTGACCAGCTCCTCCAGCGCGGAGTCCCGCCCGAGGGCGGCGACCAGCTCCAGGTCGGGGGCGGCCTCGACCGCCTTGACCGCCTCGGAGCCGATCCGGCCGGCGGCGCCGATGACGGCTACGCGCAGGGTCATCTCTTGGTCCTCACTTCACAGGTAGTCGGCGAGCCCGGCCGCCCGCTTGTCGCTGATCGGACCGATCACCGCGAGCGAGGGGCGGCGCGCCCCCAGCACATCACGGGCCACCTCGTGGACGTCCTCCAGGGTGACCCCGGCGATCTTCGCCAGTATGTCGTCCACCGACAGGTGCTGACCGTAGGCGAGCTCGGCCTTGCCGATCCGGTTCATCAGCGAGCCGGTGTCCTCCATGCCGAGCACCGTGGAGCCGGAGATCTGGCCGATCGCGCGCTGCAGCTCCTCCTCGGTGATGCCCTCGGCGATCACCCGGTCCAGCTCGGCGCGGCAGATCCGCAGCACCTCCTCGACCCGGCGCGGCTGGCAGCCGGCGTAGATGCCGAACAGGCCGCTGTCGGCGTAGGACGAGGAGTACGAGTAGACCGAGTAGGCCAGGCCGCGCTTCTCCCGCACCTCCTGGAAGAGCCGCGAGCTCATGCCGCCGCCGAGCGCCGAGTTGAGCACGCCCATCGCCCAGCGCCGCTCGTCGTGGCGGGGCAGGCCGGGCCCGCCGAGCACCAAGTGGGCCTGCTCGGTGGGGCGGTTGAGCACCTCCAGGCGGCCCGCGGTGCGCAGCTCCCGCTCACCGCGGCGGGCCTCGGCGGGCAGCGCGTCGGACTTGGCCAGCAGCTGGGCGAAGGCGGCCTCGACCTGCCGGACCACCGCCTTGTGGTCCAGGTTGCCGGCCGCCGCGACCACCAGGTGCTCGGGCCGGTAGCGGCGCTTGTAGAAGCCGGCGATCTGCTCCCGGCTGAGCGCCTTGACGGTCTCCTGGGTGCCCAGGATGGGCCGGCCGAGCGGGGCGGAGCCGTAGAGCACCTTGGCGAACAGGTCGTGCACCACGTCGCCCGGGTCGTCCTCGGCCATCGCCATCTCCTCGAGGATGACGCCGCGCTCGGCCTCCACGTCCTCGTGGCGGACCAGCGACCCGGTGACCATGTCGCAGACCACGTCGATGGCCAGCGGCAGGTCGGTGTCCAGCACCCGCGCGTAGTAGCAGGTGTTCTCCTTGGCGGTGAAGGCGTTCATCTCACCGCCGACGGCGTCCAGGGCGGCCGAGATCTCCAGCGCCGAGCGCCGGGCGGTGCCCTTGAAGAGCAGGTGCTCCAGGTAGTGGGTGGCCCCGTTGAGCTGCGGGGTCTCATCCCGCGAGCCGACGCCGACCCAGATCCCGAAGGTCGCCGAGCGGACCGTCGGCAGGGTCTCGGTGACGACCCGCAGGCCGCCGGGAAGCACGGTGCGGCGGACCGTCCCGGCACCGTCGACGCCCTTGAGGAGGGTGCGGGTGCTACCGGGGCGCTGCTGCGCAGCCGAGGCCTGGGCCACGGGCCATTCCTTCTTTCGAATCTTCGGAGACAACAGGGTGCGGCCCGTACGCCGAGCGGGCGTACGGGCCGCGGTGCCTAACGGTGCGTCACTCGGACGCGGGGGCCGCCTCGGCGCCCTCTTCGCCCTCGATGACCGGGATCAGCGAGAGCTTGCCGCGCGGGTCGATCTCGGCGATCTCGACCTGCACCTTGGCGCCGACGCCGAGCACGTCCTCAACGTTCTCCACCCGCTTGCCACCGGCCAGCTTGCGGATCTGCGAGATGTGCAGCAGGCCGTCCTTGCCCGGCATCAGCGAGACGAACGCGCCGAACGTCGTGGTCTTGACCACGGTGCCCAGGTAGCGCTCGCCGACCTCCGGCATGGTCGGGTTGGCGATCTGGTTGATCGTCGTACGGGCAGCCTCCGCCGAGGGACCGTCGACCGCACCGATGTAGATGGTGCCGTCGTCCTCGATGGTGATGTCCGCGCCGGTGTCCTCCTGGATCTGGTTGATCATCTTGCCCTTGGGGCCGATGACCTCACCGATCTTGTCCACCGGGATCTTGATGGTGATGATGCGCGGCGCGTTCGGCGACATCTCGTCGGGCGCGTCGATCGCCTCGTTCATCACGTCCAGGATGTGCAGGCGGGCGTCCTTGGCCTGCTTCAGCGCGGCGGCCAGCACCGAGGCCGGGATGCCGTCGAGCTTGGTGTCCAGCTGCAGCGCGGTGATGAAGTTGCGGGTACCGGCGACCTTGAAGTCCATGTCGCCGTACGCGTCCTCGGCACCGAGGATGTCGGTCAGCGTGACGTAGTGGGTCTCACCGTCGATCTCCTGGGAGATCAGGCCCATGGCGATGCCGGCGACGGCGGCCTTCAGCGGCACACCGGCGTTCAGCAGCGACATGGTGGAGGCGCAGACCGAGCCCATCGAGGTGGAGCCGTTGGAGCCCAGCGCCTCGGAGACCTGGCGGATCGCGTAGGGGAACTCCTCGCGCGACGGCAGCACCGGGATCAGCGCGCGCTCGGCCAGCGCACCGTGGCCGATCTCGCGGCGCTTGGGCGAGCCGACCCGGCCGGTCTCACCGACCGAGTAGGGCGGGAAGTTGTAGTTGTGCATGTAGCGGCGCCGGGTCTCCGGGGAGAGGGTGTCCAGCTGCTGCTCCATGCGGAGCATGTTGAGGGTGGTGACGCCCAGGATCTGCGTCTCGCCGCGCTCGAACAGGGCCGAGCCGTGCACCCGCGGGATCGCCTCGACCTCGGCGGCCAGGGTGCGGATGTCGGTGACGCCGCGGCCGTCGATGCGGACCTTGTCCTTGATGACGCGCTCGCGGACGATCTTCTTGGTCAGCGCGTTGTAGGCGGCGCTGATCTCCTTCTCGCGGCCCTCGTACTCCGGGAGCAGCTTCTCGGCGGCGACCGCCTTGACCCGGTCCAGCTCGTTCTGGCGCTCCTGCTTGCCGGCGATGGTGAGCGCCTTGGCCAGCTCGTCCTTGACCGCGGCGGTCAGGGCGGCGAGCACGTCGTCCTGGTAGTCCAGGAAGACCGGGAACTCGGCGGTCGGCTTGGCGGCCTGGGCGGCGAGCCGCGACTGGGCCTCGCAGAGCACCTTGATGAACGGCTTGGCGGCGTCCAGACCGCCGGCCACGACCTCCTCGGAGGGGGCCTCGGCACCGCCGTTGACCAGCTTGATGGTCTTGTCGGTGGCCTCGGCCTCGACCATCATGATCGCCACGTCGCCGTCCGGCAGCACCCGGCCGGCCACGACCATGTCGAAGACGGCCTCCTCCAGCTCGGAGTGGGTCGGGAAGGCCACCCACTGGCCGCGGATCAGCGCGACCCGGACGCCGCCGATCGGGCCGGAGAACGGCAGGCCGGCCAGCTGCGTGGAGGCGGAGGCGGCGTTGATCGCGACCACGTCGTACAGGTGGTCGGGGTTGAGCGCCATCACGGTGGCGACGATCTGGACCTCGTTGCGCAGGCCCTTCACGAAGGACGGGCGCAGCGGGCGGTCGATCAGGCGGCAGGTCAGGATGGCGTCCTCGGAGGGGCGGCCCTCGCGACGGAAGAACGAGCCGGGGATCCGGCCCGCGGCGTACATCCGCTCCTCGACGTCCACGGTCAGCGGGAAGAAGTCGAAGTGCTCCTTCGGCTGCTTGGACACGCTGGTCGCCGACAGCACCATGGTGTCGTCGTCCAGGTAGGCCACGGCCGAGCCGGCGGCCTGGCGGGCCAGGCGGCCGGTCTCGAAGCGGATGGTACGGGTGCCGAAGGAGCCGTTGTCGATCACGGCCTCGGCGTAGAACACGTTCTCTTCCACCTGGAAGATCTCCTCTTTCGTACGTCTCCGGGAGAGCGCCCCCGCGCTTGCCTGCCGGGGTGGCCCTGACTGCCGGGCCGGTCTTCGATCGAAGCCCCCGGGGCTCCCGCTCGTTCGGCGGGACTCCGGCGGCCACTACCGAGGACCGGCGCCTTCTCGGCTGCCAGGCTGCGGCGGCGGGCGTCTGGACGCTCTCCTGGATGCGGGCGGCTTCCGTTTGAAGCCTTCGGCCCGCGTTCGGGTTGTCATGCGGCTGGTGTGGGCGCGGTGCTCGCGCCATCACCCGGCATGCCCACAACCCTACGGTGCGAATCTCGGCCACCCCGGGAGGCGGACCGGAAATTCTCGGTGCTGGGTACGCGCGAGGGGCGGCCCCCCGAATGGGGAGCCGCCCCAGAGGGCGTTCTCAGCGGGCGCCGCCGGCGGCACCGCGGCGGATGCCCAGGCGGTCGACGAGCGTACGGAAGCGCTCGATGTCCTTCTTGGCCAGGTACTGCAGCAGGCGGCGGCGCTGGCCGACCAGGATCAGCAGGCCGCGGCGGCTGTGGTGGTCGTGCTTGTGGAACTTGAGGTGCTCGGTCAGGTCCGAGATGCGGCGGGACAGCATGGCCACCTGCACCTCGGGGGAGCCGGTGTCGCCTTCCTTCTGGCCGAACTCGGCGATGATCTGCTTCTTGACGTCGGCGGCGAGGGCCACGGCGACTCCTTCTCGATTGACCGAGTGCTCCTGGTCTACGGCACAGGAGCTTCTGGGACTCGGAAGCCCCAGGGTATCAGTCGACGGCAGGCTAGCTGGTCGCGCCCCTGACCAGGGCGTAGATGTCGAGCACTGCCAGGGCCAGCGGCACCAGGGACATCAGCAGCAGGCTGTCCACCAGGTCGAGCACCCGGCCCCAGAACGGCGAGACGCCCAGGCGCGGCACCACCAGGGCGATCGCGATCAGCAGCGCCGCGCCCAGCGCGACCGAGCCGCCCAGCCACAGGGTGCGCAGGTCGACGTCGGTGCTGCTGGCCCTGAGGATGAACAGCGGGGTGTGCAGCGACAGGCCGACGATCAGCAGGCCCAGGCTGACCAGGCCGGCGATGGTGAGGCTGAAGACCTGCGCGGTGTAGCGGAACAGCCGGGCCCGCAGCATGGTGGAGACGCCCAGCGCCAGCGCCAGCACCTCGGGGAACACCTGGTCGCTGAAGCCCAGCACGGCGCAGGCGCCGACCACCACCGCGGCCGAGCCGCCGACCAGGCCGACCAGCACCTCGTGGCCGCGGCGGGCCTGGTGGGCGATCCGCTCGTACTGCACGGCCTCGGCCCGGCTGGTCTCCTCGCCCAACCGGCTTGCCCTGGTGCGGGTCTGACCGGGGGCGCTGAAGCCGACCGGGAGGCGGGCGAACCGCGCCGACAGTGCGGGCAGGAAGCCGACCGCCGCGACCGCGATGACCCCGGCGGCGGCGGCGATGTGGCTGACCGGGGTGGTGGGCAGCAGCACCGCGGCGAAGGTGGCCAGGGTGCCGGCGGCGGCCAGGAAGGCCGATGCGACGAAGACCGAGTCCTGCTCGGGCAGCAGACCGACCAGCAGCACCGAGACCAGCAGCACGGCCACGCAGCCGACCAGGAACTGCAGGCGCCCCGGCCCGTCGTACTTGTGGGCCGGCGCCAGCACGCCGGTGCCGGCGATCAGCGCGTGCGGCAGGGCACCGATGCCCAGCGCCAGCGCGGCGCCCGAGTCGTCGTAGACCCGGGCCCGCACGCCCGCGAAGGCGACCAGCACCACGGCGCTGACGCCGGCGAGCACGCCGGGCAGGCCGTGCATGTCGTGGGTCAGGCTGGCGAACCAGAGCGCGAAGCCGAGCAGCACGACGAGCAGGGTGGCGCCGATCAGGCCGAAGGCCCGCATCAGGTCCGGGCTCCAGAACCGGCGGTCGGCCTCCACCGCGCCGGCGATCGCGTCGGCCACGTCGTCGTAGACGGCCGGCGGCAGCGACTCGGCGAACGGGCGCAGGCTCAGCAGGTCGCCGTCCCGGACCTGCTGGGCGGCCAGCGGCAGCCCGCTGTCCAGCACCGTGCCGTCCCGGCGGACCAGGTGGAACCCGGTCGGCTCGCCGTCGCCCTGGGTCTGTCCGGACAGTCGCAGCACCTCGGGATAGACGTCCGCCAGCGGCACGTCCTCCGGCAACGCGACGTCGATCCGGCTGTCCGGCGCCACCACGGTGACCCGGCAGAAACCGGTCGCTGCGTTCGAACTCACCCGTATCCCCCTTGGTGATCTTTCGGTGCCTCAACCGACGGTGCCTCAGTCGGCGCTGCGTCACCCTACCGTCTCGTGCCGTCGCGGGCTGTGCAGGGCCTGCTTCGTCCACGGGACGGGCTCGGTAGGATCAGCCCCCTGCGCAGGCGGGGGCACGCAGTTGACGACAGGGGAGCCCCGCCGAGGACCTGATGAGTCGCGTGAGGGCGGTAGATGAGTGTCGTAACGGTCAAGCGGCCGGCCAGGGCCTACCCCCCGGCGGTGCCGGACGAGCCGGTGGAGCTGGTCGCACCGCCCGAACTGGCCCGCGGGGGCGGCGACGACTGGGTCATGAGCCTGCTGCCACTGCTCGGGATGGGCAGTTCGGCGGCGTTCTTCCTCGCGCCGGGCGCGCAGCCGATGATGCGGGTCATGGGCGTGTTGATGCTGGCCTCCACCGGCGGCATGGCGGTGGCGCAGATGGTCAGGGCCCGCAAGGGCGGCAACGCGGGGCTGGCGGAGGAGCGCCGCGACTACCTGAAGTACCTGCAGCAGATGCGCCGCAAGGTGCGCCGCACCGCGGAGCAGCAGCGCGGTGCCCAGCTCTACCTGCACCCGGAGCCGGACCAGTTGTGGGCGATCGTGGCCGAGGGCCGCCGCCTCTGGGAGCGCCGCCCGAGCGACCCGGACTTCGCGCAGATCCGGATCGGGCGCGGCCCGCAGCAGTTGAGCACCCCGCTGGTGGCACCGCAGACCGCCCCGATGAACGAGCTGGAGCCGCTCGCGGCCGATGCGATGCGCAACTTCCTTCAGGCGCACGGCACTTTGCAGGAGCTGCCGCTGGCGGTGGCGCTGCGGGCCTTCTACCACATCACGGTCTGCGGCGAACCGGACAGCGTCTACGGCAACGTCCGGTCGATGATCGCCCAACTCACCACCCTGCACTCCCCCGACGACCTGGTGGTCGCGGTGGCCGCCGCGCCCGGAGCACTGGACGAGTGGGAGTGGACCAAGTGGCTGCCGCACACCCAGCACCGCAAGGAGAGCGACGGCGCCGGCACCCGGCGGCTGATCGCCGACCACCTGGGCACCCTGGAGGAGTTGCTGTCCGATGAGCTGTCGGGCCGCCAGCGCTTCACCCGGGACTCCCAGCCGACCCCGGACCAGCCGCACCTGGTGGTGATCCTGGACGGCGCCCCGATCCCACCGGACTCGGTGCTGGCCGGCGCCGACGGCGTGCAGGGGGTGACGGTGATCGAGGTGGTGCCGGGCGAGCTGGACGAGCCGACCGGGCACCTGCTGATCACCGTGACGCCCGAGGAGCTGCTGCTCCAGTCGGCCTCCGGCGCCTCCTACTCGGGAACGCCCGACGCCCTGACCGCCTGGCAGTCCGAGGCGCTGGCGCGGCAGTTGGCGCCGTACCGGATCTCGGCCGGCGGCGACGACGAGCCGCTGCTCTCCAACCTGGACTTCACCGACCTGATGGGCGTCGGCGACGCCGGCTCGGTGGACGTCTCGCGCACCTGGCGCCCGCGCGCCCAGCACGAGCGGCTGCGGGTGCCGATCGGCGTCGGGGCCAACGGCGAGCTGGTCCACCTGGACATCAAGGAGGCCGCGCTGGAGGGCATGGGCCCGCACGGCCTGTGCGTCGGCGCGACCGGTTCCGGCAAGTCGGAGCTGCTGCGCACCCTGGTGCTCGGCCTGGCGCTGACCCACTCCTCGGAGACCCTCAACTTCGTGCTCGCCGACTTCAAGGGCGGTGCGACCTTCGCCGGCATGGCGGACATGCCGCACACCTCCGCGGTGATCACCAACCTGGAGGGTGAGCTGACCCTGGTCGACCGCATGCGGGACGCCATCGAGGGCGAGCTCAACCGCCGCCAGGAGCTGCTGCGTTCGGCCGGCAACTACGCCAACATCAACGAGTACGAGCGGGCCAGGGCCGCGGGCGCGGCGCTGGACCCACTGCCCTCGCTGGTGCTGATCATCGACGAGTTCTCCGAACTCCTCACCGCCAAGCCGGACTTCATCGACATGTTCATCCAGATCGGCCGGATCGGCCGTTCGCTGGGTGTGCACCTGCTGCTGGCCTCGCAGCGACTGGAGGAGGGCAAGCTGCGCGGCCTGGACACCTTCCTCTCCTACCGGATCGGTCTGCGCACCTTCTCGGCCGCCGAGTCGCGGGTCGCGATCGGCGTGCCGGACGCCTACCACCTGCCGCCGGTGCCCGGCGTCGGGTACCTCAAGTTCGGCAACGACGTGCTGGACCGGTTCAAGGCGGCCTACGTCTCCGGTCCCTACCGGGCGCCGGGCCAGCAGCGGGTGGCCGGCCGGGTGTCGGGGGCGCAGCCGGTGCTGTTCACCGCGGCCGAGGTCCCGGTGCAGGAGCCGCAGGTCCAGGAGGAGGAGCCGGAACCGCAGCTGGACGACTCGCTGGTGGACACCGTGCTCGACGTGATCGTGCACCGGATGGTCGGGCAGGGCCCGGCGGCGCACCAGGTGTGGCTGCCGCCGCTGGAGGAGGCCCCCAGCATGGACCAGCTGATGCCGCCGCTCCAGGCCACTCCGGAACGCGGGCTCACCTCCCCGGAGTTCGGCGCGCTGGGCCGCCTGGTGGTGCCGGTGGGCATCGTGGACCGGCCGCGCGACCAGCGCCGGGACGTGCTCTACCAGGACTACTCGGGCGCGGCCGGCCACGGCCTGGTGGTCGGTGGACCGCGCTCCGGCAAGTCGACCATGATCCGCACCATGGTCTCGGGCTTCGCCCTCACCCACACCCCCGTCGAGGCGCAGTTCTACCTGATGGACTTCGGCGGCGGCGGCTTCCAGTCGCTGCAGGACCTCCCGCACGTCGGCGGGGTGGCCGGGCGACTGGACGGCGACAAGGTCCGCCGGATGGTCAGCGAGGTGCACGGGGTGCTGAACCGGCGCGAGGAGCTGTTCCGGGCCACCGGCATCGACTCGATCGCCACCTACCGCACCCGCCGGGCCGCCGGGCAGCTGCCCGACGAGCAGTTCGGCGACGTCTTCCTGATGATCGACGGCTGGCTGACCTTCAAGCAGGAGTTCGAGCCGCTGGAACCGGTGATCAACGACATCGCCCAGCGCGGTCTGGGCTACGGCGTCCACCTGGTGCTCACCGCGGCCCGCTACGCCGAGGTCCGTCCGGCGCTGAAGGACGCCCTGCAGAACCGCACCGAGCTGCGCCTCGGTGACCCGCTGGAGTCCGAGATCGACCGCCGGGTGGCGCAGAACGTGCCGAAGGGCGCGCCCGGGCGCGGCGTGACCGCCGGCAAGCTGCACTTCCTCACCGGCCTGCCGCGGATCGACGGCTCCTCGGACAGCACCGACCTGGTGACCGGGGTGGCGGGCCTGGTGGACGCGGTGAACGCGGCCTGGTCCGGCCCGCGGGCGCCGCAGGTGCGGATGCTGCCCGCGGTGCTGGACGGCCACTCGCTGCCCAAGGGCTTCGAACAGCCGGAGCGCGGTGTCGCCTTCGCACTGGACGAGGTCGAGATGGCCCCGGTCTTCGTCAACTTCGAAACCGACCCGCTGTTCATCGTTTTCGGTGAGAGCGAGTCCGGGAAGTCGGCGTTGCTGCGGATGCTGATCAAGCAGATCACCGAGCGGTACACCGCGGACCAGGCCGGCATCGTGATCGGCGACTACCGGCGCGCGCTGCTCGGTGCGGTGCCGCCGGAGTACCTGGTGGAGTACGCGGCGGCCCAGCCGGCGATGACGGCGATCGTGGAGATGCTGCGCGGGGCCTGTGCCCGCCGCCTGCCCGGCCCGGACGTGACCGCCGAGCAGCTGCGCAACCGCAGTTGGTACAGCGGCAAGGACATGTTCGTGATCGTGGACGACTACGAGCTGGTCGCCACCGCCTCCGGCAACCCGTTGGCGCCGCTGGCGGAGTTCCTGCCGTTCGCCCGGGACATCGGCCTGCGGGTGATCATCGCCCGCAGCGCCGGTGGCGCCGGCCGCTCGCTCTACGAGCCGCTGATGCAGCGGATGCGCGAGCTGGGCGGGCAGGGCGTGCTGCTCTCCGGCAACAGGGACGAGGGCGCGCTGCTCGGCACCGCCAAGCCGCAGGCGCTGCCGCCCGGCCGCGGCCTGTACGTCTCCCGCCGGGTGACGTCCGGCCAGATGGTCCAGACCGGCTGGCTGCCCATCGTCTAGTGACCGAGCGTGGTCGCATGGGGTCGGCTGGGTACTGCCACAGCCGGCCCCATCGACGTTGCGGCGGTCGGCGACGGGGTGTTCCGGAATGTTATCGAGCTGTTTCCGGCGCCGAGCTGCGGATGTCGTCGCCGTGCGAAGGGCCCGCCGACCGCGGGAGACCGCCATGGGCGCCCTTCCTGGTGATCCAAAAATTCAGGCCTTAGCCTTTGATTCCAGCGCAGCCATGCCACTTCACCTTGGATTCATCCCCCGTTGGGCAAAGTTAACAAGTCGGACATCAATTGCGGCAGCGCTGGTCGACCAGCATTGCGGATGGCTATGCGCTTGGCCGCAACGGATTCCGAAGGCAAACCGGCATTGACGCAACCAATACGCGCCCGCAGCATTGGCGACTCGGGAGCGGCCCATCCCAACCGCCAAGCGACCCCCATTCGGAGGCGATAACGCTCCCCACCCCAGCACCGCACAGGACCGCGCAACGCCGCGCCGAGCCGATCGGATCCTCCCCCCATGACCGACACGCTTCGACCGCCCACCACTCCCCCGACGGTGACGGCCGGTACCGCCGAGGCCCCGCGGAAGCTAGCGCGCTCGCTCGGCGTCGTGGGCGGCACGCTGCTCACGCTCTCCTGCGTGACCCCCGCCTCCTCGCTCTTCGTCCTGGTGCCCGGACTGCTCAACTCGCTCGGCACCGCGACCGCGATGACCATCGGGATCGGCGCGGTCATCTGCGTGGCCGTCGCGTTCGCCTACTCGGAGCTGGGCACCCTGATCCCCAGCGCGGGCGGTGAGTACGCGATGGTCGGCACCCTGGCCGGGCGGTTCGCCGGCTGGCTGTCGTTCATTCAGTCGCTGATCGTGGTGATGATCGTCCCGTCCGTCATCGCCGTCGGCACCGCCGCCTACCTGGCACCGGTCGTGCACGTCAGCGGCCCCGTCGCGGGTGCTGCGGTGATGCTCGCCTCGACCGTTGCCGGCCTGCTCGACCTGCGCGCCAACGCCTGGATCACCGGCATCTTCCTGGTGCTCGAAGTGATCGCGGCCGGCGTGGTCTCCGTCCTCGGCTTCGCCCACCAGCAGCGCGGCTTCTCCAGCCTGTTCCACGGCGTCGTGGCCGACGGCCAGGGCCACACCAGCGGCGTCGGCCTTTCGGCCGTCATGGGCGCGATGGGCGTGGCGCTGTTCGTCACCCAGGGCTTCTCCACCGCCATCTACCTCTCGGAGGAGCTGGAGAACCCGCGCCGCAACGTGGCCCGCACGGTGCTGTGGACGCTCGGCCTGTCCTGCGTGGTCATCATGCTCCCGGTGATCGCCATCACCCTGGGCGCCCCGGACCTGGCCACCCTGACCGGCGGCGACCTGTCCGGAATGGTGGCCGGCTGGAGCGACTCCGCGCTCGGCACCTTCATCAGCCTGTGCATCGCGCTGGCCATCATCAACGCCGGCATCGTGATGGTCATCCAGAACTCCCGGGTGCTGTTCGCCTCCGGTCGCGACCGGGCCTGGCCGGAGCCGGTCAACAAGGCCTTCGGCACCCTGAACCGGTTCGGCGCCCCCTGGGTCGCCACCCTGGCGGTCGGCGTCCCCGGCGCGGTCTTCTGCTTCGTGCCGAACACCCTGCTGAGCAGCATCACCGGCGTCGCGGTCGCCGCCCTCTACCTGCTGGTCGCGGTCGGTGCGCTGCTCTCCCGGCGCGGTGCGCACAAGGACGTGCCGGCCTGGCGCCAGCCGCTCTGGCCGGTGCTGCCGGTCCTGCTGATCGTGGCGCTCGGCTACGTCATCACCCAGCAGGACCACACGGCGCTGATGTGGACCGGCATCATCACCGCGGTGGCCTCGCTCTACTGGGTGTTCTACCTGCGCCCGCGGCAGGAGACCCGCTGGGTGATCACGCTGCCCGAGGACGAGCAGGTCTGAGCCCTGCCACCGCGAAGCGGCCCGGACACCCTGCTGGGGGGTGTCCGGGCCGCTTCGTCGTGTCATCGGCCGGGGCCGGGGACCTCAGCGGTCCGCGCGCCGGCGGCGGCCCAGGTCGCGCAGCACCACCGAGCCGCCGAACAGCAGCGCGACGGCCAGGACGGCGGTGCCGAGCACGTAGGTGGCGGTGCGGCGGTCCCGGTCGGCCTGGGTCTCGCCGAGCCCGAGCGGCTGCGGCCGGATCGGGGCGCTGTCCAGCTTCACGGCCGGGTCGGGGCTCGCGGCGTCGGTCGGCGGCGCGCTGTCGGTGACCGCCCTCACCGGGTCGACCACGCCCCAGCCGATGTACTTGTCGGGGCCGCGCTCGGTGCGCTGTGCGGTCTGCTCGATCCGCGCCCGGATCTGTGCGGGCGTCCAGTCCGGGTGGTTCCCGACCAGCAGCGCGGCGACCCCGGAGACGTAGGGCGCGGCGAAGCTGGTGCCGTTGTCCACGCACTGGCCGCCACCGGGCACGGTGGAGAGCATGTCGACGCCGGGCGCGGCCACCTTGACGAAGTCGCCGTACTGGGAGAACGGCGCCCGCTCGTTGTTGCGGTCGGAGGCGCCGACCGCGAGCACCGTCGGATAGGCCGCCGGATAGGTCGGCGCCTCCTGGCCGTCGTTGCCGGACGCCGCGACCACCACCGCCCCGGCCCGCTCGGCCTTGTCGATCGCCGCCTTGAGCCGGTCGCTGCCGCCGAAGTCCGGCCCGTTGACGCCCCGGACGTCCTGCGAGATGTTGATGACCTTGGCGCCCTTGTCGACCGCCTCGCCGATCGCCTGGGCCAGGGACGGCACGTCGCCGTCGCCCGCGTCGTCGTTCTGTCGGATCGACAGGATCCTGGCGCCGGGCGCCAGGCCGACGAAGCCGACCTTGTCCCTGTGGCTCGCGGCGATGATCCCGGCCACCTTGGTGCCGTGGCCCACCGTGTCGGTCAGGGAGTCGCCCGGGACCTTCTGCGGCGGGTTCTGGCTCTTGTCCATCAGGTAACTGGTGCCGTTGAGCACCTTGCCGTCGCCCGACAACTGCGGATTCCTGGGGTCGACCCCGGTGTCTATCACCGCGACCGTCACGCCGCCGCCGTCGTGCACGGCACCGCCCGCGTCCTTGCCCCAGAGCTGGTCGAGCAGCACCCGCTGCAGCGCCCACGGCTCGGCCGCCACGTCCGGCGCGGGGAACGTGCAGTTGCCCGCCGCGGAGATGCTCAACGAGGTCCAGCCCGCACCGGACGGATCAGCCGCTGCCGCCGGGGTGGACCCCAGCAGTGCGAGCACCGCCGCGATCGCCGCCGACCGTCCGAGTCCTAGCCTCACCACGACTCCAACTCCCCTTGCGCTGCGGCGGAGCGCCGCACCTGCTGAACTGCTGACCCGACCCGACACCGACGGAGCGGAGCGGGCGCCCGATCCGGACGCCCGCTCCGTTGCCTCGACGCCCCCGTGGCGAGAGCCGCGATCAGCCGGCCCAGACGTTGGTGTTGGTCTGCTCGGTCTGGGTGTAGCTCTGGTGCGCGTTGTCCAGCGCGGTGGCGATCTGGTTCAGCGTGGTGTGCAGGTCGGTCGCCTTGGCGTCCCAGGTGGCCTGACGCTGCTGGTAGCCCTGCTGCGCCGCGCCCGTCCAGGAGTTGGCGACGCGCTGCACGGCCGTCTTGAGGTCGTCCAGCTGGCCCTGGATGGTGTTGGCGGCGGCCCGGACCTGCGCGCCGGCGTCCTGGATGGTGCCGAATGTGACCTTGATGGACCCGTCGGACATGGTGAACTCCTTACCGAGAAGAGGTGAGCCGGGCGGCTCTGCTCAGCGCCGCCCCGAACGTGCGGTGCCGCGTCGATCCGGAACGGATCAGGCGCCGGTCACACCCGAGATCGAGCTGCGCTGGTCCTCTTCGGTCTGCGCGTAGCCCTTGGCGGTGGCGTCGATCGCGTCGCGGATCTGGTTCAGCACGTCGTTCAGCTGCTTGGCGTCGTCGTTCCACTTCGTCTGAAGGTTGTGGTACGCCGTCGCCGCCTGGCCGGACCAACCACCCGCCACCTGGTCGATCAGCGAGTTGAGCTTGGCGATCTCACCCTGGATCTGCCCGTTGACCTCGGTGATGCGGCCCGAAAGCGTCCGCATCTCCTCAGCGGTCACTGTGAACTGACCAGCCATGTTCCACCGTCCCCCATGAGACATACCTGCTTCGGGCCACTCGGTAACTCAGCCCACCCGAAGGACATCACGGTGTGACGTCTGCGAGCACTGTAGCCTCCGGGGCCGACAGCCCCAACACCGGATAAGCGTTGGTTACCGAGTTATGACGTGCTCCCACCACCAACCGCCGCGGCCGGATCAGGAGTTCTGCTCCTGAGTGGCCGTCATCGTGTTCAACGCGGGGCCGGCCGGGAGCAGGTCGGACCAGGCCTTGGGCACCGGCACCGGCACGTCGTCCTTGTAACCCAGGCGGGCCTGCGCCTCGTTGACCTGCGGCTGGGTCTGCTGACCGCCCGCCGACGGGCTCGGGCTGGGGTTGGCGCCGCCACTCGGAGTGCCCTCGCTGTTCGCCGGTACGGAGTAGCGCAGACCGGTTTCGGTGACCAGGAAGTCGGAGCCGGAGCCCTGGGCACCGTTGTCCATCGCCCGGTAGAACAGACCGTGGCCGGGGCTGACATGGGCGGTCGCCGACCCCGTGGTGACCGGCGCCGGGAAGTCGGTGCCCGCCCAGACGCTGCGCTGCGGGTTGCCGTCCGGGTCGTAGCCGCCCTCGAAGGTGGAGCAGACCACCGGCCGCGCGGTGCTCGGGTCACCGCCGTTGACCTGCCCCGGCGGCACCTTGGTCGGCCAGTCGTCCTGCAGCCCCAGCACGCCGCCGGTCTGCGGCTGCCCGCCCAGCGAGCTGTTCTCGGCCGGGGTGATCTGCGCGAAGTCCGGGGCGACACCCGCCTTGTAGGCGCCGGCGGTGAGCGGGTTCATCTTGGCCAGCTGGGCGGCGAACGGGGTCAGCGGCAGCAACTGGTCCTTGCCCACCACGTACTGGGCGTCCGCGCTGTAGACCAGCTTGCCGACGTAGCGCAGACTCGGGTCGGAGAGCGGGACGTTGGAGGGCACCAGGTGGTCCCTGACCAGGCCGGGCACGGTCGGGAAGGCGATCGGGTGGCCCTGGCCCAGCGTCGCCAGCCACTCGGCGCTGACGTGCTCGGGCTTGGCCTGGTTGCCGAAGATCGCGATCTGCAGCGCCTTCACGTCGTCGCCCGGCCCGCCGAGCTTGTGCCCGATGCCCTTGGCGTCGACCAGGAACTCCGGTCCCTCCGAACCGTCCTGCTGCCGCGGGCCCTGGACCAGCATCGCCTGGGTGCCCGACAGCTCCCGGTCCTTGCGGGCCAGGGTGGCCGCGTCCGCGTCGGCGGCCACGAAGACGCCCTGGTTGGGGTGGTCGTCGTCGGCGCCGGGGCGGTCGCACACCGACCACTTCTTCGCCTTGCCGGCGTCCGTCGCACTGGGCAGCTTGTCCGGGGCGAACGGGATGCCGATGGTCGCGCCGTGCGACTTGTAGTGGTCCAGCACCGAGTCGGCGACGAACACCACCTTGGAATCGGCAGGCAGCACCAGCTTCGCCGAGGCCATGTTGACCACCGGGTGCAGGGTCTTGGTGCCGTCCGGGTTCTGCAGCACCACGTAACGGGTCGTCGAGTCCTTGCCGACGATCACGTTCTTGCCGCTGTCCCAGTCCAGTGGCGCGCTGGGCTTGATCATGCCCCAGAGTCCGAAGCCGGCCATCACCAGCGCGCCGACCACCATCGAGGGCACCACTGCCCGGATCGGACGCGGCGCGTCCTCGTCGCTTCCGCCGTTGCCCGGCTGCAGGAACGCGCCCACCATGCGCTTGCGCGCGAACGTGTAGGCGTTGAGCTCGTCCCGCCGTGATGCCATCTGCTCCGTCTCCCCTGTTCGAGCGTCCAGCCCGCCATTCTGCCGCCCGGCGGCTCCGGCCGACGGCCCAACCCTCTACGATGCGGCAGACGGTGAGTACCGTACGGGTACGGTTCCGTACGCTGCCAACCGGACCGTGACAGCGAATCAGAGAGGGTCACGCGGGGGATGCCGAGCAAGACCGCTCCAGGGCGACGCAGGACGGCACGGGGCCGGGCCAAGCCGTCCGCCGACACCGCGCCGGTGCCGCAGCAGCGGCCGGCCAAGGGCAGGGCCGACCGGTCCGCGGACTCCGGCCCGGCGCCGGTCGCGGTGAAGCTGCACCCCGAGCCGGGACTGCTCGGCCGACGGCTACGGTTGCAGCAACTGGTGCTGATCGAGGTCGCGGTGGCGCTGGTGGCCATCGGCTTGACGGTCAACCACGCCACCGCCATCGCCATGGCGGTGCCCGCCGTGGTGCTGCTGGTCTTCGCCCTGGTGCCGCTGCACGGACGCGCCCTGGGTGAGGCACTGCGGATCCGCTCGCTCCAGCGCGCCCGCCGCAAGGACGCCCCCACCAATGTGCCGCCCGGCACCGACCCGGCGCTGGCCCCGGTGCTGGAGCTCGACCCGGCGCTGCACACCACCACCCACGCCACCGAGGCGGACCTCGGCGGCGGCCGGCCGGTGCGTCGCGAGACCGGCATCGTCAGCGACGGCACCTTCCTGACCTCCGTGCTGCTGGTGCAGGCCAAGGACCAGCCGCTGCGTCCGACGCGGAACGCACTGCCGCTGCCGCTCGACGTGGTGTGCTCGGCGCTGACGGTGGACGACATCGCCCTGGAGTCGGTGCAGCTGGTGCAGCACACCCAGCCCGCCCCGGCTCCGCACCTCCCCGAGCAGGCGCTGGCCACCCGCGCCTACCAGGAGCTGCCGGAGGGCGCCAACACGCCCGCGCTGCGGCTCACTTGGGTCGCCCTCAAGCTCGACCCGGAGCGCGCGGCCACCGCCGTGCTGGCCCGCGGCGGCGGCGAGGAGGGCGCCCGCAAGGCACTGCAGCGGGTCACCGACCAGCTGGCCGGGCGGCTCAACGGTGCCGGGTTCAGCGCCACCGTGCTGGACGAGCGGGAGCTGATCTCCGCGCTCTCCATCGCCACCTGCGCCAACCCGCTGGCCACCACCGGCCGGCAGGGCTCCGGCAGCGGCGACCAGGTGGCCCGCCGCACCCAGGAGAGCCGGCGGTTCTGGCGGGTCGACGACCGCTTCCACACCACCTACTGGATCTCCCGCTGGCCGCAGCTCGGCCGCCCCGGCGGCCCGGGCCGGATCTCCTCGCCCGACCTGGTCAACCTGGTCACCAGCATCCCGGCGCTGGCCAGTGCGTTCAGCCTCACCGCCCGGCCGGGCACCGGCGGTTCGGTCGCGCTCAGCGGGCACGTCCGGGTGGTCGCGCGCAGCGAGCAGGACGTCGCCAAGTTCGGGCGGATGCTGGAGCAGCGCGCCCAGAGCGCGGGTCTGGGCCTGTCCCGGCTGGACCAGGAGCAGGTGCCCGGCCTGCTCGCCACGCTGCCGCTTGGGGGAACTTCCTGATGGCCTACCAGACGTATCCGACCACGCCGCCCGTCCAGGAGCGCGGCAAGGTCACCACCCGGATCCGAGCCGGTTTCGGCCTGCGCGGCCCGCGCCGCGAACTGCACGTGCTGGCGTCCGCGGACCTGTCCGCGCTCTCCTTCCCGGTCGGCGACGACGGTGTGCTGATCGGCGAGGACTACCCCGAGCAGCGGCCCTCGGTGCTCGGCCTGTTCCGGCCCACCGCCTATGACGTGGTGTTGGTCGGCGGGGTGTGGACGGCACAGGTCCTGGCGCTGCGGGCCGCCGCGACCGGCGCCCGGGTGGCGGTGGAGACCGCTCGGCCGCAGCTGTGGGCGCCGCTGGCGCAGGCGGCGGGCGGCGGGCAGCCGTGCGTGACCGTGCACCAGATCGGACGCCTCGGTGCGCAGGGCGCGTCGGTGTCGGCTCCGGTGCTGGTGGTGCGCGACCTGGGGCCGAAGCCGCCGCGCAGCCGGCTCTCCGCCACCCCTTGGCAGTCCACCCTGACGCTGCTGCCGTTCCTCGGGCCGAACGCCGCCCGGGTGCTCAACTCCGCCGATCTGGTGGGGGTGCAGCGGGTCTCCCCGCCGGAGGCCGAGCTGATCGGCCGTCTGCTGACGGTGAGCGGCGAGGACGTCGCCGCGCTGCCCACCCTGGGCGACGAGTACACCCTGTGGGCCACCCGGATCCGCCGCCAGTACGTGCGCCTCGACCCGGCGCAGGCGGAGCAGCAGCTGCTCGGCCCGGCCCGCCGGGTCGACTGAGCAACCGTGATCGGACCGGGAGCGTCATCCACTCCACCATGAGCAACTACCAACCGCCGCGAGCCGCACCCCGACCGTCCCGGTTCGGTCCCGTCAACTGGCGGGTGGTCCGGGTGTCCGTCCCGATCACCCTGCTGTCGGTCGGGCTGATCACGGCGGTGAGCTGGTCGTCGGTCACGAAGGAGTTCGATCCGCCGCCGACCGTGCACACCCTGAGCTCGCCGAACACGGTCACGATGCACGGCCGGCCGCTCAAGCTGCTCCTGCCCACCGCCGCGAACCGCCCGCGCAGCGACGCCGAGAGCGCGCAGAGCGGCCGCGAGAAGCAGTTCGTCGGCCTGGTCCGGGTCAAGCTCTCCTACAGCCCGGACGGCACCCTGGGCACCAACCCCGACTACCAGGTCTTCTCCGCCTACGGAAAGATCGACGACCCGGCCCACCGGATGCAGTTGGCGATCGACGACCTCCAGCCGGCCGGGATCCAGCAGATCACGCCGCTGCACAGCTACTCGGCCGGACCGGCCGGTTCCGGCGACGTCCCGATCAAGTGCGGCGGAATGCAGCTCAACGACGGCACGCTCAAGTTCGGCTGGTGCACCTGGGCCAACCGCAGCACCATGGGCACCGTCCAACTGGCCAACTACCGCAGCGGCGGCCCGAACGAGGACGACCTGGCCGGTCTCGCCAACGACACCCTGGCTCTGCGGGCCCAGCTGTACGCGAAACCCTGACCAGGCGTCGGGCGACCTGATCCGGCCGCCGCACGGTCAGATGGGAGCAAACACACGGTCAACCTGGCAGGGTTCAGGTTCTAGTCTTGTGCCTACGGCACCGCGAAGAGCGGCGGCGAACACGAGGGAGCCAAGGTGAGCAGCGATCGGGACGGCGTCTACGTCGGCGACAACCCGGCGGAGGACGACGACGACTGGTCGGACGCGCCCGACTACACCCCGCCCTCCTGGTACACGCAGGGCGAGGCGGCGGCCCCGTCCACCGTGACGCCCTCGGCGACGCCCACCGCCACCCCGCCCGCACCGGCACCGGCACCCGCGCCGGCCGCGCCTGCCACGCCGGAGCCGACCCCCGCCGATGTGGCCGTGCCGGTCGATCCGGCACCGCCCGCGGCACCGGTGGCGGACACCCCGCCGCCCGCCGCGCCGTCGCCCGGCGGCCCGCAGCCGCGCCCGGTCGACGCCCCGCCGACGGCACCGCAGGACCAGACGCCCGGATGGCCGGGTGCCGCGGGGGCACCGGCCGCACCCGAGGCGACGTCGTTCTGGGTGGCCCCGCCGCAGTCACCCACCGGTCCGGGTCAGCCGGGTCAGCCGGGTCAGCCGGGACAGCCGGGACAGCCCGACAGTGCCTACCCGCCCAGCGCCTATCCGCCACACCTGCAGCAGTACCCGGGTGCTCCGCAGTCCGGCCTGCCGCTCCCGCAACCGCCGGTCGCCGACAGCCTCCCCACTCCGCCGAGCGCTCCTTCGGCAGGTCCCTACCAGGGCCAGGCCCAGCCGCCCGGCCCGTGGCAGGCCCAGCCCCACCAGGCCCAGCCCGGCCCGGCCCAGCCCCACCAGGCCGGGCCCGGTCCCGCACACCCCCACCAGGCCCAGCCCGGCCCGGCCCAACCCCCGGCCCCGCAGCCGCCCGTGGACCCGCGCCAGGCCGGCGGCTGGCCGCAGCCGGGCCCCGCCTACCCCGCCGGCCCGCAGGCGCCGCAGCCGCTCCCGCAGCAGCCCGTCCCCGGCCAGCAGCCGTACCCGAGCCAGCAGCAGGCCGTGCCGCAGGCCCCCGCCGCGTTCCAGCAGCCCAACCAGCAGCAGCCGGTGGCCCAGGGCGCGCCGCTCGGCTTCACCGCCGCCGTCGAGCTCAACTCGGACCGCCTGCTGCGCAGCCAGCCCAAGCAGCAGCGCCAGACGCCGCGGCTGAAGTTCGGCGGCAAGGCGGCGGCCGCGGAGCGCGAGCGCCGGCTCGGGATCATCCGGACGCCGGTGCTCAGCTGCTACCGGATCGCGGTGATCAGCCTCAAGGGGGGCGTCGGCAAGACCACGACCACCACCGCCCTGGGCGCGACCCTGGCCAGCGAGCGCCAGGACAAGGTGATCGCGATCGACGCCAACCCGGACGCCGGCACCCTGGGCCGCCGCATCAAGCGGCAGACCGGTGCCACCATCCGCGACCTGGTGACGGCCATCCCGCACCTGCACAGCTACATGGACATCCGCCAGTACACCTCGCAGGACATGAACTCCGGCCTGGAGATCATCGCCAACGACGTGGACCCGGCGGTCTCCACCACGTTCAACGACTCGGACTACCGGGCGGTGATCGACGTGCTGGGCCGCCAGTACCCGATCATCCTGACCGACTCCGGCACCGGCCTGCTGTACAGCGCGATGCGCGGGGTGCTGGACCTGGCCGATCAGCTGATCATCGTGGCCACTCCCAGCGTGGACGGTGCCAGCAGCGCCAGCACCACGCTGGACTGGCTCTCCGCGCACGGCTACGCGGATCTGGTGCAGCGCAGCATCACGGTGGTCTCCGGGGTCCGCGAGACCAGCAAGATGATCCGGATCGAGGACATCGTGGCGCACTTCCAGACCCGCTGCCGCGGCGTCGTGGTGGTGCCGTTCGACGAGAGCCTGGCGGCCGGCGCCGAGGTCAACCTGGACATGATGCGGCCCAAGGTCCGCGAGGCGTACTTCGATCTGGCCACCCTGGTCGGCGAGGACATCGTCCGGGCCCAGCAGGCGCAGCAGGCCGCCTGGCAGCAGCAGGCGGCCGGCGGTCCGCAGCAGGGCGGTCCGCAGCAGTGGGGCCGGCACCCGGCCGCGCCCGGCGGGCCGTGGCCGGCCGCTCCGCAGCCGGGCGGTTACGGCTACCCGCAGCAGGGGGCGCCGCAGACCGGCCAGCCGTGGGCCCAGCAGCCGCCCCAGGGTGGCTACGGCTACCCGCCGCCGCCGCAGCAGTGAGCGGAACCAGCGGGGCCCGCGTCCGGTTCGAACCGGACGCGGGCCCTCGCCATGCACCGACGTGCCGTCAGGCGGTCAGCTCCCGGGCCTGCTTCACGTCGTCGGCCATCCGGTCGAGGAGCGCCTCGATGGTGTCGAACTTCTCCATCCCGCGCAGGTAGGCCAGGAACTCCACCGCCACCTGCTGCCCGTAGAGGTCCAGGCCGACCCGGTCGATCGCATAGGCCTCGACGGTGCGGACGGTACCGTCGAACGTCGGGTTGGTGCCGACCGAGATGGCGGCCGGCATGCGCTCGCCGAGCGCGGTGAGCCAGCCCGCGTAGACCCCGTCGGCCGGGATCGCGCTGTGCGGCACGGTGTCCACGTTGGCGGTCGGGTAACCCAGGTCGCGGCCGCGCTGCGCGCCGCGCACCACCAGCCCCTCGACCCGGTGCGGCCGGCCGAGCACCTCGGCGGCGCCGGTCATGTCGCCCTCGGCGATCAGGCGACGCACCAGGGTGGACGAGAACGGCTCGCCGCCGCCCGCCGTGCCGCGCACCTTGAGGTCGAGCACCTCCACCTCGAAGTCGGCCGCCCGACCCAGCTCCGCGAGCAGCTCGACGTTGCCGGCCGCCCGGTGTCCGAAGCGGAAGTTGGGACCCTCGATCACCAGCTTGGCGTGCAGCGCGTCCACCAGCACCCGCTGCACGAACTCCTGCGGCGACTCCTGGGAGAGCGCCGCGGTGAACGGCAGCACCAGTACCGCGTCGGCGCCGCGCGCCGCGATCAGCTCGGCCCGGAACGGCTGCGGGGCCAGCAGCGGCGGATGGCTGCCGGGGCGGACCACCTCGCTGGGGTGCGGGTCGAAGGTGACCACCACGGCCTTGGCGCCCAGTTCACGGGCCCGGGCGACCGCCCGGTCGATGATCAGCTGGTGCCCGAGGTGCACACCGTCGAAGGAACCGATGGTGACGACGCTACGTCCCCAGTCGCCGGGAATCTCCTCCAGGCCACGCCAGCGCTGCACCCTGACCGCTCCTCTACCAGACCGCCCCGCTCGCTTGGGGGCTCGCACGCTCCGACTCGAACCCCTATAGCGTGCCATGCGCCCGCAGCCGGCCCGGCACCGGAACGCCTCCTGAGCCGAGCGGCAGGGCCACGACCGGGGCGCGCTCGGCCTCGGCGGCCGCGTACTGCGGATCCCGGCCGCGGGCCGGCAGGGCCCGCATCCGCCGCAGGCGCGGCCCGCCGGCCGGCGGGCGGGCGTCGAGCGGCCATTCGGCGAGCAGCCGGGCGAACCCGGCGCTGTGGCCCGCGCAGCGCACCAGCAGTGCGTCGAGCCCGGCCGCGCCGCCGTCCTCCCGGGGCCACAGGTCGGCGATCCGGCGCACCACCGCCCGGCTGCGTTCCGGCTGCTCCCGGTCCGCGTGCTGCGCCACCCGCCGCAGCAGCGGGCCGAGCACCGCAGGGTCGCGTTCGCTGGCCAGCAGCCGGTCCAGGAACGCCCGGCGCAGCGGCTGGCCGGCCGCGGGCTGCGCCAGCACCAGGGCGAACGCCCGGCGCACCGCCGGTGGCCGCAGGCCCGGGGCGGCACCGAGCAGCGCGGTCAGGTCGCCGGGCCCGGCGCACTGCCGGGTCAGCCGGCGGCTGAGGTATTCGGCAACCGGCTCGGCCCACTCGGGGTGCCCGTGCAGCAGCCGCCCGGCCAGCCGGGTCGCCGGGTCGGGCAGCGCGCTCGCCGCGTTGGCGCCGCCCAGCAGCGGCGCCGCCTCGGCGAGCACCCGCAGCACCGGGCCCGGCACGCCGTCGGGCCGGGCGAGCCGGGCCTCGAAGGCGGTCAGCACGGCGGCCGGGTGGCTGGCCAGCGCCAGGCCGAGCACCTCGGGGGTGACGAACGGGTCGTCGGCCGCGTAGGCGGCCAGGGCCGCCATCAGGTGGGCGGACCGGGTGAGCGGATCGCGGACCAGCAAGGCCAGTGCCGCGCCGTGCAGTTGGGGCTCGCCCTCGCGGGCCAGCAGGGTGAGTGCGGTGAACCGCAGCAGCTCCCGCCCGGTCCGGCCGGCGTACGGCGCGGTGCGCAACCCGTGCACGGCGGCCGCCACATGGCGTTCCGGGCGCGGGTCGTGGCTCCAGCGGTCCACCGCGCGGCAGAGTGCCGAGGGCTCCTCGACGGCGAGCACGGTCAGCAGCGCGTCCGCCCGCGGATGTGCCGCCGCCACCAGCGCCTCCGTCAACTCGTCGATGGCGAGCGCCCGGTGGGCGTACAGCAGGTCCTGCACCAGGTCGGCGACGGTGACGCCGGGGCGGGCCGGTAGGCCGCGGCCGTCGGCCAGCCAGCGGCACAGGTGCGGCAGCGCGGCCGGGCCGTCGGCGCGCAGCCGGGCGGCGGCCTGCTGGAGGTGGGCCTGTTCGGGGCCGTCGGCCCGGACCAGGACGCCCAGCAGCTCCCAGCGGAGCGGATCGGGCAGCGCCAGGCCCGCCCAGAAATCGGGGCCGAACCCGGTCAGGGCGCTGTGCGGGCCGTCGGCGGCGAGCCGTTCGGCCAGCGCGGTGAGCAGGGCGCGGTGGGCGGTCGGCGCCGGGCTGCCGGCCAGCGCGGCGCGCAGCAGCCGGGTCGCCCACCAGCGCGCCTCGGGCCCGGCGGCGGGATCGGTGACGGCCCGCCAGAGGCGGCGTAGCCAGGGCTCCAGGGCCGCCGCGCCGCCCCGGTCGCCGACCGCTCCCAGGGCCGCCGCCACCACGCCGATCCGGTGGTGCGGCAGGCCGGGGCGCGGTGGCGCGGCGAGCAGCCGGCCGAGGGCGGCGTCCAGGTCGAGCTGCCGGCCCTGCAGCCAGTCGGAGACCGTCTCGTGGGCCGGCCGGTAGCCGTCGCCGGCGGGCACCAGCAGCCGCTCGGCGAGCACCGCCCGGGCCCAGCCGCCGCCGACCGGGAAGAGCTCCGCGAAGTCGGCCCGGCTGAGGGCGCCCTGGCCGGGGCCGAGCATCCGGCGGGCCGCCGTGTGCAGCCGCCCGGCGACCGCGGCGGCCAGTCGGCGCACCAGGCCGGGGGTCACCGCAGCGGTGGCCGGGGCGGGCGCGCCCTTGCGGTGCGAGGCGGGGCGGGCCGTCTCCTCGGCGATCCGCTGGGCGGCGCGCAGGCACCGCAGGTCGACCCAGCCGCTCACCAACTCGGCCTGGTCGCACGGCTGCTGGGTGATACCGGCGGCGCGCAGGTCGCCGGCCAGCCGCAGCCGCAGCGGGTCTGCCGCAGCGGTCGGCACCGGCACCCCGTAGCGGCGGGCGGCCCGGTCCAGCGCCTCGCCGTGCAGCGGGCCGAGGCGGTGCAGCCGGACCGGGCCGACGCCGGGGGGCGGCTCCCAGCTCTCCGGTCGGCAGGCCACCAGCAGCCGCACGCCCAGCCCCGTCAGCTCGGGCAGGGCGGCGGCCCACCAGGCGGGGTCCAGCACCGCCGGCGCCTCCTCCGGGCCGTCCAGCAGCACCAGCAGCGGGCGTCCTGCGGCGGCGCAGACGGCCGCCACGGCGGGCGGCGGCACCGCGTCACCGAGCGCCCGCCGCACGGCGGGCAGCAGGGTGGCGTCGCCGGGGCGCAGGTCGGCGCCGCGCAGCCAGAGGGTGGGCAGCGGGCGGGCGCCGCCGGTCCGGCGCACCACCAGGGCGGCCAGTTCGGTGCTGCGGCCGCTGCCCGGTTCGCCCACCAGCACGGTCAGGGCGGTGCCCGGTTCCTCGCCGGCCAGCCCGTCGGGGCGGTCGACCCGGTCCGCGGCCAGCTCGGCGATCCGGCCCGGGCCGGCGGCCGCACCGGCCAGTTGGCGGGCGGTCAGCCGCAACACGGCACCCAGGTCGAGGGCTGAGCCGGTCCCTGCCGGCTGTCGGCCATCCGTCATCGCGCTGCCTCCCCGCACGTGCTCACGGCGGGGAGCCTGCCCGGCGCGGGGCGCGGGCCATCCTGCCCGCGCCCTTCACCACGCCCGTTCACACCCCGCGCTCGTCCGTTCGAGTGAGGCGAGGTGAGGTGACGTCAGGGCGGGTCAGCCCACGAAGACCGCCACCGGCTTGGCCTGGCCGCCCTGCTCCTCGACCAGCGCCAGGAAGGTCTGGTCCGGTCCGAACACGGCGATCGGCCCGCCCGCGTCCAGCCCGGCGGCCTTGAGCCGGGCCCCGGTGGACAGCCGGCGGGCGTCCTCCTCGCCGATGTCCCAGCGCGGGAAGGCGGCGGCCGCGGCGGCGCCGATCGGCAACACCGAGAACCGCTCCTCCAGCTGCTCCAGGGTCAGCGCGGACGCCACGTCGTACGGGCCCACCTTGGTGCGCCGCAGGGCCGTCAGGTGGCCGCCGACGCCGAGCGCCGCGCCCAGGTCGCGGGCCAGCGCGCGGATGTAGGTGCCGGAGGAGCAGTCGACCGTGACGTCCAGGTCGAGCACCGCGGTGCCGTCCTCGGCCACCGTCTCGCGCAGCCCGTGCACCGTGAAGGAGTGCACCGTGGTGGGACGGGCCGGCAGCTCGAAGTCCTCGCCCTCGCGGACCCGGTGGTACGAGCGCTTGCCGTCGATCTTGATCGCGCTGACCTTGGACGGCACCTGCATGATCCGGCCGGTCAGCTTGGCGATCTCGGCGTCGATCGCGGCCCGGCTCACCCCGCTCGCCGGGACGGACGCGGTGACCTCGCCCTCCCGGTCGTCGGTGATCGTGGTCTGGCCGAGCCGGACGGTCGCCTCGTAGGTCTTGTCGGTGAGCATCAGGTGGCCGAGCAGCCGGGTGGCCCGCTCGACCCCGATCACCAGCACGCCGGTGGCCATCGGGTCCAGGGTGCCGGCGTGGCCGACCTTCCTGGTCCCGGCCAGCCGCCGGATCCGGGCCACCACGCCGTGCGAGGTGATGCCTTCGGGCTTGTCCACGATGACCAGGCCGTCGGGCCCGGTGCCTTTGCGCTTCATCAGATCTTTCTACGTTGTGGTCAGAGAGCGGCCTTGAACCGGGCCACCGTCTCCGGCACGGCGGCCCGGACCGAGAACCCGGCCGCGGAGGTGTGCCCGCCGCCGCCCAGCGCGGCGCAGGCCGCGGCCACGTCCACCGCGCCCTTGGAGCGGCAGGAGCCGCGCAGCGTGCCGTCCGGGTCCTGCTTGAGCACCAGCGCCACCTCGGCCTCGGCCGGCTTGCGCAGGATGTCGATCAGGCCCTCGATCTCCTCCACGGTGACGCCGAAGAGCGCCAGGTCCTGGTACGGCACCCAGGTCCACACCAGGCCGAGCCCGCCGGCGGCACCGGGCTCGAAGACGGCCCGGTCCAACGCCGCGGCCAGCACCTTGAGGTAGCCGAACGAGGCGGTGTCCCAGAGCCGGCGGGAGATCAGGTCGTGGCGGATCCCGGTGGCCAGCAGCCGGCCGGCCAGCTCATGGGTGGCCGGTGTGGTGGCGGCGTACTTGAAGGAGCCGGTGTCGGTGGCGATCCCGGTGTAGAGGCAGGTGGCCAGCTCCTGGTCGAGCGGCACCCGCAGCCGCCGCAGCAGTTCGTCCACCAGGACGGCGGTGGCGGGCGCGGTCGGGTCGATGATCCGGTGGGTGCCGAAGCCCGGGTTGGAGGCGTGGTGGTCGAAGACCACCAGGGACCGGGCCGCGAACGCCTTGTCGTGCAGCAGCCCGAGCCGCCCCTCGGCGGCGACGTCGAAGCAGAGCACCAGCTCGGGCCGGTCCGGCACGGCGGCGGCCGGCACGATCAGCTCCTGACCGGGCAGGAAGGCCAGTGACTCCGGGATCACCTGCGGGTCGTCGCCGAACGAGACCCGCACCCCGTGGCCGAGGGAGCGCAGTGCCAGGCCCGCCGCCAGCGACGAGCCGAGCGCGTCGCCGTCGGGGGTGATGTGGCAGATCAGGTCGATGGTCCGGGCCCGGCCGATGGCCGCCAGGATCCGCCGCCACTCCGGCTCGAAGCCGCCCGGCCCGCCGCATCCGCGCGCCGGCTCGCGCTGCCCCGGAAGCACCGCGAGGGCGTCCGTCACCGGGGTGACGGACGCCCTCGTCGAACCGGCCGCCGCCGGCTCAGCGGCCATGACTACTCGTCCTCGTCCGCGTCGCGCTCGGCGGCGGGCACCCGGTACGGGTCGGCCTCGCCGGCGTACTGGGCCCCGGCCGCGGCGGTGCGCACCGCCGCGTCGGAGACCCGGACCTTGTCGAGCAGGTCGTCGATGTTCCGCGCGTTGTCCGGCAGCGCGTCCGCGACGAAGGTCAGCGACGGGGTGAAGCGCACCCCGGTCTGCTTGCCGACCTCCGAGCGGAGCACACCCTTGGCGCTCTCCAGCGCAGCCGCGGTGGCCTCCCGCTCGGTGTCGTCGCCGTAGACCGTGTAGAAGACCGTGGCCTCCCGCAGGTCGCCGGTGACGCGGGTGTCGGTGATGGTCACGAAGCCCAGCCGCGGATCCTTGATCCGCCGCTCCAGGGTCTGGGCGACGACCACCTGGATGCGGTCGGCGAGCTTGCGCGCCCTTGCGGTGTCGGTCACGTTGCCTCCTCGTGCAGTGGGCACGGTACTGCGGTCGACTGACACGATCGACTCGCGGTCTTCGGGGCCCACGCCCCAAAGTACCGGCCCGCGCCCAGCGGTGTGAGCGCTCTTCGTCCTCGTCGGTGTGACGGTGGTGACGTTCCACCGCCGTGCCCGAACTCATTCATCGTCATCGCCGTAGTAGCGCCTCCTGGCGGAGAGCAACTGCACCTCGGGGCGGCCGGCGACCAGCCGCTCACAGCTGTCCAGGATCTCGGTGACGAACCGGTGCTCGCCCGAGACGACCGCCAGGCCTATCTCGGCCCGCCGGTGCAGGTCCTGGTTCCCGACTTCGGCAGCGCACACGCTGTACTTGCGCTGCAGTTCGGCCACGATGGGCCGCACGATCGAACGCTTCTCCTTGAGCGAATGCACATCGCCCAGCAGCAGGTCGAAGGTGAGTGTTCCCACGAACATGAGTGGAAGGTCTTGCCGACCTCAGGGCCTCGTAGTTCCCCCCGCCGCGGCGGGGGCCGCTGTCGAGGAACCCTACACAGCGAGACCGGGGCCGGTCGACGGGAATTCCCGCCGGCCGGCCCCGACCTCTGCCAGCGCCTCAGGCGCGCGGCTTCTCGCGCATCTCGAAGGTCTCGATGACGTCGTCCACCTTGATGTCGTTGTACGACCCCAGGGTGACACCGGCCTCGAAGCCCTCGCGGACCTCGGTCGCGTCGTCCTTGAAGCGGCGCAGACCCTCGATGGTGAGGTTGTCGGCGACCACCTTGCCGTCGCGGATGAGGCGTGCCTTGGCGTTGCGGCGCAGCAGGCCCTCGCGGACCAGGACACCGGCGATGTTGCCGAACTTGGAGCTGCGGAACACCTCGCGGATCTCCGCGGAGCCGAGGCGCACCTCCTCGTACTCCGGCTTCAGCAGGCCCTTGAGCGCGGCCTCGATCTCCTCGATCGCCTGGTAGATGACCGAGTAGTACCGGACGTCGACGCCCTCGCGCTCGGCGGCCGTGCGGGCACGGCCCTCGGCGCGGACGTTGAAGCCGATGATGATCGCGTCCGAGCCCATCGCCAGGTCCACGTCGGACTCGGTGATGGCACCGACACCGCGGTGCAGGATCCGCAGCTCGACCTCCTCGCCCACGTCCAGCTTGACCAGGGCGTCCTCGAGGGCCTCGACCGAACCGGAGACGTCACCCTTGATGATCAGGTTGAGCTGCTGGATGCCGCCGGCCGCGATCGCCTGGTCCAGGTTCTCCAGGGAGATCCGCATCGGACGCTTGGCGAACATGGCGTTGCGGTCGCGGGCCGAGCGCTTCTCGGCGATCTGGCGCGCGGTGCGGTCGTCGTCGACGACGATGAAGCTGTCGCCGGCGCGCGGCACCGAGGTCAGACCGAGCAGCAGGACCGGACGGGACGGACCCGCCTCGTCGACGTTCTTGCCGTTCTCGTCGAGCATCGCGCGGACGCGGCCGTGCGCGTCGCCCACCGCGATCGAGTCGCCGACGCGGAGGGTACCGCGCTGGACCAGGACGGTCGCCATGGCGCCGCGGCCCTTGTCCAGGTGCGCCTCGATGGCGATGCCCTGCGCCGCCTGCTCCGGGTTGGCCCGCAGGTCCAGCGAGGCGTCCGCGGTCAGGACCACGGCCTCCAGCAGCTGGTCGATGTGCAGGCCCTGGCGGGCGGAGATGTCGACGAACATGGTGTCGCCGCCGTACTCCTCGGCCACCAGGCCGAACTCGGTCAGCTGACCGCGGACCTTGGTCGGGTCGGCGCCCTCGACGTCGATCTTGTTGACGGCGACCACGATCGGCACACCGGCGGCCTTGGCGTGGTTGAGCGCCTCGACCGTCTGCGGCATGACACCGTCGTTGGCCGCGACCACCAGGATCGCGATGTCGGTGGACTTGGCACCACGGGCACGCATGGCGGAGAACGCCTCGTGACCCGGAGTGTCCAGGAAGGTGATCTTCCGGTCCTCGCCGTTGACCTCGGCGGCGACCTGGTAGGCACCGATGTGCTGGGTGATGCCACCGGCCTCGCCGGCCACCACGTTGGACTTGCGGATGGCGTCCAGCAGGCGGGTCTTACCGTGGTCGACGTGACCCATGACGGTCACCACCGGCGGACGCGGCGCCAGCTCGTCCTCGCCGCCCTCGTCGGCACCGAACTCGATGTCGAACGACTCCAGCAGCTCGCGGTCCTCGTCGTCGCGGCTGACGATCTCCAGCTCGAAGCCCATCTCCTGGGCCAGCAGCTGCAGGGTCTCGTCGGCCACCGACTGGGTGGCGGTGACCATCTCGCCGAGGTTGAACATCACCGAGACGAGCGCGGCCGGGTTGGCGTTGATCTTCTCCGCGAAGTCCATCAGCGAGGCACCACGCGACAGCCGGACCGTCTGGCCGTTGCCGCGCGGCAGCATCACGCCGCCGACGGACGGGGCCTGCATGGCCTCGTACTCCTGGCGCTTCGCCCGCTTCGACTTGCGACCGCGCGCCGGGCGACCGCCCGGGCCGCGACCGAAGGCACCCTGCGTGCCACCACGGGCACCCGGGCCGCCGGGACGACCACCGAAGCCGCCCGGACGCGGGCCACCACCGAAGCCGCCACCGCCGGCGCCACCGCCCGGACGCGGGCCGCCGAAGCCGCCACCGGCCGGACGCGAGCCCGGACCGGCCGGACGGCCGGCGAAGCCGGGACGGGCGCCACCGGGCGCACCCGGACGACCGCCGCCGGGACCACCCGGACCACGGCCACCGGGGCCCGGACGCGGACCGGCACCCGGACCGGGACGCTGCGGCATCATGCCCGGGTTCGGGCGCGGCATGCCGGACGGGCTCGGCGCACCCGGACGCGGGGCGGCCGGACGGGGCATGTCGGGACGCGGGGCACCGGCACCCGGGGCACCCGGACGCGGGGCACCGGCACCGGGACCACCCGGACGCGGCGCGTTGCCGCCCGGACGGGGACGCTCACCCGGGCCGCCGGGCCGCGGGGCGTTGCCACCCGGACGCGGGGCACCGGCACCGGCACCGCCCGGACGCGGACGGTCGCCACCCGGACGGGGACGCTCACCCGGCGCGGCCGGACGGCGGTCGCCGGGGCGGGCCATGCCGGTGGCGCTGCCGGAGGTGAAGGGGTTGTTGCCCGGACGCGGGCCGGGCTGGCGCGGACCGGGGCGGGCACCACCGGCCGCGGGGCCGGACGGGCGCGGCGCCGGAGCCGGAGCCGCCGGACGCGCGGGGGCCTCACCGGCGGGCGCCGGGGAGGAGAACTCGGCCGCCGGAGCAGCCGGAGCCGCCGGACGCGCGGGACGCGGACCAGGGGTCGGAGCCCCCGGGCGCGGGCCGGAGGCGGCCGGAGTCGGACGGGGACCCGGGGTCGCGGCGGGCCGCGGACCAGGGGTGGGGGTGGGCGCCCCCGGCTTGGGGGCCGCCGCGCCGGTACCGCCGGCGGGCGTGGGCGCCGCGGGCTTCCGCGGGCCAGGCTTGGCAGCCGAACCACCGCCGGACGGCGGGGTAGCTCCCAAAGCGTCAGTCAACTTGCGCACGACCGGCGCCTCGATCGTCGAGGACGCCGAACGGACGAACTCACCCAGCTCGGTCAGCTTGGCCATCACGGCCTTGCTCTCCAAGCCGAGTTCCTTGGCGAGTTCGTAAACCCGGACCTTAGCCACTTCGCTCCTGTCTATAAGTCCGGGGTCGTCGTCCGCCGGACCGTCGCTACTTCATGGGCGTACTCATCGCGTACTCATCGAGTGCTCATCGCAATCTCGACCTACTTCCAACTCGCGAGGTACCTGACTGGTGGCGCGGAACACCTGGGTGCCCGTGCCGTGCTCCGTACGGTGGTTCTCCCCCAGGGCCCTCAGGACGCCGGGGTACTGTCTGCCCTGGCCGCGACGTGCTCACGCAGCGGATCCGTGTCGAGCGAACCGTGGGCCCGGAAGGCCCTCGGCAGCGCCCGGCGACGGACTGCCAGGTCGAGGCAGGCCAAGTCGGGGTGCAGGTACGCGCCCCGACCGGGCAACGTGGCCCGGGGGTCGGGGACGCAGACGCCCTCGACCGCCGTGACACGCAACAGCTCGTGCTTGGCCGCTCGCTTGCGGCAGCCCACGCAAGTGCGCTCAGGGCATGCGCGGACACGCGTCCGGCCGGACATCTTCAAGTCTACCCCTCAACCGGGACTGAACGCGGCCCCACCGATCAGGGCAGGGCCGCGATTCTGTTACGACAACACGACTAACGCGAGCTGGATTCCCCGTCCGAGCCCTCGGTCCCGCCATCGGTGTCCGGACGGATGTCGATCCGCCAACCGGTCAGCCGGGCGGCCAGTCGGGCGTTCTGGCCCTCCTTGCCGATCGCCAGCGAGAGCTGGTAGTCGGGCACGATCACCCGGGCCGAGCGCTGCTGCAGGTCGACGATCTCGACCTTGGTCACCCGGGCGGGGGACAGCGCGCTCGCCACCATCTCGGCCGGGTCGTCCGACCAGTCGACGATGTCGATCTTCTCGCCGTGCAGTTCGGCCATCACGTTGCGCACCCGGCCGCCCATCGGGCCGATGCAGGCGCCCTTGGCGTTCAGACCAGGGCGGCGCGACACCACGGCGATCTTGGTGCGGTGGCCGGCCTCGCGGGCGATCGCCGCGATCTCCACCGAGCCGTCGGCGATCTCCGGCACCTCCAGGGCGAAGAGCTTCTTCACCAGGTTGGGGTGGGTGCGCGACAGGGTGACCGAGGCGCCGCGGACGCCGCGCCGCACCGCCACCACGTAGCTGCGCAGCCGGGTGCCGTGCTTGTACTCCTCGCCGGGGACCTGCTCCTGCGGAGGCAGGATCGCCTCCAGCTTGCCGATGTCCACCAGCACGTTCTTCGGGTCGTTGCCCTGCTGGACGACACCGGTGACGATGTCGCCCTCCTTGCCCGCGTACTCGCCGAAGGTCTGGTCGTCGGCGGCGTCCCGCAGGCGCTGCAGGATCACCTGCTTGGCGGTGGTGGCGGCGATCCGGCCGAACCCGCTCGGGGTGTCGTCGAACTCCTTGGGCTCGGCGCCCTCCTCCAGCTCGCTCGCGTCCTCAAGCGCCCACACGGTCACGTGGCCGGTCTTGCGGTTCAGCTCGACGCGGGCGCGGCGGCGCGAGCCCTCGGTCCGGTGGTAGGCGATGAGGAGCGCCGACTCGATCGACTCGACCAGCAGGTCGAACGGGATGTTCTTCTCGGCCACCAGCCCACGCAGGGCACTCATGTCGATGTCCACGGCTACGCCTCCTCTTCTTCCTCGGCGAGCGGCTGCCCGTCCGTCTCTTCGTCGGACAGCAGCTGCTCGTCCTCCTTGCGGTTGAACTCGACCTGGATCCGCGCCTTGGCCACCTCGGTGAACTCCAGCCTGCGCTCCTTGGGGCGGCCGCGGCCCTTCACCGGCTGCACCTCGACCAGGGCGCCGTCCTCGTCCGCCGACAGGATCCGGGCCACCAGCTCGCCGCCCTCGACGAGCTGCACCTTGACCAGCCGGCCGGTGTTGCGGCGCCAGTGGCGGGGCGCGGTGAGCGGGCGGTCCACGCCCGGGGAACCGACCTCCAGCAGATAGGCCGAGTTGCCCATCAGGTCGCCGGCGTCCAGCGCCTGGCCGACCTCGCGGCTGAACTCGGCGATCGCGTCCAGGTCCACGCCGCCCTCGGCGTCCACGTCGATCTGCAGCTGGCGGCGGCTGCCTGCCTGGGTCAGCTTGATGTCCTCAAGATCCAGGCCCGCCTGCTCGGCCAGCGGCTCCAACAGGGCACGCAGCCGATCGGTGGGGGTGGTGCTCATCCGGGTGACTCCTCGGCCGCGTCTGCTGTTGTCAGAGGTCGTAACTCGGGCAAAGCCTATCGGGTCGACCGCCCAACCGCCGATTCCGGTGCCCGGCGGCGAGCCCCGCCTAGGCGCACAGCCATTCGAACGGTAGCGTCCGTCCGGGTGGGCACGACACTTTCACCGTGTGCTGTTCGCATCGCGGCGCCCCCACACTCATGTCTCTGCAGCGGGGGTTCCGGGGGCTCCCGCCCGATCACGGGGGAGCACGTCGATGCAGTCGCCCAGCCGGCGGACGTTCCTGGCCACCGGGGCGCTGGCCGCTGCCGGCCTGCTGACCGCCTGCACCGCCGGCTCGGGCGCGGGCTCCGGGGCGGGCGGCAAGGCGCACGACCGGGCGGGGGCTCCCGAAACCGATCCGGACCTGCCGCTGCGCACCCGGGCGGTGGCCGGCGCGGACGCGCTGCTCGTCCAGTACGCGGCGGTGCCGGCGGCGGCCGGCGGCGGGGCTCCGCTGGACCAGCTGCGCACCGAGGTGACCGCCGAGCGGGCCGCGCTGGCCGCCGGGCTGCCCGGCAGCGCGGCGGCGAGCGGTTCGCCGAGCGCTGCGGCGTCCGGTGCGAGCGGCTCACCGAGCGGCTCGCCCAGTGGTCCCCCCGGCGGTTCGCCCAGCGGCTCCCCCGGCGGGGCCGCCGGGCTGGCCGCCGCCGAGAGGAGCACCGCAATGGCCCGGCTCGCCGACCTGTCCACCGCCTCGCCCGAGCTCGCCCGGCTGCTCGCGGCGGTGGCGGCGGCCGGTGCACTGCGGGCCGTCCGGCTGGGCGACCGGACCCCGCTGCCGGCGCCCGCCGACCAGCCGTCGACCGCGCCGGCTTCCGCCGCACCGTCGGCCTCCGGCACACCGGGCGCCACCGCCTCACCGGGCGCCACCGATGCGCCGTCGGCCACCGCCGTCACCGCCCTGCAGGAGGCACTGGCCGCCGAGCACGCAGCCGTCTACGCCTTCGGCGTGGTGGGCGCCAAACTGCCGCCCGGCCCAGGGCGGGACGACGCCCGCAGCTGCTACGCCGCCCACCAGGCCCGCCGGGACGCCTGGGACCGGCTGCTCACCGGCGCCGGCGCCACCCCGACCGCCGCCGCCCCCGGCTACCGGCTGCCGTTCCCGGTGCCGGACGCCACCGCCGCCGGACGACTGGCCGCCGAGGTGGAGCAGCGGCTCACCGCGGTCTACGGCGACCTGGTCGCGGCCACCGCCGGCGACCTGCGGGCCCGGGCCGCCGCCGCGCTCTCCACCGCGGTGCTGCAGTGCGCCCACTGGGGCGGCACGCCCGGCCCGCTGCCCGGCGTGCCGGCCGGCACCGCGGCCGCCGCTACCGCCACCGACAAGCCGTCCACCGCACCACGCTGAGCTGCGCGGCTACCCGACCGCGCCGGACCGATGGCCGACAATGGGCGGCAGACAACGGTGGCAGCACCCACGGAAGGCCGGCATGGCGCAAGCAGCAGGACAGCTCACCATTCCGGACCGCCTGCGCCAGGGCGTCGTCGCCCGCCAGGGCGCGGCCGGGGAGCGGTGGCTCGCCGCACTGCCCGACCGGGTGGCCAGGCACCTGGACCAGCAGCGGCTGACCCTGGACCGGGTGGCCGATCCGGGCGGCCGGCTGAGCCTGGTCTGCCTGGTCCGCCGCGACGACAACTCCCCCGCCGTGCTCAAGGCCGGCCTGGTCACCCCGGAGACCGCCCAGGAGCCCGCCGCGCTGACGCACTGGGCCGGCCGCGGCGCCGTCCTGCTGCTGGACGCCGACCCGGCCGAGGGCTTCCTGCTGCTGGAGCGGCTGCACGGCGACATCCCGCTGCGCTCGCTGACCGAGGCCAAGGCGATGCTGGAGGCGACCAGCCTGCTGCGCCGGCTCTGGACGGCGCCGCCGGACGGCCACCGGTTCACACCGGTGGCCGAGCAGGTGGCGCAGCGCAGTGCCTGGCTGGGCGAGCACCGAGGCACCGCCGACCGGCTGGACGCCCGGCAGTTGCTGGACGAGGCGCTGGAGACCGCCGCCGGGCTGCTGGACTCCGGCGACGAACGGGTGCTGCTGCACGGCGACTTCCACCACGGCAACGTGCTGGCCGCCGACCGGGCGCCCTGGCTGGCCATCGACCCGCAGCCGCTGGTCGGCGAGCGGGCCTACGACCTGGCCTGGCTGGCGCAGGACCGCAAGGAGACGCTGGTCGCCGCGCCCAGCCCGCAGGGCGCCGTCCGGCGCCGGCTGCAGCAGCTCTCCGAGGCGGTCGAGGTCGACGCGGACCGGCTGCGCGGGTGGACGCTGTTCCGGGCCGTGGCCGCCGGGTTGACCGCGCTGGCGACCGGCGACCGGGCCGGCGCGGAGCGCTACCTGGAGTTCGCCGGCGCGCTGTAGGGCCTGTCCAGCAACGGGAGCCGGGCACCCATCACGGCGTACGGTCGGTCGGTGTTCGGGAAGTGCACGGCACGGGCCAGGTCGCGGTAGCCGAGTGAGCGGTAGAGCCGCCGGGCCGGGGTCTCGGCGTCGATCGCGGAGAGGATGCTGCGCGGCAGCCCGGAGCGCTCGCAGAGGGTGCGGATCAGGGTGGTGCCCAGGCCGCGACCCTGGTACTCGGGCAGCACGTGCAACTCGGTGACGGCGAACACGTCGTCCAGCCAGTCGCCGTAGCCGCGGGCTTCCAGGTGCGGCTCGATCACCGTGCTCCACCAGTGCTCGCGCCGGTTGGGCATGCCGTAGCCGAAGCCGACCAGCCGGCCCCCGACGAGCGCGCCGAAGGCCAGCACCCCGGGCTGCTGGGCGTGCCGCCCGACGATGTGCAGCCGCACCGCGACCTCCTGCGCCGACAGGCCGAAGGCCTGCGCCTGGACCTCCAGGGCGTACGGCGCCCAGGCCGCCAGGTCGATCGGCTGCACGGTGACCTCGGTGAGCTGCTCCATGCCCGGGACGTTACTCCTGAACCGGCCCGGGAAGCAGCGACATTGGCGAGAAGGAGCGATCAGAAGAGCACCGACATGAAGGCACCGACCTCGCGGAAGCCCACCCGGCGGTAGGCGGCCCGGGCCGGCAGGTTGTAGTCGTTGACGTAGAGGCTGACCACCGGGGCCACCTCGCGCAGCGCGATCTCCAGCACCGCGGCCATGCCGGTCTCGGAGAGCCGCCTGCCGCGGTGGTCGGGGGCCACCCAGACCCCCTGGACCTGGCAGGCGCCCTTGGTGACGGCACCGATCTCGGCCTTGAAGAGCACCTCGCCCCGTTCCGAGATCCGCGCGAAGGACCGTCCGGTGGTGACCAGTTCGGCCACCCGGGCCTGGTAGAGCAGTCCGCCGTCACCGGCCAGCGGCGAGATCCCGACCTCCTCGGTGAACATCGCCACGCAGGCCGGCATCAGCAGGTCGAGCTCGTCGCGGCGGACCCGGCGGACCAGCGGGTCGGGGGTCACCCCGGTGGCCGGTTCGCTGGTGGCCATCAGCGGCTGGTGGCCACGGACCTCGCGGGCCGGACCCCAGCTGCGCTCCAGCAGGGCCCACAGCTCGGCGGTGGGGCCTGCCGGGCCGACGATCGAGGAGCAGCGCCGGCCCTGCCGCCGGGCCCGCTCGGCGAAGGCCCGCACGGCCTGCGGGCCGGCGTTGATCAGCACCAGGTTGGCGCCCGCGTAGCAGAGCGACTCCAGCCGGCCCTGCTGGTCGTACCAGCCCCACATCTCGCCGCCCAGCCGCCACGGGTCGAGGCCGACCGCCTCGACCCGGGTGGCCACGAAGGCGTTGGCCACCGGGTCGCGGTGCAGCACCTCAAGAGCGGCCGCCAGGTCGGCGGCGTCCAGCACCCGGGTGGCGGCCAGCGAGCGGGCGGCCTGCAGTGCGCCCGGGAGGATCATGCCTCGGTCGAGCACGGCGTCCCACTCGTCGTCAGTCGGCGGCGATCACGGTCGGAGCGCCGGCGGCGACGCCGTCCGCCTGCATCTCCTCGGCCAGCTTGAGC
>NZ_JAJJPA010000050.1 GCF_020907985.1 Kitasatospora humi | reverse complement strand
CCGGAGCGGTGAGCCCGGCTGATCGAACGAGGGCGAATCGGCCCTTGATCATCCAATGGCTCGCTGTGATAGTCTGGTTGACTGCTCATCAGGTCAGTCGCCGGTACGAGCGGGGGAGACATCCGTGATCGTGGTCACCGGTGCCACCGGCACCGTGGGGTCGAAGGTCGTCAGCGGGCTGCGCGAGCGCGGCGAGAGCGTGCGCGCGCTGGTGCGCGACCCCGGGTCGCGCCCGGCCGGATGGGACGAGGGCGTCGAGGTGGTGGCCGCCGACTACACGGACCCGACCTCGCTGGACACCGCCCTGGCCGGTGCCGACGTGATCTACCTGCTGGTGGCCGTGCACCCCGAGATGGCGCAGCACGAGATCAACGTCATCGACGCCGCGGTGCGCACCGGTCTGCGGCCGCGGATCGTGCTGCACGCCGCCGCCGGGGTGGAGGTCAAGCCCGAGGGCGTGCGCTTCCTCTCCGCCCACGTGACGGGCCACGCCCACCTGCAGGCCGGCGGACTGCCCTGGACGGTGCTGGCGCCCAACGGCTTCCACCAGAACTTCCTGGGCATGGCCGCCGCGGTCAAGGCCGGCCGGCTCACGGCCGCCGCCGGGGACGCCCCGGTCTCTTGGGTGGACGCGCGGGACGTCGCGGAGGCCGCCGTCGCGGTGCTGACCACGGACGGGCACGAGGGCGCGGTCTACACGCTGACCGGTCCGGCCGGGCTGACCCACGATGAGATCGCCGACCAGCTGGGCGCCGTGGCCGGCCGCACGGTGGCGTACCAGGCCGTCGAGCCGGAGGCCGCGCTGGCCGGCATGCTGGCCGCCGGCTGGGACCCGTGGCGCGCCGAGGGCCTGATCGAGCTCTACACCTTCTACGCGGGCGGCGGCGCGGGCGCGGTCACCCACGACGTCGAGAAGCTAACCGGGCACGCTCCCCGCTCCTTCGCCGACTTCGCGGCCGACCATGCCGCGGTGTTCCGGGGCTGACGCGACGTGGCCGCGCACCCGTCCACCCGGGTGCGCGGGCGGCCACGACCGGCTGGGCGCTGATCCGCTAGGCGCGCCCCTCGCCGGACGATGAGGCCTCACCGGACGAGGAGGGGCCCTCGTCGTAGGAGGAGGTGCCCTCGTCGAACAGCGGTTCCTGGGCCTTGAGGTGCGCGGGAGCGAGCAGCCGCAGCCCGTGGTAGCCGATGACGACGACCAGCGTGCCCAGCGCGATGCCGCTGAGGCTGAAGTTGCTGGAGAACTTCATGGTGACGTTGCCGATGCCGATGATGATGCCCGCCGCGGCCGGTACCAGGTTGAGCGGGTTGCGCAGGTCCACGTTGGACCGGCTCCAGATCTGCGCACCGAGCAGGCCGATCATGCCGTACAGGATGACGGTGATGCCGCCGAGCACCCCGCCGGGGATCGCGGCCACGATCGCGCCGAACTTGGGGCAGATGCCGAAGAGCAGCGCGAAACCGGCGGCCGCCCAGTAGGCGGCCGTCGAGTAGACCCGGGTGGCGGCCATCACACCGATGTTCTCCGAGTACGTGGTGTTGGGCGGGCCGCCGACCGCGGTCGAGAGCATGGAGGCGACGCCGTCGGCGGAGATCGCCGTGCCCAGCTTGTCGTCCAGCGGGTCGCCGGTCATCTCACCGACCGCCTTGATGTGTCCGGCGTTCTCCGCGACCAGCGCGATCACCACCGGCAGCGCCACCAGGATCGCGGACCACTGGAAGGACGGGCCGTGGAAGGACGGCAGGCCGATCCAGTCCGCCTTGCCGACGCCCGAGAGGTCGAGCCGCCAGTGGTCGGTGAGCTTGCCACTGGCGTCCACCGAGTGGATCTCCCCGAAGATCCGGTCGAACGCCCAGGAGATCCCGTAGCCGAAGAGCAGGCCGAGGAAGATCGCGATGCGCGACCAGAAGCCGCGCAGGGCGACCACGGCCAGTGCGGTGAAGAGCATCACCAGCAGCGCCGTCCACTGGTCCTGCGGCCAGTAGACCGACGCGGTCACGGGGGCGAGGTTGAAGCCGATCAGCATGACCACCGCACCGGTCACGATCGGCGGCATCGCCGCGTGGATGATGCGCGCCCCGAACCGCTGGACCGCGAGGCCCACCAGGAACAGCACCACGCCGACCACGAACACCGCGCCGGTCACCGTCGCACTGGTGCCGCCCTGCGCCCGGATCACCGCGGCGACGCCCACGAAGGAGAGCGAGCAGCCGAGGTAGCTGGGCACCCGGCCGCGGGTCGCCAGCAGGAAGATCACCGTCGCGACGCCGGACATCATGATCGCGAGGTTGGGGTTGAGGCCCATCAGCACCGGCGCCACGAAGCTCGCCCCGAACATGGCCACCACGTGCTGGGCGCCGAGGCCCACCGTGCGGGGCCAGGAGAGCCGTTCGTCGGGGCGGACCACCGCTCCCGGCGCGGGCGTGCGCCCGTCACCGTGCAGCTTCCAGCGCACGCCGAAGTCCATGATGTGGCTTCACCTTCTCTGAGTCGCGGGAGTCCCGTCCGGAGCCATTCTCTCCGGTCGGGAACACCTCACTCAGGGCACCAGGACCAGCCGCCCGCGCAACCCGCCCCGCGCCAGCCGCCGGTGCGCCTGCTCCGCCGCCGCCAGCGGCAGGGTGTCCGCCACCCGCAGGGTCAGCTCCCCACGGGCGGCCAACTGTGCCAGCCGCCCCAGCACCGCCCCGTCGGCCGCGATCCAGACCGTTCGCACCCGGATCCCCCGCAGCCCCACGGGCGCGTCCCCCGCCACCGAGACGAAGGCGCCCCGGTTGCGCACCGCGCCCAGCGCCCGGATCCCCAGCAGCGCGGCGTCGAGCGCGCCGTCCACCCCGCCGGGCACCAGCCCGCGCACCGCCGCCGCCAAGTCGCCCGTCTCGCGGTCCACCAGCCAGCGGGCCCCCAGCGCCCGCACCGCGTCATGGTCCGCCGCGCCCGCCACCGCGACCACCCGCAAACCCCGCTGCCGGGCCGCCAGTTCGACCGCGAAGCCGCCGACCCCGCCCGCCGCACCGGTGACCAGCAGGCTCGCCCCCGCCGGCAGGTCCAGCAGGTCCAACGCCTGCTCGGCCGTCAGCCCGTTCAGCGGCAGGGTGGCCCCCGCCGCCGGTGACAGCGCGGCGGGCAGCGGGGCCACCGCCGAGGCGTCCAGCACCAGTTGCTCCGCGTAGCTGCCGAGCGGCACGTCCAGCCGGTCGCGCAGTCCGATCACCCGGTCACCGACGGCGAATCCCGAGGTGCCCGGCCCCAGTTCGGCCACCGTTCCGGCAACGTCCCAGCCGATGCCGACCGTTGACCCCGCCGGCGGCGGCATCAGGCCGATCCCGGCCAGCGCCCCCGACCTGGTCGCCGCGTCCACCGGGTTCACGGCCGCCGCGGCCACCTCGATCCGCAGCTGCCCCGGCCCGGGGGCCGGTACCGGCACCTCGACCTCCGTCAGCGCCCCCGGCCCGCCGAACTCCCGCACCACCACTGCGCGCATGTCAGAACTCCCGTCACCGTCCGCCCTGTTGCAGCTAACCTAAGGAGAGTTACGCTCTGCCGGAAAGAACGCACCTCGAAGTGCGTACCGCACCCTCAGGAGAGCTTCACCATGGCCACCAGGACGGCCGCCCAGCAGCGCGTCGACGCCAAACTGCGCTACGACGCATATGTGGCCGAGTGCCCGACCCGCCACCTCCTCGACCGGATCAGCGACAAGTGGACCAGTCTGCTGATCAACGCGCTCGCCGAGCAGCCCCGGCGATTCGGCGAACTGTCCCGCCGTGTCGCGGGGATCAGCCAGAAGATGCTCACCCAGACGCTGCGCAACCTGGAGCGCGACGGCCTGGTCTCCCGCACCGTCACCCCGGCGGTCCCGGTCCGGGTGGAGTACGCGCTCACCCCGCTCGGCCTGGACCTACTGCCGGTGATGCAGGCGATCAAGGCGTGGGCGGAAGCCAACATGGAGGAGGTGCTCGCGGCACGCGCCGACTACGACTCGGCAAACGGCTCCTGACGACCATCGGCTAAGGGCTGCTGCGCGGCCGACGGCGGACCGGGTGGGCCTGCCGGTTCGCCGGGTCCAGGCTTTCCCGCACCGCCAGCGTCAGCGGATGGTCCGGGCTGAGATGGGTCTCGCACAACGCCAGGGTGCGCCCGGCCAGTTCGGTGGCCTGCCTGGGGTCCTCGGCCGCCCAGTAGGCCAGTGCCAGCTGGTGCCGGGTGCGCAGGGTGTCGGGGTGGCGCTCGCCGAGCAGCACCCAGCGGTCGCCGAGCACCCGGGAGAGCAGGTCGACGGCGCGCCGCGGCTCGCCGCCGACCCGCTGCGCCACCCCGAGCTCGTGCCGCAGCGACAGCGGCTCCGGATGGCGTTCGCCGAGCGCCCGGTGGGCCCGCTCCAGGGTGGCCTCCAGCAGGCCGAGCGCCAACCCGTGCTCGCCCTGGCCGAGGTAGGCGACCGCGAGGTGGCGGCGGGCGGTGAAGGTGGCCGGGTGGTCCTCGCCGAACAGCCGGGTGCGGGCCTGGTCCACCGCCTCCAGGATCGGCACGGCCTTGAACAGGTCACCCGCCTCGGCATAGGCGTTGGCCAGCCGCAGTGCGGCGGTCAGCGTGGTCGGGTAGTGCTCGCCGAGCTCGCGGGCCGAGTCCGCCTGGATCTGCTCCAACGCCGGGATGGCCCGGGTCAGGTCGCCGGCCTCGGCCTGCGCGGCGGCGGCGTCGATCCTTATCACCAGGGTGTCCGGGTGGTCCTCGCCGAGGGCGCGCTCGGCATCCATCAGCAGCCACTCGAAGTTGGTGATCGCCTTGGCCAGTTGGCCCGCGTCGCGCTGTGCGGCGCCGAGCCGGCCGCGGGCGGCCAGCGCCTCGGGGCTGTCCCGGCCCTTGAGTTCCTCGGCCTCGGCGATCAGGCGCTCGAACAGCGGCAGCGCCCGGCCGAGCGCACCGGCCTCCAGGTAGGCGGCGCCCAGCCGGCTGCGGATCTCCAGCAGGTCGACGGCGGCGGCCCGGGCCTCGGCGTCGGCCAGCAGCTGCTCGTAGCGGGGCAGCGCGCCGGCCAGCGCGCCGGACTCCAGGTAGGCGTCGGCCAGCCGCAGCCGCGCGGCGAACGTGTCCGGATGCCCCTGGCCCATCAACTGCTCGGACAGTGTGACCAGTTGCTCCAGTGCGGGGATCGCCTGCGCCAGGTCGCCGGCCTGCTGGTAGGCCCGGGCCAGCACCTCGCGGGAGGCCAGCGCCGGCTGTCCGCCCTGCTCGGCGGCGATCCTGGCGTTGATCGCGACCAGCCGGTCCAGCGCCTCCGGGCCGCCCATCCGCTCCAGCAGCCGGACGACCAGCCAGAGCGGCAGATCGGTGTCGGGGGTGAGCAGCGGCAGCAGGTCCTCGCCGACCGCGTAGAGCGCCTGCCATTCGCGCGGCTCGTAGGTGGCCTCCTCCTCGCGCGGGAACATCTGCAGCATCGGGCGCAGTTGGGCCAGCACCTCGGCGCGGACGGTCTCGTCCAGCACCGAGGCGTAGGGCAGGCAGCCGGCGGCGATCAGCCGGATCCAGCGGGCGGCGCGGGCCTGCGGGCCGGCACTGGCGGCGGCCAGCAGGCGGCGCAGCAGCACGGCGCGGTCGCGGTGCGAGCAGTGGCCGACGGCCATCCGGACCACGTCGGCCCACTGCTCGTCGGCGGCGCGGCCGGCCAGCAGCCCGAAGTCCCGGTCCTCCATGAACTCCCGGGCGGCCAGGTAGTCCTGGAAGGTGCGGTGGACGAACTCGAAGGTGGCGACGCTGGTTTCGGTGAGCAGTCCGGTGCGTTCCACCAGGTGGCGCAGCACCTGCTCGGCGCCGAGGCTGCCACGGGCCGCGGGCAGGCTCGGCAGCACCTGTTCGATCTGCCGCAGCGCGTCCTCGTGGTCGCCCTCGTGCTGGCCGTTGAGCACCAGCCAGGCCGCCATCCGCTGCAGCAGGGCGAGTTGCTCCTCGCGGCCGAGCTGGCGGCCCTCCGGCAGGGCGGCGATCCGGCGCTGCTTGTCGCGGCGGAGCAGCAGCATGTCGAGGGCCGACTCGTAGACCTCCATCTTGCGTTCGGGCAGTCCACCCTCCCACTCCCGGTGCAGGGCGCAGATCATGGCGCAGAGCAGCGGGCTGTCGGTGAGCAGGTCGAGCTCCGGGGACTGCCGCAGGGCGCGCCGCAGCGCGTCCGTCATCTCTCGGAACCGTCCCTCCAGGGCGGCGAGTTCGGCAGGGGTGGGATCGTCGGTGGCGTCCCGTTCGGCGGCGAGGGCGGCCTGGTGCCAGCGCTCCACGAAGCGGCTGCGGTCCCACTCGTCCATCGGGCAGAGCATCAGCTCCTCGAACCGCTGGCGGTGCAGCCAGTCGGCGGGAACGCCGGTGGGGCGCACGGTGACCAGGGTGAAGCAGTTGGGGTAGAGCTCCAGCAGGTCGGCCAGCCATTCGCCGGCCTCGTCCCGGTTCTCCTGCGGGATCTCGTCCAGGCCGTCGACCAGCAGGATGGCCCGGCCGGCGGTGAACAGGCGGTCGGCCCAGCCCGGGGGTTGGTCGGCGGCGACCGGGCTGCGGTCCATGGCGAGGAACTCGGCGGGGCGCGGTTGCAGGTTGCGCAGTTGGAACATGGTGCGCAGCCGCAGCAGGAACGGCACCCGGTAGTTGAGTTCGGCGAGTTCGCCGACCAGGCCGCCGGAGACGGCGTTGACGGCCAGCCACTGCAGCAGGGTGGTCTTGCCGGAGCCGGCCTGGCCGCGCAGCAGCACCCGGCGGCGGTCCTTGAGCAGGCTCTCCACCCGGCCGCGCCGTCCGGTGCGGTCGAGCAGCGGTTCGCCGGTGCCGGGGGTGCGCTCGGCGTTCGGCTGACGCTCCGTCACCTTGAGGGCTTGCAGGCTCAGGTAGGCGGTGCCGAGGTCCCAGCGCAGTGGCTGCGGTAGCCCGAAGATCTTCAGTCGGCCGTGCTCGCGCCGGATGCTGCGGGCGTACTCCTCCTCGAACTCGGCGTCCTGGCGCTCGCGTTGGTCGATGCCCTGGACCCGGATCGGGGCCGGCAGCCGGCGGGCGAGCAGTGCGGTGAAGTCCGGGTCGGCCAGCAGCGGGGCAAGTAGCACCAGGCCGAGTTGGGAGTGGTGCCAGACGCCCGGTGCCACGTCGGCGGTGGCGAGGCCGAGCAGCAGGTTGTTGAAGACCACCGGGGCGCCGGACATCCCGGACCACGGCGAGTCCGCGCCGGTGACCGGGCCGGGTGGCTGGTGCTGGGTGGCCAGCACGTGCCGGCTGGTGCCGAGACCGGTCGCGGGGGCCAGGGTGCCGACCAGTTGGTGGCTGCGCAGTACTCCGCCGTCCTCCCGGCCGGCCGCCGGGTAGCCGATCGCGTGGCAGAGCGGCACCGGTTCCAGGTCGTCGATCCGGCCCCAGCGCAGTTCCCCGAAGTCGGCGGCGATCTCGGGCCTGACCAGGTCGCCGGCGGCAAGCAGCACGGCGACGTCGGCCTCGGCCGAGAGCCACAGCGGAGTGCAGCGCATCCAGCCGCGTCCGCCCGGCACGGCGGCCTCGATCACCCCCGGCGCGGCCGTCCCGGCCCGTCGAGGAGCCAGCAGATGGGCGGCGGTCAGCACCACTCGGCCGGAGAGCAGCACCCCGCTGCCCTGACCGACGGCCCGGACGGCCGCGATCCGCTGGGCCACCAGGCTCAATGGAAGCCCTCGCGGCTGCCCAGGTCGTCATTGCCGACCAGCACGTTCCCGCCAGTGACGGTGTCCAGGGGAGTGAGGGTGACGGTCACCCGGTGGGCCCGGGTCTGCGCGGCGCCCGCCTCGACGCCGGCCGACAGCACCCAGGCGCGGACCTTGCCGTCGGCCCGCGCGTCCCGGCGCAACTCGACGGAGAACTCCAGCTCCACGGTGCCGACCTCGAACCTGAACCGCTCGCCGGCGGCCCGTTCGGCGGCCGCGGCCACCTCGCGGCGGACGGCCTCGACCGCCTCGGCGAGTTCGATCTGCGGCTGCTGCTCGCTCACTCGTTCCCCCTGCTGACCCGACGTCAATTGGCTTGATACCCACGGTTCGGCGACGGATCACCAGGGTTGACGATGTACCTTCGACCGTCAAGCGCACCCCCGGGCGCGCTATCCGGCGGCGGCGAGCCGGTCGACCTCGGCCAGGAAGCCGCCGGCCGACTCGGCCACCTGCTCGGCGGTCCAGGCCAGCGCGGGCGCCAGCGCGGTCAGTTCGGTCATCGACAGGCCGGGCAGCGGGCCGGTCCACCAGGAACCGAAGAGCCCGTCACCGGTGCGGGCGCAGTGCCGCAGCCCGGCCTCGGCGAGCAGTTCCGGCGGATGCGGCAGCCAGAGCTGGAACTGGTGGGTGTGCGGCGGGTCGGGGTGGATCCGGGCGCCGGGCACCGCGCGGATCACCCGGCGCAGCCCGTCGGCCAGCACCCCGGCCTGCGCCAGGTAGCCGGGCAGCCGGGGCAGCTCGCGGCCGAGCGCGGCGCGGGCGGAGAGCACCGCTGGCCACTGCTGGTAGAGCTGGCCGCCGTAGCGGTGGCGCCAGACCCTGGCCTCGGCGACCAGGTCCGCGGGTCCGGCGAGCGCGGCGCCGCTGATCCCGCCGAGCGCCTTGTAGAACGAGACGTAGACCGAGTCGCCCAGGTCGGCCAGCTGGTGCGGGGGGCGGCCGTAGTGGGCGGCGGCCTCCCAGAGCCGGGCGCCGTCCAGGTGCACCACGGCGTCGGCGGCTCGGGCGGCCGCGGTCAGTTCGAGCAGCTCCGACCAGGCGGGCAGCACGAAGCCGGCCGCCCGCAGCGGCAGTTCGACCAGCAGCACGCCGTAGGGCTCGTCCAGGGCGCGCAGTTCGGCGGCGGTCGGCAGCCGGGGCGCGGTGGTCGGGAAGACGGTGTCCAGGCCGGTGAGGCGGCGGTAGGCGCGGCGCTCATGGGTTTCGATGTGCGCCAGCGGGTGACTGGCCACCAGGCTGCTGCCGCACTGCCGGGCCCAGCAGCGCAGCGCCACCTGCTGGGCCATGGTGCCGGTGGGGAAGAAGGCCGCTGCGGGCTTGCCGAGCAAGTCGGCGACCTGGTGTTCCAGGGCGGCGACCACGCCGTCGCCGTAGAAGTCGGGGCGTTCGGCCGGACCGACGCAGGCCCGGGCGTCGGCGCCGAGCTCGGCCAGGCGTTCGTGGAGGGTGACCGGTCGCGGGCCGGAGAGGATCCGGTCGGCGGCCCGCCAGAGGGCGAAGCGGCGGTCGTCGGGGCCGGTGTAGGGCGAGGCGTCGCGTGGCAGCGAAGCGTTGCTCCCAGGCGCGGCGGTGCGTTGCAGCGAGACTTTGCTTTCTGCGCTCATCCCTCGATGGTCCGCCCGGGTGGCGGCGGCGGGAACGGTCGTGCGTGGACCGGCGCCGGGGCGCGATCGCGGGTGGCGCTGCTCACAGCCGCCGCGGCCGATACGGATGCCGGTAGTACCGGGCGGGCCCCGGCGGAGCGCCTCGGGGAGCGGGAACGAGCCGCCGATCGGCCGCCACCGGCGGCGATCGCCACTACCCCTCGTAGTAGCCGGGCGGATTTCACTCCCTCCTCACCGACGGTTACACCTGTGTGGTCCCCTACCCCAGTGCGCTGCCGGCCGGCCGCTGGTCCGAACCGCTGCGAGGTCGAGCACGGCATGCCCACCCCCACCCCCGTCCGTTCCCGGGTCGCCCGGCTGCTCAGCGGTTCCGGCCGGCACGCCCGGCCGCGCGCGCCCTGGGCGCCGCGCCTTTCGTGGCCGGGCATCCCGCGAAGACTGCCGCGACACCGGGTGACCGCGCTGCGCCGGGACCCGTACGAGGTCTTCCGCGGTCCGCACCGGCGGACCGCGGTCACCTCGACGGCGGCCGGCGCACTGCTGCTGGGTGTGACGCTGGCCGCGGTGCCCGGCAGCGCGGTGGCGCGGACGGTGCGGCCGACGACCCCCGGCCCCTCCGCGTTCACCGCCGCTCGGCTCCCGTCGTCACCCGCGCCGGTGGTGCAGGTGGCAAAGCCGGGCCCGTACCGGATGCCCGGCGGGGCAGCCGCCTCCCGGGCGGCGGTCGCGGTGGCGGCCAACCTGGCCGGGGCGAGCACCGGCGCGCCCGCCCCCGGGCCCGCGGCGCAGCCCACGCCCCCGCCTGCTCCCGCACCACCGCCCGGCCCGGCCTGGTCGGCCCCCGCACCGGGCGCCCCGGTGTCCGAGCCGTTCGGCGTGCCCGACCGCGCGTACGCCGCCGGCTACCACACCGGCGTGGACTTCGCGGTGGACACCGGCACCCCGCTGCTCGCGGTCGGCGACGCCACCGTGGTCTCGGCCGGCTGGAACGGCGCCTACGGCAACGAGGTGGTGCTGCGGCTGTCCGACGGCAGGTTCGCCCAGTACGCCCACCTGTCAGCGTTCGGCGTGCGGGCCGGCGAGCGGGTGACGGGCGGTCAGCGGATCGGGGCCGCGGGCAGCACCGGCAACTCCACCGGACCGCACCTGCACTTCGAGATCCGCACCGCCAACCGCTACGGCGCGGTGATCGACCCGGTCGGCTACCTCTCGGGGCACGGGGTGAGCGACTTCTGAGCCGGCTCAGCCCCGGGCGGCCACCGGCTTGATCGGTGCGGCGATCTCCAGGCCGACGGTGGTCGCCGCCCGCATCACCTCCGCCAGCGCGGTCTCGTCCTCCACGGCGTGGTCCGCGGCGAGGTCCGAACAGTCGTGCTTGAGCAGGAAGAACGCCGAGTTCACCGAGAAGAGCGCCATGGTCGCCCGCAGCTTGTCCTCGAACGAGGCGCCCGGGCCGTGCACCAGGCGGATCATCCGGATCATCCGGTCGCGGAACTCCAGCCCGGCCTGCGATTCGCGCAGCGCCGGCTGGTTCTCGTGGAAGAAGCGCAGCAGCGGAGCCCGCTCGACCATGCCGGCGGCGAACCGGCGGACCAGCTCGTCGCGCACCTCGGGCGACCAGGCCCGCTCCTCGCCCCAGGCGATCGCCTCGTCGATCGGCACGGCCATGGTCTCGACGATGCCGTGGACGATGTCGTCCTTGGTCTTGAAGTGGTAGTACAGCGCTGCCTTGGTGACGCCCAGTCGGTCGGCGATCTCCCGCAGCGAGGTCTTCTCGTACCCGTGCTCGGAGAACATCTCCAGCGCCACCGCGATGATCCGCGCGCGGGTGTCGCTGCGGGGGCCGTGGGTCGTACTCATGGGCTGACTGCCTGCCTAGCTCGCTGCGGACTGGGAGCTGCCGTAATCGGCTTGACTCCCGACTACCCAGACCTTACCGTGCCATCGATTACTAAACTAGCCGGTCGGCAAGTAAGGTTTGGCGAGGGGCCGCGAGTCGCAGGCCCGACAGGCGCACCCGGGAGACGCACACCATGGCACAACAGCAGGTCGACGCGACGGCGGAGACTCCGCCCGCAGGCGTTGGGGAGGACGAGCGCCCGCAACGATCGCCGCGCGAGATACGTCTGGTGATGATCGGCCTGGTCATCACGATGCTGCTCGCGATGCTCGACAACCTGATCGTCGGCACCGCGATGCCGACCATCGTCGGCGACCTCGGCGGCGCCAACCACCTGTCCTGGGTGGTCACCTCGTACACCCTGGCGACCGCCGCGGCCACCCCGATCTGGGGCAAGCTCGGCGACCTCTACGGCCGCAAGGGCACCTTCCTCACCTCGATCACCATCTTCCTGGCGGGCTCGGCACTGGCCGGCCTGTCGCAGAACATGAACGAGATGATCGCCTTCCGGGCCCTCCAGGGGCTGGGCGCCGGCGGTCTGATGGTCGGCGTGATGTCGATCATGGGTGCGCTGGTCTCGCCGCGCGAGCGCGGCAAGTACCAGGGCCTGTTCGCGGCCGTGATGGCGCTGGCCACCATCGGCGGCCCGCTGCTCGGCGGCTTCATCACCGACCACTTCAGCTGGCACTGGATCTTCTACATCAACATCCCGCTGGGCGCGATCGCGCTGGCCGTGGTGACCGTCACCCTGCACCTGCCGAAGTCCCGCTCCACTGCGAAGATCGACTACCTCGGCGCCCTGCTGCTCACCACCGGCATCACCTCGCTGGTCCTGATCACCACCTGGGGCGGCACCCAGTACGCCTGGGGCTCCAAGCACATCATCGGCCTGGCGGTGCTGGCCGTGGCCTCGCTGATCGGCTTCTGCTACGTCGAGCAGCGGGTCTCGGAGCCGATGCTGCCGCTCGGCCTGTTCCGCAACCGCGACTTCACGGTGGTCTCGATCATCGGCTTCATCGTCGGTTTCCAGATGTTCGGCGGCGTCACCTTCCTGCCGCAGTACCAGCAGATCGTGCAGAACGCCTCGGCCACCAACTCCGGCCTGCTGCTGATGCCGATGATGTTCGGCATGCTGGTGGTCTCGCTGGTGGTCGGCCAGATAGTCACCAAGACCGGCAAGTACCGGATCTTCCCGATCGTCGGCACCGTGGTGATGGGCGTCGGCTCGTTCCTGCTCTCCGGCATGGGCACCGACACCAGCCGCCTCACCTCCGGCATCTACATGGCGGTGCTGGGCGCCGGCATGGGCTTCCTGATGCAGATCACCATGCTGGTCGCGCAGAACAGCGTCGAGCTCAAGGACATGGGCGTGGCCAGCTCCACCGCCACCCTGTTCCGCACCATCGGCGGTTCCTTCGGTGTGGCGCTCTTCGGCGCCATCTACACCAACCGGATGAAGGACACCCTGGCCAAGGCCCACCTGCCGAGCAGCGGCGGTTCCACCGCGGACCTGACCCCGGCCCGGCTGCGCACGATGCCGATGGACAGGCAGATGATCATCCACCACGGCGTGACCAACGGCATCCACTCGGTCTTCCTGTGGGCCGCCGCGATCAGCGTGCTCGCCGTCGCGGCCTCGCTCTTCCTGCGCGGCGCCCCGCTGCGCGGCGCCGGCAAGCCGAGCGTGGAGGCGGCGGCTCACTGAGCCCCCGAAGCTGAGGCCCTCCGCTCCAGGGATCGAGCGGGGGGCCTCGTCATGTCCGGGGGGTCACTGCGGCAACCGGAAGTACCCGTCGGCGAGCGGCTCGACCAGGCCGTCGGCCACCAGACCGTCCAGCGCCCGGTCCCGCTGGATGTCGTCCGGCCAGACCACGTCCAGCCGGGCGCGCGCCACCGGCCCGTGCTGCGCCCGCAGCACGGCGAGCAGCTTGCCGCGCACCTGGCGGTCGGTGCCCTCGTAGCTCTGGCCGCGCCGCGCCGGCCCTTGGTGCGGCGGGCAGCCGGCCCGCTGCCAGGCGCACCGGGCGCGCAGCGGGCAGCCCCCGCACTCCGGCGAACGGGCGGTGCAGACCAGGGCGCCCAGCTCCATCACGCCCACCGCCCACTCCGCGGCCACCTCGGCGGCGTCGGGCAGCAGCTCGGTGGCGACCCGGCGCTCGGCGGCGGTGGTCGCGTTGGCCGGGTACTCGACGCCGGTCACGGCGCGGGCGAAGACCCGGCGGACGTTGGTGTCCAGCACCGCGTGCCGCTGCTTGAAGGCGAACGAGGCGACGGCCGCGGCCGTGTACTCGCCGACCCCGGGCAGCGCCAGCAGCTCGGCGTGGTCGTCCGGCACCCGGCCGCCGTGCCGCTCCACGATCGCGGTGGCCGCGGCGTGCAGCCGCAGCGCCCGCCGCGGATAGCCCAGCCTCCCCCACATCCGGACCGCCTCACCGGGCGCGTCGGCGGCGAGGTGGGCCGGGGTGGGCCAGCGCTCCAGCCAGGCGGCGTAGGCCGGCAGCACCCGCTTCACCGGGGTCTGCTGCAGCATGAACTCGCTGACCATCACCGCCCAGGGCGAGGCCTCGGGGGTGCGCCAGGGCAGGTGCCGGGCGTTCTCCCGGTACCAGTCGAGCACGATCGAATGCAGCAGCGGCGCGGGCGTTTCCACCGGCGGCAAGGCGCCGGTGCGGGGTGCGGAGATGGTCGGCATGGCGTCCTCGATCCTCGCACAGTCCGGCGACGGCCCTCCCCCGAAGGGGCGAAATACCGGATGATGTGAAAGATCGGCCTCGGATGGCGGTGTTGGTGCACAAGCGGGTACCCCACCTCTTATAGATTTTGCTCGTGCCTTCACTGCGACAGCCCGTCGGACCACTGCCCGCCTCGATCTACTGGCGACGGCGGCTGGTTGTGCTCGCCGCCCTACTGGTGGCGGTCGCCCTGCTCGCCTGGCTGACGCTCGGTCAGGACGGCGGCAAGCAGAAGGCCGCCCAGCCCGCGCCGGCCTCCGCCTCCCCCAGCGCGCCCGGTTCGATCACCCCGGGCGCCACCCCGACCGGCCCGGCGATCTCCAGCGTCCCGGGCGGCAGCGGCGGCGGGTCGACCGGCGGCGCGTCCAACGGCGCCACCGGCGGGGGCGGGAACGGCGGCGGGTCCGGGAACGGCGGCGGATCCGGGAACGGCGGCAACGGCGCCGGCCCGTCGGCGGGCACCGGCGGCGGCAGCGGGGGTTCCTCGACCGGTGGCGGCAGCGCCCCGCCGATCAACACCGCCGAGGTGATGGCGCTGCCGATCTGCACCGCGGGCCAGCTGAGCCTGCAGCTGACGGTCGTCGGCGGCGGCCTCCAGAACGCCTACCAGCCGAACCAGAAGCCCACCTTCGAGCTGAAGATCCACAACGTCTCCGGCACGCAGTGCCGCGTCGACCTGAGCCAGGCCGCCTCCTCGATCACCATCTGGAAGGGCGGCGAGCACATCTGGTCCTCCGCCGACTGCACGACCGGCAAGCAGGGCCGCTGGGTGCAGGCCCCGGCCAGCGACCTGACCGAGACCTTCGACTGGGACCGCAGCCGCAGCAAGCCGCAGTGCGCCACCTCCGGCGACACCTCACCGGTGCCGAACGACACCTACCTGGTGCAGGCCGACCTCACCGGCCCGGCCGGCGGCCCGGTGGTGGCTCGCGCCTCGATCCAGCTGGTGCCCGGCGGCAGCTGAGCGGTCGTCAGGCGCGGCGCCTCGTCGGGAGGTGCCGGGCCTGACGCGGTGCCGGACGGGCGCGGGAGGGGTTCGCCGCACGGGCGCGGGAACGTTCACCGGACCGGCGCAGGGACGGCTCGCCGGGCAGGCGCGGGAACCGGACCGGCGCAGGGACGGCTCGCCGGGCAGGCGCCGGAACGTTCACCGGACGGGCGCCGGAACACTGCAGGAACGTTCGGGCGCAGCCCTCCGGGACCGGTTCAGACGTAGCGCTCCAGGATCGAGGACTCGGCGAGCCGGGAGAGCCCCTCGCGCACCGAGCGGGCCCGGGTCTCGCCGACGCCCTCGACCGCCTGGAGGTCGTCGATGCTGGCGGCGAGCAGCTTCTGCAGCCCGCCGAAGTGCTCCACCAGGCGCTCGATCACGGTGTTCGGCAGCCGCGGGATCTTGGCCAGCAGCCGGTAGCCGCGCGGCGAGACGGCCGAGTCCAGCGACTCGGGGGAGCCGGAGTAGCCGATCGTCTTGGCCACCGTCTGCAGGTCGAGCAGCTCGGCGTGGGTGAGCGTCTCCAGGTCGGCCAGCACCTCGGCGACCGTCCGGCCGCGCTTGGCGGCCCGCTCCGGGAAGTAGTCCCGGGCCACCAGCTCGCGCTCCGGCTCGACGCCGGCGATCAGCTCGTCCAGCTGGAGCGAGAGCAGCCGGCCGTCGGTGCCGAGCTCCAGCACGTAACCGGCGATCTCCGCGGCGATCAGCCGCACCATCTCCAGCCGCTGCGCCACCGCGGTGACGTCCCGGACGGTGACCAGGTCCTCGATCTCCAGGGCGGAGAGGGTGCCGGCCACCTCGTCCAGGCGCAGCTTGTACCGCTCCAGGGTGGCCAGCGCCTGGTTGGCCCGGGAGAGCACGGTGGTGGAGTCCTCCAGCACCCGGCGGGCGCCGTTGACGTACATCGCGATCAGCCGCATCGAGTGCGAGACGGCGACCACCGGGAAGCCGGTCTGCTTGTTCACCCGTTCGGCGGTGCGGTGGCGGGTGCCGGTCTCGTCGGTCGGGATGTCCGCGTCCGGCATCAGGTGCACGCCGGCCCGGACGATCTTGGTGATGTCCTTGTCCAGCACCACCGCGCCGTCCAGCTTGCACAGTTCGCGCAGCCTGGTCGCGGTGAACTCCACGTCCAGCACGAAACCGCCGGTGCAGAGCGACTCGACGGTCCTGTCGAAGCCCAGCACGACCAGCCCGCCGGTGTTGGCCCGCAGTACCCGCTCCAGGCCGTCCCGCAGCGGGGTGCCCGGGGCGATGGCCTGAAGGGAGGAGCGCAGCAAGGCCTCCTCGCGGGGGGACTTCTCCGCCCGGTCGCTCGCTGCCACGGTGACTCCTCCGGCCCCGATCCGGACCGAATCTCAGCCCCGGTCCCTCGTTCGCTTCTGTCCGATCTGGTACTGGACAGGACAAAGTCTACGGTGCAGCAGCACTGACGGTGCCTCGGTCAGACCAGTTCGTCCGAATCGACCGGGTCCCAGCCGTCCATGAGCTCATCGGCGTAGGCCACGGGCGGCGGCACCGGACGGGGCTGCTCGGGGGCCGGCCGCTGCTCGGCGCGGGGCCGCCCGGCGGACCGGCGGCGGCCCGGGACGGCCCGCAGCGCCTCACCGATGTCGGCCACCTCGACCACCTTCATGCCGGGCGGCACCTTGCCCGGGTCCGGCGGCACCAGGGCGTGGGTGAAGCCCAGCCGGTGCGCCTCGGCCAGCCGGCGCTGCACCCCGGTCACCCGCCGCACCTCGCCGGCCAGGCCCACCTCACCGATCGCCACCAGGTTGCTGGGCAGCGGGTTGTCGGTGGAGGAACTGGCCACCGCGAGCGCCACCGCCAGGTCCGCCGACGGCTCGGTGAGCTTCACCCCGCCGACGGTGGCCGTGTAGATGTCCTGCTTGCCGAGCTTGATCCCGCCGTGCCGCTCGACCACCGCAAGGATCATGGCGATCCGCGGCGACTCCAGGCCCGAGGTGGTGCGGCGCGGCGAGGGGATCTGCGAATCCACCATCAAGGCCTGCACCTCGGCCACCAGCGGACGCTTGCCCTCCAGGGTGACGGTCAGGCAGGTGCCGGCCACCGGCTTGTCCCGGCGGGTCAGGAAGAGGCCGGACGGGTCGGCCAGCCCCTCGATGCCCTCGTCGTGCAGCTCGAAGCAGCCGACCTCATCCGTGGCGCCGTACCGGTTCTTGACACCGCGGATGATCCGCAGCCGGGCGTGCCGGTCGCCCTCGAAGCTCAGCACCACGTCGACCAGGTGCTCCAGCAGGCGGGGGCCGGCGATCTGGCCGTCCTTGGTGACGTGGCCCACCAGCAGGGTGGCCATGCCGCGCTCCTTGGACGCCCGGATCAGGGCCCCGGCCACCTCGCGCACCTGGGCCGGGCCGCCGGGCGCACCGTCCAGCTCGGCGGAGGCGATGGTCTGCACCGAGTCCAGGATCAGCAGGCCCGGGCTCACCTGCTCGATGTGGCCGAGCACGGCGCCCAGGTCCTGCTCGGCGGCCAGGTAGAGGTGGTCGGAGAGGGCGTTGATCCGGTCCGCCCGCAGCCGCACCTGGCCGGCCGACTCCTCACCCGTGACGTAGAGCGTGCGGTGCTGGGAGGTGGCGGCCTTGGCGGCCACGTCCAGCAGCAGGGTGGACTTGCCGACGCCGGGCTCACCGGCCAGCAGCACCACCGCGCCCGGCACCAGGCCGCCGCCCAGCACCCGGTCCAGCTCCGGCACCCCGGTGGAGCGGGCGGTCGCCACCTGGCCGTCGACCTGGCCGATCGGGCGGGCCGGGGAGCTGACCGGGCCCGCGGCGGTGGTCCGGATCGGCACCGCGCCGTACTCCTCCACCGTGCCCCAGGCGTTGCACTCCGGGCACCGGCCGACCCACTTGGGCAGCTGGTTGCCGCACTCCGTGCAGCGGTAGGCCGGGCGGGGCTTGGCGGTGGTCTTCGAGGTGCGGGCTGCCATGCGCGCCACGGTAGCGGGTGCCACCGACAGCGCGGTGCCACGGGCCGGCGGTCCGGTTGCCCGGGACGTCACGGGCAAGGCGCTCCTGCCACCCGAAAGGAGTACAAGGGCGGCGATGCTCCGGGGCCTGGCGGGCCCACTCCCTACTGTTCGACCCGTGACCTCCGAGACGATGCTCACCAGCTACGGCCGCCGGCTGGACGGCCTCTACACCTACTGCCTGTCCGTGCTGTGCGAGCGCCCGGCGGCCGTGGCCGCCGTCCTGGAGGTGCGCGAGCTGGCCCGGGCCGGCGGCGCGGGCCGCATCGCCCCCGCCCTGCACCGCGCCTGGCTCTACTCCGCCGCCCGCTACGCCTGCGTGCGCCGCCTCCCCGGGGCGGGCGGCGCGGCGGCCGACGAGCTGGCCGGGCTCGCCTGGCCGGAGGCGGCCGGTCTGCCGGCCGAGCAGCGCGAGGCCCTGGAGCTGTCCCTGCGCCACGGGCTGGACGAGGCCGAGCTCGCCGCCGTCCTGGACCTGCCCGCCGCCGAGGCGGCCGCGCTGCTCGCCGCGGCCCGCGCGGAGCTGGCCGCCACCCGCCGGGCGCTGCTGGTGCTCGACAGCGGCGGCTGCCCGGAGCTGGCCCGGCTCGGCGGCACCCGTGACGGTGCGCGCCGCCCGCCGGTCCTGGGCCCGGCCCTGCGGCGGGAACTGGTGGGCCACCTGCCCGGCTGCCCGACCTGCCGCGGCATCGCCGACCGGGCCGACGCACCGGTCGCCGAACCGCGGCTGCTCCCGGCGCCGGACGACCTGCACCAGGCCTTCGACCCCGCCGCGCCGCTGCCCCGGGTGCACTTCGACCCGGCCGGCTTCCCGCGCCACCGCACCCCCGGCCCACTGCGGGGGCACGGCTGCGAGCTGCCCGCACGGCTCGTGCTGGCGCGTCAACGGGCGCTCACCACCGGCGTGTTGGCCGCGGTGCTGGCAGCGCCGCTGACCGCGTTGTGGGTGGCGCACCAGAGCGGCAGCGCCACGACGGGGGCCGCCGCGGTCTCCTCGGTCCGGGTGGACACCCCGGCCCCGGAGGACGACGGCGTCCCCGCGCCGCTCGCCCCCCGGCCGGCACCCACCCCGGGCACCGCCGTCCACGGCCTGCCGGCCGCCCTGGTGGGGACGAGCACCAATGGTGCAGAAACGTTGCTGCCCCCGGTGCTGGGGGCCGCCGTCCCGGTACCGGCGCCCGGCGCCGTCCCGATCTCCAGCCCGCTGCTGCACCCCGTACCGCTCCCCGCCGCCGACGCGCTGCGGGTGGAGGCGGCCGGTTACGGCAACCGAACGGTGCTCACCCTGACCAACACCGGCACGTCCCCACTCGACTGGCACGCCGTGCTCAGCTGCGACTGGCTCCGGCTGAGCCGGGACTCCGGCACCCTGGAACCCGGCCGGCGGATCACGGTGACCGTCACGGTGGACGATCAGCACGCCCCGGTCGGCGACTGGACGGCGCAGATCTCGCTGCCGCCCTCCCGCGCCGTGGTCACCCTGTCCGGCGGGCCGGGCCTGCGCGGGGCGCCGAGCCCGGCGGCGTCCTCGCCGAGCGGCTTCACCCCCAGCCCGAGCGCGAACCCGAGCGGCAGCGCCAGCGCGATCCCCTCGGACGGCGCGAGCGCCGGCAGCAGCGCCAGCACCGCGCCGAGCAACAGCGCCAGTCCGAGCGCCAACCCGACGTCCGGACCGCCGACCGGCCCCTCGCCCGCGTCGCCCAGCGCATCGGCCGGCAGCCCGTCGATCACGCCGTCCACCCAGCCGACCGTCGCACCGACGCCTTCCGGACCGACCGGCGCGCCCGCTCCCGGCTCCACCACGTTCACACCTTCGCCCTCGTCACCCACGCGCTGACAGTCCCGGTACTGTCCCGTCGCCCATCTGTTGGACTCCCCAGCTCAGCCCCAACGTTGCACCCAACAGATGAGAAGCCGATGACAATCCGCCCCCGGGCGGCCCCGCACCTGCTTCGCCGCGGGCGAACAGGCTGAGCCGACCGCGAACGGCCGTCCCCCGGCGAGCCGTTGACCGGCATGCTCACCCGCATGCGAATCCTGATTCTCGGCGGCTCGGTCTTCCTCGGCCGCGCCTTCGCCGTCGAAGCACTGGCCCGCGGCCACCAGGTCACCACCTTCAACCGCGGCCGGTCCGCGCCGGACCTGCCCGGGGTGGCGGCCGTTCGAGGTGACCGCGCGGTGGCCGAGGACCTGGCCGCGCTGGTCGACGGGCAGCCCGGGGACGCCCCCCGGGCGCCGTCCGGCAGGCGGTGGGACCTGGTGATCGACACCAGTGGCCAGCAGCCGCACACCGTGCGCCGCTCGGCCGCGCTGCTGAAGGACCACGCGGACCGCTACCTCTTCGTCTCCTCGGTGCACGCCTTCGCCGACTGGCCGGCCAAGCCGGTGAACGAGGACTCGCCGCTGCACGAGTGTCCGGCCGACTCCCCGCCCGACCTGCCGGTGGACAACGCGCTGAAGGCGGGCTGCGAGCGGGCCGTGCTGGCGGAGTTCGGGGCCGAGCGCTCGCTGCTGCTCAACTGCGGCTTGCTGGTCGGGCCGCACGAGAACGTCGGCCGACTGCCCTGGTGGCTGGAGCGGATCGCCCGCGGCGGCCGGGTGCTCGCGCCCGGCCGGCCCGACCTGCCGATCCAGCTGATCGACGCGGCGGACTTCGCGGTCTTCGGGCTGGACCTGGCCGAGCGGGGCGACCACGGCAGCTTCGTCACCACCGCGCTGCCGGGCTCCAGCAGCTACCGGCGGATGCTCGCGGCCTGCGTGGAAGTGACCGGCTCGGACGCCGAGTTGGTGTGGGTGCCGGACCAGGAGCTGACCGCCGCCGGCATCGAGATGTGGTCCGAACTCCCGCTCTGGGCCCCGGAGGACGGCGAGGCGGCCGGCATCTGGCAGGCCGACAGCGGCAAGGCGGTGGCCGCGGGGCTGCGGTGCCGACCGATCGAGGAGACGGTCGCGGCCACCTGGGCGTGGCTGCGGGAGCGCGGCCCGCGGAACACCCCGTACTTGCAGGGCGACAAGCCGCTCGGGATCGATCCGGAGAAGGAGCGGCGGATCCTCGCCGCGCACCCCGGTTGATTCCCCGCGGCGGTGGTAGCCGTTGCAGGAAGACGTCGAAGGCGGTCGGTTTCACCGCCGTGACGCCGGTGAAGGGGAAGTTCATCTCCTTGATCACCAGGAGCGAGACCACCACCAGGGCACCCAGCGACAGGATCATCAAGGTGTGGGCCAGGGTGTTGGAGAGCCCGAAGAGGAAGGTGAAGCCCACCGTGAGCACTCCGCCCACGATCAGCGCCACCCAGAGCAGCACCGGGACTTCGTCGTCCACCTGGTTGAGCCTCTCACGGCGCTGCGAGGCCAGGTCCTCCAGGTGGCTCACCGCGTGGTCGTAGAGCACCTGCTGCGTGGGCCCGTCCGGCTTCATCGAGAAGACGCTGTCACGGATCTGGTAGACCAGTTCGGTGGCCTCCGGGTCGCTCTTGTGATGCGCCATCATCGGCCACTCGGTGTCCTCGACGGTCCGGGCGTAGGCGAGGGTCTGCTGCTCCAACTGCGGGCCGAGCGGCGCGGGCAGTTCCCGGGAGATCCAGTAGATGTCGGCCAACGCGTCGGCCTCCTGGAAGGTGGTCCTGCGGGCCGCGTCGTTGTTGTCCCAGACGGTGACCACCACGAAGGCGAGCAACACGGCGTAGAGCACGCCGACGGCGGCGAAGATGAACCCCGCCACGTCGTTGTGGGTCTCCCGGACGTGGTGCGGGACCCAGCGTTGCAGCAGCTTGAGGGCGACGGCCAACAGGGCCAGCACGATGACGGTGATGCCGATGTCGGCATAACTCATGGGGTGAGCCTTCTGCGTCAGGGCAGCGCGGTACCCAGGGCCGGCTGCGGCAGGTGACGGTGAACTCGGGTGAGGGAAACGGGGGACGCCCGCAGCGGAGCGGGCCAGGCGGATGCGGCGGATGTCCGACGGTTTGCGGCGAGCGTCCAGCGGGATGCGCGGGCGTTCGACGGGTTGCGGCGGGCGTCCAGCGGGATGCGCGGGCGTTCGACGGGTTGCGGCGGGCGTTCGACGGGATGCGCGGGGTCGGGGTCGGGGTCGGGGTCGGGGTCGGGGTCGGCCGGCGGTCGATGGCGGTGCCGGCCAGCGGACGGTCAGCGGTTGCGGCGGGTGACCAGTTCGGCGAGGGCCAGCAGGTCGTCGGTGGCGGACGGCTCGGGCACGGCCAGGGCCAGGTGCTCGATGGCGGCGGCCATCCGCTCGCAGGAGGCGCCCTGCGCCCAGGCGCGGCCGCCGGCCCGGTCCACCGCGGCGGCGGCGCGGCGCACCTCTGCCGGGGTGAGCGGCCGGTCCAGCGCGTAGATCTCGGCGAGTTCGGCCCCGGCGGGAGTGCCCGAGCCGAGCGCGGCCACCACCGGCAGCGATTTCTTGCGGACCAGCAGATCGGCACCGGCCGGTTTGCCGGTGACGGCCGGATCCCCCCAGATGCCGATCAGGTCGTCGATCAGTTGGAAGGCCAGGCCGATCTGCCGGCCGAAGGCGTCCATCGCGTCGGCGGCCCTCTGGTCGGCCCCGCCGTAGAGCGCGCCGATGGCACAGGCGCTGCCGAGCAGGGCGCCGGTCTTGGCCTCGGCCATGGCCAGGCACTCCTCCAACGAGACCGCGCTGCGCTGCTCGAAGGCGCAGTCCGCCTGCTGGCCGCCGCAGAGCTCGACCACGCAGTCGGCCAGCCGGCGCATCGCGGGACCGGCCGCCGGATGGTCGTCCCCGGCCAGGGTGCGCAGCGCCAGTGAGTGCAGCGCGTCGCCGGCCAGGATCGCCTCGGTGGCGCCGAACACCCGCCAGGCGGTCGGTCGGTGACGGCGCGTTTCGTCCCGGTCGATCACGTCGTCGTGGAGCAGCGTGAAGTTGTGCACCAGCTCGACGGCCGCGGCCGCCGGCACGGCGGTGGCCGGCAGCCCCGCGGTGCCGGCGCTGGCACAGGCCTGGGCCGCGGCCAGCACCAGCGCCGGGCGGATGGCCTTGCCGGAGTCGGCGCCGGCGGGCGAGCCGTCGGCCTCGCGCCAGCCGAAGTGGTAGGCGGCGATCCGGGCCATCGACTCCGGCATGGTGTCGACCGCGGCCCTCAGCGCCGGGTCGACCGCGCTGCGGGCTCGGGCGAGCAGTTCGGCGGCCTGGTCGTCGTCACGCGGCGCCACGCGGCCCAGGCCGACCGCGCGTTCCTCCCGATGGTTCTCGCCCCGGTTGAGCGTATCGGTGCCCATGGGTTCCGGCCCCCCAGAAAATCGGTCATTGGTTTGATCGGCCCCCGCTGCGGCACCGCCCCGCTGATCTCCCGAGGCGGCACCGGGCGGCACGAGAATCAGTCGCGCGGGCGGGCGACTTCGACGTTCTCCAGAACACCGATGGCATCGGGCACCAGAATGGCCGCCGAATAGTACGCGCTCACCAGGTAGGAAATGATCGCCTTTTCATTGATGCCCATGAACCGGACGTTCAGCCCGGGCTCGACCTCGTCCGGGATTCCGGTCTGACGCAGGCCGATGACTCCCTGCTTGTCCTCGCCGAGACGCATCGCCAGGATCGAGGTGGTGTGCCCGTCCACGACCGGGATCTTGTTGCAGCGCAGGATCGGCACCCCGCGCCAGGCCGGCACCCGCTGGCCCTCGACCTCGACGGTGTCCGGGTAGAGACCGCGCGCGTTGCACTCCCGGCCGAACGCGGCGATGGCCTTGGGGTGGGCCAGGAAGAACCGGGTGCCGCGGCGGCGGCTGAGCAGCTCGTCCATGTCGTCGGGGGTGGGGGCACCGGAGTGGGTCTGGATCCGCTGGTCGTAGTCGGCGTTCTGCAGCAGACCGAAGTCCGGGTTGTTGACCAGCTCGTACTCCTGGCGCTCGCGCAGCGCCTCGATGGTGAGCTTCAACTGCTGCTCGACCTGGTTCATCGGGTCGTTGTAGAGGTCGGCGACCCGGCTGTGCACCCGCAGCACCGTCTGCGCCACGCTCAGCTCGTACTCGCGCGGCTGGAGCTCGTAGTCCACGAAGGTGCCGGGCAGCTCGTGCTCGCCCTCGTGGCCGGCGGCCAGCTCGATCTCGGCCTCGCCGTGCTTGGTCTGCGGCTGCTGGGCGGCGGAGAGGAACCGCATGACGTGGTCCCGCAGCTCCGGGGAGCGGTCCGCGAGCTCCTGGAAGGCGGGCCAGGGCAGCGCCATCGCCGTACCGGCGGTGACCGCCTTGACGCTGTAGGGCCACAGGCCGTCGGCCACGGTCAGCGCTTCGTCACCGATGTGGTCGCCGTCGGCCAGCACCCCCACCACGGCCTCGCTGTCGCCGTACTTGCTGCTGCCGATCCGGTTGACCTTGCCGTGCGCGATCAGGAAGACCTCGTTGATCGGCTGGCCGGCCTCGACCAGCACCTCACCGGCCCGGAAGTCGCGTTGGACGAACCGATCGGCCAGCTGGGTCAGCACCGCGTCGTCCTCGAAGCCGCGCAGCGTCGGGACCTCGCGCAGCGACGGCGCCCAGACCTTCACCCGGGCACCGGTCTTGACGAAGCTCACCCGCCCCCGGCCCACCGCGTAGCTCAGCCGGCGGTTCACCCGGTAGGTGCCCGCACCGACCTCGACCCAGGGCAGCATCCGGAGCAACCAGCGCGTGCTGATGCCCTGCATCTGCGGCTCGGACTTGGTGGTGGTGGCAAGGTTGCGAGCAGCGGCCGTCGCGAGGCTCTGCTGCGCGTCGAACGGTTCGGAACCGGGCGCCGGAATGCCGACGGTGGCTTCGGTTGTCATGACGAAAACCCTCCCCCAAGCGAGATATGGACTGCTTGATTCCAGGGTCTCGCCACGCCACGCCGAGCCGCAATCACTCGTACGAGTGATTGATCAGCTGGGGGAATTAGTATGATTAGCTATCGTGCTCGAATGGCGTGCGGTTTTCCGATTTCCGCGAGCGGATCGGAAGAACGCCGCTCAGCTCGGCCCGTCCCAGTCCAGGGTCGGCGCCAACCAGCCCTCCAGGGTGAGCAGCCAGCGCTTCACGTCCAGCCCGACCCGCCCGTTGCCGAAGCCGCCCAGCCCGTCCGCCGCCACCACCCGGTGGCACGGCACCAGCACCGGCAGCGGATTGGCGCCCATCATCTGGCCGACCGCGCGCGCCGCCAGCCCCGGGGTCTGCGCGAGATCGGGGAACGCGCCGCTGCGCCCGGCCAGCTGACCGTAGGTCACCGTCTCGCCGTAGGGCACCGTGCCGTGCAGGGTCTGCAGCACGGTGCGGTGCGGCCCGTCGGTCAGCCGCCAGTCCAGCGGCAGCTCGAACCGGCGCGCGCGGCCCGCGAAGTAAGCCTCGAAGGCGGCGGCCACCGCAGCCGCGCGGCGCGGGTCGCGGACCTGCGGCAACCCGGCCGGCAGCGTGTCGGCCAGGAACTGCACGGCGGCCACCCCGAGGTCGGTGACCCCGACCGCCAGCGGCCCGCTGGGCAGCGGGCTCGCCACGGTCAGCCACTCGATCGGGGCACCGGCCCGGTCCGCGCTCATCCGGCCACCTCCTGCCGCTCGCCGGCGGTCCAACCGGCCAGCAGCGTCAACCGCTGCGCGGTCGGGCCGGCCGGCTCGGCGGTGTAGCCCACCAGCAGCAGCTCCGGCTCCCCGGGCAGCGCCAACGTCTCGTAGCCGAAGTCCAGTTCCCCGACCAGCGGGTGGCTCAGCAGCTTGCGCCCCCAACTCTTCTCCCGCACCCGGTGGTCGGCCCAGAGCCGCCGGAACTCCGCGCTGTGGTCGGACACTTCGTCGACCAGTGCGGCCAGTTCCGGGTCGTCCGGGTGCCGCCCGGCGTAGAGCCGCAGATAGCCCACGGTCTCCTCGGCCACCACCGGCCACTCGCGGTAGAACTCGCGGGCCCGCGGCTCCTGGAACACCTGCCGGACGGCGTTGCGCCGCCCTGGCGGCAGCTCGGAGAAGCCGTTCACCGCGTCCCCCAGGGCGTTCCACGCCAGGACGTCCATCCGGCGGCCGAGCACGAACGCCGGCACCTGCGCCATCCGGTCCAGCAGCAGCCGCACCCCCGGGCGCACCGCCGTACCGGCCGGTCGCCCGCCCCGGTGCGGCGGCCGGGCCAGCAGCCGCAGGTGCTCGCGCTCCACCGCGTCCAGGCCCAGCACCCGGGCCACCGCGTCCAGCACCGCGTCCGACACGCTCGACCCGCGCCCCTGCTCCAGCCGCACGTAGTAGTCCGCGCTGACCCCGGCCAGCTGCGCGACCTCCTCGCGGCGCAGCCCCGGCACCCGGCGCCGCCCGTACGACGGCAGGCCCACCTCCCCCGGCTGGATCCGGGCCCGTCGCGACCGCAGGAACTCCCCCAACGTGTTCTCCATGGCCCCCAGCCTAGGCCGCCCGGGTGACCCGGATCCTGGTTGTGGCAGACCCAGGTTCAACACCACCCTGGGTCCGGCCGCCGGGCCGCCGCAGCATCGAGGAGCACCAACCGACCGCCCCCTTCGATACGGAGCCCCACGTGTCCCACTACCCCGCACTCGCCGACCGCACCGCCGTGATCACCGGAGCCGCCTCCGGCATGGGCGAGGCCACCGCCCGGCTACTCGCCGCCAACGGCGCCCGGGTGGCCCTGCTGGCCCGCCGGGCCGACCGGCTCGACGCCCTGGCCGCCGCGATCACCGGGGTCGGCGGCCGGGCCCTGGCCGTCCCGGTGGACGTCACCGACCAGCGGTCGGTCGACCGGGCCGCCGCCGCCGTTCACCGAGCCTGGGGCCAGGTCGACCTGGTGGTCAACGCGGCCGGCGTGATGCTGCCCAACCCGGTGGCCGTCGCGCACCCGCGCGCGGAGCCCGACGGGGACTGGGCCCGGATGATCGACACCAACCTGACCGGCGCGCTGCGGGTGATCCACGCCTTCCGCGCCGACCTGGTGGCGGCCGCCGCCGGGGGCCGCACCGCCGACCTGGTCAACGTCTCCTCGATCGGCGCCCACGTGCCGTTCCCCGGCTACGCGGTGTACGGCGCGACCAAGGCGGCGCTGAGCCACCTGTCCGCCGTGCTGCGCACCGAGTTCGGCCCGTTGGACGTCCGGGTGACCAACGTCGAACCCGGCCTGACCGACACCGAGCTGGCAGACGGCGTCGCCAACCCCGAACTCGCCGACCAGCTGGCCGGCATGTTCGAGGCGATCGAGTCACTGACGGCCGAGGACATCGCCGACCTGATCGCCTGGACGACCAGCCGCCGGCCCGCGGTGAACCTCCGCCAGGCGATCGTGCTGCCGACCAGGCAGGCTTGACCGCCAACCAGCTGCCCGCGTCCAGCGGCCTGACCGTCAACCACCGGCCCGCGTCCGGCGCCCCTGGTGACCGACCAACCGCCCGCGTCCGGCGGGCTGGTGGCCGATCAGCCGCTCGCCTCCGGCGCGCCTGGTGGCCGATCAGCCGCCGAGCCGGTCCAGAACCGGTTCGGCCACCAGGTCGAGGCCGTCGCCGCGCGGCCCGTCGAGCTCCAGCAGCACCAGCTCGTTGCGGCCGGGCCGCAGCAGCGGGGCGGGGAGGTAGAGGGTCTGCTGCGGGCCGATGTCCCAGAACCGGCCGAGCAGGAAGCCGTTCACCCAGCACAGGCCCTTGCCGTGGCCTGCGGTGTGCACGAAGGCGTCGGCCGGCTGCTCCACCTCGAACTCGGCGCCGCGCAGCACCGGTTGGCCGGGCTGGGGATCGGCGCCGCCGGGCACGTCCGGGAGGGCGGCGGGGTCGTCCAGCGGCAGCGGGAACATCTGCCAGCCCATCAGGAACTGCCGGCCCAGCCGCACCCCGCCGGTGATGCCCTTGCGATCGGCCAGCCCGGGACCGTAGTTGGCCCGGCCCAGGTTCTCCACCAGCAGGTCGAGCCAGGCGCCGCCGGCCGGGACCGCCAGTTCGACCGGGCCACCGGTGCGGCCGGTGCGGTCCAGCACCCCGATCGGGCGGCCGTCCAGGAACACCTGGGCCCGGTCGCCCAGGCCGTCCACCACCAGCTCCTCGGTCCCCCGGGGCCCGCTGACCCGGCAGCGGTAGAGCAACAGGCCGTAGGACTGGTCGAGTTCCTCCATGGCCAGCGGGTAGGGCGCCCGCACCGGCTCGACGCCCGCCACCGCCAGGTCGAGCAGCGGACGCGGATCGCCCAGCGACAGGGTGCGCGGGGCCAGCCGTTCGGGCTCCCGGTCGGCGGGCGGCGGCGGCAGCTCGGTGTACTTGCCGAGCACTTCGCGGAACGCCCAGAACTTGGCGGTCGGCCGGCCGTCCTCGCTGATCGCGGCGTCGTAGTCGTAGCTGGTGACGGTCGGCTCCAGGCGGCCGTCGGTGAGGTTGGCCCCGTTCAGCAATCCGAAGTTGGTGCCGCCGTGGGCCATGTAGAGGTTGACCGAGGCGCCGGCCGCGAGCATCTCGTCGAGCACCCGGGCGGCGTCCGCCGCGTCCCTGGTGTGGTGCGGCTCGCCCCAGTAGTCGAACCAGCCGTTCCAGAACTCCATGCAGACCGGCGGCGCGTCCGGGGCGTACTCGCGCAGCACCGCGAAGGACTCCGCCGTCCGGTCGCCGAAGTTGGCGGTCGGCAGCACACCCGCCAGGGTGCCGCCCTGGAGCATCGGGTGCTCCGGGCCGTCCGAGGTGAACAGCAGGCTCCGGACGCCGCGCCGGCGCAGCCCGTCGGCGAGGTGGCGCAGGTAGTCGCCGTCGGTGCCGTAGGAGCCGTACTCGTTCTCCACCTGGAGCGCCAGCACCGGCCCGCCGGCCTCGACGAGCAGCGGGAGCAGCCGGGGCAGCAGCTCGTCGAACCAGCGGTCCACGGCGGCCAGGTAGCCGGGATGGCCGCAGCGCAGCCGGATCCCCGGGTCCTTCAGCAGCCAGGCCGGCAGCCCGCCGAACTCCCACTCGGCGCAGATGTACGGGCCGGGCCGGACCAGGGCGTGCAGGCCCTGGCGCTCGGCGGCCCGCAGGAAGGCCGCCAGGTCGAGCCGGCCGGTGAAGTCGTACCGCCCCGGTCTCGGCTCGTGCAGGTTCCACGGCACGTAGGTCTCCACGGTGTTGAGGCCCATCGCGCGCAGCAGGGCGAGCCGGTCCTCCCACTGCTCGGGCAGCACCCGGAAGTAGTGCAGGGCGCCGGAGAGGATCCGCAGCGGCGCGCCGTCCAGGGCGAAGCCGTCCCGGTCGTAGGTCAGGCTGGGCATCGGCAGCGGACTCCTCACGGTCGTGTTCCCGGGCAGGCTCCGTGCTCGCGGACGGCACGGGGCCCCGCTTGAACTCCTCTCCAGCAGACCATGGACTTCCCCTCGACCCGGTGCACCGCGCTGACCACGGCCGTTGTCCATCCCCTTGGACTTTCCGAGGGCCTCGGCGGCATCCTGGTGCTCCCTTCCAGGACGCGCCAGGAGGCCCCGTGCGCAGCTTCGCGCAGTACCTGACCCCGTCCGCGGAGCACCGCAGGCTCGGGCTGGTCTGCCTGGGCGTGGGCTGGCAGCAGGTGCGGCGGATGGAGTTCGACGGCCGGGTGCTGAACTGCTACGGCCTGATGCTGGTCACCCGGGGCGCCGGCTGGCTGGAGTGGGGCGACCGGCCGCGCCGCCGGCTGCCGGTGCGGGCGCCCGCGGCCTTCGTGGTCTTCCCCGGGCTCTACCACGCCTACCAGCCGGACCCGGTGGGCTGGTCGGAGCGCTGGGTGCTGTTCGACGGACCGGCGGCCGGGGCCCACGAGGCGCTCGGCGGCCTGGACCGGGAGCACCCCGTGGTGCCGCTCGGTCCCGGTGTGCGGGAGCTGCTGCGGGTCTTCGACCGGCTGACCATGGCGGTGCGCAGCGGCGCGGCGCACCGCGACGTGGTGGCGGCCGCCCTGGTCCACCAGCTGCTCGCCCAGCTGCTGGTCGGCCGGGTGGACGCCGACCTCTCCCAGGTGGTCCGCTACCTGGACGAGCACGCCGTGGAACCGGTCAGCGTGGGCGAGCACGCCCGGCGGCTCGGGCTCGACGAGGCGGCGCTGCGCGGCGAGGTTCAGCGGGCCACCGGGGCCACGCCGAAGGAGTACATCCTGCGGGCCCGGCTCTCCCGGGCCAAGCGGCTGCTGCTCGCCACCGACCACTCGGTGCGCGAGGTGTCCCAGGCGGTCGGCTACCACGACCCGGCGTACTTCACCCGGCTGTTCACCCGCCGGGTCGGCATGGCGCCCACCGGGTTCCGGCGGGCGGGCGGGCGCGAACGGCCGCACTGCGCCGACTGACTGACCTGCCGTCACCCGGCACCCCCTGGCACCGGTTGGCGAACGCGTGGCCGATACTCCGGAAGTGACCACCGAAGTGACCACCGAATCCGACACGCTTCAGCCGGACACGCTCAGGGTCTCGCCGCTGGAGCTCTTCCTCGATCTCGTCTTCGTCTTCACCATCACCCAGTTGAGCACCAGCCTGGTGCACCACCTCGACCCGTCCGGGCTGCTGCGGGTGATGGTGGTGCTCGCCATCATCTGGTGGATGTACGACGCCTTCACCTGGGCCACCAACGCGATGCCGCCCCACACCCACCCGCGGCGCGGGCTGCTGCTGCTCACCATGGTGAGCTTCCTGGTGATCGCGCTGACCATTCCGCACGCCTTCGAGGGCGAGGGCGTCGCCTTCGGCTGGGCCTACCTGGTCGTGGTGGCCCTGCACACCGGGCTGTTCGCGGTGCACGGCGTGGCCGGGCACTCGGTGGTGCGGATGGGGCTGCTCAACACGGTGAACGCGGGCCTGGTGGTGTTCGGCGGATTCCTCACCGGATCGGCCCAACTCAGCCTGTGGGTACTGGCCTTCGCCCTGCAGTTCGTCATCCCGCGGCTGGTCGACCTGCCCAACTTCCAGTTGCGCGCCGACCACTTCGTGGAGCGGCACGGCCTGGTGATCATCATCGCCTTCGGCGAGTCGGTGATCGCCCTGGGCACCGGCGCCGCGACCCTGGAGGCCGGCCCGCTGGCCACGGCGCTGCTCGCGCTGGCGGTCTGCGTCGCGCTCTGGTGGGCGTACTTCGGGCACGACGACGACGAGCAGGCCGAGCGGGTGCTGTCGGGGCTGCCGGACGACGTGCGCAACCGGATCGCGGTCAACGTCTACAACGTCGGCCACTACGGGCTGCTGCTCGGGGTGCTGCTCTTCACGGCCGGCATCCGGGCCGCGTTGGGCGCCCCGACCGCGCCGCTGAGCTGGCAGTTCGCCGGCGCGCTGGCCGGCGGGGTGATGCTCTACCTGGTCACCAACGCGGCGATCCGGCGGACCCTGGGACTGGCGCCCCAACTGCCCCGGCTGGTGGCCGCCCCGGTGATCGGGGCCACCACGCTGCTGGGCCACCAGTTCTGCGGGGCGGCCCAGACCGCCGTCATCGCCGTGCTGCTGGCCGGCCTGTTCGGCTACGAGGAACTCGCCCGCTGACCAGTCGTCACACCGGCTGCCCCACCGGCTGCCAGGCGGGGTCCCGGCCGAGCAGGGCGAGCGCCCGGTGGAACTCCGACGCGCCGGCGCCGGGCGCCAGCACCCCGCCGAAGGACCCGCCGGGCCGGCGGTCGTCCGGACCGGCGGGCACCCGGGCAGCCACCGCCAGGACCGCCCGGGCCTGCTCCTGCGGTGGCTCGAACGGCAGGCCGAGCGTGACCGCCACGTCCCAGGCGTGCACCAGGGTGTCGAGGTGGTGGAAGGAGACGGCGGTCTCGACGGGGATGTCCAGGCCGGGCCGCACCTCCGGGAGCCGCAGCGGCGCAGCGGCGGTGGCGAAGGCCTCGACGACGTCGGCGACCGAGACCGCCCAACTGCGCGCCGGCGTCCCGGGGAAGGGGCGGTCGCGCCACTGGTGGAGGTCGTCCCCCAGGCCCCGGGCGGCCGCCGCGAACCCGTGGTTCTGGCCGATCATGTGCGCCAGCAACTCCCCCAACCGCCAGTCGGCGCAGGGCGTGGGCCGCCACAGCTGGTCGGCGGTGACCTGGTCGACCACCTCGGTGGCCAGCTCCAGCGCCCGGACGTGCAGGGTTCGGATGTCCATCGCGCTCCCCTTCTCTTCGGCTTCCGTCGATCCCTGACGCTATCTCATAACCGAACGGTCGTGCAGTATGTTTGCGCGTCGATACTGCATCAACTGAACGCTGTGATCGGGAGTTCGAGCAGCAACGCCGCCACCCCGCGAGGTCCGCCCTATCCTGATCCGGCGCACCGGGCGCATCACTCCCCGACGGCACACCCTTCCCTTTCCGCGTCCTCCCCGCGTGCCGCCCGCCCCCGGTGCCACCGCGAGCCGTCCGCCGACCCCCCAGGAGGAACCGCACCATGCCCGCTCTCCCCGACCGCCGCACGATGCTCCGCGTGGGCCTGGCGACCGCGGTGCCCGCGGCCGTCGTCGCCGCCACGGCGGTCCCGGCCGCCGCCGCCCACACCCCGACACTGCGCGAGCACGACGTGACCCGCTGGATGGCCGCCTACCTCAAGGCCTGGCAGACCAAGGACGCGGACGCCGTCGTGCGGCTCTTCACCCCCGACGCCGAGTACCAGTCCGTCCCGTCCGTGTCCGACCAGATGTTCCACGGGAGCAAGGAGATCCACGACTACTGGGTCGGCGTCACCGCGCCCCAGGCCGGCATGTCCGGGCTCCAGGGCACGCCCATCGTCTCCGGCAACCGGGCGGCCATCGAGATCTGGGTGACCATGCAGGTGCCGTCCGACACCGACGGCACCATGGGCTGGGTCACCCTGATCGAGACCAACATCCTCGACTTCGCGACGCCCACCCTCTGCTCGCGCAACATCGAGTACTCCCGCATCATGCCCGGCAAGATCGCCCCGCCGCCCGGCTGGGGCCGCCGCTGAACCGGGTCAGCCCGGCACGTCGTGGCGTGCCGGGCGTCGGGCTTGGCGGCGCTCGTCGGACGGCGGACAGCGGACAGCGTCTGCGGACGGCGTCTGCGGACAGCGGACGCACTTCGTCGGCGTCGGCGTCGGGGCTGCCCGGACGCGACCGCACGCGGCCGGCGCCCGGACCGGCGGCTCACGGGCGCGGCGGTGCCCCGCGCGGCGGCCCGGCCTTCCGTCGGTCGCGTCAGCCGAGGGCCCGCCGGGTCTCGGCCGCGAGCGGGTGGTGCGGGCCGTAGCGCCGTTCGGTTTCGAGGAGCAGCCCGTGCAGGGCCGCCCGGGCCGCGGCGTGGTCACCCGCCACCATGAGCAGGTGCGCCGTGCGGCGGCGGACCTCCAGCAGGAGCGCCGGATCGTCGTCCGCATGCCGGTCCAGCAGGGGCAGCAGCGCCTGGTACTCGGCGAGCGCCGACACCTGGTCGCCGAGGTGCTCCAGGCACTGCGCCGCCTCGACGCGGAAGCGCAGGACCTGCGGGTCGGTCGGGCCGACCTGCCCCGCGCGCTCCTCGCCCAGCAGCCGCAACTGCGGGAGCGCGGCGTGGAACTGACCGTCCTCCAGCAGGGTCGCGGCGTAGTGCTTCCGCAACATGTGGACGACGGGCGCGTGCCGGCCGTGGGCCTGCTCGGCCGCCGACAGTGCGCTTCCGAGCACGCCGGCCGCCTGGCTGACCCGGCCTGCGTCCAGCAGCCGCTTCGCCTCCTCGACGGCCGCGGCCGTATCCGCGTTCCCCACGGCCTGCCCGCCGGCCGGCGCGGGGGCCGGGACAGCGGCGGGCGCGGGGTACGGGACGGCGCTGAGCGCGTGGGACGGCCCGCCGACCTGCGCGGGGAACGGGACGGCAGCCGGCGTGGGGAACGGAACGGCAGCCGGCGCGGGGGGCGGCGACTGCTGCGGCTGGCCGCCGTGCCAGGGCGCGTACGGCAGCCGGAACGGCCTGGTCGGGTCCATCGGCGGCTCGAAGCCGTCGGGGCGGGCCGCGTCCGGCCCGGGCAGCAGGGGCACCAGCGCCCGGTGGACCTCCGCGGCGTCGGCCGGCCGGTCCCGTGGGTCCTTGGCGAGCAGCCGCAGGACCAGGGCCTCCAGTGCCACCGGTGTGTCCGGCCGGATCCGGCGCAGTGGCGGCGGCGGCTCGTAGACGTGCTGGTGCAGCACGCCGAGCGGCGAGGGGCTGGCGAACGGAACGGTGCCGCTCAGCAGTTCGTGCAGGATCACGCCGAGGGCGTAGAGGTCGGCGCGCGGGCCGACCGCACCGCCCATCGCCTGCTCGGGCGCCATGTACACCGGGCTGCCGATGGGTGACCCGGTGAGGGTGAGCCGGGTGGTGTCATTCGTCAGCACGGCGGCGACACCGAGGTCGAGCACGACCGCGGTGCCGTCGGGGCGGATCATGATGTTGCGCGGCTTGAGGTCGCGGTGCACGGCCGGCACCGCGTGCACGGCGGCCAGCACCGGGCAGAGCTGCGCCGCCACGGCGGCCGCCCACGGCCAGGGGTAAGGATCGTGCTCGGCCAGGTGGTCGGCCAGGTCCGCGCCCTGGACGTACTGCATGACCAGGTAGAGGTCGTCGCCGTCGCTCGCCGCGTCGTGCACGGTGACCAGCCCCGGGTGGTCCACCTGCGCGGTGACCCGGCACTCCCGGGCGAAGCGCCGCCGCACCTCGTCGGACTCGTCCGCTCCGGGTGCCCGGTCGGGCCGGAGCAGTTTGACGGCCACCCGCCGGTCCAGCGTGCGGTCGTGCGCCAGCCACACCTGGCCCATGCCGCCCTGCCCGATGAGCATCGCCAGCTCGTAGCGCCCGGCGACGAGCCGGCCCTTCACGAGCGGTCCTGCTGCTGGAGATAGGCGCTCAGTTCGTCGAGCCCGGCCCTGACCTCGCCGATGCGGTCCTGTCGCGGCCGGCCCGGCGGCGGGTAGCCAGGCGGTAGCGGCTGGCTCGGCCGCACCGGCGGTACCGGCTGCACCAGCGGTACCTGCTGCACCGGCTGAGCGTGCTGCACCGGCTGAGCCGAACGCACCAGCGGCGCCCCCGCGAACGGCCCCGGAACGGCGGCTGCCCCGACCGGTTGCTGCGGCCGCAACTCGACGGCCAGCAAGTACGCCGGCACGAACACCGCGGTCCCGAGCAGCAGCACCATTCCGGCGGTGGTCTGCCCGCCCTCCCCGTCGGAGGGGCCGATCAGCGCCAACCCGCCGATGGCCGTCGCCCCCGTCAGCACGAGCATCAGCCAGTCGCGGGTGCGCCGGTGAACGAGCGCCAGCCACAGCATCGACACCCACCCCAGCATGCCGATGGACAGCACCGGAACGATGCTGAGCACCACCCGCAGGACCACCCGCCACGCTGATGCGCCGGGCCCGCGTGGCGGCGCTGTCGGGACGGGGCCGTACATGGGCCAGCTCCTGGTCGGCGGAGGGTGATCGGCGGTTGCCGGGGTCAGCCTACCGACCCCGGTGCCGCACCCGTCCGCCGATGTCAGGTAGGGCTGATGGTCCCGTCCGTCAGCCCGTCGTACAAGCCCTGGACGAGCAGTTCGCCCAGTCTGGCGGCCCGCCGTGACGCCTCCTCGAACGCGGTGACGGCACGGAACCGCTCCCCGTAGCGCCGCTGGTCGGCCAGCGGCAGCCGGGGCACCTGGAGGCGGCGCACGTCGAGTCGGGTCGCGCTCGTGGTGAAGCTGCTGGCCTGCCGGTTGTTCGCGGTGCCCCGCAGGAAACCGGCGAGGAACCACGAGTCCAGGACGGCCGGGTCGGGTCGCAGCAGGTGCACGTTGCGGCCCAGCGCGGCACCGGCCGTGGCTTCGTCGATCACGCGGGTCGTGGTGCCCCGGCCGAGCACGGGGATCACCACGTCCCCGACCCGGGTGAGCACCGGCGCCTCTTCCTCGCCCTCGGGCAGCACACCGGAGGGCGCGCCGCCCGACACGACGTCGTGCTCGGTCAGCACCGGCGGGCCGCCGACGCCGGCACCGGCGCCCCCGGTCCGCATCGACAGCGCACCGCTCCGGGCCAGTGCGCCGACGCTGGTGACCGGCCAGCGGGCGGGCGCACCCTGGACGCCGGTCACCGGCAGCAGTTCCACGGTGCTGCGCAACGCCTCGCTCAGACGGCCGCGCACCTCGCTCGGCCCGGCGTCGCCGGTGCCCGTCGCCCGCACCGGCAGGTGCCGGGCCGGCGTCACGTCCACCTCGTCGTCCAGCAGATCGACCAGCGGAACGGTCCGGCTGACGCCGGGTCGCTCCGGCGTACCGTCCTCGCGGTCGAAGGCCAGCCAGTCCTCCAGCACCATGGCGCGCAGTTCCGGCCACGACGGCTTCTCCCCGCCGTCCGACCGCTCGGCGGCGTTCACCAGCAGCAGGCCCTGCTGCTGGGCCGCGTCGGCCGCGGGGCGGCGGAGGATCCACAGGTGCAACGGGATCCCGAACGGCGGGGCCGCTCCGGCGGGGAGCGCGACCACCGCCCGCAGTGCACCGCGCCGCAGCAGGTCCGCCCGGATCCGCCGGCCCGACTTGCGGGACGCCACCGCGGGCGGCATCAGCAGCACGGCGCAGCCGTTCTCCCGCAGGTGGGAGAGGGCGTGCTGAATCCAGGCCAGCTCGGACTCGGTCCGCGGCGGCAGCCCGTACTCCCAGCGGGTGTCATAGGCGAGCTCCTCGTGCCCCCAGGAGCGTTCGTTGAACGGCGGATGGCACAGCACGGCGTCCGCTCGCAGCCCGGGGTGCGCGTCGGCGCGCAGGCTGTCACCCACCCTGATCCGCACCGGCCCCCGCGTGTGCAGCGCGAGGCGCAGCGCGGTCAGCGCGGCGAGGTCCGGATCGGCCTCCTGGCCCGCCACCGCCGCGGTGGCACCGGCCGCGACCAGCAGACCGCCGAAGCCGCAGGCCGGGTCCAGCACCAGCTCGGCCGGGCCGGCGAGTTCGGCCATCAGCTCGGACAGCGGCGCGGGCGTCAGGGTGTACTGGCGGGGTCCGGACTCCAGGTGGCGGCCCATCAGGAACTCGTAGGCCTCGCGGGCGCCCAGCTCGTTGGCGAGCTCCACGCCCCCGCGCAGCAGCGCCGACCGCTCGGCCAGGTCCGGTCCGCCCGGCACCAGCACCGGGTGGTCCTCGCCCAGCCGGTCGCGGAGCACTTCCGCCAGCGCCTGGGGCAGTTCACCGGACAGCCGGCGGTCGTCCGCGTCGGCCAACTCCTGCCACCGGGTGGGTCGACCGCGCAGCAGCAGGACGGCACCGAGCAGCCGGAGCGCGGCGGCCGGCCCGGCCGGGTCCCGTTCGACCTGCTGCCAGACCCGTTCCCGCAGCGGCACTTGGGCGAGCTTGCCCTGGTCGCGCAGCCACTGCTCGACCTCGGCCTGATCGAAGACCGGACTGGCGTCGGTGCCGCCGACGGGCTTGGGGAAGTCGGCGTGCCTGCGCCGCCAGTTGCTGACCGCGGCGCGACCGACTCCGGCCAACCGCGCGATCCCTGCGGCCGTGACGTCTGTCCTGATCTCCGGCACTGATGCGGCCCCCTCCGGCAGCGCTATGACTCAACGCGATCTTACAACTCTCCTCACAGAAAACTCCTGTGTTGACGCGGTTCACACGCCGTGATCTTATTGGCGCGCCGCTCACACAGCTTCGTCTCCGCCCGAAAGGCGCACCCCGTCATGTCCCAGCACCTCCGCCGAACCGCCCTGGTCGCCTGCGGCACCGCCGCGCTTCTCGGTCTCACCGCCTGCTCCTCGGGAGCCGCGCACACCTCGGCCGCCCCGGCATCCGCCGCCGCGTCGTCCGCCGCGTCGTCCGCCGCGTCGCCCGCGTCGAGCCCCAGCCCCACCGGGGGCACCGCCGGCCTGCCGAACGGCAACAAGCTCAACGCCCTGCTGCTGCCGGCCAGCGCGCTCCCGCAGAACCTCAAGCTGGACCCGAGCGGCACCCAGAGCACGGGGGACGGCTTCAACCCCCCGATCGCGCCGTCCCCGGTCGCGCCTCCGAAGGCCTGCGACATGCTCCGCCAGACGAACTGGACCGACTCGGCCGGGGCCAACTACGCGTCCTTCGCCCAGAACGACTACACGGACGACGCGCAGGACATGTTCGCCCAGGACGTGAGCAGTTACCGCGGCAACGACGCGATCACGATGATGGCCACCCTGAAGCAGAACCTCACCGCCTGCCACACCTTCCCGACCACGGTGAACGGCCAGACCTACACCGAGACCGTCACCCTGAAGCCGCTCACCGGCCTCGGCGACGAGGCGGTCGAGGCGGTCATCACCTCGCCGAACCTGGATGGCGGCACCACCCTCGTCGCCGCGCGCGTCGGCGGCATCGTGGTGTCCACCCTCGACAACGACCAGCGCAACACCGGAACCGCCGGCGTGGCGCTGACCGAGACCCTGGTCAAGAACGTCGCAGCCGCCCACTGACAGCGCTGCACGAGCCGGGCGCCCACGAGCGACCGCGCGGCTCGGCTCCGGAAACGGCGTCAGGCCCGGCCCTGTGGAGGGGAGCGTCGGGCCTGACGCATGGTCACCTATGGTGCTCACGCGCCGGGTTGAGCCGGACGACTAGCGCCACTCCAGGACGCAATCCCCCGAGCCCAGGGCCGTGGCCGCCTCAGGGGCGGTGATCTGCTGCGGCTGGGCGCCAGGGGTCAGGTCGGTGACGAACGCGTTCTCGTCCTTGCCCTGCACGGAACGGAACAGCAGCTTCTTGCCGTCAGGCGAGACCACCTCGGGGAGGTTCTTGCGGTCGGTCGCCGGCAGCAGGGGCGGGCTGGCGGCGTCCTTGGCGTGCTCGTAGTCCCCCGGGTGCATCCGGTCGACATCAAGGGTCCACAGGTTGTTCTGGTACGGGGGCTGTGCAGGCGACAGCCCCCTGGGGGCGCACAGCAGGGTGTGGTCGTCGACCCATCCTGATGGATCGCAGTCCTGGTCGGTGATCGCGCCGGCATCGCCGTTCGTCTTCAGGACGCCGCTCGACGGCACGGCCACCACGTTGTCACCCGCACCGTCGATGAACCCGGCCGCCCGCCGGCCGTCCGGGCCGAACCGGACGGTTCCACCGACCACGGCGCGCAGCGGGCTGCCACCCAACTGGAGATCGAGGTCGTCGGCGCCGTCGGTCGGCCCCGACCACTGGTCGACGAGCCGGTGATCGGAGGTGAGGGCACGGCTGGCGATGTGGAACTGGCCGCCCGGATCCCGGTAGGTGAACCAGACGCTCCCGCCGTCGGGGGCGAAGAGCGCGTCCTGCTCGTGGGGAGTGCTGCTGAACCCCGAGGCGGTTCCGGTGAGATCGGTGAACTTGCCCGCACGGTCGACGTAACCGACGTGGCTCGCGCCCGTCTTGTCGTCGGTGGTGACCACCGCGAGCCGACTGAAGTCGTGGTCGAAGAGCTCCCGGACCCTGGGCCCGAAGGCGCGGTCGGAGGCGGCCCCGTCGTCACCCCCGGGAACCGGGAAGTTGCCCGCGCACAGGTCTTGCAGGGCACTCAGCTGCCCTCCGGCGGTACTGACCACCGCCTGCGCCGGGAGCGTGAACTCGACCGACACGGTCTTCTTCCAACTACCCGGATCGTATCCCTCGACCCACACCTTGGCGGGCCGGGACCCGGGCACGGTACAGCCCGCGCTGATCACGAGGTCGTGGTCGCGGAAGGCCGCATCGGCAGCGACCGGCGGTTTCTGAGCCGGATCCGTCGCAGGCGCCTTGCCGTCACCCCCCGGAGCAACCGGCCGTGCGGTGCCCCCGCAACCCGTGACCAGCGCAAGCGCCAGAGCCGCCACCACCACCGGTGCCAGGCGGTGTCCGCCGGCGCGTCCTGCCCGCTCGTACCCCATCAAGTCCCCCATCAAGACACAACGCCCCATCAGTAACCAACAGCAGAGACGTAAAAGATCTCAGATCCCCCGCCCACCCGCAGCACGCGCAGCCGTCACCCGCCCACCGACCCGAGCCGCCCGAGCACCGCGAACTCCCCAGCAGGCAGCCCGCCCCGGCCGGTCCACAAGGACGCCCCCAACCCCGCGCACCCCCGACCCGCCCGCCACCCGCCCACGCAAACGGCCCCGGACGAGTCGTCCGAGGCCGGCGATGACGGAGCCCCCTGTCGGATTCGAACCCACGGCCCCCCGCTCACAGGCGTTCAATATCCAGCGTGACCTGCGACTTGCCCTGCCTGCCCGGTTCCTCGGCCGTCACACCGCCGGCACCCGCGACTGATCGCCACGTACCGCCCAATCTGGCACGTCTGTGGCATGGATGGTGCCCCTTTGGTCCCCTGGGGTCACGGAGGTTGCAGCACGCCGCCGCTATACAGCACCAGCTTGCAGACGGCGGACGCAGATTTGCGCTGATCTGGCGACTCGCTGACCTGCGGGACAGCCGGGCGTCTCACTGTCCTTCGCCGCGGCGGCCGCGCTAGCCGAAGGGCGCGCAGCGGGCACGGAACGGGTTTCGATCAGGCCGGGCTTGGCTTGGCGCGAACGTACGCAGGTGAGATGCCCTGTTCAGCCATTGGAGGGACTTTGGGCTTACCGCTGCGCCGACGAGTGCGCCATGATAGTACGGTCTCAGAGCCATCTGAGGCGGCTTCCGTCCAGGAGGACGACGAAACTGCTACCAAGGTGAGAGCCATGCTGCTGAGGTTCCGAGCCACGAACCATCGGTCCATCCGTGACACCATCGAGCTCTCCATGACCACGGCCGGCTTCTCGGCAAGTCGACCCGCCGATGGCGACTGGCGGCCGGTCACTAACCGCGTTGCTGGAATCTTTGGCGCCAATGCATCGGGCAAGACAAATATTCTCGATGCACTGGATTTCGCACGCCGCGCCCTCCAGCGGTCGGCGCACTGGGACGAATTCCCGCGTTCGCCGTTTCTGCTTGACAAAACATCCAAAAATGATCCTTCGGCATATGAGATCGACTTCACGATCAAAGACATCCGGCACACTTATGGATTTGAGGTCAGCAGATCTGGAGTCGAATCTGAATGGCTGTACAGCTACCCTTCGGGGCGAAAGAGGGTGCTTTTCGAGCGAGGGACACCGAATGACATCGAATTCGGCCGCAATCTAAAGGGTGACAATCGCAGGATTGCCCGAGTCATGGGCAGTCACAGCCTCTTCCTTTCGGTGGCCACCCATTGGAAGCATAAAGAGCTTGGCAGGATCCAGCACTACCTTACGAGCCACTTCGAATATGTCCCATTCTCTGAGCAGCAGCAGGCCGGTCGAATTCGATCCATCAGAAAATGGATCGAGGACGACTCGGTCCGGCGCAAGGCAGAAAGCCTCCTGAGGTTTGCAGATCTGGGAATCTTGCGGATCTCAGCAGAGTCCAAGGAGATTCCAGAGGGACAGCTGGATAACATTCGCCACGTCTACAAGGCGCTGAGCACGATCATTTCCAGCGCCGAGTCACCGAACTCGACCGGGGGCTCCGTGGATGATTTCATCGCAGAGCAGCAGAAGGAAATTGGCTTCTGGCATTCCACCGGAGATGGTAGTGAGTACCGCCTGGATATCTCTCGGGAGAGCGCCGGAACGGTCTCATGGCTGTCTCTGGCTCTTCCTGCACTGCGCGCCATGGAGTGGGGTGGGGTTTTTGCAGTTGATGAAATCGATGCGAGTCTCCATCCAAAGCTAGTCTCGGCAATGATTGAGCTGTTCAAAACGCCCGAGTACAATCAGACCGGAGCTCAGCTTATCTTTGCTTCACACGACACTTCCCTCATGAGCCACCTCTCCGGCGGTGCCCTTGGGAGAGAAGATGTGTGGTTCACGGAGAAGGATCTGAATGGGGCGACAGACCTGTATCCGCTGACAGACTTTCCAGTCAAAAGCGATCACAACATCGAACGTCGCTACCTAAGTGGCCGATATGGGTCTGTGCCGCAGATTTCATGGCAGGATTTTCAGCGCGCCCTTGAAGTGGGGCGATAAGGGAATGGGGGGGGCACATCAGGCGTGGAAGTCATGAACTTAAGAAGCCGCGCAACCGAAAGGTGGCCGGGAAGAAGATCTTGATTGTCACGGAGGGCATCAAGACTGAACCCCAGTACTTTGAGGGACTGGCCAGGCATCTCAACTCGCGAGCAATCCAGGTGATCTCGGTAAGGCCTGTCGGCCTCGGGAAGGATCCGCTTTCGGTGGTCAAGGAAGCTATCACCAGGAGAGCGCGCGAGCAGCGAGCAGGTGATCCTTTCGATGCAACGTGGTGTGCCGTCGATGTGGACAACCACCAGTCACTTGAGGCTGCATGCTCCCTCGCTCGGAAAGAGGGCGTCTCGCTCGCCATCAGCAACCCTTGTTTCGAAATTTGGCTCCTCTGGCACTTTGCTGATCAAACGACTTGGATCGCTGGCGCCGAGGCCTTGGCGAGACTCAAGGAGCGCCACGGATTCTCAGGAAAAAATCTCCCCGAAGCCTTTCCGTTCTCTACCTATGAGGAAGCAATTCGGCGCGCTATGCATTGCAAGTCGACATCCGTTCCACACCGGCCGCCGAACCCGCATAGCTCGGTGGCGCTACTGGCTGATGTTTTGCGACAGTCAAGCATGAGGCGATAACAGGCGTTGATTATTGCCGAGCGTGATCGCTGGATGTGGTGTTAGAATTTACCTCGGTAGTGCCGGCTAGAATTCTCAAATGTAGTGAGCGGCAGAGTTCCCTCACGGGCAGCGGAGCGGTTTTGGCCAGTGTCCTGCCTGGTTTGTGGTCGAGCATGATCAGGGGCCCTAAGCTGTTGCGATTCGGTCAGGGCTCTTAGGGCCTGACCGCAATTTGGCCGAGTGGCCCCCGTTCTTGCTCGACTCGGGTCCCGAGCCTGGGAGGCGAGTAAAACCGTGGAGCCGCCCGCCACCAGCCACGGCGGGCTCTACTGAAACCGCTCGAACAACGCTCAGGGGCCAGGCCCCCGGGTAAACCCGGTGACCTGGCCCTCGTCGTGCGCCGTGCTGCTTCGTTCGCTGAGCCCCCTGTCGGGTTCGAACCGACGACCCCCGCTTTACAAGTTTTCCCCGATCAA